>CAUOZE010000035.1:0-32562 GCA_963508915.1 uncultured Deefgea sp.
CATGTTTTTTTCTAAAACCAATTTAACCGCTTCAGCGCGAAACTCGGGTGTATAGCGTGCTCTTGGGATCTTGCTCATGAACTACCTCCAAACTCCAATTTTACAGGATTGAAGGTGTCCGTTAATGCCATCATGCCTCAGTTTACAGCTTTGAGTCAAAAAGGTCTAAAGCGGGTTGATGAAATACTTCTGCAATTGACCGTCAGTCACGATAAGAGTGAATGCTGTCGACTCGCTCACAGCGGCAAAGGCATTGCCTTGCAGATTGGCGCGGATCGAATCGCACAATTGCTGGAGCAAATTGAAATCGCTGAGGGTGAATTTAAAGCAGAGCAGATAACAGAGTTATTAGCTGAAATGAAAACTACTCACCTTGCCATTTATGAGTACAGCCAACAATCACAGTTTTTACCACCTAGCCATTGATTCAACTCTTCTTTCTGTGAACAATACGCCAAGCAAGCAACACGCCCAGCACTGCAGCGTAAATCAAAGGCTGCGTTAAATCCTTTTTAACCAGCCACAAGTAGTGAATCACCCCCAGCGGAGCAATCAGATAAATCAAACGATGCAAGCGCCCCCAGTTGCGCTTTAATCGACGCATCCAACCATTGCTTGACGTCACCGCTAGCGGAATCAGCATCAAAAACGCAGCAAAGCCAATCGTAATAAACGGGCGCTTAATAATGTCTTGGACAATCGCTGAAGAATCAAAGAACTGATCCAGCCAGATGTAAGTAACAAAATGCAAAACCGCATAAAAAAACGCGAACAAGCCCAGCATTCGCCGCAGTTGAATTAATCTGCTCCAACCGGTGATTTGCCTGAGTGGTGTAATGCTCAAAGTCACCAACAAGCCAACCAATGCCCAAGTGCCTGATGACCGAGTGATAAATTCAATCGGATTAACGGAATCAGAAAATAACAAAGCTGCTCGTAGCAAAGGTAACAAACAAACGATAAAAACCAGCGGCTTAAGTAATTTGATCGCCCACTGTCCAACTATCGACTTAATACCCAGATGTATCTCAACCTGCTCATTGCGGTTATTAGCCTGCATCAACATACCCAATTAAAAGTTTTTTCTTAAATCCATACCCGTGTACAAACTGGCCACCTGATCAGCGTAACCATTAAAAGGCAGCGTAGCGCGCTTTAAGATTTCACCAATTCGTCGCTCTTTAGCCTGACTCCAGCGCGGATGATCAACAGCAGGATTTACATTGGAATAAAAACCATACTCTGATGGCGCGGTTAAATTCCAACTCGTGGCAGGCTGTGATTCTTGCAAGCGGATCTTAACCACGGCTTTGATGCTTTTGAAACCGTACTTCCAAGGTACAACTAAGCGCACAGGCGCGCCATTTTGATTGGGCAATACGTCGCCATACAAACCCACTGCCAAGATTGTTAGAGGATGCATTGCTTCATCGATACGCAAGCCCTCGCGGTATGGCCACTCCAAAACACGGGTTAGTTGCCCAGGCATTTGTTTTGGGTCTTTCAAAGTTTCAAAAGAAACAAACTTTGCTCTGGAATTAGGCTCGACTTGTTTGAGTAAACTCGCTAGCGGAATGCCCACCCAAGGAATCACCATCGACCAGCCTTCTACGCAGCGCAGGCGATAGATACGCTCCTCTAGCGCGGCAACTTTGAGTAAGTCATCTAGGCTATAGGTCCGGGGCTTGCCCGCCTCGCCTTCGACCACAATTTGCCATGGCTTGGTTTTGAATTTGCCGGCATTTTCGGCAGGATCAGACTTGTCTGTCCCAAACTCATAATAATTGTTGTACGTAGTGATTTCTTTCAGGCTGTTGGGCGTGTCTTTGGTCGAAAACCTACTGGGCGCACCTTTTAGCGATGCCGAGGCCTCACTGGCCAGTAACAAAGCGCCAGCGGAAACGGCCATAAACTCACGGCGTTTTAAAAACACTGATTTGGGCGTGATTTCAGACGGCAAAATATCACTTGGGTGGCGGATCAACATGGCCTTCTCCTAAAGTACTTCATTAGTCGTTCGTGATCCGACCTTCTTTCATTGGAACATAAAAAAACCGTAAAATTGCGCACTTTACGGTTTAGTTTTTTTTAGGCTCACAGTATTACTTCTGGCTCATTACCCATGTTGCAAGCATTTTAGCTTCAGCGGCAGTCACCGCATTCGGTGGCATCGGCACGGCTCCCCAAACACCTGAACCGCCCTTTTGAATTTTAGTCGCCAACAAAGTCACCGCGTCTTTATTGCCTTTGTACTTTGCAGCAACATCTTTGTAAGACGGGCCGACAATCTTTTTGTCGACCGCATGACAGGCCATACAATTTTTAGACTTCAATAAATCATCAACAGGCGCAGCAAATGCACTTGCATTAATTAAGAGGCCTACAGAGAGTACGGCAGCAAGCATTTTCATATCTAATAACTCCAAGTCAGTAAACTCAATTTTTGACTTTTTAGAATGGCACAGAAATCGCACTTTAGACACTGAGAATCATCAACTCTTACTAATTTCTTGAAAAAAAGTGCAGCCCAATTTGCAATAAAGCGCGACAATATGGCTTTACTGCGTCTCGGCACGAGTTTTGCTCATGGATTACTTCCCTCTTTTTTTAAATCTGAAACAACAAGCCTGCATGATTGTCGGTGGCGGCGAAATTGCTGTTCGTAAACTACGTCTTTTACGTTCTGCCGGGGCCGACGTAACTGTGGTGGCGCCTGAGCTTTGTGATGAAATGCTAGGTCTAGTCAAATCAGGTGAAGTGCGCTGGCAACCTGCAGAGTTTTCACTCGCGCAAATTGCAGGCCAACGCCTTGTGATTGCCGCAACCGATCACCCAAGCGTCAACCAAGCTGTGTTTACAGCTTGCGAAGCTGCCGGGATTTTAGTCAACTCCGTCGATGACCCTGCGCACAGCCGATTTATCACGCCAGCGATTGTTGACCGTGCCCCGCTAACAATTGCCATTTCCACTGGCGGTGGCGTTCCGGTACTGGCGCGTCATTTGCGCGCACAGCTCGAAGCGCTCATCCCCCATGGCTGGGGTGACTTAGCAAAATTAGGTAGTGAACTACGTGATTTGTGCAAAGAAAAAATGCCCGACACCGCAAGCCGCCGTGACTTTTGGGAAAACGTACTTGCAGGCCCAATTCCCGACCAAGTTTTTTCTGGGCAAGTAAATGAAGCGCGTGAGCAATTGATTTCCGCCATCGAAAATCGTGCCTTGCAGAGCGAAAACTTAGGCGCGGTGTACTTAGTTGGCAGCGGCCCCGGAAATCCAGATTTACTCACCTTTCGCGCACTACGCCTGATGCAACAGGCCGATGTGGTGCTGTACGATAATTTAGTGTCGGACGACATCATGGAAATGGTTCGCCGCGATGCGGAGCGTATTTATGTCGGCAAAAAATCAAATAATCACGCGCTACCGCAAGAAGAAATTAATCAACTTTTAGTGCGCCTTGCTTTAGAGGGCAAAAAAGTACTGCGCTTAAAAGGTGGCGATCCGTTTATTTTTGGTCGTGGCGGCGAAGAAATCGAAGAGCTTGCCGAACATGGCATTGCTTTTGAAGTGGTACCAGGGATTACTTCTGCTGCAGGCGCGTCGTGCTACGCGGGTATTCCACTGACTCATCGCGACTATGCGCAATCAGTCACTTTTGTGACAGGGCATCGCCGTGCAGGAGAAACCGATCTCGATTGGCCTCGCTTGGTTAACCCATCCGAAACTGTGGTGGTCTATATGGGCGTCGCACAATCTGGGTATATCGCTGAGCAGCTTATCCATCATGGCAGAGCCAGTCATACACCGATTGCAGTCATTGAGCGAGCCACAACGATTCAGCAACGCGTCGTGACCGGTGAGCTTGGGCAACTCGCTCAACTCATTACAGAGAACCATATCAAACCGCCAGCACTGATTATCATTGGCGACGTGGTCAAACTACATAGCAAACTCAAGTGGCGATCAGAAAAAGGCTAGCTCATTACAAAGGGTGCCGATGTTTTCGGCGCACGATATTTGGCAATCAAGCACACTGTGATAATAACAAAAACCAAATTCGAACTCGCCGAAAACACCAAAGCCCAACCGCGCCCATTAGCCAAGACCTGAACTAAGGCATAGAACGTAGCAATCAGCGAAGAAATGCTCCAAATCGCCCACGACCCGATCGAAACATTACGGCTCGACTTCGAGGCATACATCAATTTCCATTGTGGGATATAGGCCAGCAAGGAAAGAAAACCCACGCAAAATTGCAAATAAGTCGCGCCCTCTAAAACCAATCGATTCATACTAAAAACTCCAAAACTGATTCTTTATTTCATATCTGATAATCGTGTAGCTGATTCCTCATCACTAATGAGGCGTCCTTTTCCAGAACCTAAACGCTGCGCAATATAAATACTGCTATGCCCAGAGAATAAATAAGCCACAACACACGCCAATAATGCATATGGGGCAATGGCCGCACCAAATAGTTCAATAGCCATAAATGTACATGCCAGTGGCGTATTGGCGGCGCCGGCAAATACGGCAACAAAACCTAAGCCCGCCAATAATGGATATGGCATATCTAATATGGGCGCCAATGCATTACCCAATGTTGATCCAATATAAAATAAAGGAGTTACTTCACCACCTTTAAATCCTGCCCCCAAAGAAAATGTCGTAAATAGAAACTTTAATGGTGCGTCAAACAATGACAATGGTTGAGAAAATGACTCAACAATACTTGGAATCCCTAAACCTATATATCGATATGCACCCGTGGTATAAACCAAGATTGCAAGTACCAAGCCACCCAAAAATGGCCGCAAAGGTGGATAGCTAATTTTTTTAAATTGAAGCGCAAACCAATGGGTAGTTTCAGCAAAAAACTTACCGACCAAACCAAAGATAATACCGGCAACTAAAACAGCAACGATACCCTTGAGCGTCACAGTGGGGATGGATGAAATGGCATAGTGGGTGTGATGCACACCCAAAGCACGAACCACCCAGTCACTCGTCAAGCTAGCGATTAAACATGGGAACAAGGCATTATTACGCATCTTACCAAGAGCTAAGACCTCCAAGCCAAATACAGCACCGGCCAGCGGGGTACCAAACACACCCGCAAAGCCAGCACTCATTCCAGCCATCAAAATGGCGTGCCGCCCTTCTGGGCCACGCCGAGTTAAGAGCGCAACGCGATCAGCCAATGTGCCCGACATCTGAACCGCAGTGCCTTCACGCCCGACCGACGCACCAAACAAATGCGACAACACAGTACCTGCCAACACCAAAGGCGCCATCCGCAAAGGGATAACCGCTTTGGGATTATGCACTTCATCAATCAGTAAATTACTACCCGACTCAATACCGCGACCAAAACGGTGATAAAGCCATCCCACCGCAAACCCAGCAATCGGTAACAACCAAATCAAAGACGGATTGGCAACGCGCGTGACCGTCGCCCAATCTAGCGCCAATAGCAAAACAGCCGAAGCGATGCCGCCCAACACACCAATCAGCGCGGCCAAAGGTAACCAGATCGCCAAATCAAACAATGTTTGTCGATAAAAATTGCGCCCAGACATTACACCAATCCTAATCTAACAAAAAATATAGGTATACGCACAAAAGCCTTTCTGTATAATTACTACATCGATATACATCTATAGATAGATCCATAAACTTAGCAATAATGGCAAAAGAAGCGCCGTCACCACCCCATTAAACCCCATCGCCAAACCTGAAAAAGCCCCCGCTGTATCCGAAATTTGAAAAGCGCGTGCCGTACCCACGCCGTGCGAAGCGAGCCCTAAAGCAAAACCTTGCGCCACTTCGTGTTTGATATTGAACCACTGATAAAGCGGAACAGCTAAAGCCGCACCAGCCACGCCCGCAATAATGACCGCATTGGCCGTCAAAGATGGCAAACCACCGTGTTCTTGCGCCAATGCCATGGCAATCGGCGTTGTGCACGACTTCGGCACAAACGACAAGACGGTCTGCCAATCAAGCCCCAAAGCTGGCCCAATGATCAACACCGAAGCCATCCCCACCACCGACCCCACCCCCAAAGCGATCAAAAGAGGCCAAAAATAAGCCTTCATTTTGGCTAAATTCGAATAAAAGGGAATCGCCAATGCAACCGTGGCGGGCCCAAGCAATAAATGAATAGGCTGAGCACCATGAAAGTACACATCATAGGGCGTGTGTGTGAGCTTTAAGATGCCAATGATGAGCAATACTGAAATCAAAACAGGATTAAGCAAAGGAAAGCAGTTGGCTTGTTTATAGATTTTATTAGCCAGTAAATATGCCAAACCCGTTACCGCAATCCACGTCGCTGGAAACTGCGCCAAATCGATTGAAAAGTTCATACGGAAGACTCCGGCTGCTTTTTCTGCCGACACAGCAAGAGAAAGTTCAACACCCAAGCTGTGACCAGCAATGTAACAAGGGTGGACAGCATAATCGTCACCAGCATCGCAAGGCCTTGCGCTTCTAGTCGATCACCTAGCTCAATCAAACCTACCCCAGCTGGGACAAATAACACCCCCAAATACCGCAACAAACCTTCGGATGCCAACGCAATTTTTGACTCCGCCCTGCCACGCACTACGCACCACAGGGTGAGTAGCAACATACCTAAAACCACACTAGGGATAGGCAAATTAAATAATTGCCGTAGAAGTTCGCCACTAACAAGGGCAAGAAAAATAATTGATAAGCCGTACAGCATGGCAAAACCTATTTTCATTAAGCAACAAGATGCCACTGTACTGCTTCAGCACACGGATGCCTAGGGTAAGAAATAACATTCAAATCAAATACAGCAACTTAGATATAAGGGTGAGCGGTCAAGTTTTAGTATTTTCGCCCCCACCACTCTACTAAATCCAGCACACTTCAACAGGTGCACCCATTCAAAATGTACTAAGCGCTGAGCAAAAAAGCTTTCCCAAGCAACGATGGTTTTCGATAAAATGAGCAGATGAAGATTGATACAAATCCTTGCTTTCACTGCGCCGAGCCCTGCCCATCTGATAATGAATTGCATATTCGCTACCGCAATGTAGATCATGCGGTTTGTTGTGCTGGCTGCAAAGCTGTGGCAGAAACCATTATTAACAGTGGTTTAGATCAGTATTATGCGCAGCGTGAAAAACCTGCCGACCGCAAAGATCCACTACCCACCGAGCTTCGCGAGCAACTCTCTTTGTACGACGACAAGCAACTTCAAGCTGATTTCGTTCACCAAACTGGCGAGCAGTGCAAAGAAGCGGCTTTAATATTAGAAGGAATCAGCTGCGCTGCCTGTATTTGGCTAAATGAGCAACACATCGCCCAACTGAAAGGCGTGCAATCGGTATCGATCAACTATTCAACATATCGAGCCCGCATTCGCTGGGATGACAGCCAAATTCATTTATCCACGATTTTGGAGCATATCGCAGCAATCGGCTACCGCGCACTGCCATACGACCACGCCCAAGACGAAGTGAACTGGCAAAAACAAAGAAAATCAGCACTCTTTCGCCTCTGGGTTGCTGGCCTTTCAATGATGCAAGTGATGATGTTTGTTGTACCCATCTATTTATCAGCCGATGGCGAAATTGAAGACCTTTGGCTGACGATGATGCACTGGGGCAGTGCTTTACTCACCCTTCCTGTCGTGCTTTATTCTTGCTGGCCTTTTTACACCAATAGCTGGCGAGATTTAAAGCATGGCCGCGCAGGGATGGATTTGCCGGTAAGCCTAGGCGTACTCATCGCATTCTTCGCCAGTGTTTATGCCTTAGTAACGAATCATGGAGAAATCTACTTTGATTCGGTATCGATGTTTGTATTCCTACTATTAAGTGGACGCTACCTAGAGCTAAAAGCAAGACGCAATGCAGGGGCCGCCGCAGAAAAACTAGTCAAACTCGTCCCTACTTTTGCCCATCAACTCCATAGCGACCACACGCTGCATGAAACTGCAGTAGCACGACTCAAAGTCGGTGATCGAATTGTGGTTAAAGCGGGTGAAGTTATCCCTATCGATGGCTTAGTACTGGATGGACAAAGTGAAGTCAATGAGGCGATGCTAACGGGAGAATCACTACCTATCCGCAAAGTGTCTGGCTCAAACGTAACCGCAGGCACGTCCAATCTACTGTCTCCGCTTACCGTCGAGGTCAAGCTGACGGGCCCAGATACCCGAATTGCGGGCATGGTTCGAATTTTGGATCAAGCACTGGAGCAAAAGCCGCGCTTTGCTGCGATTGCGGATCGGATATCGGGTTGGTTTGTTTTTGGCTTACTCATCGCAGCCGCACTCACCTATTGGTACTGGCATCTGCACGATCCGCTTCACGCACTCCCCATTACCGTCGCGCTACTGGTTATTTCATGCCCTTGCGCTTTGTCACTCGCCACTCCAACCGCACTGACCGCAGCCACCGGCCATTTAGCCCAACTCGGATTATTGGTCACACGAGCCAATCTTCTAGAAACGCTCTCCAAAGTAAGCGATATCGTTTTAGATAAAACGGGAACACTCACTCATGGCGAGCCTCGTATAGTTCGCACAGTACCGCTCGCGATGGAAGCAGAGCCCGCATTAATGATTGCGCAAGCTTTAGAATCTCAATCTGAACACCCCATAGCAAAAGCCTTTGCCGCTCAAAACAATCAGTCCGACAATTCAGTAGCAAAAGATATCCAAAAACACGCCCAAGGCGGGATTTCTGGCAGCATCGATGATCAACAATACTGGATAGGCTCTTTACAATTTATTAGTGATTTATTGAACCAGCCTATACCGTACACCTTAACGCAGTATACGACTGAAGGCTCCATCATTGCTTTGTCAGATGGTGATACATGGCTTACTGCGTTTGTACTGGCTGACACACTACGACCTGATGCGGCAGAACTTGTCCACCAACTGCATCAATCGGGATTTAATGTGCACTTGGTATCCGGCGATCAACTGCACCCAGTCAATTACATTGCAGGGCAACTCAACATCAGCAATGTTCGCGCTCACGCCACACCCGAAGCAAAGGTGGCGTACATTCAAACATTACAAGCAAGCCACAAAGTAGTACTGATGATTGGAGATGGTGTCAATGATGCACCTGTACTCGCGCTGGCCAATGTCTCGATTGCAATGGGTGCCGGCGTTGATATCGCGCATGCCGCTGGCGATATGATTTTGCTGAATAATAATTTGGCCTGTTTACCAGCCGCGTTTAAGTTAGCCAAAAAAACACAGCGCATCATCAAGCAAAACTTGTTGTGGGCACTACTCTACAATATTGCCGCACTGCCTTTAGCCGCCGCAGGCTTTGTTACACCGTGGCTCGCAAGTATTGGTATGGCGATGAGCTCTCTGCTCGTCGTACTCAATGCGCTTCGCCTTGTCTCCATACCTAACAAAAAGAGCCAATAAATTGGAAAGCCTCTACCTACTCATCCCCCTCTCGATTGTTATTGCCTTTGTGATTGGTTTTGTCTTTTGGTGGACCATCCGCAGTGGCCAACTGGATGATTTAGAAGGGCCTAGCTGGCGGATTTTGCATGACGATGACAAGAGCGAACTAAAAGAACATCACTTGCACGAAGAAAAGCAAAAATTTCCTGACTGAATGCCGCCCAACAAGGTAAAATCATACCGTTTGTAATTATGCAAACTTGATTCAAATCAAGTTTGCAAGATACTCAGTTGCGTATAGTCCAGTATGTGTCAGTCTCACTTTTTTGTAGAATCTATACCTACTCAGGTTGCTAAAAAATTTGGCAAAGACCAAAACAGGCTAATCGTAATAAATAAAAAAGTTTTTAACTCAATTCCAAGCAGTTGGAGATCATTCGGAGCGCTCTAATGGAAAACCAAGCCACATACAATTACAAAGTGGTTCGGCAGTTTGCCATCATGACGGTCGTTTGGGGTATTGTCGGAATGTTAGTCGGCGTGATCATCGCCGCTCAAATGTTCTGGCCAGAACTCAATGTCGGCCCGTACTTTCATTTTGGCCGTTTACGCCCCCTTCATACCAATGCAGTCATTTTTGCATTTGGCGGATGTGGCCTATTCGCAACGTCGTACTATGTAGTTCAACGTACCTGTAATGTACGTCTTATCAGCGACAAACTCGCCGCCTTCCACTTCTGGGGCTGGCAACTGGTTATCGTCCTGGCAGCAATTACATTGCCACTGGGTTACACCCAAGGCAAAGAATATGCTGAATTGGCCTGGCCGATTGATCTATTGATTACTGTAGTGTGGGTTTGTTACGCCATCGTGTTTTTTGGCACGATCGCCAAGCGTAAAGTAAAACACATCTACGTAGCCAACTGGTTCTATGGTGCGTTTATTCTTGCTGTTGCCCTACTGCACATTGTAAATAGCATGGCACTGCCAATCTTGGGTACGATGCAATCGTATTCAATTTACTCTGGCGCTGTAGATGCCATGGTGCAATGGTGGTACGGCCACAATGCAGTCGGCTTCTTCTTGACGGCTGGGTTCTTGGGCATGATGTATTACTTCGTTCCTAAGCAAGCAGGCCGCCCTGTTTACTCTTACCGTCTTTCTGTTGTGCATTTCTGGGCACTTGCTTTCACTTATATGTGGGCCGGCCCTCATCACTTGCACTACACCGCCCTACCTGATTGGACTCAATCCTTAGGTATGGTGTTCTCTTTGATTCTACTTGCACCAAGCTGGGGCGGCATGATCAACGGGATTATGACTCTGTCTGGTGCATGGCATAAATTGCGCACGGATCCAATCTTGAAGTTCTTGGTGACGGCCTTGTCTTTCTATGGCATGTCGACCTTTGAAGGCCCTATGATGGCGATCAAATCGGTCAATGCATTGAGCCATTACACGGATTGGACTGTGGGTCACGTTCACTCAGGTGCTTTGGGCTGGGTTGCGATGATTACGATTGGCGCGATCTACTACCTAATTCCACGCTTGTTTAATCGCGAACAAATGTACTCAGTCAAACTGATTGAAGTTCACTTCTGGATGGCCACTTTGGGTACCGTACTTTACATCGCATCGATGTGGATTGCCGGTGTGACTCAAGGTCTAATGTGGAGCGCAGTGAATGCAGATGGCACTTTGACTTACGCCTTTATTGAGTCAGTTAAAGCGACCTACCCGTACTACTTCATCCGTTTCTTGGGCGGTGCTTGCTTCTTATCAGGCATGTTCTTAATGCTTTACAACGTTCTGCGTACCGTATCGGTCGGCAAAGCCGTCGATGCGAAGATCCCAGCCGTTGCAGCACACGCCTGATCGCGGAAGGAAAAATAACATGAATAAGCTGCAAAAATTGGTTGAAGAAAATGTTTTCTACCTGATTATCCTGACTTTGTTTACGCTCAGTATTGCGATGTTTGTAGAAATCTTGCCACTGATGTTTAGTAAATCTGTAACTAAACCCATTGATGGCGTAAAGCCCTACAGCTCACTCCAGTTAGCGGGTCGTGACATTTACATTCGTGAAGGCTGTTATGCATGCCATTCACAAATGATTCGTCCTTTCCGCTCTGAAACTGAGCGCTACGGGCACTTCTCGGTGGCGGGCGAATCAGTTTACGATCGCCCATTCCAATGGGGCTCTAAACGCACCGGCCCTGACCTAGCACGTGTCGGTGGCCGCTACTCAGACGAATGGCATCGCA
Organism: uncultured Deefgea sp.; assembly: GCA_963508915.1. GTDB lineage: Bacteria > Pseudomonadota > Gammaproteobacteria > Burkholderiales > Chitinibacteraceae > Deefgea. The sequence goes on from CAUOZE010000035.1 coordinate 11,674, forward strand.
CCCATTTGATGAACCCACGTGATGTCGTCCCTGAGTCAAACATGCCCGCGTTCGCCTTCTTGGCAGCGCGCCCTGTTGATGCAGAAATGATGCCAAAGAAAATGACAGCACTACGTCAACTAGGTGATCCGTACACAGATGCAGACATCGCAAATGCGGCCAAAGCAGTGGAAGGCAAAACAGAAATGGATGCCCTCATTGCCTACCTACAAGGTTTAGGTCTTGTTCTGAAAAACAAAAGGTAAACACGATGGATCTACAGAACGAAGTACGAATCATCGTCACCGTTGCTGGTTTTGTTTTGTTCGTGGGAATTTGCTTTTGGGCCTTCAGCAAACGAAATAAAGCCGCTTTTGACGAAGAAGCACAGCGAGTGTTCTTAGACGACGATTTGCCGCCGTCAAACAAGCAGACCTAAAGCGTTCGGAGAGTAAAATGGATGATTTTTCAAGTAGTTTTTGGGGCTACTTCATTGCAGCAGTATCGCTAGGCGGCATTTTTTATTGCGCCTACATTCTTGCCACGCAAATGAAAGTGAAGCTCAAAAAAGGCGAAAAGGCACAAGTCACAGGCCACGTTTGGGATGGTGACTTGGAAGAATATAACAACCCACTACCAGGCTGGTGGGTTGGGATGTTTATTTTGACCATCGTCTTTGCTTTGGGTTATTTAGCTCTATACCCAGGCTTGGTTGCCTTTGGCAACCTTAAAAACTGGAGTGCAGTAGGTCAATACAAAGCTGAAGTCGCAAAGTCCGACCAAAAAACTGATGTTTTGTACGCTTCATACATGGCAATGCCAATTCCTGAAGCTGCAAAATCGCCAGAAGCGATTGCAATGGGTAAAAACCTATTTCAAACTTACTGCGTTCAGTGCCACGGCTCTGATGCACGCGGCGCGAAAGGCTTCCCGAATTTGACGGACGGCGACTGGCTTTACGGTGGCACTCCAGAAAAAATCAAGGAGACGCTTAATGTAGGTCGCCACGGGCAAATGCCAGCCTTTGGCGCGGCCTTTGGCGATGAGAAAGTTCGTGACGTTGCAAACTACGTAATGAAACTATCAGGCAACCCAGCACATAACAATGTACGTGCTGAGCGCGGCGCAGCAACATTTGCTCAAGTCTGTGTAGCCTGTCACGGCACGGATGGCAAAGGCAACAAAGATATTGGCGCACCAAACTTAACTGATAATATTTGGTTGTATGGCAGCGGATCAGAAGCCGTCATTTCAGAAACCATTATTAATGGTCGTGACAATGTGATGCCCGCTTGGAAAGAATTTCTTGGTGATGGAAAAGTACATTTGCTTGCTGCTTATGTCTTTAGCCTACGCCAAGAACAAAAATAAGATTTAGTTTTAAAATACTCGCGGGCGGATTTTCCGCCCGTTTTTCATTCGCCAAAGAACCATGCTTAAAGTCACAAGACTTTCATCATCGTTTTTGCAAAGGGGTCATTATGAGCAAAAAGCTAAAAGACATTCCTATCAACGTCATCAACGTTAAAGACGATGGTGAACTCGAAGAAGTCATGCTGTACTCAGCGCATAAAAAAATCTACCCGCGCTGGGTCACTGGCTTTTGGAATAACTGGCGCATTTTGTTCGTCATTGCGACTCAGCTGTTCTTTTACTGTATGCCATGGTTAGAAATCAATGAACGCCAAGCACTGTTGTTTGATCTAGCAAACCGTAAATTTTATATTCTGGGCTTAGTTTTCCTACCACAAGATTTTATTTACCTCACCGCCCTACTCCTCCTTTCTGCGTTTGGTCTTTTTGCTTGGACCACGATTGGTGGTCGTCTTTGGTGTGGCTACGCCTGTCCGCAGACAGTTTATACCCAAATTTTTCTTTGGATAGAAAAATGGGTTGAAGGCGATCGTGGCGCCCGAATTAAACTTGATAACGGGCCATTGAGCGCTAAAAAACTACAACTCAAAACCACCAAACACACACTCTGGGTGCTTTTTGCACTCTGGACTGGCTTCACCTTTGTCGGATATTTCACGCCGATTCGTGAGCTATGGAGCAATCTTATTATTTTCGCCCTCTCCGGCTACGAAATATTCTGGATTTTATTTTACGGCTTTGCCACCTATGGCAACGCTGGCTGGATGCGCGAGCAGGTTTGTAAATACATGTGCCCTTACGCCCGCTTCCAAAGCGCGATGTTTGATGCCGACACCTTAATCATTAGCTACGACGCTGAGCGTGGCGAAAATCGTGGTAGCCGCAAAAAAGGCAGCGACTACAAAGCAGATGGTTTGGGCGACTGTATTGATTGCACTATGTGTGTACAAGTCTGCCCAGTGGGTATCGATATTCGTGATGGCCTACAATATGAATGCATAGGTTGCGCTGCCTGTATTGATGCCTGCGATGAAATCATGGACAAGATGAATTACCCACGCGGCTTAGTGCGCTATACCACTGAAAATGCGCTGGAACACAAATACCCTGAGAGCGAGATTATCAAGAAAATCAAACGCCCTCGTGTATTGATGTATGCGGTGGTGATTAGTATTGTGCTGGCAGTGACCATTACCTCATTGATGATGAGGCAGCCGATTAAACTCAATATCGAGCGTGATCGCATCTCTCTAGTTCGTGAAGTCGATGATGGCAAACTGGAAAACACCTACCGACTGATCATTCAAAACGCCAGCGAACACAGCCACGTTTATCTGATTCATGCCGAAGGTTTGCCGCAAATGAAACTTATTGGCAAAGACTCAATCGAACTAGCCTCTACTGCGATTGATAATATCTCGATCAGATTACAAGTGCCGCCCGAACACGCCAAAGCAGGCAGCCATGAGATCAAATTTACCGTCACGGCCAAAGACGATCCAACACAAATCGTAACAGAAAAAGCCACCTTTATTGGAAAATAATATGAGTACACCGCACGAAGAAAAACCTTGGTACAAGCACCCTCATGTTTGGCTGCTGATTACCTTTCCAGTGCTCGCCATTTTAGGCGGCATGCATATGTTGTATTTGGCAGCCACCTCAAAAGACAGCCTGGTGAGCGACAATTACTACAAGGAAGGCAACAACATCAATCAACGCCTGCAGTTAGAAAAGGCAGCGTTGGCAAAAGGCATTACAGCGCAAGTGATTTTGGGCGACAATCAGCAATCCATTCGCATTTTGCTCAACAAAAAAGAACTTGGCCCCATCAAGCTGAAAATCGTTCACCCAACCATGAATGGTTTGGACCAAGAAATTACGCTAAGCAAGCAAACAGGCGGCATGTATATCGGCAACTTAAAACAGCCATTGCAAGCGGGCAACTGGCACGTTGAGCTCAGCGACGATATAAAAACCTGGAGCCTACGTAAAACATGGGCGACCCAGCGCAATGAAAGCGTCGCACTCCCTTAAAACACCCAACGGCTGATCGACAATCAGCCGTTTTGCCATATAGAGTAGGCGCTAGGGCTGGTATAATCTCCCATTACCCAGCCTTTACATGCGCCCTCATCTTATGTCGCTTCCTGAACTTCCTCGCGCTAACGAACGTCTGCAGATTGCACAACCGCACGGCTCTGCCGACGCGATGCTGTTAGCCAGTTATGCCCAAGCTGCACGCCCCTTGGTGATTTTTACCGCCAATGCTCAGGAAGCTGCGCGACTTAAAGATGAACTCGGGTTTTTCTTACACGAAAAGACCGTTCTACAGCTGCCCGACTGGGAAACCCTCCCTTACGATCATTTTTCACCCCACTCTGATTTAATCAGCGAACGTCTCGCTACGCTGTGGCAAGTTCGCCAGAATGCTGTCGATGTATTGATAGTGCCACTACAAACGGCGATGGGGATATTGCCACCGGTAGAGTTTTTAACCGCAACCACCTTCTTTATCAAAAAAGGCGACCCATTCGACGCAGAAAAACTCCGTGCTGATATGGCCTTTGCCGGTTACAGCCACGTTACGCAAGTGTATGGACCGGGCGAGTTTTCAATCCGCGGCGGATTGATCGACCTATTTCCGATGGGCAGTACACTGCCGTTTCGGATTGATTTATTCGACAATGAAATTGAATCGATCCGCACTTTTGACGTCGATACACAACGCAGCCTGTACCCAGTACCAGAGATTCGCCTACTGCCAGCGCGTGAATTTCCGACGGATGAAGAAGGTCGAAAAAAATTCCGACAAAATTTCCGCGAAGCATTTGAAGGAGACCCGTCGAAAGCTCGGCTCTACAAAGACATTTCCAATGGCGTCATCCCCGCTGGGATTGAATATTACCTGCCCTTGTTTTTTGAACGCACAGCAACTGTTTTTGATTACCTACCGCAAGAAGCAGTATTGGTCTTGCACGGAGAGCTACTCAGCGCCGCAGGGCAATACTGGCAAGATATCGCCGAACGACACAAACTCAGCTACGGCGAAAAAGATCGCCCCTTGTTGCCACCACGCCAGCTTTTCGTCGAGCCTGATCAACTCTTTGCTAATATCAAAAAATATCGCCGTATTGATCTGATTCAAGGTGAAACCAGCCTAACGCACCCATTGCCAGCGCTGGATGTAGATCGCCGCAATGAAAACCCTATCCGTCGCCTCAACGATTTCATTACCCAATACAGCGGCAAAATTATTCTCAGTGCTGAAAGCTTGGGCCGTCGCGAAACGATGGCGCAGTTTTTTGCCGAATACGGTTTAAAGCCAACACTTATTGACACGTGGGCCGATGCACTTGCCAGCACTGAACACGCCGTTTTAGTTGCATCGCCACTCTTTAAAGGCTTCGAATGGCGGCGTCTTGAACTCAAAAACGCTCCAATCGCAATCATTACTGAAGCGGATTTATATCCGTCGGTTATTCAAAGTCACGGTAAAAAGCAGCAAAAACGCAGCAATACTGATGCCATGCTGCGCGATCTATCCGAACTCAAAATCGGCGACCCCGTCGTGCACGAAGCACACGGCATTGGCCGCTATATGGGCCTCACCTCGATGGACTTGGGCGATGGCGTAACCGAATTATTACTGATCGAATACTCAGGTAGCGACAAACTTTACGCCCCCGTAAGCCAATTGCACGTCATTTCCCGCTACTCGGGCGGCGCATCCGATACCGCGCCAATGCACAAGCTGGGTTCTGGCTCGTGGGAGAAAACCAAACGCAAAGCCGCCGAACAAGTTCGCGATACGGCCGCTGAACTGCTCAATCTCTACGCCCGCCGCGCTGCGCGTGAAGGCCATGCCTTTGAGTGGAGCCCACACGATTACGAAGCCTTTGCCGCTGGCTTTGGTTTTGAAGAAACAGCAGATCAAGCCGGTGCGATTGAAGCTGTCCTGGTCGATATGCGTATCAAGCAACCGATGGATCGCTTGGTTTGCGGTGATGTGGGCTTTGGTAAAACCGAAGTCGCACTGCGCGCCGCTTTTGCCGCTGTTGCGGGTGGCAAACAAGTGGCAGTACTCGTGCCAACAACGCTTTTGGCTGAGCAACATTACCAAACCTTTGCCGATCGTTTTGCCGACTGGCCGATTAAAATCGCCGAACTTTCTCGCTTTAGATCCGGCAAAGAAACCACAGCCGCGATTGCTGGTATTGCCGACGGGAGCGTTGATATCGTCATTGGCACGCACAAATTGGTTCAGCCCGACGTCGTGTTCAAACAACTGGGCTTGGTGATTATCGACGAAGAGCATCGCTTTGGTGTGCGCCAAAAAGAGCAACTCAAAGCACTACGCGCCAATGTGGACGTGCTGACCCTGACTGCAACGCCGATTCCGCGCACTTTGGCGATGAGTCTAGAAGGTCTGCGCGACTTCTCCGTCATTGCCACGGCGCCAAACAAGCGCCTTGCAGTAAAAACCTTTGTCGCTAAGTTTTCTGACGGCATTATTCGCGAAGCCGTACTGCGTGAACTCAAGCGTGGCGGGCAAGTTTTCTTCTTGCACAATGAAGTCGACACCATCGAAAACATGCGCGAAAAACTCGCTGCACTCTTGCCCGAAGCGCGCATCGGCGTTGCGCACGGCCAAATGCGTGGCCGCGAACTCGAACACGTGATGCGTGATTTTACGCAGCAGCGCTTTAATTTACTGCTCTGCTCGACAATTATCGAAAATGGTATCGACATCCCGAATGCCAATACGATTTTGATGAATCGAGCCGATAAATTCGGCCTCGCACAGTTACACCAAATGCGCGGTCGCGTTGGTCGTTCGCACCATCAAGCCTACGCTTATCTCTTGGTGCCAGACCTCGAAGGCATCACCAAAGACGCTAAAAAACGCCTCGAAGCGATTCAACAAATGGAAGAACTCGGTTCCGGCTTCTACCTAGCAATGCACGACTTAGAAATTCGCGGCGCAGGTGAAGTCTTGGGCGATTCGCAGTCAGGTGAACTGCAAGAAATCGGTTTCTCGCTGTACTCACAAATGCTCAAAGAAGCGGTTAAAGCCCTCAAATCAGGAAAAGAACCCGATCTGTCACAGCCTCTCGGTGTGACCACCGAAATCAATCTGCATTCACCTGCGCTCTTGCCAGAAGAATACTGCCCCGATATTAACGAGCGTTTGTCGCTCTATAAACGCCTTGCCAGCGTTGATGAGAAAGACGAACTCAACGATATCCACCAAGAACTCGTCGATCGCTTTGGCCTACTGCCAGAACCAGCCAAAGTGCTACTCGACTGCCATCGCTTGCGCATGCTCGCTAAGCCATTGGGCATTAGTAAAATTGATGCGGCTGACACCGCCATCATCATTCATTTTGCGCAAAACACCGTGGTTGAGCCGATGAAAATCATCAGCCTGATTCAAAGTAAAAAACATTACAAACTGCAAGGCCAAGATAAATTGCGCATTGAAGGCGATTGGCCCTCTAGCGCACTACGCGCGGCACGAATTAACGAGTTACTCAGAGAGCTAATTTAATATGAGCAGTATTGGTTCGCACCCATTCTCCAACAATTCATTCAAAGACATACCCAAAGAATATTTTCCATTTCTTTGTGCATTTGCTGTTTACGGGCACGGTCTCGGCCAAACTCGGCTGATTGAATTACTCAAACGACAACACGCCACATCGCCCTTCGCCAATAAAATTGCATTGGATGTTTTGTCCGTTAAAGCAATGCTGGGCAATTTAATGGTAGCAAAGCTCATTGACGCCGAAACCGTCGGTTTTGCACTCAAGCCAGAATTGCAATGGCCCTTATTGGATTTACTAGCCACTGAAGGCACGCTCAAAAGCTGGGTTCAAAACGCCCTACAAGTTAAACCCATGGTGCAATACTGGGAGAGCACTTCGCGGCAAAGTTATGCACAATTGTGCATCTACTCCGTGATGTTAAATGACGATCAAACACTTGCAAGCGATTTGCAATTATTTGCGGCGGGCAATCTGACCCACGTCGCACTCGAACAGCACCCAGTACATTTCTTCTTTAAGAACGAATTAGGTCTGCATTTTTTAGAGCAAGCAGAGCCTGCGACGCAAGCAACTTTACTTAGTCATTTCCTCTATTACGCAACCCATTTACTCGCTCCGGCCACCGCGCAATACCAATACGCACTAAAAAACATTTCGAAATTTTCCACCCCCTTGTTTTTACAAACGCTGGCATGGCAAGCACAATTGCGTGGCGACATGGCGACCTATGTCAAACTAAACCAGCTCATCGACCCCCACTTCATTACTGGGGCGGATATGACGATGCGGCTCGCTCGGGGTGACTACCAATCCATCGTCGAGCGCGGCGCGGCAGTGATTGCGCACGAAAAACAGCAGACCAATAAACGTAAAATCGCCATCGATGGGCAAATCGGCATCGTCTACAGCCTGGCCTTACTCGGCACACGGCAAGAGGCCGACCTCAAACTGCTCGTCACTCAATTTGAAGTCGCAAAAAAAGAGAAACTCAACGGCCTCTATGCCGACCATATCGACTGGGTCTATTACCTCGCGACGGGCCTCTCCTGCCAAAACAATTCACAAATGCCGATATCGGCCAATTACGGCGTCGTTGGCCTGTTTGAGCTGATGATTTTGTATTGGCGCGATTATGCGTTTGATGCCAATTGGCGAACGCAATGCGAAAAACTACATCACGCTTGGCAAGAATACGAATGGGTCACGCAAGAGCTTGATGTATTTATGAGCAAGGCGTTTGGTGATGAATTATTGCACCAAAACTGGCATGCAGAACGTAGCCTAAAACCGCTGATTGATCTTTTCCTACGCGAAGAAGCATGGTCACGCGCTTTAACCGCTTTGAGTTTACTCAACGCAAAGCCCAATGACGTCAACACCAGCAGCATGCGCTTGGCATGGTTTATTAGTCTCTATCGCGGTTCGGTGACGATTGAACCCAAAGAACAAAAAGTCAACGCCAAAGGCATCTGGAGCAAAGGCCGCGCCGTTGCGCTCAAACGCCTAAGCGTTGGCAACGACCCAGCTCTAAGCTACCTCACCGAACAAGACACCCGCATCGTGAGGCATGCGCATGCAGAGCATAATTACTATGGCGAATCAGGCTATACCCTCAATCATGAAGCAGCGCTCATCGATTTAGTGAGCCATCCTCATGTTTACTGGGCAGATTCGCCCGATGTACGCATCGACTTAGTTGCTGGCGAAATCGCTTTGCAGCTCAAAGAAATCAAAGGTCAGATTTCACTCAAACTCAATCCAAGCATCACCGCGGGAGAAGATGTGGTGTGGCGCAAAGAAACGCCAACGCGTTTGGTCGTCTACCGCATCAATCCCGATATTCGACAAATTGCCGGCATTATCGGCGCGGGCTTAATGGTACCGTCGGCAGCCAAACCACAGCTCGTTGGTGCGATTACGTCGATTGCACCGCATATCGCGATTCATTCCGACTTGCCCGAATTAGCAGCGCATATCGATGCGATTCCTGCTAACGCCATGATTTATGCCCACTTACTACCGCTCAACGAAGGCCTGCGCCTACAATTTCTGGTGCGCCCACTACAGGATGGCGGCTGGTTTGTTCCGGGGAAAGGTACGGCAAATATTTTGGGCGAAATCGACGGTAAAACCGTGCAAGCCGAGCGCGATTTAAAAGCAGAAAAAGCAAACCTCAGCTACATCATCAACTACTGCACCGCGCTCGCCAATGGCGAGAGCGACGGCCAAGAATGGCAAATCGACGCGCCGGATGATTGTCTTGAGCTACTGATGCAATTGCGCCGCCTGCCCGCCGAGCAAATCGAACTCGTCTGGCCAGAGGGCGAGCGCTTCCGCCTGAAGGCGACCAAATCTCTCGCCAATATGAAGCTAGGCTTGAAGCAACAAGGCGATTGGTTTGTCGTCAACGGCGAAGTCAAACTCGACGACGGCAAAGTGCTGCAATTGCGCCAATTGCTGGAGTTACTCGACGCCTCACCAGGTCGATTCTTAAAGCTCGGCGACAATGATTATTTGGCGCTAACCGATTCATTCCGTAAACGACTCGAAGAGCTACATGCCGTTGCGGAAACCAGCGGCAAAGACGGCTGCAAAGTCAATTTACTCGCCAGCGGCGCACTGCTCGAACTTGCCAATGAAGTGGGCGAGCTCGAAGCCGATGCGGCATGGAAAAATCACATCGCCAAGCTGGATAGCTTGGCGCAACATCAGCCCAAAATCCCATCCACGCTGCAGGCCACCTTGCGTGAATACCAGCAAGATGGCTTTCAATGGCTATCGCGCCTAGCAAACTGGGGCGTGGGCGCATGCCTAGCCGACGATATGGGACTCGGTAAAACGGTGCAAACGCTGGCTTTGATGCTGGAACGCGCCCCAAAAGGCCCTTGCTTAGTCGTCGCGCCAACCTCAGTGGCCTTAAACTGGGAAGCCGAAACACGCAAATTTGCTCCTACGCTTAAAATCCAAGCCTACGGCCAAAATCGTAAATTGGATGAAATCGGCGCGTTTGATGTCATCATCACTAGTTATGGCCTGCTACAACAAGACGCGGAGCAATTCGCCGCCGTGCATTGGCACACCGTGGTACTCGATGAAGCGCAAGCGATTAAAAATGCGACCACCAAACGCAGCCAAGCGGCGATGGCGTTGCAAGCCGATTTTCGGATGATTGCCACCGGCACGCCGATGGAAAACCATTTGGGCGAACTCTGGAATTTGTTCCGCTTTATCAATCCAGCATTGCTGGGCTCGAAAGAAAAATTCACCGCCCGCTACGCCAATCCGATTGAAGGTGGCGACAAGGCTGCACGCCAAGCGCTGAAAAAAATCATTCAGCCCTTTATGCTGCGCAGAACCAAGACCCAAGTACTCGAAGAATTGCCAGCACGCACTGAAATCACGCTGCGCGTTCCGCTCACCAGCGATGAAATGCATTTGTATGAAGCACTGCGCCAACAAGCCGTTGAGCGACTCGATAGCATTGATGAAGCCGCCAAAAAACCAATGCAAGTTCTGGCCGAAATCACGAAGCTACGCCGTTTTTGCTGCAACCCCAAATTGGTAATGAAAGACAGTCAACTGACCGGCAGCAAACTCACTGCGTTTACCGAAATCACCACCGAGTTACTCGAAAACAAACATAAAGCCTTGGTATTTAGCCAGTTTGTCGATCATCTAGCGATTGTGCGTGAATGGCTCGATGAGCAAGGCATTGCTTACCAATATCTGGATGGCAGTACGCCGCCAAAAAAACGACTTGAAGCAGTCAACGCCTTTCAAGCGGGAACGGGTGATATTTTCTTGATCAGCTTAAAAGCAGGTGGTTCAGGGCTGAACCTCACTGCGGCCGATTATGTGATTCATCTTGACCCATGGTGGAACCCTGCGGTCGAAGATCAAGCCTCCGATCGCGCGCATCGCATGGGGCAGCAACGCCCTGTGACCATCTACCGCCTCGTCGCGGAAGGCACGATTGAAGAGCAAATCGTCGCACTGCATCACAATAAACGCGATTTAGCCGATAGCCTGCTTGAAGGTAGTGACAGTAGCGGCAAACTCAATGCAGATGCCTTGCTTGAACTTCTGAAAACGGCAGCTTAATGATGAAAAAAACACTGTCCTTTCGCCCCGCAACCCTTGAAGACGCAGAAGCCATTGCAGAACTGATTAGCAAGTCAATTACAGAGCTGTGCGATTTAGATCATCAAAACAACGAAACTGAATTGGCCGATTGGCTCGCTGATATTCATACTAAAGCCTTCGTTGAATGCATTGAAGAAAATGCGATTCAGTATCTTGCCTTACTCGGCAAAAAACACGTTGGTTTTGCCGCGATGAATTGGCAAGGTGAAATTGTGCATCTCTATGTTGCCCCCAAACAGACTCAGAATAGGATAGCCACCGCACTCCTTGCCGCGCTGGAATTGGCTGCCCGCGAACATGGCTTCAACCCTATAATGGTGGCAACCACGCACAGCGCACGCGGTTTTTTCCGTACGCGCGGTTTTATCCCAACTCGCCCCGATTACGCAGAGTGGTTAGAAAAACCACTTCAACAGCATTAATTTACCCTTTGGAATGACCATGAGCACAAAACTACTGACCGACGCACAACTCGAACAACTCGACGCTTTTTTAATGTCAGAGCGTACGCCGGGCGAAACCATGGACATCGAAATGCTCGATGGTTTTTTGGTCGCGCTTGCTGTCGGCCCTGAAGAAGTGCCAGAAGAAGAATGGCTGCCTGCGATTTTTGCCGGCACCCCGCCTGAATTTGACAACCATGCAGAAGCTGACGAAATTTTTGGCCTGATTCGCCAACATGCAGCCAGCATTAAAGCGGCATTCTCGGTGAATCGCCGTGACAATCCAGGCGAAAACCCACTGTATGTACCGGTGATTTTGTCTGATGAAGAGCAAGACGAAAACTGGCAAGAAACCTCAGGCGTTTATTGGGCCTCAGGCTTTTTCGCCGGCATTGAAGCACGCTCAGCAGCTTGGGATGCATTGCTCGAAGCCAATGAAGAGCTCGATACTGCAGTCGAAAATGTACTCGCTTTGGCGGCCGCAGCCGAAGGCGATTTAGCCGACACCAGCCCAAGCGATGAAGTGGGCGCGGAGCCAGTTAAACTCCTCACTACTAAAGAGCGCCAAGAACGCGTTGCTGAATTACCTTGGCACGTCGAAGACATTATGTACTTTGTACTCGAAGAGAAATTCGGCAAAGTCGAGCAAGTCGTTCGTGAAGAGCCAAAAGTCGGTCGTAACGACCCTTGTCACTGTGGCTCGGGTAAAAAATTCAAAAAGTGCCACGGAGCTTAATGCGTGCCTGATTGGCTCTTGATACTCCGAACCAGTGGCGGCTCCTTTCATCGTTCACGTATGTTGCTGGGCGCTCTGGCTTTTGGTTTGCCAATGGGGTATCAAGTCTTTCATCAGCAGCATCTCGCCGCAGGTATGATGGGTTTTGCCATATTGGCCACCATTATGATGGACATGGGGGGTAGTCGTCGACAGCGATTAGGCAGCATGCTGTTTGGCAATATACTCATCATTACTGCGGCTAGCATTAGCTTAAGTATCAACGCGAATTTATTGCTTTGGTTTGCCGGCATTATCTTACTGGTCACCTTGATTGGCGCCAGCTTAAGTGCCGGATTTGCATTGGACTTACTACTGCGAATGGTCGCCTCGGCGTATTTAGTGGGCTATCCAGGCAGTGTAATTTCAGGCTCAATCTTGCCGTATTATCTGAGTGGCGCGGTAATGACGATCGTGCTGGCGCTGTGTGTTGCTCCCCGCATCAACAACCCAATCAGCCTAAAAGTGCCGCCACACTGGCACAGCGATTATCAGCAACTTCGCCAAGGTCAATTTGCTGGCGCTACATTTGGACTGTTGCTAGCAATTGCTTGTGCTTTAAGCTTTTTCTTCGCGCAAAAGTTGCACTTTACTGCGCCGAATGTGGCGGCAATTTGTACTTTGATGGTATTTAGACCAGAACCCAAACGTACTTCTTCAACGATTTGGCAAAGGCTAATGGGTGTTCTACTGGCCTCACTGATTGCATGGGCGTTTGTATTTGAGATTCAATCTTATTGGGCCTTGGTCGCTCTGGCCGCCCTCACTGGCGCTTTAGTGCCGATCGCTTTTGCTAATGGCCTGACGTATGTCGCTGCCGTAACGACATTTTTGATTTATTTAATTTTAGCTTTACTGGGAATCCAAGGGCATGCTGCCGAGATTTCTGCTGAGAATCGAATTTTTGAAACATTATTAGGCGCAGCGATTGCGATTATTTTTGCGAAAATCTTTCGCAGTTTAAAACCAGGAACAGGACCTTAGTCATCATGTACCGTTTAGTTATCCAAGCCCCTGAAGTAGCGACGCAGAATTTAAAACAGTTAGCGCGCTTGTCTGGTGCCCACACCATCGAAGCGATCAACCCCCAAGCCTTTAAATTGCACGGCGCTGAAATCGAAAATAACGAAGCGGTGGCTGATTTTTGCGAATCAAATCAATATGACTACGCGTTTATTCCAGAAGATCATAGCGTGCGTGATATTGGTTTAGTCGTGATGGATATGGATTCAACGCTCATCACCATCGAGTGCATCGACGAAATTGCCGATATGTGCAATCTAAAACCCCAAGTCGCGGCGATTACGGCAGCGGCGATGCGTGGCGAACTCGATTTTAATGAAAGCCTCACGCAACGCGTGGCCCTACTCGCAGGTTTAGACGAAGCCGCTTTAAAGCGTGTGTATGTCGAGCGCTTGCAATTAATGGCTGGCGCAGAAACCATGCTCAAGGGTTTTCATGCGGCAGGTGCGCAAACATTATTGATTTCAGGTGGATTTACCTTTTTTACCGAAAAACTTAAAGTCAAACTGGGCCTTACCCGTGCTATCGCCAATGTGCTTGAAGTTGAGAACGGCAAACTCACTGGTCGTGTGATTGGCGATATCGTCAACGCCGAGCGTAAACGTAGCGAACTCATCAAGATGCGCGACGAACTCGGTTTGCGCGCCGATCAAGTGGTGGCGATGGGCGATGGTGCGAATGATTTGCCGATGCTCCACGCCGCTGGTTTTGGTGTGGCTTGTCACGCAAAGCCAAAAGTTCAAGCAGAAGCACCATTCAAAATTAATTTTGTTGGTCTCGACGGCGTATTAAACTACTTCAAGTAACATGACGTATTGCTCTATAGCCATTTATTAGCAATGCCTACCTAGCAATACATACAGATTATTAGCACAAAGATCTTTACCCAAATCTAAATATCGAAATGATTTGGGTATTTTTTATCTGAATTGTGTAATAACTATGAACGGGACACGACTACCGTACTGTCGATACAGACAGGGCACTGCCCACAACCCAATGGAGAATAAAAATGAGCAATAAATCAATCATGTTAGCCTCTGCAATGGTCGCTGTTTTGGCTGCGGCAGCACAACCTGCATTAGCTGCTGATGCCGCAAAAGAAAAATGCTATGGCATCGCCAAAGTCTCCGCCAATGATTGCGCAGCCAATGGTCACTCATGTGCAGGTCAAGCTACCAAAGACATGGACAGTAAAGAATGGAAATATGTTGCCAAAGGCACTTGTGTTGATATGAAAGGTACACTCAAAGCAATGTAATCGCTTCACGGGCACTGCCACAGTGTAGTGCCCCAACTTCAAGACTCAATATGCTCACCACTCTCCCTTTGGCCGCAGGTCTTGGCCTACGCAGCCCCCATATTCAACAAGTAGTAGCCGAAAAACCCAAAGTCGCTTGGTGGGAAGTGCATAGCGAAAACTTCTTTGGCGGCGGAGCCCCGATTGCAGCACTGGAGCGACTGCGAGCTGATTACCCCATCAGTCTGCACGGCGTTGGCATGGGTTTAGGTAGTCCACATGCACTGGATCCATCGCATTTATCTCAACTCAAAACTTTAATTGATCGTATTGAGCCGCAGGCCATTTCAGAGCATTTATCGTGGAATCGGCTTAATGGCAAAGTCTACGCAGACCTGCTACCAGTGCCGCGGGTAGCAGGTGTAATTGAACTGCTTTCAGAGCACATTCAAATCGTGCAAGATCAATTGCAGCGCCGCATCTTGATTGAAAATGTATCTAGTTATATTCAATTTACTGGCGAACAGTATCTTGAGAGTGAAGTTCTGGCTGAGCTAGTGGCGCGCACTGGGTGCGGGCTTTTGCTGGACGTAAACAATCTATACGTCAGCCAAGTCAATCTCGGAATCGACCCTTTAGTCGAGCTAGCGCACTTACCACTGGCTGCGGTGGGTGAAATTCATATTGCTGGCTTTGAAGTTTTTGATGGCATTGCCATTGATACGCATGGCGCAGCACCTTGCGATAAAGTGTGGCAATTATTGGATGTGGTTTTAGCAAAAACAGGGCCAATACCGGTCTTGCTAGAACGTGACCAAAACATCCCTGAATTAGATTCGTTTTTACACGACTACGAAACGCTAAAAAACCGCTGCACTGCGAATTGGATTTAGGTGCAACAATGAGTAAATACAAGGACATCTTCACTGATTTCGCTCGCGCGCTGGATAATGAGCGCCATGCGATAGAATGCCTATCTGATACGACAAAAAACAACTTCAGCATTTATCGCAATAATATTCAAATCAATCGCATCAACGCGCTGCGCATTGCCTACCCAAGCATTGATTCGCTATTAGGCACTGAGTTTTTTGATGCGATGTCACTGATCTATGTGCAACAAAGCCCTGCAAGCCATGCTAATTTGCACGAAGAAGGGGCAGACTTTCCGCAATTTATTGCCCATTTCCCCCCCTGCTACAGACTGCTTCTACCTTGCCGATGTCGCCCGACTCGACTGGGCGATTCACTGTGCGCACTACGCCCCCGATGTGGCCGTACATGGACCAGAGCGTATTGCCCAATACGCGAATCAGCTAGAAACACTAAAGTTTGAGTTTCATCCTGCAATGGCACAGATTAAATCACCACACCCAATTGCCACTATATTTGAGATGCATCATGGTGGCAAAGCGCCTGATGATTTGAATCAATCTGAATGTGTCTTGGTTTGGCGCGATCAATACGCCAAGATTAGCGCCTCTGAATACCATTTTTTTGCGGCCTTGCAAGCCAAACAAACTTTAGCCGATGCACTCGACGCAGTGGCAGGGTTTGATCCCGAATTTAACCCTGCCAATGCGATGAGTTTAATGCTGCAACATGGACTAATCAACAATATCATCCACGCTTAAAGGCATGTTGCATGCCATCATTCTGATGGCACTTCAAATATTTCACTGTCAACACACTGCTTTGCTCGGCACAACTTCACCATCCAGTTGGCAGGACGCGCAGTAGGAATACCTTGCCAACTACCACACCAAACACCTGGGCTACATGCCTTAGTGATTTTTTGGCTCAATAAAACTTGCCGCTGGTTCGCATCAATCAACAACCAATGATCCGGAGCCACCGTTGGCGAGGTGGTTTGCCAGCTCACGATCACTTGGCCAATCGGCAAGCCGGTACCCAACTCTGGGTCGTTTGAGGTGTGCACTTTAACCACAGGCACCGCAGGTGCGATATCTGGTCCGAGCATCGCGTCTACCGTTACTTTGTCAGACTCACTACATAAAGTCTCAGCACAAAGTCGCACCGACAATTGATGCGTACCATTGATCAGCGGCAATTCAACTTGGCCTTCCTGACTTTTGTCAGTTTCATCGGTAAATTTGGCCGAGCGGAAAATGGCTTTGCCATTATTTAATACTTCCCAGACTTTACCGGTATTACCCCAGTAAATATTCCAACGAATCAGAGCGCTGCCATCGGTAGTGACGGGCGGTGTCCATGCCAATTGTGGAATATCGGGCCGTTCAATCTTTGGGCGATCAGCATCAATTGGGCCAATATCAACCCACGTTTCTGCCGATGATTCACTGCACTTCGGCTTTTCCAATGTGCCATTGCATAAACGCACCAGCCATTTATGCAAGCCAGGCTCTAATTGAGCAATCGTAAATACACCGCCCTGCACCGCTTCGATATTGGTTTGGGCGATGACCGCCGTACTACTGGCATTTAATTTTTTAACCGGATTAATATTCCCGTTCAAACTGCGTGGCACAAAATCACGACCACGGTAACGCAGTTGATTATTATCCCAAAGCTCCCACCACGACCCGGCATCACCAAAGCCGATATTCCAACTCAGCGTAAATGGATCTGCTTTGATTCGTGCGGGCACTGGATCTAAAAAAGGTTGTATCGGTGTTGAGTCAATGATGGCACCCATATCGCTACCCGAGTTAGGAACAAACTCAGCGGGGCGAATGGCGGGATCATTGCCCTTGGGGGCCGCTGGTGCAGGCAAAGCTTCGCATTCCATCATCGCCAATATCATGGAAGGACGACACGCCAGTTGCTCGCGTTTTTCAGCTTCACTACTGGAAATTAAAAACCCAGCTTGTGCTGCCGCGCTCACTAGCAAAAAAATTGACCCAATGACCTTCATGCGAAATCCCCGCCAAACTGCATTTATGCTGCTTCAGAATATGCTAATTGTAATTGCAACATTCTTTCGCCACGAAACTCATTTACACTGATTTTATACACAGCCAAACAATCCATAGGTATTGGCTCGCACCAATTAAATTGCATAGCCTCCACAACGATACCCATCTTGGTGGCGAGTTTGAGCTTACTGTGTTTTTCACCCACAATTCGCTGCTCTACCACACGAAACACACCTTGAAATACAGGAGCAGGAAAACCCTGCCCCCAAACCTGCTTATCTAATGCCTCGGCGGTTTCCAAAACAAAGGCGTCCTCTGGCAACTCACCATCGGTTTCTAACACCCTCGTTAGCGCTGCTTCATCGAGCAATTCACGGCAAACGGCTTCAAACGCCGATTTAAACGCTGCAAAATCGTTGACGTTTAATGACAAACCCGCCGCCATTGCATGGCCTCCAAACTTGCGAATTAAATGCGGATGGCGCTTTGAAACTAAATCGAGCGCATCCCGCAAGTGCAAACCCGGAATCGACCGGCCCGAGCCCTTAATCTCATCATCATTGCCATTGGCAAACACAATCGTGGGCCGATTAAAACGATCTTTCATGCGTGAAGCAACAATCCCCACCACACCTTGATGCCAATCGGTATTGTATAAACAAATGCTAAAGCTATCTTCGACGGCAACAGAAGACAAAGCCAACTCAGCCTCTTCGCGCATACCATGCTCGATTTCTCGCCGTGCACGATTGAGTTGGTCTAACTCTTTTGCCAACGGCAATGCCGTTTCTTCAGTTGCCGCCAACAGCGTATTGATCCCAAAACTCATATCATCGAGCCTACCCGCCGCATTAAGGCGTGGCCCCAAGGCAAAACCCAAGTCAAAACAGCTAGCACGCCCATAATAGCGCCCTGCCGCAGCAAATAGCGCCATAATGCCGGGCGATGCACGGCCTGATCGCATGCGCTTTAGGCCTTGCTCCACCAAAATACGATTATTGGCATCGAGCTTGACCACATCGGCCACCGTACCCAAGGCGACAATATCGAGCCACTGCGCCAGATTGGGCTCAGCACTATCTGTAAAAGCCCCACGCCCACGTAACTCAGCACGTAAAGCCATCAAGACATAAAACATCACGCCAACACCGGCGAGGTTTTTACTAGGGAATTCGCATTCAGGCTGATTTGGGTTAACGATTAATGCATTCGGTAAAGTATCTGCGGGCAAATGGTGATCGGTAATCAGCACCTCTATCCCCAACTCACGCGCCGCCTCCACGCCCGCGTGGCTGGCAATGCCGTTATCGACCGTAATGATAATGTCCGGTTGGCGCTCAGCCGCCAGCGCAACAATTTCTGGTGTCAAACCGTAACCATATTCAAAACGGTTCGGCACAATAAAATCGATCTTTGCGCCAAATGCAGCCAAGCCCTTCATGCCAAGTGTCGTGGCGGTGGCGCCGTCACAATCATAATCGCCAACAATCAGCATGCGCTGCCCTGCTGCAATGGCATCAGCTAAGCGCGCGCCCATGGCTTCGGCATTTTTTAGCTGGGTAAAAGGCAATAAGTGCTTGAGCTCGTGCTCTAAATCTTTAGCACTCTCAATCCCACGTGCAGCGTAAAGCTTGGCATGGAGCGGCGAAAATCCAGCACCACGTAAATGATTTTCTAATTCAACAGGAACAACTCGAGAGCGGATAGTGAGCACAGTAGCCTTCAAAATCTTAAAATGGCAAGCGAGCAGGTCGCCAAAAACGATATAAATCAGAGCGCGTAATTTTTACTTGCTCCCCAGCTGCGGGGAAGGTCAACGTTAGCTGCTGCAGTTGGCCGGCCTTGAGCATTGCAAGCAGCGGAGAAAACCAATCTTTTTCAAACCGCTCCCATTGCGTGCGCCACTCATAAGCGTTGCCGTAGATTGCATCAAAACTCAAATCATCCAGAACGACCACTGCGTCTGTTGTACTAGGCAATGAAGACGCAGACGTTAAAGCAACATGCCACGCACTACCTGCCATCGCTTGCACGATTTCATTACCGCCATAAATGGGCCGTGCCACAGCTGGCTTTGACTGGCCCGATGCCAAGATACCGCCACCCCACAACCAGACGCTATTGATCATCGGTAGACCTGCCTCATCACGCTCATCGTTAACCGAATGGCCATAAAGCACCATTTGAATTTCATTGAGTACAGCATGAAACTGGAGCGCCTTTTCGCCTTGCGGCAAAAAATCATTCATATTGCCACCCAAAGCCTGCTCAAATGGCGTAAAGCTAAGCTGTGGATCAACCGGCAATCTTAAATACCACCGCGTTGGAGTGGCTGCCACAAAGGTAAAACCATCTTCGGCAAATAGACGATTCAGCGCAGCCACCAAAGCATCGGCTTCTGCTTGGCTAATTTGAAAAAAAGGCACACCCAAAACAGTGAGGCGATCTCGGTCAATTCGCAAATGCACTGGATCGGCACGCAACCAAAATCCATGCTCAGCCGTTGGATGATCAATTTGTAGCGTCAACGGCGCTACCGCCGGTGCGATCAAGCCCATACGCTGCGCACACACACTGGCTAAATCTGTACTCGGAATAGAAAAATGACGGCCTTTGCCATTCAAGCGGGCCAAGGCAGGCAAAGCTAAATCTTTATTGATATGAGCGCGCAACTCTTCGTCGCGCCATATCGAATCGGGAATAATCAGTTCATAGTTCATTCGGCTGATTTTACACTGAACACAAAGATACACAGGTAAAAAAGCTCAACCTCTATAATTGATCCACTCTCCTTCAAGCAAACCCTAGAATGTCTGCACTTAAATACCTCAGCTCCTACCCAGAACACATTCAAGCCAAGGTGCAAGCGCTCATTGCCCGCAATGAGCTAGGAACGCTACTCGCACAGCGTTACCCGCAGCGCCATGCCGTCCAAACCGACAAAGCCTTGTACGATTATGTGACGGAGCTAAAGCAAGAATATTTCAGAAATTCACAAGCACTCGCTAAAGTGGCATTTGATAGCAAAATCAAAGTCATTCAGCACGCCCTTGGCACGCACACGCAAATTTCACGCGTGCAAGGTGGCAAACTCAAAAGAAAAAATGAAATTCGCATCGCGACTTTATTTAAAGACACGCCACCTGAATTTTTAAAGATGATCGTGACGCATGGCGCACTTGAAAGAAAAGGACCATAACAAAGCTTTTTATCAGCTATGCCAGCACATTGAGCCTAATTACATTCAATTGGAATTTGATCTTAGACTGTACTTAACTCACAAAGATTTAACTTCTAACTCGGCTCAAGCGTAAGCCCACGCTAACTGCAATCGTATCAACTTAAGCGCTGCTTGTTTTTTCAATCTCCATCCGGCATGATGCAGAAACAAACATAACTCTTTGATTATTAATTACTATATGATTAAGCACCCTAACTGACTCCCTTCGTAATGTGTCCACTCTCA
>CAUOZE010000036.1:0-32325 GCA_963508915.1 uncultured Deefgea sp.
AAGCTTGCGCTGACTGAGATCAGGAAATCGTTGATCAATTTTAATCCCAGAGCGAGGAAAGAACGCACCAATCACCCCAAACCTCACGATTACATTGCTTACAAAGCAACGGTCTGAAGGCTTAAGTTGATAGGATTGCAAGTAAACCCAGTAAACCTAAACCCATTAATGCATAGGTTTCTGGTTCTGGTACTGGCGCAACGGTATTGCTTAGATTCAAGCGATATGCAAAGTTATTGCCACCTGCTTTGCTGAAATCTTCACCAAGACCACCAATTGCAGCATAGAAAGTGCCACCATTAGCAACATTAAAAACGGAGCTCAAATTTTGCCCTGCTTGAGCAAAACTAATGCGGCTGCCTGCTTGATTAAATATAGCTAGCGCAGCATTGGCATTGCTTGTGCTGCTTAGCAATGTGGCGTTGTACCAGCCTTGGCCAAGTGTGAATTTATAGAAATCAGCAGAAGTGCCGCCTTTTATTACAGAATGGTGAAAGCCGTTAATCCGCAATTCACCGTTGCCTGTGATATTGCCTACAAATTCGGCAATGGCAATGCTGTTGTTATTGAGGATGTTTTGGGTGCTGCTAAAAGATTCTTTTTCAACATGCGGAATAACTACTGCTTGTGCTTGAGCAAGCATTAGCCCTATTACTGTTGCATTAAGCAAGTGAATGTATTTCACATGAATCTCCAAGGTTGTTGTTTAAAATCCTTCTGAAATGCTTTTGTTGTTTCGTTGTGGAAATTATTTGATCAAATGTCCACGCAACAATTTTTTTTCTGATTGTACTTTCTATTTACTTTAATAACAAAAACTGAAAGCTTATATTGATTTTTTCTCTTGGTTTTTGTAAGTGTTGGATGTTTTGTGTGGTAAAAAATCAATAATTAAGTATGATTTAAGAGCCAGCGCAGCTTGAATACTCTCCAAGCCATTTCTCATCATAATTATGGCAATCGATTGAAATTGCTTTGTGTAAGCGCGGGCTAGCCCACGAATCTTTTAGTTCGTAGGCTAGCTCACTCTTTGGTGTACTGATGTGTTATGTGCGACTACTGCGCTGGCTTGAGTCGAAAAAGCCTCAAGTTTTTCTTGGGGCTTTTTAAATGCTTGGCTGCTAATTATTTAGCCGCTTTCATTTTGCGCCGGCGTGCGGCGAGTAAACCTGCCAAGCCAATGCCCATCAATGCATAGGTTTCTGGCTCTGGCACAGCTGCTACGTTGTAATTTAAATTGCCTGCGTAGTTGCTAGTAAAGCCATTGAATTGAAATTTATAGTTTTTATTAGCAGCAAAGGTATTGCTGAATAAAGCGCTACCATTGTCGCCAAAAAGCTGAGTGCCAATTACTTTGTTGCCTTCCAGTAGTTTTACTGACAAGAAATCAAATGTGCCTTTGCCGACATTATTCGTTTTTTGTTCAGTAAAAAAGCTGAAAAGAATCGGTGAATTATCAGTTACTTTGAAAACTACTGGCTTAAAAATCCATTTGTCACCTGAATTTTTGTTGATTTTTTGCGTAGCGCTGAAATTAGCGCCATTGCTTAGTGGTACTTTTATAACGGTAGCTTGGCTGGCTACGGCGCTAAAGCCGATTACTGCTGCGATTGCGAAGTGTTTGATGTTCATAGTGTGTATCCTATATCATTAATTACTAATTTAGAAAGTATCTTAATTTTGGCGATTCTAACTGATAGTCACCAGTATTAAAAGCTTTAAATTCAATATCGTGTGAATCCATTGCCAGAGCCTGATTCTTGCGTTTCTTTATTGTAATCGTATTAAATTCGCGATTTGTACTCAATGCGTGTCTAGCCTGAATCGTGCGTGTATTTACTTAAATTTATCGCAAAAAAATGCCAAGACTTTGCTTGGCATTTTTGGCTATATCGAATTATCTGGCGATTGTGCTGGCTAATTACTTGGCCATTTTGCGGCGACGTGCAGTCAAGAGGCCAACCAAACCCATACCCATTAGGGCGTAGGTTTCTGGTTCTGGTACTGGGGCTACGCTGGCAGAAACTGTGCCGTTAAAGCCGTGGCTGGTGAACACTGTTGAGTATTCAAACTGTGCACCTTGGATAGCATTGAAAGTAAAGGTGCGCATCCACGAATTGGCACTAACATTTGAGTCTTGGTAGCTAGATATAAAACCAGGGGATGAAGTGAAGTTTGGATTTGTGCCTGTATAGAACATTTGTTTCAATGTTGCACCATGTGAAATAATGTCTTTTGAGTTGTTTGCACCAGTAATATTGAAAGTAAATTTATAAAGCCCAGTTACACCTGCAATAAAGCTGCTTGTAGAGTTAAAACTAGTTACGCCGGTGTTAGTGCTATCAAACAAACTAACAAAGCTATTGTTTACTGTTTGAACTGTAGGTGTGATTGTGACAGCTGCCGCTTGGCTAATTGCTGCGGTTCCGGTGAAAGCTATGGCTGTTGCGATGTGTGCAAATTTCATATTGATGCTCCAATAAAGCATAAAATTAGTATGTGTTAATATTCTAAATCATTGATTATTAACGATTATGTCTTGGTTGTTCGATGATGTTGGCATGCGGCTTTGATGTCAAACATAGTTTTGTAAGTAGATGTAAATTAAAAAAATTTTAATCGTCATCTGAATGTAATTTTTTCGCTTTCGGTTTCGGTTTTTTTTGACGGTTTGGTTCGATATAAAAAAACCGGCGCATGCGCCAGTTTTTTGATAGGTATGTTTATCTAGCTCTTTTCAAATAATGGCTAGAGGTATATGCCCTTAGTTTTGCATCGCCAGCATCAAACCATTCAGGCGTTTTACGAATGAGGCTGGGTCTTCCAGTTGGCCGCCTTCGGCGAGTAGGGCTTGATCGAAAATCAGGTGCGTCCAGTCGCCAAATTTGTCGCTAGCAGCTTCGGCTTTCAGTTTGCTCACTAACGGATGTGTTGGGTTCACTTCCAAGATCGGTTTGCTGCCTTTCACGTCTTGACCGGCTGATTTGAGTAGACGCTCTAGGTTGGCGCTCATGTCTTGGTTTTCTACGACCAAGCAAGCAGGGCTGTCGGTGAGCCGATGCGTGACGCGGATGTCTTTGACTGAGTCGCCGAGCACGCCTTTCATTTGCTCGATGATGTCTTTGAGCTCCGTTGCCGCCGCTTCTTGTTCTTGCTTTTCGGCTTCGTCGGTGAATTGTTCGAGGTCGAGTTCACCTTTGGCAACCGATTGCAGTTTTTTGCCTTCAAACTCAGTCAAGCCGCTAAACGCCCATTCGTCTACGCGGTCAGAGAGCAACAAGACTTCGATGCTTTTTTTGCGGAAGACTTCGAGGTGCGGGCTGTTTTTCGCTGCGGCGTAGCTGTCTGCGGTGATGAAATAAATCTGCTCTTGGCCTTCTTTCATGCGGCCGAGGTAGTCTTTCAACGAAACGGTTTGTTCGCTTGAGTCGTTGTGCGTAGAGGCAAAACGGCATAGCGCAGCGATGCGTTCTTTATTGGCAAAGTCTTCGCCCACACCTTCTTTCAGCACTTTGCCGAATTCACTCCAGAACTTGGTGTATTTGGCTTGTTCGGTCGCATCATCCGAGTTCGCCATGCCTTCTAACAAACCGAGGACTTTTTTCACGCAGCCTGATTTGATTTGCTCGATGTCTTTGCTGTGTTGCAAGATTTCGCGTGACACATTCAATGGCAAATCGCTCGAATCAATCACGCCGCGTACGAAGCGCAGGTATTGCGGCAACAATTTTTCGCTGTCTTCCATGATGAAAACGCGGCGAACATAAAGTTTAATGCCGTGACGGCGCTCGCGATCGTACAAGTCAAACGGCGCGCGTTTCGGTACGTACAGCAGCTCAGTGTATTCTTGACGGCCTTCGACTTTGGCGTGGCTCCATGCGAGTGGATCATCGTAATCGTGCGCAACGTGTTTGTAGAATTCAGTGTATTGCTCAGGAGTGATTTCTGATTTGCTACGTGTCCACAAGGCATTCGCTTGGTTAACGGTTTCAAAGCCTTCGGCTGGTTTGATCGAGCCGTCTTCGTTGTAGCCCGCTTGAGCATCCATCAAGATCGGTAGCGTGATGTGGTCGGAATATTTGCGGATGATGCTGCGTAGGCGGTAATCGTTGAGGAATTCTTCTTCGCCGTCTTTTAGGTGCAACACAATCGTGGTGCCGCGAGTTGGTTTTTCAACGCTTTCTAGTGTGAATTCACCGTCGCCTGCTGATTCCCACTGCGTGGCAGTTTCTTCACCTGCGCGGCGGGTAGTCAGTGTGACTTTGTCGGCGATGATAAAGGCCGAGTAAAAACCCACACCAAATTGACCGATTAAATGCGCGTCTTTTTGTTTGTCACCAGAGAGCTGGCTAAAGAATTCTTTGGTGCCTGAACGAGCAATGGTACCGATATTTTTGATGACTTCTTCACGGCTCATGCCGATACCGCTGTCTGATACGGTCACGGTTTTGGCTTCGGCATCAAAGCTCACATTGATTTTTAGCTCTGAGTCGTTGCCAAATAGACCATCGTTGTTCACTGCTTCAAAGCGAAGTTTGTCGCAGGCGTCTGATGCATTCGATACGAGCTCGCGCAGGAAAATCTCTTTGTTGGAATACAAAGAGTGAATCATCAATTGCAAGAGTTGTTTGACTTCGGCTTGAAAGCCTAATGTTTCTTTCGACATGGGCGAATAGCTTCCTGTGGGTTGAAGAAAAATAGATAGGTGGTAAATGGGGGCAGAGGGCGGCGCTTCAAGTCTTTATATTTTTACTTCGTGCTACTGTGTTACTTCCATCGTAATAAATAAAACCTAACCACAGAGACACAGAGACACAGAGACACAGAGACACAGAGACACAGAGGCACGGAGAAATTCAGATTAATGTAAAAATTTATGCTTTTCCTCTGTGTCTTTGTGCCTCTGTGGTGCAAGATTGGAATTTTTCTTTGTCATAAATGACGCAGATTTACATGTTGCGGTGCAGCATTGCATCAGTCGCAATCTGGGCAGTGGTATAGTGTGCGCAGCTTATTTCTCGGGGCAGGGCATGTTACGACGAGTGGTGTTTAATCAAAAAGGCGGCGTTGGCAAATCAACGATCACGGTGAATTTGGCCGCTGTGGCTGCCGCGCAAGGCAAGCGCGTGCTCATTGTTGATCTCGATCCGCAAGGCAATAGCAGCCATTACGTACTAGGCAATGAGGCGCAGTCCACATCGCCCACTTTGTATGAGTTTTTTGATCAGGTGCTCAATTACTCTTTGTATGCCAAAGGCCCAGCTGAATTTGTGCATGCCACGCGCTTTCCTAATTTATTCATCATGCCCGCTCATCCTGGCATTGCCGAGCAGCAAGTCAAACTTGAATCGCGATATAAAATTTACAAATTGCGCGAAACGCTGGACGAGCTCACCGGGCAATTTGACGAGGTGTATATTGATACGCCACCGGCGCTTAATTTCTTTACTTTATCGGCGCTGATTGCGGCGACGGGGTGCTTGATTCCGTTCGATTGCGATACGTTCTCGCGTGATGCGTTATTGGGTTTAATTGCACGGGTGGAAGAAATTCGCCAAGACCACAATGGTCAGCTCAAGATTGAAGGGATTGTGGTCAATCAATTCCAACCGCGCGCCAGTTTGCCGCTGCGCTTGGTGCAAGAACTAGAGGCGCAGGGCTTGCCTGTCTTGCAGTCACGCTTATCGAGTTCAGTGAAGGTGCGTGAATCGCACGATCAAGCTGCTCCATTGATTGCGCTGGATCCTAAGCATAAATTGGCGCTGGAGTTTATAAGTTTGTACAATGAGCTCTCAGGCAAAGTTCTCGCTGCCGTGCATGAAGCGTAGGAGTACCCATGGATTCCAATTCACAGAATCGTGTGCTGATCGTTGACGATGAGCCGTTTAATTTAGAAATTCTCTCTGAGCATTTGGCCGACGCGGGTTACGAAACCGTCACCGCCGAAGATGGCGAAGCCGCTTGTGAAATCTTGCAGCATGATCAAGAAGGCTTTGCGACGATTCTGCTTGATCGCATGATGCCGCGCATGAATGGCATGCAAGTGCTGGCCAAACTCAAGCAGCACCCTGATTTTCAGCATATCCCCGTGATCATGCAAACTGCCGTTGGCGCGGCAGAGAATGTTCGTGAAGGTTTGGCGGCTGGTGCGTATTACTACCTGATTAAGCCGTTTCAGCGCGAAATGTTGCTGGCGATTGTGGCGGCAGCGGTTGGCTTTCATAAAGATCGCCAACAGCTCGAAGATCAAATTGCGATGCATGCCGATTCGTATCGCTTGCTGATTAATGGTGAATTTCATTTCCGCACCCTCGATGAAGCACGTCAGCTCACGCTGATGTTATCTCGCGCCTGCCCAGAGCCGCAGCGCGTGGCGATGGGCTTGTCTGAGTTGCTGATTAATGCGATTGAGCATGGCAATTTGGCGATTAGCTACGCGGAAAAATCCAAATTATTACAAGCCGGGCGCTGGCAAGATGAAGTCGAAACGCGCTTGGAAAATCCACAATACGCGGCACGTAAAGCCAAGGTGAAATTTATCGCCGATGAGGATGCAATTCAATTGCATATCAGCGATGAGGGTGCGGGTTTTGATTGGCAACCGTATTTGGAATTTTCGCCAGATCGAGCATTCGACCCACACGGCCGTGGTATCTCCATGGCGCGGATGATGTCGTTTGATAGTTTGGAATATCAAGGTAGTGGTAACGAGGTATTGGTTCGCGTGCTGCGTAAATAGAGCGCTACAGTCGTATACGTAAAAAAGCCCGCTTCATTGAAGCGGGCTTTTTGCATCTGGCGTGGATTACTTAATCCGTCCTACCAAATAGGCTTTGATCAAGGCCGCATCAGCCTCAATCGCATCAAAGCGTTGTGGCAGCGCTTCCAAACCTGCTAAACCTTTCGGGCGGAATGGGGCTTGTTTGAGTGCTTCTTGCATCGTGTCTTCAAATTTCGCCGGTAGTGCCGTTTCCATAATCACCATTGGCACGGCGGGGTTGCGGTGCGCTTTGGCGGCTTTGACACCATCGGCAGTATGCGGGTCAATTTGTACGCCGTATTTTTCAAACACTTCACGAATATGGGCAATGCGGTCGGCGTGATTGCTGGCTTCTGATTTAAAGCCGTACGTGTCGCGCATCGTGGCAAATTCATCGGCAGTCAATTCAAAACCAGAACCAGTTTCAACTGATTTCCACATCGCGGCCAAACGCTCGGCATCGCGGCCAATCAAGTCAAATACAAAACGTTCTAAGTTCGACGCTTTGGTAATGTCCATCGATGGGCTGGTGGTTTCATAAGTGCGATCCAGACCACGTGGGTGATAACCGCCAGTTTTGAAAAACTCGTCGAGTACGTCGTTTTCATTGGTCGCAACGATCAATTGGCCAATTGGTAAACCCATTTGGCGCGCAATGTGACCGGCGCAGATATTACCGAAGTTGCCAGACGGCACGCAAAAATCGACTTTATCGCCGACTTTTTTGCCGCTGGCTAAAACCATCGCGAAATAGCCTTTGAAGTAATACACCACTTGGGCCACGATGCGGCCCCAGTTGATCGAGTTCACCGCGCCGATTTTGTATTTGGCTTTGAACTCCGCATCTTTGTTGACGT
Source organism: uncultured Deefgea sp. (assembly GCA_963508915.1). Lineage (GTDB taxonomy): Bacteria > Pseudomonadota > Gammaproteobacteria > Burkholderiales > Chitinibacteraceae > Deefgea. The sequence goes on from CAUOZE010000036.1 coordinate 7,618, forward strand.
CTTTCACGATATCTTGGCAGGCATCGAAAAAGCCATGTACCGATAAGTTGAAGATGTTTTCGTCTTGTAGGCTAAACATCTGCGCGCGTTGGAACGGGCTCATTTTGCCAAATGGGCTGAGCATAAACACGTTCACGCCACGTTTGCCGCGCATCGCGTATTCCGCCGCCGAGCCGGTATCGCCCGAAGTTGCGCCCAGAATATTGATTTGTTCGCCTTTCTTGTCGAGCACGTATTCAAATAGATTGCCGAGCAATTGCATCGCCATATCTTTGAACGCCAATGTTGGGCCGTTGGAGAGTTCTTGGATGTAGAGATTATTGTCGAGCTTAATCAGCGGCGTGATGTGGCTGGCTTGGTTTTTTGAGCGGCCATTGCAATACACTTCAGACGTATAAGTTTTGTCGATTAGCGCTTTGAGGTCATCGCTAGGAATATCATCGACAAAGCGGCTGATCACAGCGAACGCCAAATCGCGGTAATTGAGTGGCGCCATGCTTTCTAAATCAGCTTGTGTCAGCTGCGGGTAGCTTTCTGGAATCGACAATCCGCCATCGGCCATCAGGCCACCGAGCAGGATATCGCTAAATTGCTGTGGCGCAACGCCACCACGAGTTGAGATATAGTTCATGGGTATCTGCTTGTAGAGTTTTAATTAGTTGTTCTGTGTGTTTATACCCATTTGGGTACTTGCTATTCTTGCCTGTAGTTTTATTTTTCGTACCATCCAAAAACAGAATTGATTTCGTCCGTAAAGCACGCAAAATTTGCGGCTAAATATAGTTTTTCGAAGTCAGGAGAGCTGGTTATCGACCCTTTATCTAATGAAGTCACCGCGCTGGCGATCATTTGATTGTATTTCGGAGAGGAACTAACTTTCGATGTAACGCAGGCGCAAATGCTAGAGCGGTTAAGCTTTATGGATAGGCCTTCTGCCAACGTATCAAGTATTGATTGTGAATTACCTTTACCTTCGCACATCGCTTGGACTAGTGGCATCACAATATTCGAATACTTTTTTTCCTTCTCTGCTTGGCTCATTTCCTGAGCTTTCACTGGGGTGGTAATCAAAAATAGACCAAGTGTGAATACCAATAATCTATTGCTATGAGTTGACATATATTTCATGAGTATAGGTCTGTAGATATTTAACAAATTGGCCTTAGTGTTTATACCAAGAGAATATTTGGTGGTTTTTTCGCGACAAACAGCGAGCGAGAGGTGCGCAGGCAATGAATAAGAGCTTCGAAAAACCGGAATGTACACCAAGTACATGAGGATTTTGAGAGGCTCTTATGAAGCAGCATCCGCGCCTCGCAGCCGCTGTTTTAGCCGTTCAAGTGTTCTAAACGCAACTTCACAACTTTGCCTGCAGTACTGGCTAAAGCTTCGATTTTGGCGATGGCGATATTGATGTTTTTCTCAATCGCCATATGCGTCACGATGACGATTTCAGCGGTAGAGCCGGTCGCGCTCGCTGGTTTTTGCAGCATCGCATCAACAGAAATTTGGCCTTCGGCCAAAATACCTGTCACATCGGCCAATACGCCTGGCAAGTCTTTTGATGACAAGCGTAGGTAGTAGCAGGTTTCCACTTCTTCGATTGGCAGAATCGGTAGATTCGCCATCGCGCTTGGCTGGAATGCCAAATGCGGTACGCGGTGTTCTGGATCGGCCGTGTGCAAGCGCGTGATGTCGACCAAGTCGGCAATGACCGAAGAGGCCGTTGGCTCTGCGCCAGCGCCTGGGCCGTAGTACATCGTTGCACCAACGGCATCGCCTTTGACGAGCACAGCATTCATCACGCCATCGACATTGGCGATCAAGCGGCCAGCAGGGATCAGCGTTGGTGAAACGCGCAATTCAATGCCGTTCGGGCGGCGGCGTGTCATGCCAAGTAATTTGATGCGATAGCCGAGTTCAGCTGCGTATTTGATATCGGCAGCATCAAGTTTGCTGATGCCTTCTAAGTAGGCTTTATCGAACTGAACTGGGATACCAAACGCAATCGCGCTCATGATCGTCAGTTTGTGTGCTGCATCGTGGCCTTCGATGTCGAACGTCGGGTCTGCTTCGGCGTAACCAAGGCGTTGCGCTTCAGCGAGTACGTCGGCAAAGGCTGAGCCTTTGTCGCGCATTTCGGTCAGGATGAAATTAGATGTGCCGTTGATAATGCCAGCCACCCATTCGATTTTGTTCGCAGTTAGGCCTTCGCGCAGTGCTTTGATGACAGGGATGCCACCAGCAACAGCCGCTTCAAATGCCACCATCACGCCTTTTTCTTGCGCTTTAGCGAAAATTTCATTGCCGTATTCGGCGATCAGTTTTTTGTTCGCAGTGACCACGTGCTTGCCATTGGCAATTGCGGCTAACACCAAATCTTTGGCAATGGTGGTGCCACCGATCAATTCAACGACGATATCGATGTCGGGATTGTTCACGACATCCATCGCGTTATCAGTGAGGGTAACGCCTTCACCGACCAGTTCACGCGCACGATCAAGGTCGCGATTAGCAGCCATGGTCACCACAATAGGGCGACCGGCACGGCGAGCGATTTCTTCACCATTGCGCTTCAAAACGGTGGCAGTACCGCCACCGACAGTCCCCACGCCACATAGGCCGACATTGATTGCGTTCATTTTCTCTTCCTCGTAGGTCGGGTTAGCGAAACTAAGCCCGACAAATGATTAAATATTTAAAGATTGATTATCGTGAATTACGCCTTCGGCGAACTCATCCTATATTTCATTTTGCGGCAAATTCGCCGGTGCCGTGCCGTTTGCGCCACTGTGTTAAAAAGCGGGCTACGCGGTTCAGCGCATCGGTTAGGTCATCCAGATTTGGTAGGAAGACGACGCGGAAATGGTCGTGTTCTTTCCAGTTAAAGCCCGTTCCTTGTACCAGCAGTACTTTTTCTTCGGTCAGTAGTTCCAGCATGAATTGCTGATCGTCACTGATTGGGTACATGTCCGGATCGAGTTTTGGAAACATATATAGCGCGGCTTGTGGTTTGACCACGCTGACACCCGGCATATTGCTCAGCATCTCATAAGCCAAGTCGCGCTGTTTGGCTAAGCGGCCACCTTCGCAAACTAAATCATCAATGCTCTGATAGCCGCCGAGCGCGGTTTGAATCGCGTACATCGATGGCACATTGGCGCATAGCCGCATCGTGGCGAGCATGTTCAAGCCTTCGATGTAATCTTTGGCCAATTTTTTCTCGCCCGACACAATCATCCAGCCGGAGCGATAGCCACAAGCACGGTAATTTTTTGATAAGCCATTAAATGTAACAAACAGCACATCGTCAGCGAGTGAGGCAATCGAGGTATGCGTGAGGCCGTCGTAGAGGACTTTGTCGTAAATTTCATCGGCGTAAATAATCAGGCCAAACTCACGCGCCAGCGCGATGATGTCGAGCAATACTGAATTCGGATACAAGGCGCCGGTTGGATTGTTCGGATTAATCACGACAATCGCGCGGGTTTTCGGCGTGATTTTGGCGCGCATATCACTAATCGACGGCAGCCAGCCGTTGGCTTCATCGCATAGGTAATGGTGTGGCGTGCCACCCGCTAAACTCACTGCGGCGGTCCATAGCGGATAGTCTGGCATTGGCACCAGTACTTCATCGCCATTATTGAGTAGTGCTTGCATGCTCATCACGATCAGCTCGGACGCGCCATTGCCGATATAGATGTCATCAACGGTGACATCTTTAATCTTTTTTTGCTGCGTGTAATGCATCACGGCTTTACGCGCTTGAAATAATCCTTTGCTATCGACGTAACCTGCCGAGTTAGCTAGATTGCGAATTACGTCTTGGATTACTTCTTCTGGGGCATCAAAACCAAAGTGGGCGAGGTTGCCAATATTGAGTTTGATGATGCGATGGCCTTCTTCTTCCATCTGACGCGCTCGCTCCGGAATCGGGCCGCGAATTTCGTAACAGACGTTCAATAATTTATTGGATTTGAGGATGGCTTCCATCGGTGTGGCCTGCGCAAAGTTTTTCAGGGAAACCCCGTATTCTAAGGGAAGAACGCATAAAATGGGCAGCCTTGTGCATGAAATGCACATTAAATACGCAATTTTGCCCGTTCAAGCGGATGAGCTTTGGTAGAATCGCTAAAAATTTATTTGCAAAGGCTACCCGTATGAAGCTGCATCAATCTAAAGTCAAAAATGTGAATCAATTTACTGGTTATGACACGAGCGGCGTGAAGGTGAATGATGAGCGTTTTGAAGGGAGTGTGTTGGTTCTACCGAATGCCGTCCATTCATTCCGCCCGACCTCATTTGCTGATTTGCAGGCAGATGATTTTGCTGCATTGCTTGAGTTCGAACCGGAGTTGGTGTTGCTCGGTACCGGCAGCAAAATTCAATTTCCACATCCGCAGCTGTTTGCCGCTTTATCCGTCAAGCGTATTGGCCTTGATGCGATGGATACCGGCGCATTGTGCCGCACGTTTAATGTACTCACTGCAGAAGATCGCCGGGTGCTGGCTTTGGTTTTACATGAATGATTGGGTATGTGTTCGTAGCTGATGTTTTATAATGGATGTGGGCTTATACGTATTTCTGTTAGTGCATGATTTTCAATTTGAGATTAAAAACATGTTAATAAAAAACCACCGAAAAGCTCGGTGGTTTTTTATCGCGTAACGGATGTGGATGAATTATACACAGCCACTTTGTTGGTAACGCTTCTCTAGGTGACTCACACCGGCTGCTAATACCAAAGTCATAATCAGGTAGATAAATGAAATCGTGAGGTAGGGTTCCCAGTAGCGTGAGTAGGCGCCGGCGACGGTTCGGGCTGCATAAGCCAGTTCTGCCAAGCCAATCGCCGAAACGAGGGAGCTGTCTTTGACCAGCATAATCGCTTCATTACCCAGCGGCGGCAACATGCGGCGAAAAGCTTGCGGAATAATCACGTGGCGCATGGTTTGCCCGTAGGTCATGCCTAATGAGCGAGATGCTTCAAATTGCCCTTTAGCAATCGACTGAATCCCTGCGCGGAAAATTTCAGTAATGTAGGCACCGGCATTCAGAGTGAGTGCCACTAAGCCCGATAAAAATGCACCGTATTCTTGACGTAACGTCGACGCCATTTCGCCACTAAGCAAGATACCGTTGTCTGGATGAACCAATAAGGGCATTACCGCAAAGTGAGTGAGCAAAATTTGCACAAACAGCGGGGTGCCACGGAAAAAGGTGACGTACGCTGTAGCAGGCAAGCGCAGTAAAAATTTAACGGGGTATTTCCAGATGCCATGTTTGACTTCGGCAAGGCGAGCCATCCCTGCAAACAATCCAATCAATGTTCCTACCGTAACAGCGACAAGGGTAATGCCAAGCGTCATTTTGATACCGTCGATGAATAATTCGCGGTATTCCCAAACAATCTGCAGCTGGAAGTTTTCTAGCAAGGGTACGGCTTGCTGGATTTGTGTCCAGAACGTAATAAAATCCATGTGCTTACCTATTCAAAGCTCAAGAAAAAAGAAGCGCCTCTAGTTACGATGCGCTTCTTCGATGGTTTTAACACACTTCTTTGGTTTTAAGTGCCATTGAAGTTGTATTTAGACCTTGAACTTGGCTTATTTTCCAAAATATTTGTTATAAATTTTGTCATAAGTGCCATCTGCTTTGATTGCAGCTAGCCCTTTATTGGTTTGTTCAAGCAGGGCTTTATTGCCTTTTTTAACGGCAATGCCGTAGTACTCTTTAGCAAATGTTGCATCATCAATCATTTTAAGCTTTGAGTTTGGATTGTTGGCAACAAAGTTAACTACGACGCCATTGTCGGCTACGACTGCGTCAACACCGCCGTTTTCAAGTTCTTTAATGGCCAATGGGGTTGATTCAAAGCGCTTGATATTTGGGCTGGTTTTGCCTTGTAATTTTTGGATTACTTCATCACCAGTGGTACCAGTTTGAACGCCCACTTTGAGTGTCTTTAAATCGGTAAATTTGCTGACTTTACTATTTTTTCCGACGGCAATCAGTTGTTTTGCTTCGAAGTAGGGGTCTGAGAAATCCATCGATTGCTTACGTTCTGGCGTGATCGTGACTGATGAAATCACCATATCGCGGTCGCCTGTTGAAAGTGTTGCAAAGATACCTTCCCAGGGGGTGTTGATGAATTTGATTTTCATGCCACTTTTCTTTGCAATCGCTTCAAGTACATCCACACTAAAACCGACAACTTCTTTTTTATTGTTAAGTGATTCAAAAGGCGCGTAGGCCGCATCAGTGGCTACTTGGTAAGTTTTGGCTGCGTTTGCGTTGGTATTAAAGAGAAGTCCAGCAAAAATCATACTGGCAATGAGACCTAGTTTTTTTGAATTCATTATTGTCTCCAGCTTGGTAAAGAAAAAAAGGCAGAAATGAGATACGTATGTGAAGTACACACAAACTCACACTGCCCTTGATGCTAGTAAGCTTTAATCCGTAAGATAATCAGGTGTTTCCCTATTTCTACCTCTTGGTTGAGGGGTTTTTCTTGGTGTGCCAGTTATCCAATTATTTCTTCCATGCCACTGGATAGTTCTGAAAGCTCTGCCAGTTTTAAAATAAGGGAATCTTTACTTATGCCTGAGAGACTGAGTATGTTTTCTGGAATTTGGGCTGAAAGATCTTCAATGCTAGGTTTATCAGTTTGCAATGTGGCAATGAGTTTGGCTAAAGAGAGTACCGCGGTGAGTTTGTCGCTCGGCTCTTGTGAAGTCGGTGTATTTTGAAATTTAATGGCTTGTTGAATTTCAACAGGGAAATTCCAGCGACGGGCGAGTTCTTCGCCGACCATGACATAGTCAAACCCGATGTTGTTATCTTCTAGCGCAACTCGATCGCCGCTACTTTCAACAAATTTATCAATTTTAACTGCCATCTCGGGTGCGACAATGTGAGTCAGCATTTCGCCAATATTGTGGACCATGCCGCAGGTGAATGCTACTTCGCCATTGGTTTTAGCTTGTTTAGCTAGCCATTTACTGATGGTAGCCACAGCAAGGCTGTGCTTCCAGAATGCTTTCCGATCAAAGCCAGGGGTTGCTACAAAGGCACCGGTAATCCCTGAGGCGACCACTAAGGTGCGAACGGTGTTAAAGCCGAGTACGACAACGGCTTCTTGGACTGAGCCGATTTGGCGGCTGGCACCAAAGTGCGCTGAGTTGGCAAGGCGAAGTACTTTTGCCGTAATGACTTGGTCTTGTGCGATTTTTTTTGCGATGGTGTCGATGTCAATATCATCATTGCTAAAACTATCAATGAGTTCTTGAACTACTTTAGGAATGGTTGGCAGTTTGTGCGTTTGTTCAAAGACTTCTTCGAGTTTCATTGGTGTTACTCCCAGAGCATTTTTTTATCGGTCAAGCCTAAGTCATACTAGAACACGCTAAATCACTATGCTAGCTAGCCCAAGCATAAAAAAACCGCATTCATTGCTGAGTGCGGTTTTTTTGTCTTTCATGTTGCTAGTGACTTATTACTACTTGGTTTCAACCTGAGCAAGTGGTGCTGCATCCATGCTATTTGCGGTATGACTGGCGGTCACATCTTTTCGGCGGCGTACTGTATTAACCGGCGGTGCAATCACTTCGGATGCGGTGGCGATCTTGTTAACCGTTTCTACCATTTGCAAGGCAACGGGTTCGCTGCTGGCGGCGGTTTTCGCTTGTGCGCTACGGCGGCGACGTGTGCTGTCTGTCGTTGGCATCGTAGCTATTTCAGACTCAACTTGGCGAGTTGCAACTTGTTGCAAACCAACACTTTCTGGTGTGTCGACTTCGGCGACAACTTGCTTCGGTGCTGGTGCTGCAATCACTTCAGGGGCAGCCACAGCTTCGATTGATGCTGTTTGTGGTACTGCCTCTGCTACTGCCGGCTTTGCTGATTCAACTGTAGGTGTTGCTTCTGCAGGGGTTTCAGCCACGGGTGTTGGTGCAACAACAGGTTCAATGACGTTAACAGTTGCAACAACGGGCTCAGTAACTGCAGGTGCTGCTGGCGCAGGAGCAACTTCTACCACATCGGCAACACTCGCTTTGACCTCGACCTCTGGCGTTGCTGGTGATTGAGCGGCGGGGGCTGGCGTATGTGTGCTTGGTGCAACAAGCACTTCACTGACAGATGCCACTGCTGCATTTGCGGTATCAACTGAAGCGCTCTCAGTTACTACTGTTGTTTCTACATCATTGCGATCACGACGATCACGACGGCCGCGACGACGACGGCTACGCGTTTCGCCATTGTTTTCGCCTGTTGCCGTAATATTTTCAGGTGCCGTAGTTACCGCTGCCAAGTCCGCTTTCAGCGTTTCGCTGCGTTGTTCGTTACGCGGCGTGCGTTCAGGGCGCGGTTGGCGCTCTGGACGAGGTTGACGCTCTGGACGTTCGCCACGTTCTGGGCGCTCGGCTTTTTCTACACGTGGGGTTGCATCACGTTTTTGGAGATCTTCTTCAATGCGTGGTTTTCCACCACGGGCAGGGCGTTCTGGACGCTCTGTGCGTTCTCCGCGCTCACGGTTGCCTTCTGGGCGCGCTTCGTTGCGGCCACGGCGATGATCATTACGACCGCGCTGTGGTCGTGCCGCTGGTTTAACTTCTTCAACTTTCACTTCTTCTGGAGCCGCGCTAAACCATGAAACGATTTTTTGCCATAGTGAAGTTGACTTCGCAGGCTCTGTAGCGACACGTGTGGTGCGCTCAGAAGTCGCTGGTGCTGGCAATGATGGCGTTATGCCTTTCACAGCTGCTTCAGGGCGTTTAACTTGCTCTTCTTTGGTTTTTGCGAGCTTGTAGCCTTCATCTGTAGCAGGCTCAACCATGCGATATGAAGGAACGATTTCTTCCATTTGGCTCACGTCATCATGGCGAAGACGAGTAATGCTGTAGTTCGGGGTTTCCAAATTGGTATTTGGAATCAAAATCACGCCGACTTTGAGGCGATCTTCTACTGCGAACAATTCTGCGCGTTTTTCATTGAGCAAGAATGTCGCAACATCAACGGGAACTTGCGCATGAATTGCACCCGTGTTTTCTTTCATTGCTTCTTCTTGGATGATGCGCAAGATGTGTAATGCTGATGATTCGATACCGCGAATGAAACCAGTACCATGGCAGCGTGGGCAGGCCATGTGGCTGGTTTCTTCAAGCGATGGTTGCAAGCGTTGACGTGATAATTCGAGTAAACCGAAACGGCTGATTTTTCCAGTTTGTACACGAGCGCGGTCATGATGCAAGGCTTCACGAACACGGTTTTCAACGTCGCGTTGGTTTTTCGGGTTTTCCATGTCGATAAAGTCGATCACGATCAAACCACCCACGTCACGCAAACGCATTTGGCGAGCAATTTCATCAGCCGCTTCAAGGTTGGTACGGACTGCGGTTTCTTCGATATCGCCACCGCGGGTTGCTTTGGCCGAGTTTACGTCGATTGACCACAAGGCTTCGGTGCGGTCGAGTACGATCGCGCCGCCTGATGGCAAGCTCACTTCACGTGAGTAAGCGGTTTCGATTTGGTGTTCGATTTGGAAGCGTGAAAACAGCGGCACGTCATCTTGATAGAACTTCACTTTATGCACGCTGCCTGGCATAACGTGGGCCATAAATTGCTGCGCTTGCTCGTAGATATCGCGTTTGTCGATGAGTAATTCACCAATATCCGGTTGGAAATAATCACGGATGGCTCTGATAACAAGGCTAGATTCTTGATAAATCAAGAAGGCGCCGGTTTTGCCTTTGGGTTTGCCATCGGCGTCTTTTTCGCCAGCAGCAGCGTCTTCAATGGCGCGCCATAGTTGCAAGAGGTAAGACAAATCCCATTGCAATTCTTCAGCATTGCGGCCAATGGCTGCAGTCCGAGCGATCAGGCTAGTACCTGCTGGTGTATCGAGTTGATCCATTGCGGCGCGAAGTTCATTGCGCTCTTCGCCTTCAATGCGACGAGAAACACCACCTCCGCGTGGGTTATTTGGCATTAAAACCAAATAACGGCCCGCTAAGCTGATGTAGGTGGTGAGTGCTGCGCCTTTGTTGCCACGTTCGTCTTTTTCAACTTGGACGATGACTTCTTGGCCTTCTGTGAGGTTGCCCGCTACGCGGCCGCGGCCACCTTCGCCATCACCCATGTATGAACGTGCGATTTCTTTGAATGGCAAGAAACCATGACGGTCGCAACCGTAGTCGACGAAACACGCTTCGAGCGATGGCTCGATGCGGGTAATGACGCCTTTGTAGATGTTGGATTTGCGTTGTTCACGACCAACAGTTTCGATGTCGAGGTCAATGAGTTTTTGACCGTCAACGATGGCGACACGTAGCTCTTCAGCTTGTGTCGCATTAAATAGCATGCGCTTCATGTAGTACTCCGACGCGCACCGCTCGGATCGATTGCAAATCAACAGGGTGATGAAGACGTCAGTTCGGCGTGACCATAGCCATCTTATCCGGCGTGGATTAAGTCAATCTACGGGAGATAAATTAAATGGCTAAGTGTAGCGGCTTAGGAACTGGGTATCGTTCTCCACAATAATCTAAATAAGGTCTGTCTAGCTATACCCCAAGTTTCTTTCGTTTAGACAACTCAGGGTGAATCAATCCGGTCAGTGCACTAATGTAATAAATCAATTACCATCGCTGCTTGAAACAACGGTGAGCGTTATAACCGTTCTCCGATTCGGTTTCCGGTGTTGCTTCTCTGAACTAACGAGCCCCGCGCATCAGCTCCTTATGGAGTCGGTAGGTAAAGTTTGTTTACCTACGGCGGGAAAGAATTCGTCAGGTGTGAAGCTGAGCATACGGAAAAAGAGCGGATAAATAATCAGTCGGTGGTGCGCTTTTTAGCATCGCCACGGGCAATTTAGCAGTATTTTTTCAGAGTATGAAGAGTACCTAAATTGCGTTGCACCCCTCTCTTTAAGTCGTTTTTACGAGGCTTAAAGTGGCTACAACCTGCTGCATAATTGCAGCGCGTCACAGAGTATATGTCAATATGTCCGAGACAAGCAAAGCGTCTGTCACTTTCGTGACGGTCGATAGTGAAGATGCGGGTCAGCGGCTCGATAATTTTTTGTTAAAAATGCTGAAAGGCGTGCCAAAAAGTCATGTGTATCGCATCGTTCGTTCTGGCGAAATTCGCGTCAACAAGGGGCGTGTGGATGTCACCTATCGCTTAATCGAAGGTGATGTTCTACGGATTCCGCCGGTACGAGTCGCTGAAAAGGCGCCAGTCCCAGCGACGGTGTCGAATGCCGCTGAATTAGTACACATCCCCATCGTTTTTGAAGATGAGGCCTTGATTGTATTGAATAAACCGTCAGGTATGGCAGTGCATGGCGGTTCAGGAATCAGCTTTGGTGTCATTGAGTTATTGCGTGCGCAACGCCCGCAAGCCAAATTTTTAGAGTTGGTACACCGACTTGATCGCGATACTTCGGGCTTATTATTGGTCGCTAAAAAGCGCAGTGCCTTAGTTAAATTACATAAGGTACTGCGTGATAATCACCGCATTGATAAGCGTTATTTAGCTTTGGTGCAAGGTGTGTGGCCTAATCCGCGCTCGCACATTAAATTTAAGCTACTGAAATACGAATTGCCCGACGGTGAGCGTCGCGTGAAGGTACACAGTGATGGGCTGACTTCGCATACGACCGTGAATTTGAAACAAGTTTGGCCAGGTAAAGCGAGCTTGGTTGAATGCGAGTTGAAAACGGGTCGCACGCATCAAATTCGGGTGCATTTATCTGAAAGTGGTCATCCTATTTTAGGGGATGATAAATATGGTGAGGCATCGGTGAACAAGGCTTTTTCTCGTGAAGGCTTGAAACGCATGTTCTTGCATGCATGGCGTTTGTGTGTAGATCATCCGCTAACGGGTGAGCGGATGGAGTTGGAAGCGCCATTGCCGCCTGAGTTACAGTCCTATATTGATAAATTGAATGCACAGGGAAAATCATGAGTCGTCGATTTGATTTATTAGTTTTTGAATTTACTACCTTTTAGAAAATGGTTGACTTCTGATAGTTGCCGAATATTCTTAAAGAAATGACAAATCTTTAATAAACGGTTTTTTATTTGGGGTGACTTAATTGGGCAGAAAAAGCAAACCACCGATTACAATCAAATCGGCAGATGGAGGCACGGAGGTGCCTCCGATGGATGGGTTGCCTCCTTTTCGGAGGTTTCTCGATATCCACGGGTTGCAGCGTAGGGAAAAGCTTTTAACTCGAGTGTTTTTTGTGACGCCGACCGATCAGGAATTGCAAGTGGCGGTAGAGGAGCTAAAATCCCTCGAAGCTGTAAATATATATGTGATCGCCGCCTTGATGCCTTGGATGCCTCGTAGCGTTAAGACAAGTACACCTTTATACAATTATTGCATTTCAAAGGGGTTCTCGGATCAGTTTTCATTTGACATCATTCGTCTCGTCATAAACCATCTTCAAGGTCGTGAACTAGGTAGAAACTCGCTGTATCAGATAGACAGCGCCATAAAAGTATTTGTCAACTTTCTGTCTTCTCGAAATGACAGGCCTCACTCCATCGCTGATATTAGTAAGGAGATGTGGGTCGAGTTTCTCCATATCTGCGCCAAAGATAATAAGAGTAAATCTGAAATTGACTTCAACTGGTCCAAGAGTGTATTTGGCGCCTATTCAGGGACTGCATTTAATGGTTGGCTAGAGGGGTTGATGCTTAAGAAGAGGAAACGGCAAAAACTAGCTTCTGAACATACTTCAGAACTCGCGGACAACACCAGAGACTACTCTGATGCAGTGATGTACCAGATGCTCGCAGTATTTATATATACGTTCGAGCAGCGAATTGGATTTCTAAAGCACTACGAAAAAATCACCGAAGCCGATATGCCCGCTGACTGGTTGTATCCCGGTCGAAAGAAAGTCTACCCAGGTCGAATACTAAAAGGAAACAAGGAATCTACGGTGGGACTGTTGACTGATACGACGCTCCTACTCGAAAAGTGGTTACGCGGTGAAGATGGAGGTTATGAAACTATCATTAATCATTTTATCGTGTACTACAAAGCCGGATTGACAACGCGCCAACCAAGATGTAATTGGCATCTCAGTGATTTTCAAGCAGTATTGAAGCAATATGGCAAGCGACACTCGGAGAAAGGCCTTTATAAAAATTTCCTCATCGAAATGGGGGAGCGGTATGGTTATGACCATGAAAAGGACTCCACAACATTTTTTGATTTCTATGTAAAAAAGAAAACTGCTGATGAGCCTCACATAATCATGAATCAGATTGGCTGGTGTTTGGCGAATCTAATCATGATGCAAGCAGGCGTCAACAGGGAAGTGGTTTTAACCATCCCGTCACAGGGTGAGGACGGAAAATCAATACTCAATCGTGGCGACAAGGTTTTTGTCAAGGGTGATCAAAGCGTTGAGACAGAAATTAATATATATGGGTATAAGGCCAAAAGTGGCCAAGCGCCAGAAAGGGTAATTCCGATTGTTATTTCTAAGGACGGACCGCTCTACAAAATGCTTGTTGACTATGAGCGATACGTTAAGGTTTGTAAAGACGGCCCATTCTTTGAGTTCAACAAGGGCTTTGTGGGTGGGTGGTCAACGGCAGGAGGGGTAAAGTATCTCGACAAAACCTTCCCAGTTATCGATGAATCTGGGAGTCACCTCAAAACCATTGAAGTATCTCGGTTCAGGAAGGTCTTTGCCAGTGGGGCGTTGTTGGAGCGCATGAAGAACGTCAATGATATGAACGAGCTTGCAGAGTTGCTTAGAAGCGATCTGAATCACGGGAACTTTGACACTACCTTCTCACATTACCTTCTTAAATCTGGAGTTGCACGCAGCGTCATGGATATTGCCATTGCAACTGTGATTGGCGGCAAGCTAGATGAGCTAAAATGTAAGAGCCGTATAAAGTTAGACGAGGAGATTCCTTGTAAGAAAAAGGTGTTTTTGTGTCACTGCGTGGATCCTAGTAATCCGAGTCACGACGTGGCAATTGCAGATGAGTGTCGGCACTATGATCTATGCCTTGGCTGTGAGCAGAGCGTCATATCAAAAGAACATCTGCCGTATATCTGTCTAAGAGTTCTTCAATATGAGGCTGAGCGGGTCAAAGATCCACACATCTGGACTGCGACATTTGAGGACAGATGGTGTATCGCCTATGACGCTTTGTCACGTTATATCGAGAAAGACAAAAAGCACGGCAGTCAGCTGGTCGATGATGCGTGGCGATCCGCACGGGAAGGGCGAGTGTCACTTCCCCCCATTATTGCCCAAGCGAGGTTGTGAATATGGTGACAGAAGAGCGCACGGCTTTGGCTGGTCTCGACCTAGTTCAAAACGACGAGGCCACATCCATTGAATTCGCTGCGTGCCAGTGGAAACTTATCGATGCGCTCGAATCCGAATATCTTGGAAAGCTAGTCCATAACACACGCTGCCATTATGAAGACGAAAATTGGTTCGATTTGAATGGTGCTCAAGGTTCTCGCACGGGAATTTACTGGTCGGTATTGTCGGATGCCCCAGCCCTCAAGGTCTTGCTTAAATCAATGATGTGGGATCAGATTTTTGATCGATCCCTCGAGCTTTCTACTGCTAAGATACGGTATTCGTTGGTTCAAAAAACAATACAGCGGGTAATAACGAACAAAAGACTCTTGAATGGGCAACCTGGGGAAGTCTTACTCGGTTTGAGTCACATAACCGATGATGACTTGTTGATGCTGATAGATGAACAGATATTTAGCTTAGAAAGTGAATCGAAAGTTATATTGGCTTGTAATGGTCTAAATATAATCGTAGGTTATATCATCCAGTATGGTGAACGAGTGCCAGTCTATCAGATGCGGGCACAATTACCATGGCTTAAGTCAGGTGAGACTGTAACGGCATGGGTAAAGCGCAGGCTTTCCGATCTCAAATTCATGTTCACTCCAACTGTTGGGTTTGAGCCTCTGCTGGGGGATACAGCAAACTCCTTGGTTGAAGCATCCTTAACATTGATTGATGATCACTTTGATCATTTTTCGGAGATCGGCCCTTTTCTTGCAGAGTACACTACACTACAAGATCGAACTGACGATTACGTGCGTTCTCTGGAGCCAAAATTTGTTTTTGGCCTGCTTGAGAAATATGCCCCCATCTTTGGGCACATAGTTCCCGCTCCAGACCTGAGTAAAAAGCACTCATTTGTAAGCAAGGGGCGTGCTGTATTCCTGTGGTTACGTTCCCTTGTCAGACTCTGTCGCGCTGCGTGTATTAATATCATCTTACTAACTTCTGGGCTGAGAAATTTTGACGTAAGATATTTGAAGGTTGGTGCGTGTAAGCCAAGTGGAAGGGTAGGCATTTTGTTTTATCTACGTTCGGACATCCAAAAGACAGGCAACGTAGTGTTCCTCCCCGTGCCACCACAGACAAATAAGGCTATACAGCTCCTGGATAGACTGAAAGACACGAAATCAAGTTACCTGATCGATTGGGGTGGGGCAACCAAGAAAAGCGTTCCGGAATACGAAGACGTTGATGAAGTCGAATCAAAGGATGACACCAATTTAAAATCCAGCGCACAATTCAATAATGCACTCAGAGCATTTGCTGAACACTTCCACATTCCATTCGTTGACTCGAAAGGCGATATCTACACGGCTCATAATTACAGGACGACTGTAGCGGGTTGGCTTGGCTCCGCTTCTAATCTGTCGTTACTGCTCGTGCGGCGGCTGTTCGGGCACTCTAACAACATGATGCCCACTGTGTATTTAAATAATAACCCAGCGTTTGTTGCAGAACGCGAGGCCCAAAAGGCACAGGCTAATGCGGCGACGGCCCGACAACTAGCGTTAGCTGCCTCACAAGGGCTTTTGGCGGGAGTTAAAGGCGAACAACTGGAACGGGGTTATCAGTTACACAAATCTCTTATGGAAGCGGACAGCAGGAAATCACATTCCCTTACTGATTCGGAGATAATGCTTTCATTTTCTGGTGTTTTGGAGCAAAGAATTAGAAGTGGTTCCATGTGTGGTTTTTTAACGCCATTTGGTGTCGTGTGCGGGCGTAACCCTAGGGACAGCAGCCAGCCTCCGTGCGCGAAGCGTGCTCACCGTGACAAGACAAGTGACATTCCTATCGAAATTCTAAAGCATGTATCAGACATCGATCCTCAGCAGTGCATTGGGACCAGTTGTTCGGAAGCATTGCTTGGACCTTGGTCCACCGCAATTTTGGATACGGTCATTTGGTATCGCGCATTACTGCGCCACCAGCTCGGTGACGCATTTGATGAAAATCACTTCATTGAAAGCGCTAAGCAATTCATCAGACAGTACGAAAATCCTATAAAAAAGGTGTTTGGAATAGAAGCATTAAATGACGCTGAGGTGGAAAATGGTGGAAGAAAAGCGAACTCACAAGCAGCGCCTTAACAAGTTACGTGAAGTGTTTGGTCGACGCCAAGAGCAAGCGCGTCAGTCAGGAAAGAAGCATGATGTTTCTATCGCCAAGATTTGCGCAGATGCAGGGGTCGATAAGGTATATCTCCACGGATATCGGCTGAATGAAGACTCGCCGGAGCGTGCCGAGTATCTTGCTTTTAAGCAAGAAGTACTAGAGTTTCAGAAGAATCTTGGAGCGGGTCAGGAGAAGTCGGAAGACAAGCGGGCGCTTCAAGATTTGCGCCTACGCTATAACAAATTGCTATCTGACTTTGAGCCATTACAAAGGGAGTTGCTTTACTACAAAGCGCAATCTAGTAATGATCTAGGGGAGCTGGATCACAATCGATCAAGGATAACCCAGCTGCTCGCTAAGGTTATTGAACTGGAAAACGCCCTTGCGAACACCCCGAAGCAAGGCAATGTCGCGGGCGGTATTGCAGCTCGAATTCAGAAGCATGTCGTCTCACCGGATAACTTTCGATTTGTTGGGGGAATTTCAAAAAACGGTTCGAAAGTTAAGGAAAATGAGGTGTGGGGCAATGCCTTTAAGAAGTTGGAGGAACTACTTTCCCGTCAGCTGAAGATGCGTCTTTACATCCTTGTTGGCCTTCCCTGTTCGGGCAAAAGCACTTGGGCTGAAGAGAGTGTGGTTGCAACCGACCGACATCCGGTAATTTTTGACGACTCAAATTTGACGAGCGTCGATAGATATCGCTTCGTTCATTCGCTCTCTCGGTTCACCGACCTACCTAAGGTCTGTGTTTTTTTTGATACCGATATGGAGATCATTCGTGAGCGCAACCGCACGCTGCGTACATCGGGTAAACAAATGACCGAAAATGATCTGACCATTCTCCATTCAAAGCTCGAAAAGCCAGATCCCTACGAGGAAGCATGGATTGATGAGCTGATTATAGTGCGATATCGTGGATAAGCACGCCCTTAGAAAAGTCTTCCTGGCATTAATGGAAGCCCATTTGCATGATCTGAGCAGCACAGATGGGCGATTCGTTGGAACTTGAATTGATAGGTACGACAATGCAGCTTGAGTTAGTGTGGCCAGAAGGCCGGATGGTGCCTGTCCCGATCAAGGATGACGGTCACCTGCACTCCCATCTGTTCGGGTTTTTGGTGATGCGCTACTACTATCCCCGCGACATCCGACCAAACATGACGACGGTCACAGGCGGATCGCTGCGACAAATAGCATACGACCTCAAGGCATTTCTTGAGGCGCTCGCACACAACGGCGTTGAATATACGGAAGCGGACTTTTCTGATCATATCGAGAAAATCGTCGAGGCCCAGCTCGGGACTGCTAACCCAGCGACCTACAATTCCAGGATGACGAGAGTTCGGGATTTCTATGAATACCTTCAAAAGCAAGGCATTCGTGCTAAGGCTAGATTTCCGGCTCGAACCATCCGGTATCGTTATCGGAACGAGGATGACAACTTTCTAAGTCATACGGCTCATGCCTATGGGACTACTTATGAAAAGGATGACAGCCACAAACGTCTGACAGAAAAGACAGATTATAAAGACCAAGTGATCAGTATTGAGCACTACGGCAAGCTGTATCGCGCTCTTAATGAGATCGATCCTGTCTATGCCATACTTGCTCAGGTGATGATGCAGACCTTTTTGCGTGTCGCTGATGTTTGTGAGATGCCTTTGCACAGCAACAGTTACAACCGTTATTTGCCAATCTGGCCTGAGTTTGAGCGTCAACGAAGAGATTCTCTGCGTTACAAATTGCTAACTAAGCGGAGCAAGCTTATAGAGGTCGACATTTACGGTGAGACCTTGCGTGCTATCTACGAGAATTATATTCGGCCGCACTTCTTAGACCGGAAGGAATTGTTTGATGCAAGCTATATGAAGCGGGAGAATGCGACCCTTGAGTTCGGTAATGTACGCGACAAAGGGAGGCGATCCTGCCCTCAAGACATTCTTTGGCTTACGCAGACTGGAGCTCCAGTAAAGCCTTACATGATAGAGGAGGCATTTAGAAAAACTGAATTGAACGTTCATCCTCACATGTTACGCCACACGGGGGCAACGCACATGCTCTGGAACTACTGCCAGCTTCACAAGATAGACCCAGATGTCAGGCTGGCGGTAATGTTTCAAGAAATTCTGCAAGATCAACTCGGACACGCCGATATTGAAACGACCCGTATGTATATCAGAACGATTATTAAACTCAAGGGGCGAAAGACGATGCCCTTCATCATCCCGGGGAATAAGGAAGCCCTCGATAAGGAGTTAGCAAATACCATCAGGAAAGACATCCATGATCAGATGGCTAGGTTCTTCGAATACCGTGCTGAGACCTTAGTGCCAGAAAATGAATGATGAGATGATCATCGGCTCGACTGTTGCCACTGGATCAGGCATAGTTTGAACGTCTGGAGTTGGTAGCATTTATTTATCCTAACTCGGGCAGTGCTACTAAAGACTACATGAAGGTGCAGAAAGCCTGCTTAGCGCGCATGAGGCATCAATTTTATATGCATTGACCAATGCGCGATTCAATGCGCTCCATTTTAAGAGGCTATCATGAATACCGTACGTGATGTTGATCCGAAAATAGATATTGCACTAGCCATCGAGCAGGACAATATCTCATTCGAAGATGCCGAGAATCGTATTGCAGTCTATTCGCCGCAGCTGTCCGACGAAGCAACAGGCCTGATAGGCATTGGGATCCTGGAGGTGGAGAAGCTGCTCGCCTGGGCCCCCGAAGACGCGAGTTGGTTTGCCGTCCCCACTTCCGCTCCCTCGTCCGTCTCGCTCGGTTTTCTAGTATTTGCTGACTCCGATAGACCCGCAGCACGTTTCTACTACACGAACACGAGCGTTGACTCGCTGCGTATAAATCATTTGCATAACCTGACTGAGCTCTTATCCCTCACGGAATTGCTGCAACACGCTAATGCTGATGGCTACGCCGAGCGTTTGGCGGACTACAGGAAGCAGAACTCGAACCCGCAAACTGAGCTCCTCAAAAAATTCTACGAAGGGCGTATTTGCGCTACCACGACCCAGGCCGTCGATATTCTCGACACAGATGGGCTGTGCCTCGTTTGCAAAGAGCCCGCTTTGAATATATCCATTTCAACAACGATTTCTAACGGCGATCAGGCTCGAACGCTGGTTCTAAGTCTCTGTCGTGAGCACAAAGAGGAGTCAGAGAAAGGCTTTATATTTGATTTTCTGGCAGCACAGTTTGGGTTAGAAAAAAATCTAAACATCAGAGAATTAACCTCGGATGACGTCTATCTACAGCTAGAGGAAGTTCTTGGTGTTCTCGAATGCGATGACATCAAGAGGGGTGGGTCAAAGGTTCAAGTGAGTGGTACACGCAAGAGCGGTATGAACGTCATCCTGCGGTGTGAACAGCACACAGATAAGCCTAGCTATGCCTACATGTTTACGACGCCATCGAGTGTTAATCTGCGACGGGTGGATAATGCACAACATCACTCAGACCAAAGCTTTCTATGGGATCACAAGCATTTAGGGCTACCAAATAACAACTCGGACGTCGCTCCCTCATTTACCTGTGGATTGGCAAGCTTGGACATACCTACGATTCGGAGTGAACTCGAGATAGCCGAAATGCAGATGCGGTCACAGAACTGAGCGAACGTCAGTAAAGGGTACTGTCTTGCTCTGCTCTGAGGTGACGCCGTAGGTGACCAGACAAGGTTGTGCGAACCGTCTACTTTGGCCGATGTGTTGTCGCGCAGATTCATCATTGAGCGGCAGCTTTACTTTCGTTACCCTCCACCGAATTCTACTTGATAAATGCGTAAGCGCGTGTGGCGGTAGCCGATAAGAACGGGTGTATAAATTGATAAGAATCCGCAATAAATCCTTACTTTGCTTCCGACGTGATTTCATGGCTAGATATACAAACTGTCCGAGTCTAAGTCTGATCACTACTTAGAGGGCTATCAATCTGGGCGCGCGGCCCAGATTCTTCACAATTTCATCCATCGGCATTTGTGCCTTACATTTGTTTCCATTTGATTGGGGTCGTTGCATCAGGCAATTTTATTGGCCAATAAACTGATTCTTGATTGGCTAATTCAACGCGCACTGTGCCTGATTTGCTCTTGCCTTGAGTCCATTCCCCAAAGCTAAGTGATGTAACACGTTGGCATTGCCAATCTTCATCGGTATCAGCATCGCTAAAATCTCCATGTTTCAGTAGTGAAATGCTCATTTCATCTAGTGTTTTTCCGTTAGCCAACATCAAAAATTGAATACCTTGAATGCCGGAGATGAGCATCGTGTTTTTCCCGATGATGGTTTCTTCATCATCTTCAATTTCATACGGCACATCTGCGATGAAAATGAGCGGATTTCCAGTAATGTGGATTGTACTAAAGCAGTGAAACTCGTTTCCCATGATCTTTTCTGCGGTGGCGTCGGCACTCTTTTTCTCGGCATAAAACATGATTTACTCCTATAAATGCGTACTATATCATGTGGCACTATAGTATTCATTGTGGCTCTATTCATGGTTCAATATTTGGAGTTGACCCGTGGATACAGCAGCCGCTTTTGCAATCGCGCTACGCGAGACTAGGAAGGCGAAAGAAATGAGCCAAGAAGACATGCAGGATGTTTGTTCACGCGCTTATATTTCGCAGCTAGAGCGTGGTCTCAAAAATCCAACGCTGAGTATGGTTGAAAATTTGGCCAGTCAAATGCATGTTCATCCGCTCACCTTATTGCTTAAAACCTATCAGTTAAAACACCCTGAAGTGAGTCCAGAACAACTCATTACTCAGGTTTTATCAGAATTGCCGCTGACAAACGCACCCAAGAAATAACTACTCATGACAGGGTTATCGCACTACTTTTGTCATTGAAAAGAACTTCATCATTGACCTAAGCAAATAAGCTTTCATATTCGCCTTAATCCCTCGCAATCCCTAACTCCATTCAGCGCTTTGCCAGTTATAATCTGACGCAACCTTTCGCTCGTCATAAAGAATAATTCAACATGCTCCAAGACATCCAAAAAACCCTCTGGTCGGCAGCGGATAAGCTGCGTGCCAACGTCGATGCGGCGGAATATAAGCACATCGCGCTCGGCATGATTTTTCTGAAATTCATCTCTGATTCCTTCTCTGCCCGCCGCGCTGAACTCACGCGCCGTTTTGCCGACGAGAACGACGATTATTTCCTGCACGATTGCGACGATGAAATGCTCGCAGAAGAGCTAGAAGACCGCGATTACTACAAAGAAGTGAATGTATTTTGGGTGCCAGAAGGCGCACGCTGGGAAGCTTTGCGCGCCAATGCCAAGCAGGCCGACATCGGTAAACGCATCGACGACGCGCTGGCGATTATCGAGCAAGAAAATCCAAGCCTCAAAGGCATTCTGGACAAACGCTACGCACGCGCGCCGTTGCCCGATGGCAAGCTCGGCGAACTGGTTGATTTGATCTCGACCATCGGTTTTGGCGAAGACCAAAGCAAAGCCCGCGATATTCTCGGCCAAGTGTACGAATACTTCCTCGGCCAGTTTGCCAGCGCCGAGGGCAAAAAGGGCGGTCAGTTCTACACGCCGCAATCCATCGTTAAAACGCTGGTCGCAGTGCTCGACCCGCATCAAGGCAAGGTCTACGACCCGTGCTGCGGCTCGGGTGGCATGTTTGTGCAGTCAGAAAAATTCATCGAAGCGCACGGCGGCAAGCTGGGGGATGTATCGATTTACGGGCAGGAATCCAACCCCACCACGTGGCGCTTGGCGGCGATGAACCTTGCCATTCGCGGTATCGACTTCAACCTCGGCCGCGAGCCGGGCGATACCTTTACCAAAAACCAGCACCCCGACCTGCGCGCCGACTTTATCCTCGCCAACCCGCCGTTCAATATCAGCGACTGGTGGCATGGCAGTCTGGAAGGCGATTCGCGCTGGGTGTACGGCACGCCGCCGCAAGGCAACGCCAACTACGCGTGGCTGCAGCACATGCTCTACCACCTCAAACCGACAGGCCGCGCTGGCATTGTGCTCGCCAATGGCTCGATGTCGTCCAGCCAGAACAGCGAGGGCGACATTCGCCGCGCCATGGTCGATGCGGACGTGGTCGAAGTGATGATTGCGCTGCCCGGCCAGCTGTTCTTCAACACGCAAATTCCCGCCTGCCTGTGGTTCTTGGCCAAGACCAAAACCACCCGCCAAGGTGAAGTGCTGTTTATCGACGCGCGCAAGCTCGGCAAAATGATTTCGCGTGTGCAATGCGAACTCGATGACGAGGGTATTGAGCGCATTGCCAATTTGGTCAAAGCGTGGCGTGGAATACCTGATGCTCCCTCGCCCCTTGCGGGAGAGGGTTGGGGTGAGGGGGAAATCTACGAAGACATCCCCGGCTTCTGCCGTAGCGTCAAACTGGCCGAAATCGCCGAACACGGCCACGTGCTCACCCCTGGTCGCTATGTTGGCGCGGAAGAAGTCGAAGACAATGACGAAGATTTCGCTACCAAAATGACCGCGCTAACCGAAAAGTTCGGCGAGCAGATGGCCAAAGGTGCAGAACTCGACCAGTTGATTCGCCAGAAATTGGGAGGGCTGGGGTATGAGTTCTGAACTGCAAACTGGTGAGGTGCAGGCGTCGTGCAGTGGTAATGGACAGAATCAAGGTATAGAGCTGAATGCTAATAATTCCAGTGCATATGGCAACATACCCAAAGGATCTGTACAGATTCCTCAAGGGTGGCGTTCAATGACGCTGGGTGACGTAACCATTTGGAGTTCTGGTGGAACACCTAAAAAAGACGTTCCTGAATATTGGGATGGCGATATTCCATGGATTAGCGCCAATTCAATGTATGGCACGAGGTTTGGGGTATCCGATCTCAAAATTACCGAAGCTGGATTGAAGAATGGCTCACGTTTAGCTGAGAAGGATTCAGTGTTGCTGCTCGTTCGCGGTGGTGCTCTGCATAACCGTATCCCCGTCGGCATCGCCACTCGTGATGTTGCCTTCAATCAGGATGTGAAGGCCTTAAAAGCGCGCACAGACTTAATTTCGCCTTGGTATTTACTTTTCTGGTTAATGGCTCAAGAGAAGTTTCTTCTTGAGTCTGTCGTTGAATTCACTGGTATCGGAGCTGGGAAACTCGATACTAAACGCATGCAGGCGCTTCCTTTTCTGCTTCCACCGGCTGAAGAGGTTAGTGCAATAGAGACTCTTGCAAAAGCTATCGACGACCGCATTGCGCTGTTGCGCGAGACCAATGTGACGCTGGAGGCGATGGCGCAGGCGCTGTTCAAGTCGTGGTTTGTCGATTTCGATCCCGTCCACGCCAATGCAGGCACCCAAACCGCCACGCTCCCCCCCGAACTCCAAACCCTCTTCCCCGCCACCTTCACCGAAACCCCACAAGGCTTGGTGCCGGAGGGGTGGGAAATGGGTACTTTACAAGACTTGCTAGTTCTTCAACGGGGATTTGATTTACCTGCATCTGATAGAACAGAAGGACTCTACCCAATTATTGCGGCCAGCGGCCCTAGTGGCTCGCATGAAAAAGCTATGGTAAAAGGCCCGGGGGTGATAACTGGACGCTCAGGTGTTTTGGGAAAGGTATTCTTCACCTTGGAAGATTATTGGCCACTCAACACAACTCTTTGGATTAAAGAATTCAAGCGTGCGACGCCGTGCTACGCACTTGAAGTGCTTAATCGGTTAGATATGCTGTCATTTAATGCTGGTTCTGCCGTTCCGTCGCTAAACCGAAATCACATTCATGGTTTGCCATATTTATTACCACCGCTTGAATTGGTTAATCACTTTGAGTCGGTAGCAATGCCTATTCAGCAAAAAATGCACGCAAATAATCAGCAAGCCCAAACTCTCGCCACCCTGCGCGACACGCTGCTACCGCGCCTCATCTCCGGCCAGCTCCGCCTACCCGAAGCCGAGTCCGCGCTAGCTGAGGTGGTTTAATGTTGAGTGGGTATATTCATGTAGCCAATAATAATCAAAGGCTACGGCTGTATAGGTCGGTGTGTATATCAAGCCGCAGCGTTCCGGTGGGTTACGCCGCGAATAACTGTGCCTTCAAAATGGATAGTGTTGCGCGGCTAACCCACCCTTGTATCTTTCTCTCCGTGGTGGTTAGCTACTACCACATGAGGCGAAGCGAGTTTGAACCCACCCTTAAGGCATTGACCTTGCAACGTAGATTAAACCCTTCGTCCTCACTTCTTTCGCCAAATCAGACACTGAACGG
>CAUOZE010000037.1:0-31677 GCA_963508915.1 uncultured Deefgea sp.
GCTTGCCCGAGGCAAGAGCAAAATGTCGGCGCTCGGTGCTTGCATGCGTAAACTGGTTCACCTGTGTTTCGGCGTGCTGAAAACGCAAAAAAAGTATCAAGCTGAATACCAAAATGCTTGACCGGCAAGACGGTATCTACCAAAGGATTAATGATGAAAAAAATCACCAAACCACTCTCCGCTGCTGGCGTGCATTTCATGCTTGGTGGCTACACGCTGCTGGCTTTGTTTCCGATTGTTTTAATTTTAATTAACTCATTCAAAACCAAAGCGGCGATTTTTGATAACCCGCTGGCGTTTCCCACAGCAGAAACCTTCTTTATCGGCGGCTTTGAGCGCGTCATCGCCAAATTATCGGCGGCTTTGAGCGCGTCATCGCCAAATCGCATTTCATGCTGTATTTCGGTAATAGCTTAACCGTCACGCTGGTTTCATTGGCTTTGATTTTGCTCTTTGGCGCAATGGCGGCATGGGCGCTGTCGGAATACAAATTCCGTGGTAATCGTATCCTCGCCATCTACATGATGATAGGGATTATGGTGCCAATTCGATTAGGTACGGTATCGATTCTGGAACTCATCGTTCAACTCAACCTGATCAATACGCTCACCGCGCTGATTCTGGTCTACACCGCGCAAGGCTTGCCGTTGGCGGTGATGATTTTGAGCGAATTTATCGCGCAGATTCCGAAGGAACTCAAAGAGGCCGCGCGCTGTGATGGCGTCGGCGAATTCAAGATTTTCTTCCAAGTGATCTTGCCGCTCATTCGCCCTGCCGTTGCCACCGTCGCCGTATTTACGATGATTCCAGTGTGGAACGATCTGTGGTTCCCGCTGATTTTAGCGCCCGGCGAAGAAACGCAAACCGTCACCTTGGGCGTACAGCAATTTATTGGCCAATACGTGACCGACTGGAATGCCGTGCTCGCCAGCTTGAGCTTGGCCGTAATTCCGGTGCTAATTTTGTACACCTTCTTCTCGCGCCAACTGATTCGCGGCCTGACTTCGGGCGCAGTTAAATAATGTGAGGCACGAGGGGTGAGGTGTGAGGGGTTAACCCCGCCCATCCCCAGCCTTAGCAATGTCAATCAAATATTAAGCGTGTGATGAAGCTGCGGGTTTTACACCTCACTCCTCACACCTCACAGGTGAAACCATGGCAAATGTAAAACTGAACAATCTTTCTAAATCATACGATGGCAAGGCCAAAGTATTGGATGGCATTCATTTATGATATTCAACACGGCGAGTTTGTCGTCTTGGTTGGCCCATCCGGCTGCGGTAAATCAACGCTGTTGCGGATGATTTGCGGTTTGGAGTCAATCACTGGCGGTGAATTGTCGATTGGCGATACCGTGGTGAATGATCTATCGCCAGCTGATCGCGGCATCGCGATGGTATTCCAGAGCTATGCGCTCTACCCACATATGAGCGTGTATAAAAATATGGCATTTGGCCTGAAAATTGCCGGTGAGAATAAAGCACAGATTGATGTTCGGATTAAAAACGCCGCCAAGATTCTAAAAATTGACCATCTCCTTGAGCGTCTGCCACGAGAATTGTCAGGCGGGCAACGCCAGCGTGTGGCGATTGGTCGCGCGATCGTGCGTGAGCCGAAACTGTTCTTGTTTGATGAACCGCTGTCGAATCTCGACGCCGCATTGCGCGTACAAACTCGCCTCGAAATCGCCAAACTACACCGCGATTTGAATGCAACGATGGTGTATGTGACGCACGATCAAATCGAAGCGATGACGCTGGGCGATAAAATCGTTGTCATGGAAGGCGGTCATATTCAGCAAGCAGGTACGCCGCTTGAACTCTACCAACAACCAGCCAATTTGTTTGTGGCGGGCTTTATTGGCTCACCCAAAATGAACTTACTCAAAGGCGTCGTGCAAGCGATTTTGCCAGAAGGTTTGTCGATTACATTGGCCGGTGGCACCAAAATTGAAGCCCAGGTCGCCAATGAATCCGCCAAAGTCGGCGACAACGTTACCGTAGGTATACGTGCAGAACACTTAATAGAAGATAGCTACAGCGGCATACCCTTAAATGGCGTCGTCAATTTAGTCGAACACTTAGGTGAAGCTAATTATCTTTACCTCACGCTCAATAATGGCAGTGATATCGTGGTGCGTGGTGATGGTGAGCGTGAAGTCAAACTGGGTACGCCAATTACGATCAGTGCGCCTAGCAATGCGTTTCACGTCTTTAATGCCGAAGGTCAAGCGCTACGCCGCTTAAAACCCGGCAATATGCAGTCTTCGCGCCATAAAGCGTAATCAAAAACGAAGGTATATCAGAAAAGGGGCGAGTCCCCCTTTTCAGCGTTTATTGCGATAAAACAGCATCAAAAATCGATTTTTTGTGCCATTCTGATGCATGTGCCTGCCAAAAATCAACTATGACTGACGTTAGCCAGATTCCCGCTGAATTTGCCAAACAACTCGCTCACATCGAAGCGACGTGGTCCGAAAACCCCGATGCCGCCGCCGCAGCCTGCGAAGCCATTATCGACCGCGCTCGTGAAGAACGCGAGCCACTCAGCCAAATCTTCGCTACCGAGTTATATGGCCTGATTATGAATAACAAGGGCCAAGCGGTTGCTGCACGTAACTTACTCTATGAAGCCGTGCAACAAGCGCAAGCACTGCACAACTTCCCGCTCGAAGCCCGCGTTCATGAACAAATCACTCGCTCTTACTACACCGCAGCTGACTATCGCACCGCGCTCAATCATTGGTTGCGCAGTGTCGAGCTAGCAGAACTCGCCAACGCTGAATCGACCACCTGGATTTTGGCCAAAATTGGCATTGGGCAAATTTACGACGCACTCAATGACCCAGCGACTGCGGTTACTTTTTTTGAAACCGCGGCACAAAGAATTGATGAGGTGAACGACCCTTATCTTGACGCAAAAATTAAAATCAATCTGGGTGTGGCGCTCTTTAAATGCCAACACAATTTGGAGGCAAAACAAGCGCTCTATGCCGCCCTCGCGATTTGTATGCGCGAAAATTATTATGATTACACGGCAGAATCGAAATATCGACTGGCGGAAATCTTAATTCAAGAAGGCGAACTCGATACGGCACAATCCCTTTTAGAGCGAGCCTTAGATTACTCACAGAAAGCCGAGCACCGCTGGAGTGAAGCCAATATCTATTCTGCGATTGCCGAAACCCATGCTCTGCGGTCGAACTGGGAACACGCCATCTTTACCATTCGGCAAGGCCAAGCCGTTGCTCGCCGCAATGATTTTGCGCATGTATTGATGCGCCAGCATTTTGCCGCCGCCGATTTCGCCGAACAACTACAACAGCCCACGCTGGCCTTAGCCGAATTTAAAGCCGGTTTTAAATTACAAGAGCAAATCAACACCGCCGCCCTGCCCGACCAATCCCACGAGTTGGAACAAAAAACCGGTTTAAGACCCAATGCCAGCCACCTACTGCTTGATTTAGCTAATCATCCAGTCATTGAAAAAGGGAAAATCGACCAATT
Source organism: uncultured Deefgea sp. (assembly GCA_963508915.1). Classification (GTDB taxonomy): domain Bacteria; phylum Pseudomonadota; class Gammaproteobacteria; order Burkholderiales; family Chitinibacteraceae; genus Deefgea. Next base: position 3,507 of record CAUOZE010000037.1, read on the forward strand.
TCCTGATGTGATCTGCCAAGCGGCGGCGCAGATTTTATCGCTTAAGCGAGTAATCCTTTGGCAAAGACAAGGGCATCGTTTAGTCCCCATCACCACCGACTCTGGTAATGAATCTATCAAAGAAACTGCACTAGAAGAATCACAACTAGCGGCTTTTTTCAATTGGCTCAATGAACATAAATCGCTCATTGCCCACGATGCGCTCCATCATCCTGATGCATGGGATTTGGCGGAACACTATCTAAAACCACGCGGCATTCTTTCAATCTTGGCCTTCCCGATTTTAAGTGGTGCAGAACAATTTATTTTGATGTTCGAGCACGTTGGCGAACAAAGAAATTGGCTACCCGATGAAATTCAACACGCCAGCCAACTCGCTGACATCACCAGCCGTGCTTTTGCTAACCATGAACGGCATCACTTTCAAAGTGAGATTCACCTCCTGAATGCTCGTCTTACCGAAGCCAATGAAGCACTAGAAACACGCGTTGCCGAACGGACACAAACGCTAGAAATGGCAATGGAAAAACTAGTCCAATCGGAAAAGCTTGCCGCTTTAGGTAGCCTTGTTGCAGGGATTGCGCATGAACTCAATACGCCACTGGGTGCCGCCCTCACTTGCAGCACCACACTCAGCGCTGAAAGTCGCGAACTGATCCAGATGTTAAACAGCAATACCCTAAAGAAATCCAGCCTAGACAATTTTGGTAGCACACTGATTGATGCGAGCCAACTGATTGAACGCAATCTAAACCGTGCCATCGAACTGGTCTGTGACTTTAAGCAAGTCGCTGTCGACACGACTAGCTCGCGTCGGCGAGAATTTAATTTACTTGCGACGGTGAATGACGTCGTTAAGATGTTCAATAGCCAAATTCGCCACTCCCAGCATCAAATCATCATCGACATACCCAGCGCAATTCAACTCGACAGCTATCCAGGCCCTTTCGAGCAAGTGCTCGCCAATTTGATTAACAACTCTCTGTTGCATGGTTTTGAATTGCTTAGCGCAGGAAAAATCAGAATTTCAGCCCTTCTCAACGAAAGCAACACCATTGAATTTTGCTATGAAGACAATGGCTGCGGCATCAAACCGGCGCTGCACAAAAAAGTATTTGAGCCTTTTTACACCACCAAACTCGGACAAGGCGGCAGCGGTCTTGGTATGTACATTACTTACAACATCATCACGGGGGTATTGGGTGGTAAGCTAGAGCTAGAAAGCGAAGTAGATCAATACACTCGATTTAACATCAAACTTCCGCTACTTGCACCCTAGCCCTACTTAGGTTTTGCCATGCGGATTTATTTCGATAAAACCTGATATTTTTTCAATTTATGCCAATCTAAATAATGCTGACTCGGTAACTCATCATGCCCGATTTGATTGAATCTACTCATTTTTCGCAGGAAATCGCCCGTATAGAACGCTGCTGGCATCACCCCCCTGCGCAAGCGCGCGCCGAGTGTGAAGTGCTAATCCAACAGGCCCGCGAGCAGCGCGATCCACTCAGCCAAATCTATGCCGCCGAACTCTACGGCAAAATCATGGATCATGAAGGCAAGGCACTAGAGGCTCGCAATCTACTTTACGAGGCCATTCAACAAGCCCAAGCCATTCACAATTTCCCATTAGAAGCACGCATCTATGAGCAAATTGCCCGCTCACACTACAGCGTGGGTGACTATCGCACCGCATTACAAAACTGGCTAAGCTGCATTGAACTATCAGAATTAGCTCATTCCGAGCCAACCATCTGGATGTTAGCCAAAGTCGGGCTAGGGCAAATTTATGATGCTTTGGGTGACCCAGAAACGGCCGTTATTTTTCATCAGGCCGCCGCTGAACGAAGCAATGAAGTAAACAACCCCTATTTAGATGCCAAAATTCAAATTAATCTTGGCGTTAACCTACAAAAATGTGACCGAAGCACTGAGGCAACGAAGCACTAAATCTCGCATTAACAATCTGCCTACAACACAATTACCATGATTACACTGCTGAATCCTATTTCCGCTTGTCCGAAGTCGGCATCCAACAAGGCGAACTCGATCAAGCAATGTCTCAGCTAGAGCAAGCACTACTCTTTGCCCGGAAAGTCAATTATCGCTGGGGAGAAGCCAATATCTTCAATGCTATGGCGGAGATTTACGCGCTACGGCAAGATTGGCTCAAAGCCATTGAAACCCTGCACCATGGCCAAGATATTTCGATCCAAAATGATTTTTCGCATATCTTGATGCGCCAGCATATTGCTGCGGCCAGCTACGCCGAGCGGATGTTCAACTTACCGCTTGCATTAGCCGAGCTCAAAGCAGGATTTGAATTTCAGCAAAAACTCAATGCCAGCAGCCAACCTAATCAGCGCAAAGAACTTGAACAACAAACAGGGTTGCGCAGCAGCGTCAGTAATATGATTATCGATTTGGCCAACCATCCCGCTATTGAAGAAGGTGAATTTTCAAATTTCCCCAGCATCATCTGCCAAGCAGCCAGCCAAATTCTCGAAGTAGCGCGGGTCGGCTTTTGGCAACTTGATGAAGCCAGTCAACAATTACGCTGCATCTGCCTGTTTGATCAAGCCAGTAGTCGCTCGCAAATCGAAGCGCCACTACGGCCAACCGACATGCCGATTTTTTTCAATTGGCTGTCGCAACACAAATCATTGATCGCCCACGATGCCCTGCACCACCCTGATGCATGGGACTTGACCGAACATTACCTACAGCAACACGGTGTTCAATCGGTGCTCGCCTTCCCCATTCATAGTGATTTTGGTCGCCACATTATGATGTTTGAGCACATCGGTGAGCAAAGAAATTGGCCGCCAGATGATATTCAACACGCCAGCCAAGTGACCGATATTGCCAGCCGCGCGCTGGCCAATCATGAACGACATGCCTTCCAGAATGAAATTCATGTACTAAACGCCAAACTACTCGACACCAATGATGCACTCGAAGCTCGTGTTTTGGAGCGCACCCAAGCGCTTGCGCAAAGCAATCAAGACTTACATCAAGCCATGAATAAATTAGTACAGTCCGAAAAACTCGCCGCACTGGGTGGTTTGGTGGCTGGCATCGCCCATGAACTCAACACCCCACTGGGCGCAGCACTGACCTGCAGCACGACGCTCAGTGCAGAAAGTAAAGAATTGTCGATGCATCTACAAAACAATACGCTGAAGAAATCAATTTTAGAAAGTTTTGTCACAACCAGCATCAGCGCCAGTCAATTGATTGAACGCAATCTGCATCGCGCCAGTGAATTAGTGAGCGACTTTAAACAAGTCGCTGTTGATACCACCAGTGCACGTCGTCGAACCTTTGACTTATTTGAAACCGTCGATGATGTCGTCAATATGTTACATAGCCAAATGCGCCACACGCAGCACCAACTACAGATCAATATTCCCAACGGCATTATGATGGACAGCTTTCCCGGCGCCTTTGAGCAAGTGATTGCCAACCTGATCAACAATTCACTCCGGCACGGTTTTGAGCATAAAAAAGAAGGACAAATGTCACTCACGGTCAGTCCAGATGGTGCAGATAAAGTCACGCTGATTTATGAAGACAACGGCTGCGGGATTCCCAGTGAATTACAGCGCCGTGTTTTTGACCCGTTTTACACCACGAAACTCGGCCAAGGCGGTAGCGGTCTTGGACTTTACATCACCTACAACCTAATTACTGGTGTATTGGGCGGAGAGCTAAACCTAGAAAGCGCTGCAGGGCAATACACTCGATTTATGATAAAGCTCCCCTTGGTGGCACCCCAAACATCCAGTAAGCCTAGCGATGCTTCATTACCCACTTAGAGCTGGCTAAACTCAATCTCACCCACGTGGTTAAAAACATAATCAGGGCGATACGGAAAATCATCGAGCATCGCCAAGGTCGATACGCCCGACAGCACCAGCGCCGTTTTCATCCCAGCTTCCATCCCACCGACAATATCGGTATCCATCCGGTCGCCGACCATCACGCATTCTTCAGGATGTACGCCCAATTTTCGGCTGGCCAGCATCATCATCAAGGCATTCGGCTTACCCACGATATACGGTTTTTTGCCCGTTGCGGCTGAAATCGCCGCAAAGATGGCGCCCGCTGCAGGCTCATTCCCACCGCCTTCAACGGGATCGATCATATCGGGATTGGTGCCGATAAATTTGGCCCCTTGATCAATAAATAGTGCCGCTTTTTTGAGCTGTTCAAAGCTAAATGTCAACGATTTGGACACCACAACATAGTCGGGATTGGATTCAGAAATCGAAAAGCCCACGTTGTAAAGCTCATTAAATAAACCACCGCCACCAATCACATACACCTTGGCGCGCTCTTTTTGTTGCCGTAAAAACATCGCCGTTGCCATGGCACTGGTGATGAAGTTGTCTTCCGTCAAACCATGAATGCCTAAACTCTCGACCTTCAACTTTAAATCCAGCGGCGTTTGCTCGGCATTATTGGTCAAAAACAAAAATGGGATTTTCGCGGTCAACAACTTTTGCACAAACTCATTTGCCCCTGGAATCAGTTGTTTACCTCGATAAATCACGCCGTCCATATCGGAAATAATGCTTTTGATCATCGACCTACCCCCAAAAAATAAACCATTCTGCCAAGACTACACCAAGCTTGCAGCGACCGCAGCCAAAAAACCAGACCTTGATTTACGTTCGCAATCCACACAAGGCGGCGCGACGGCGTAAAATAGCCCTATGAGCACCACTTTAGCCACTGCAGTAACTGCAGAAATTATCATCAAGAAAAGCCGGTTTATCGGTCATGTGATTCCGGTGAGCAACCGCGCGACAGCGATGTTATTGATCCAAGAATTTAAGCAACAGCACCCAGAGGCACGCCATGTCTGTTGGGCGCTACTGGCAGGTGGTGAATCGGGCATGTCGGACGATGGCGAGCCATCAGGCACCGCAGGTCGACCGATGATGCAGGTCTTGCAGCACAAGCATTTGGACAGCGTACTGGCCGTGGTAATTCGCTATTTTGGCGGTATCAAACTGGGAGCTGGTGGCCTCACGCGAGCGTATACGGATGCGATTGCCAGCCCGCTGCTCGCCGCCGAATATATAGAGCAAATACGGTATGAACACTGCCAACTGGCACTGCCGTTTGCGGATGAAAACAAAGTGCGGCATTACTTGCAACAGCATGGCGGCGACATTACCAAACTCGACTATACCGAGCACGAAGTGATACTGAGCTTATCGATTCAAGCCAGCGACTATCAAGCAGCGCTCACGCAACTACATCAGCTCTGTCGAGGTCAAGCTCGCTTACTTGATATTGAATTTGAATCAATCTAGCACTAGAAAAGTTTGAGCATTTATTCGGCAATGCGTATCCTTGTTGCTTGATATGTGCAGGTGCAGGTGCAATATGAATAATCTAGAAACCCACATTCGCGAATTATTAGCTTTAAGCAAATCACTGACCTATACCGATCCACAAGCCGCGATTGCGCATGCGATCGAAGCGAGTCAATTGGCGGCTCAAGGTTGCGAGCCACAATTACAGATCGCAGTGCTGCACCAGCATATGAGTTTGCTATTTGCACTAGGGCAAATCCATGAAGGATGTCATGTCCTGTTTCCAGCCTTAGTGATTGCCGAAGCGCATAATCTTGAAAGCGAACGTGGTGATTTATTGCATCATCTTGGTGTTGCGCATTACACGCTCGGCGAATACATCACCGCGATTGATTATTGGTCTGATTGTCTCAACTTGGGTAATGCACAGTTTTCAGCCGAAACAAGGATTCATGCCCATATTGGGATCGGTCAAATTTATTATGCCTGCGGCAAATTTACCGATGCGTTACGCCATCATCAAGCGGCCGAGCGCTGGCTCAGTGCAGAGACGGACGAAGAACTCCGCGCCCGATTACTCATCAATATCGCCGCCGATTTATATGAGTTGGCCGACTATGAAACCGCTCAAGCCGTTTTAGATCAGGCCGAAGAAATTACGCAACGACTCAATCACCTTGAATACCTTGGTGAAATCTATTCATACAAAACCCTCATTGCGATGCTGACCGGCCAATTTGAAGTGGCTCACCAATTCATCGAGCAAGGAAGGCGCTTAGTACGAATTTGGGCTTGGGGCGAAATCAGCTGGTATATCGTCAAGGCGCGCATTCAACATTCAGAAGGCCAATTAACTGAAGCGCTTGCCGGCTTTACCCAAGCTTTAGAAATGGCAGTCAAAATGGGTTGTGGTCACAAGGTCTTTATCATTCATCAGTTTCTCGCCCAAGTATTTAGCGCACTAGGGCAAACCAAAGCATCTGAATACCATCACAAGCTCTACCAAGAGCATTTTCATCGCTTACTGGATCCGAGTTTATTTGATCGACTCGCTCAACTCGAAACTAAAATTGAAAAAATAGGCAAGGTATAGCCCCGTATCAATTAATAGACATATCCTTTAGTCCAATACATCCGACATTAAATACAAAATCGACGCACCAATGGAGCAACCATGCAAAACTTTAGCTTCCATAATCCATGCCAAATAGAGTTTGGCGCAGGGCAAATTAGCAAACTCAGTGCCCTAATTCCTAGCGATGCTCGAGTATTACTACTGTATGGTGGTGGCAGCATCAAACACAACGGTGTGTACGATGAAATCGTAGCCGCTCTCAGCCAGCATCATTGGCAAGCTTTTTCTGGCGTCGAGCCCAATCCTGAATATGAAACACTAATGCGGGCGGTTGAGTTTGCCCGTGAACAAAGCTTAGACTTTATCTTGGCTGTCGGTGGCGGCTCGGTCATTGATGGCGCTAAATTTGTTGCCGCTGCCGTGCCTCACGATGGCGATTGTTGGCTCATTATTGGTAATCGCGTCTCGCTCAAAACTGCGCTACCGATTGGCGTTGTCCTGACATTACCCGCGACCGGCTCAGAAAGTAATTTTGCCGCTGTGATTTCACGCCGTGAAACCAATGACAAATTATCATTCAAAAACGCCAAAGTATTCCCCAAATTTGCCATCCTCGACCCCAAATCGACGATGAGTTTGCCTGCACGGCAAATCGGCAATGGCGTCGTCGACGCTTTTGTTCACACCACTGAGCAATATCTGACTTACCCTTGCGAAGCCTTGCTGCAAGACCGTTTTGCCGAAGGTATTTTGCAAACCTTAATCGAAATAGGCGCGCAGACCCTTGCTGAGCCAAACGATTACAACACCCGTGCCAATCTAATGTGGGCAGCGAATCAAGCACTGTATGGCATGGTTGGTTTGGGGCAAGCGCAAGACTGGGCGACCCATGCGATGGGGCACGAATTGACCATGCTGCACGGACTCGATCACGCACAAACCTTGGCGATAATTTTGCCTGCACTCTGGCGTTACCGTTTTGAGAGCAAAAAAGCCAAGCTCGCTCAATACGGACGCCGCGTTTGGCAATTGAGCGGAGACGATGAACAAGTCGCACGAGCAGCGATAGAAAAAACAGCAGAGTTTTTTAATTCGATGGGCTTACCAACTCGCCTTAGCGCCTATCAAATTGATGCGAAAATTGCCGCCGATGGCGTAGCAGCACAGCTAACGCGACATGGCCGTGTCAAACTCGGCGAACATTTCGACCTCACGCCAGAAGATTGCCGTGCCATTTTACTCACAGCACATTAATCACACTGGGGCGCTGAAGCGCAGTAGTGGTATGCTGCGCCTCCGGCAGCAAGTATTGCATAAAAATGACTCTCGTTGAACTTGAGCGAAATCTGAATAGCGCACAAAAACTCGTCCACACCCAAAGTGGCGAAGCGCTCAACCTAGCTTTTGGCGCGAGGGATTACGCACGTAGTTTTAACCAGCCCAAACTAGAAGCAAAAGCGCTCTCCATATGTGCCTTAGCGACTTTCAACTTTGGCAATAATGAAGATGCTTTGGCCTATCTTGCGGAGTTAGATCAGCTCGCTCAACACCACAACATTGGTGAGTATGAAGGCAAAGCCTATAGTTTATATGCCCAAGCACAATACACCCTAGGTGCCTATCATTTATCACGAGACAGCTGGAATCGCTGCCTCACACTACCTGATAGCGCCATCGATCTCGAAACGCACGTACAAGCCCATGTTGGCCTAGGTCAGTTATATTACGCCCACGAGCATTTTCAAACCGCACTCGCCCACCATCGCAAAGCAGAAGACCTTGCCGCCGGCTCAGAAGACTACCATTTGCAGGGTGCAATTCTGATTAATATCGCCGCCGATTTAATCGCCTGCGCTCAGCTCGATGAAGCTTATGCAGTACTCAAAGGCGCGCTGCCACTAGTACGTGCCGATCAAAGCTACCGCAACGAAGCTGAAATTTATATGCATATGGGCCGGATTCAATTACTGCGTGGCGAGCTTGATCGCGCAAAAATGAGTTTGATGGTCGCGCTCAAAATAAACCGACTACACATCCATCAATGGAGTGAAGCCAATACACTATTAACGCTGGGTGAATGCCACATTGCAAAAGGTGATTTTTCTCATGCGGTCGCAGAGCTCAACTCCGCTTTAATTACCGCCACCGCATTGGGTGCACTGCACTTGCAATCATCGATTCATTCCATTTTAGCAAAAGCATTTGCTGCGATTGGTGAACCGGCATCAGCCGAGCAACATCAGGCATCCTATCTCACTTTACGGCAGCAAATTTTGGCCGAACGCCACGAAACTCAGCTTGAGACGATGGAATTAAACTTAGTGTAATTGTCATTTGAACGACGGCATACACGCTCAGGATTCACGCCAAACCAGCCAAAAATTTGTCGAATTACTGACAAAAACATCAGATTGACTATGCATTTCAAGACGCACATCAAAAATTAGTCAATTCTTGGCCCTGAATTGAGAATTCTTTACATACCCACACTAAATTTGCGAGTTTCAATAGTCGTTTTTCCGTTAAAATTCACTCTTTAGCCGTAATGCCTGCTGGAGACGCCCTTCATGATGGATCCCACCGCCGCGACTTTGCTTGTAACGCCTGAACATGTTGCATCACCCGAACGTCTTCGCGAAATTCCCTACAACTACACCTCGTTTTCTGATCGCGAAATTGTCATTCGCTTGATGGGAGAAGACGCTTGGCGTGTTTTAGATGAATTGCGCCAAGAACGTAAAACAGGCCGTTCAGCACGCATGCTGTTTGAAGTATTGGGCGACATCTGGGTGGTGAAGCGCAATCCTTACGTTCAAGACGATTTGCTCGAAAACCACAAACGTCTGCAATTACTGGTTGAGGCGATGCACCACCGCCTATCGGAAATTGAAAAACGCCGCCAGGACAACGAGCGTGTCAACATCCTGCTAGCGCGGACTCGCCAAGCAGTGGACGCCTTTGAGCGCGAATTCCGCGATGTAGCTATTTTGCGTAAGAAAACGCTAAAAAAAATGGGCAGCATTACCAAGCGCGACAATATCCAATTTGATGGTTTATCGCGTGTCAGCCATGTCACAGATGCGACCGACTGGCGCGTTGAGTATCCATTCGTTGTACTGTGCCCGGATACCGAAGCCGAGATGGCACCGATCGTTACGGCCTGTATTGAACTTGGCTTAACCATTATTCCGCGTGGTGGTGGCACGGGCTACACCGGTGGTGCAGTACCACTCACCCCACTATCAGCCGTCATTAACACTGAAAAACTCGATCGCCACAAAGGCGTTGAGAAAATGCGTATTCCCGGCGTAGATCACGAAATCAGCACGATTCAATGTGGTGCTGGTGTTGTTACCCGCCGCGTGATGGAGGCTGCTGAAGAAGCCGGTCTGGTGTTTGCTGTTGATCCAACCTCAGCAGACGCATCCTGTATTGGCGGCAATGTCGCAATGAATGCCGGCGGTAAAAAAGCAGTTTTGTGGGGCACTGCGCTCGACAATCTGGTCAGCTGGAAAATGGTCGATCCAGATGGTAATTGGCTGTTTATCGAGCGGATGGATCACAACCTCGGTAAGATCCACGATGCCGCGCAGGCCACATTTAAAATTTCTAAATTTAAACCGAATGGCAGCACTAAAATCGGTGAAGAAACACTGGTCATTCCTGGTGCCAAATTCAGAAAAGAAGGCCTCGGTAAAGACGTTACCGATAAATTCTTGGCGGGTTTACCTGGCATTCAAAAAGAAGGCTGTGATGGCCTAATTACCAGCGCGCGCTTTGTACTGCACCGCATGCCAAGCCATGTGCGCACCGTTTGTTTGGAATTTTTTGGCGAAGTTAGCCGTGCCGTACCATCAATTGTTGAAATCAAAGACTACCTCGATGCCCATAAAACCGTACAGTTAGCTGGCTTAGAGCATTTGGATTGGCGCTATGTGCGTGCCGTTGGTTATTCAACCAAGGCAAAATCAAAAGGCCGCCCAAAAATGGTACTCATCGCGGACATTGTTTCCGATGATGAACGCGCCTTGGGTGAAGCCACTAGCCATGTTGTGCAACTCGCTAATGCGCGCGGCGGTGAAGGCTTTGTTGCCGTACTCCCAGAGCAACGAAAAAAATTCTGGCTTGATCGCGCCCGTACTGCAGCGATTGCCAAACACACTAATGCCTTCAAAATTAACGAAGACGTCGTGATTCCACTGAACCGCTTGGGCGATTATTCAGATGCGATTGAACGCATCAATATTGAGCTCTCTATTCATAACAAAATGGAATTACTCGATAAATTTACCGAGTTTTTCCAACAAGGTCGTTTGCCGTTTGACGCCAGTGAGTCTCCAGTAAGCCATGATGTACTGATTGGTGACCGTCGTGAATCCGCATTAGCCTTTATCGAAAAAGCCCGTACACACTGGACTTGGCTCAGCCGTAATTTAGACGACGCGTTTGAACTCTATCAAACTGCATTCCCAGCGATGCCGCTGGAAAAAACGCTAGATCCAGATGAATTACCACAAAGCGTGTTCCATGCGATTCGTGATTCGATCTTGCGTATTTCGTATAAACGCGAATTACTGACCGACTTAGAAGTGCTATTTGGTGGTCGTGCGGATAAATTAATTTTGGAAGCCATCCACGCAATCCAACAAAAAGTCCTAAAAAGCCGCACTTGGGTCGCGCTGCATATGCACGCTGGTGACGGTAATGTGCATACCAATATTCCAGTCAATTCCGACGATTACGAAATGCTACAACGCGCGCACCATGCGGTAGCGCGGATTATGCAAGTTGCGCGTGATTTGAACGGCGTGATTTCAGGTGAACACGGCATTGGTATTACCAAATACGAATTCTTAACGCGCGAAGAGCTAGCACCATTTGAAGCCTACAAGCAAAGAATCGATCCAAACGGCCACTTTAATAAAGGCAAATTGATGCCGGGCGCTGATTTGCGCGACGCGTATACGCCATCATTTAGCCTGCTCGGTACTGAATCGTTGATTTTGGAGCAATCCGACATCGGCAATATCAGCAATATGGTCAAAGATTGCTTGCGTTGCGGCAAGTGCAAGCCAGTGTGTACAACCCACGTTCCACGCGCTAACTTATTGTATTCACCACGCAATAAAATTTTGGCAACAGGCTTGCTCACCGAAGCGTTCTTATACGAAGAACAAACCCGCCGTGGCATCTCGCTGAAGCATTTTGAAGAGCTCGGTGATGTCGCTGACCATTGCACCGTTTGCCATCGCTGCGTGAATCCTTGTCCAGTCGATATCGACTTTGGCGATGTGACGATTGCGATGCGCAATTTCTTGCGCAAAGAAGGCAAAAAGAAATTCAATCCAGGCTCAGCGCTGGGGATGGCGTTCTTGACGATGAAAGACCCAGCAACGATCAAATTGATGCGTAAAGTCATGATCGAATGGGGCTATCAAGGACAACGCTTGGCGCATACTTTGGCTAAACGCTTTGGCCTGATCAAAGGCGTAACCAAAGCACCACCCGCCACACTCGGAACTGCGTCGCTCAAAGCACAGGTTATTCACTTTGTGAATAAACCAATGCCAGGTGGACTACCGAAGAAAACCGCACGTGCCCTGCTCGATGTCGAAGATAGCAATGTGGTGCCGGTGATTCGTGATCCAAAACGCTTGAATGAAGACACCGAAGCCGTGTTCTACTTCCCTGGCTGCGGCTCTGAGCGTTTATTTAGCCAAGTGGGTTTAGCAACGCAAGCGATGCTGTGGCATGTCGGCGCAACCACGGTATTACCACCGGGTTATTTGTGCTGCGGCTACCCGCAAACATCGAGCGGTCAGCAAGATAAGGGCGACAAAATCACGATGGACAACCGCGTGTTATTCCACCGTTTGGCCAATACGCTCAATTATCTCGATATTAAAACTGTCTTGGTTTCATGCGGTACGTGTATGGATCAGCTGCAAAAATATCGCTTTGAGGAAATTTTCCCTGGCTGCCGCTTGCTTGATATTCATGAGTATCTGCTTGAAAAATGCGTTAAGCTTGAAGGTGTGAGCGGTACCCAGTATATGTATCACGAGCCATGCCATACGCCGATGAAGACGTATAAAGGTATCGACGTCGCTAATGAGTTGATGGGGCAACGCGTGGACTTGAATGATCGCTGCTGTGGCGAGTCGGGTACTTTTGCGGTTGCGCGTCCAGACATCTCAACGCAAGTTCGTTTCCGCAAACAAGAGGAAATGGAAAAAGGCGCGGCCAAACTTCGGGCTGATTCGGGTAGTGATAAAACGCCGGTTAAGATTCTGACCTCTTGCCCTTCGTGCATGCAAGGCTTAAGCCGTTACGATGATGATTCAGGCACCACCGCCGATTACATCGTTGTCGAAATTGCCAAAAATGTACTAGGGCAAAACTGGATGCCGGAATACGTGAAGCAAGCCAGCAACGGCGGGATTGAGCGCGTACTTTTGTAATGAATTGTTAACCTTCACACAATAGGGTGCAGCTTATCGCTGCACCCTATTTTTTTGCCCGTAATTCTGTTTATAATCAAATAATAATAGTTTCTAATTCACGGAAAAAGCATGCCACTCGATTGCCCCCTTTGCACTGCCGCTGGTGGCGAGTTAATTTGGCAAGATGATTTTGCTCGCATCATTTTTGTGCTGGAAAATGGCTACCCAATATTCCGCGTGATCGTGCAAAAACATATCGCAGAATTAACCGACTTGCCTAGCAAGGAGCGCAGCCAATTGACGCAACTCGTGTGCAAGGTTGAATCCGCAGTGCGTAGCTGCTTACAGCCCGACAAAATCAATCTAGCCAGCCTCGGCAATATGGTGCCGCATTTACATTGGCATATTATTCCTCGCTGGGCAGATGACCAGCACTTCCCAGCGCCCATTTGGGCGACGCCTGATCGGCAAAGCGGCCATATCGTCAACGAAGCGCAATTATTAGCGTTGAAACAGCAACTATCGCAGTTACAGTCATGAGTATTGATCTATTTCGGCAGCGCCTGCCCGCCATTTCAGGGACCAAATCACCGCCCTTTCAAGATGCGCGTAGTGCACGAGATTGGCTTAAATTATTGCCATTAATTAATGCGCCCGTTGCCCATGTGGAAATGCTGGCAGCGGTAGAAGAACTCAACTGCAGCAATATCTCTGGCTTAGATAGCCTAAAAATCATTGAGCAATTTCGCGAATCTGCTCATGTCTTACAAGAAGGCTTACTCAGTCGCTACACACAAAAAGCAATTCCACTAGCAGAAATTGAACTGCAGGCATGGCAAAGTGCACTGCAACTCTGGCAAGCTTTTGAAAAAGCCTATGGCCGCTGCTGGCATGCGGCACTATCAGGCCAAACGGATGTGGCTGAGTTTATGCCGCTACTGGCTGAACGTACTTTGTATTACAGCTTAAAGGTCAATTTCAGCTATTTACTAATCAACACCACTATTCCTAGCGAGCAATGGGCACAACAATTTACGTACTTCCAACTCGCTCAGGTATTGGGCGTCTCACAAAAAAAAGCCAAAGACAGCCTCATAAGCATTGGCGGCAGCACTACCGCTGAAAATATTTTCATTCACAGTTTACTGCTGAACGCAGCCAATCCATTTCAATATAACTTACGCTATTTGCTATGGATTAACGAGTGCCTCGAAGTGTTCGCTAGCCGCTGTACACTCGGGCACATCGCAGAAACACTACCGAATCGATCTGCTTATACCATCGATTTCTCAGCGCCATCTGCACCGGAACGTTTAGATAAACCGTCAAAAGACAGTCAAACATCAATCAGTACTTTATTACTTGCCCAAGCGCTCAGTAAACGAATCAAACTACTTCGCAACGGGGAAATGCCCGAAAAAATTGGCCTTGGCACCACACTGAGCTCACAAGCAGCAGAAGCATTACTCACAGATTTATACCGCCAATGGTGTGATCATCCAGTAGAGCGCAGCCTGCCACGACGTGAAACCCAAAATCCAGTTGCAGTCGGCTTTGGCCTGACTAATTTACATCACTGGATGGCAGAGGGTCGCTTTGCGCCCGCGCCACAAGATGAATCTCAGCTAAGCAGCCAAGAATTAATGCAAATTCGTTTGTTTGGTCAAACTAGCGCGATGAATACCCCTGTTGTCCTTCCGCATGTCATCACCAATCCATGGCAAACTATCGATGAAAGCGCGACAGGATTACGCCTGCAACGCACCCACGATGGCGAAAGAATCAGTCTGCAGCAATTGCTCATCATTAAAGACCAGCAACAATTTTTAATTGGCAGCATTCGCTGGCTCTGTGATCAACTCAACGATCTAAAAATCGGGGTCAAATTGTTGCCGGGGCAACCCCAAGCTGCCACCATTCGCGCCCAAGATGCCGCCCGTTTTGGCCAAACAGACCATACCGAAGTGCTATTGATTCCAGCGATTGTTGCATTGCAGCTGCCGAATACCCTGATACTTCCAGCGGGCTGGTTTCGCCAAGGCAGGCTATTGGAATTATGGGATGGACATCGGAAAACTCGAATTCGTTTGGTGAGTATTTTAAGCCGCGGCTTAGATTTTGAACGAATCCACTTTGTCGCTTCTGGTGGAATGAATTAATGGTCATGTTTAGGTTGGGTGCTGATGGTTTTAAGTGCCTGCGGCACGGTGTTTTACAATCGCAATCCGCGATGGGGACTTACTTTTCTTTTCGCTGCGAAAAGTAAGCAAAAGAAGGCGCCCCATATATCTGCACCGACTTCGTCGGCTTGATATGAGGGGTTTTAAAACCTCAACTCAACGAGCGCGAAACAATATCAACACCAAATCTGAAAATCACCGAATCAACAAAGGTATTGCCTTGAAAGCATTTATTTAAATAGCCTACAGAGTAATACACTTTATTTTTTCTAGCAATTTTTGAATATCAACCACATCACATTGACTGGGTTCAAGAAACTGCTCGGCATAATCAAGCCAAATTTTTTCCCGCAAAAAAACTTCGAGCAAATCGGGATCAACATGCTGCTCACAGGCCATGCGTGTCAAAATCCCCAGCGCCACCGATACCTTCATACCTTCTTTATACGGACGATCACGCGCGGTTAAGACCTAAAAGACATCCGCAATCCCCATAATGCGTGCTTGCACACTCATTTGATCGCGCGTTAAGCCTTTTGGGTATCCTTTACCATCCATCCGCTCATGATGACCACCGGCATATTCCGGCACCTTCATTAAATGTTTTGGCCATGGCAGGGCCTCTAACATTTGAATCGTGACTTCAATGTGATGATTAATAATTTGTCGTTCTGCTGATGTGAGCGTGCCTTTACGAATGGATAAGTTTTCAAACTCATCGACAGTCAAAAAGTTTTGCCGCTCGCCTTCCCTCGGCTGCCATTGGCGCTTAGCAATACGCTCAATACGCTCCACATCCGTATCGCTCATCATTTCTCCGCCTAAATTAGCCTGACGAAGAAATGCCCAATCAGAGAAGATTTGTTCTCGCTTGAACTCGTATTCAGCCAAATCAATCTCACCCCGCAGCTGAGCGATTTCTAAATCCCGCAGTAAAACCTCAAATTTAATATCTATAAGTTCAATCCGATCAGCGATGGTTTGCAACTTAGTCGCCTTGTCGACCACATGCACCGGCGTGGTGATTTTGCCGCAATCATGCAGCAATCCTGCAATTTTCAGCTCGTATCGATCTCGTTCTGTGAGTGAAAAATTAGCCAATGGGCCGGTATTTGTTCGATTAGCTGCTTCTGCCAACATCATCGTCAACTCAGGTACTCGCTGACAATGACCACTGGTATACGGCGATTTATCATCAATCGCAAGATTGATCAAATTGATAAAACCCTCAAACAATTTCTGCAAAGAATTGATCAACATCCGATTGGTAATCGCAATCGCCGCCTGCGAAGCAAGCGACTCAACCAAATGCTGATCACTCATTGAAAAGGAAATGATTTCTTGCAACGGCGTGGTGGCATTAATCAGTTGTAAAGCACCAATCACTTCCCCTTCGTGATTACGCATGGGAACAGAAAGAAACGATTTGGAATAATAACCCGTACTTTGATCGAAACGTCGCGTGCCAGAGAAGTCATATTCATCATTAGTGGCGTAGGCATCAGGGATACTAATTGTTTTATTTTGATTCACAGCACAGGCAACCACATTCGCCAAATTCGGTGAGACATCCTCATTAAATAAGGGAATACTTGGTAAACTAAGCGCTACGCCACTCGTCCCCCCCCATTGCGACACCCAAAGAGGTATTCAAAACAATTTCAAAGTGCAGCTGCTGATCACGAATCAAATACAGTGTGCCCGCATCAGCCTGAACCAGATCCGTCGCGGCAACCAAGATGCTTTCCACCAAACGGTGAATATGTGTCTCACCCGAGAGCGCGATACCGATTGAATTGAGTTTCTCTAATCGTTCATGCAGTTCAATCAGTTCCATCACACGACTCCTGACTATTTAATGCAAACCGCTCTAATTTGGGCCATATCGGTCAGACCTTGCATGACTTTTTCAATCCCATCCTGTTTTAGAGTGCGCATTCCTTCGTCCAAGACACAAGACAGTAAAGCAGCAACCCGCGCATGCTCTTGAATCAGTTTTTTGGTCGCGTCTGTACCAAGCATTAACTCATGCAAACCAACCCGACCTTTATAGCCTGTGTTGTGGCACTCAGCACAGCCAACCGGGCGATACAAACGATATTGCCCTTTTTGATTTGCATAATTTGTTTGCCACTCTTGCCGCAACGCCGAAAATTCAGCATACGGATCAGCTTGCCATGCTGGTGTATGTCTTAATTCATCGGCGTATTCATTGAGCATTTGCTCTAACTCATTCGCATCTGGCTCATAAGCCTCACGGCATTTGGGACACAAACGACGCGCCAAACGTTGCGCCAAAACGCCCAGTAAAGCATCTGAAAAATTAAACGGATCCATGCCCATATCTAATAAACGAATAATCGATTCAGACGCACTATTGGTATGTAAGGTTGAAAGCACCAAATGCCCAGTCAAAGAAGCTTCAACACCCATTCCAGTCGTTTCAAGATCGCGCATCTCACCAACCATAATCACATCAGGATCTGCACGTAAAAAAGAGCGCATTACCGCCGCAAATGTCAGACCTGCTTTGACGTTAACTTGAACTTGGCGCAAACCTTTTTGCGTAATTTCGACCGGATCTTCAGCAGTCCAGATTTTGGTTTCAGGGCGGTTCAGATATTTGAGCACCGAATGCAAAGTCGTCGTCTTTCCTGAACCCGTCGGCCCACAGACAAAAAACAATCCATACGGCTTTGCAATCACCGCCTTCAAGCGCGCAAGATTACGTTCAGACAAAGCTAGTTTTTCTAATGGAAGTGGCTCACCTGCGGCCAAAATTCGCATGACCACATCTTCCATGCCCCCTGCGGTTGGAATCGTTGCCACCCGCAATTCGATATCTAAAGTCGGCACAAATTTTTTCATCTTAATTTTGCCGTCTTGTGGTTTGCGTCGCTCGCTGATATCCAAGTCACACATGATTTTTAAACGTGTCACCAGCGGATTACGGTATGCAGAGGGGACTTCACGATAATGAAGTAAGTCACCATCGCGTCGGAAGCGAATTTGGGTTTTAGCAGCACCTGTATAGGGCTCGATATGAATATCCGATGCCCCTTGCCGATGCGCATCGCTAATGATCTGATTGACGAGTTTAACGACTTCATTGTCTTGTGCTGCGCTCACTTCTTCGGCACTTAAGCTTTGCGCCTCATCCTCCTCGTGCATCGAACCCAATAAAACATCAATACTACCGTCTGCCAACGCACCAAAAAATTAATCTACCGTACGAATAAATTCTTGCCGCGTCGTGATTTTGATCTGCAGCTTTTTATCCGCAAACAACTGGCTCGCATGACTTAAGCGCAAGTGCTCTGGGTCTGTAGTGAGGATCACCACGCCCTCGCCAACATCATCAATCGGCAACCATTGCTGCTCGATGGCATACTCACGCTTGATGTTTTTTAATAGATCGAGGGTTTAATTCTCTCATTCGAAAATGGCTCGTAAGGATGGCCAAAAAACGCTGCCAATGAAGCGCCAATTTGCTCTGGGGTTACGCTAAAGCCCACCTGCAATACTTGCTCGATATCCTGCTGCAGTTTTTGAGATTCTTTGAGTGCAACTTGCCATGCCGCGGGTGACAAGATGCCACTGACAATCAATTGATGATATTTATGCTGTGGAACGAAAGGATTGGCTGCTGTTTTACGTTGCTTCAATGCCACGGCCAGCGTTTTAGCCAGTAGCTGAGCGCCATCGCATAGGTCTGAGCTAAATGCTTGTTTATCCAAGCGATTCATCAACTGCAAAACACCGACTCAAATGCCATCTGCCTCATTCAGAATCGGCAGTACCAGCATTTCTCTGGAGTGAAAACCTGTTTTATGATCGACGACGTGCAAAAATTGTAGGTTCGGGGCGTATTGCTTTAACTCACCCTCATTGTAAACATCTGAGATATTAAGTAATTGCTTATGATTGGCAGCAAATCCTGCCAAGCTACGATCATTAATCGTAATTCTCAGCTCGCGAACGCCTTCAAGCCCTGTTTTGACCTTGGCAATCAAATCACGACCATCATCACTAACGATATAGATGGTAAAACGCTCACAGCCAAAAACGCGGCATACATCAGGACTGATCTCGGTTAAGAGCTCATCTAAACGAACTGTGGCATGAATTTTGGTCGTTAAGACTTGTAAATCATGCATGAAAGAAAGATGAGAGCCTGATGCGGCATTGGGCATTTTAGAACTCCAATATTTCACCCTGTAAAAGTCGACGAATCGGGTGAACGTGATCTAAATTGAGCACTTCAGCGATGGTTAGATCGCTATCGGCAGGTTTTAAATGGGTAATCAACACCTCAACATGACTGGCCAAATTCTGCAATTCAACGGCCAAGGTGCTTGGGCAAAGATGCTTAGCGAGCAGTGCCAACGACAATTCACGTTCTGCAAATGCAGTTTCAATAATCAGCGTCTTTAGATTAGTGATTTGATTGACGACTTGCCAAAATTGCTGGCCACCAACGGTATCGCCGCTAAAAACAATCGACGAACGGTCATTGTCGATCTGAAAAGCCACCGCAGGAACAGTGTGCTCAGCAGGCAGCGGAGTAATCGTAATTTCATCAAGCTGATAAGGCTCGCCTAATTCATGCATTTCGTAACGCAAAAATGCATCCTCAGCCGAGGGAATCACACTGAAATCGGGCCAAATATGCCAGTTAAAAATATGCTTTTTGAGGACTTGTATCGTTGCAGAAGTAGCATGCACGGTCACCGAGCTGGTACGAGCACCGATGGTTGAATCAATCAAGAGTGGTAAGCAGGCAATATGATCTAAATGAGCATGCGTAATAAACACATGCTCGATCAGCAGTAGTTCTTCCATGCTCAAATCACCAACGCCGGTGCCGGCGTCGATTAAGATAGTTTGATTGAGCAAGAATGAAGTCGTGCGATTTTGACCGCCAATTCCACCGCTGCAACCCAAGACACGGAATGTACTCATCGCTTTACCGGTAGAAAAAAGCCATCCGAATACCTAAAATTTCAATTAGATCTTCTTCGATTAATTGATGTGGCTGCTCACCAATCTCGCGGCCATTCACTACGGGCCGCTTTGCACCTTCTACGTGTGCCAAGAAATAGTCTAAACCACGACGATTGATCACTGAAACTTGCACCCCAGCTTTGCCCAAGGTCGTTGTATTCTTCGTTAACACTAACTCACGACCAGCATTGGCACCCGTCAACACCCGCACCACGGCCGTTTGCTCTGCGCTATCATTGACCTGTGCTTGTGGCGTGGCATGTAAAATCATCGTTCTTTCAAAATCAGTCCCATTGGCTTCAGCACCCGCTTCGCGCCAAAACTTCAAACTATATTTACCAATTTTGATTTCATCACCATCCCGCAATGGATGACGTTGAATTTTCTCACCATTCACTGATGTGCCATTGGTACTTTTTTGATCTTCGATAAAATAAATCTGGCCAACCAACTCAAGGATCGCATGCTCGCCCGAAACTGCTAAATTATCGATTTGGATATCGTTTGTTGAGCGCCGCCCAATCGAAGTCCGATGCCGAGTCAGACGGAATTCTTTAACTGGATTGCCTTCCAGACTTAAATATAGTTTTGCCATGAGTTATTGATTCCAAAACTTTAATTACTGGCGCCAAACCAACCGCCTACTTTTTTCCAGATCCCATCATCAACGCCAAAATCACGCCGAATACGTACTAAAATCACCGAAATATTGTCTTTTCCACCCATCGCATTCGCTTGCTCAACCAGCGTCTGGGTCGCTAACGTTAAATTATTACCCTGCAACGACAAGATCGCCTCTATCGAAGCATCGTCCAACATATCGCTTAAACCGTCTGAACAGAACAAATAAATATCGTCCGGCTCAACTGCATATTCATGCAACTCGGTTTGCACCATCGGCGCAATACCCACTGCGCGAGTGACTAAATTTTTATGTGGCGCATAACGCGCTTCAGCCACGGTTAATAGTCCAGCATCTATCTGCTCTTGCAAGAAAGAGTGATCGCGCGACAATTGCGTTAGTTCTTGCTGACGAAACCGATAAGCACGTGAATCACCCACATGCGCCACTGCCAAATGATTATCGTAAAACAAAGCCCCAACTAAGGTCGTTCCCATTCCTGCACATTGCGGATGTTGCTCTGCCGTCTGAAAAATCAGTGAATTTGATCGATCTACCGCAATCAGCAGCATTTCATGCGCCACGGGGCACAAACTACCGGCCGTTTTAATATGCGCTGGCATTGCGGCTAATTGAACACGCATCACTTCGCTCATCACTTGCGTGGCAATGCCGCTGGCGACTTCACCCGCATTGTAACCGCCCATTCCATCGGCAAGTATGACCAAGCCGATATCTGCATCAAAACTGATTGCATCTTCATTATGATCGCGCAGTTTACCTACGTCGGTCAGGCCACAAATTTCAAGTGCCGTTGCTAGACTGCGCATCCGCAACTCCTTTTATCGCCACCTCTAATTTTGCCAATACTTGCGCAAAATGGGCGCCCGTTTGAAAACGCTGCCCTAGATCTTTTTCTAAAGCCTTTAAAATAATCTTGACCAATATTGCTGGCATTTTAGGGGTATATTGCCGTGGATCAGTCGGTGGTTGTTGCGTAATGCGATACATCAACTCCGCCATTGAGCTACCCACAAATGGCAAATGCCCAGTTAATAATTGATACAACATCACACCCAGTGAAAACAAATCAGAACGACCATCAATATGTTTGCCTGCCAACTGCTCTGGCGACATAAACGAGGGCGTTCCGAGCACCATTCCAGTTTTGGTTTTGCTCGAATCAGTGATGCGAGCGATCCCAAAATCTGTGACCTTCGCCACACCAAGGGTGCGATCATACATCACATTGGCGGGTTTGATATCCCGATGCACTACGCCAGCTTTGTGGGCGTAATCTAAAGCCAAGGCAATTTGCTTTACTAGGGTAATGACCTCCAGCATCGGCATTAAATGCGCCGCGCGCGTATACGGCGTGAGATCTTCGCCCGGCAGAAACTCCATTGCAATATAGGCCAAATCATGTTCTTCACCCGCATCAAAAATCGTGACGATATTGGGGTGGTTGAGTTTGCCCGCGGTTTCCGCTTCACGGAAAAACCGTTGTCGCGCTTCTTCTAACAAATCAGCCTCAAACTCTTGCGACAAAGCGAGGGTTTTAATCGCAACTTCTCGGCCAATTTTAGGGTCCTTACCTAAATACACAACGCCCATCGCGCCTTTGCCGAGTTCTTTTTCCAGCTGATAGCGCCCCAACATCGGTTTTTCAACATCGCCACCCGCTAATATCATCGTACCGCCCGCAGAGCCCGCGCCCAGAATGACGGTCTCGGACATTTGCTGCACCATTTTTAGTTTTTCGGGCAAATCTTTAAACTTAGCATCGTGTTTGGCAATCAGGCGATACACCGATTCGGCCTTGTTAAACTGACGTTTTCGCTCAAAATCAAGTCCGAGGTTGTACATCACCTCCATCATGCCGTCGTCCAGCGGTACACGGCGCAATTTATCAAACGCCATATCCAATTGACCTTGGCCTTGGAATGCCAAGCCCAGCATCCGATTAGACTCAGCAGACTCGTTGGCAGATTGATCGCCCTTCGCTTCAGTCCATAGATAACGCTTGGTCGTTAGCGCCAAATGTCCCAATATCAATAAACTAGCGGGTGCCATCAGTTGCAACCAAATCATCAAGCTACTCATTAAGACGTAATGCATCAGCAGCAATGTGAGCAGAATCACGGCAGTTGAAATAGCCCCCGCCTTGGCGCGTAAACGCGGCAAAATCACAGCCAAATACAATGCCATAAACACAACTAAGCTTAAGTTAATCGCAAAACCCCAGCGCATTGGCGTGTAATAGTGCTGCGACAACACCGCAGATAAATTATGCGCAAACAGCTCAACCGGCGCGTTGTTAGCCAGTACCGGTGACGTCAAAGCCGCGCCAATTCCAGGCGCAGTCGCTCCGATTAAAACGATTTGATCGCGATATTTACTCGCTGGAATTTTGCCCGCCGCAACGTCAAAAAAGGAGTCCATTTGAAATGCGGGTTTGCCATGCTGATTGGCATAAAAATGCGGTAAAAAAGTACTATCGGGATCTGTTGCAAAGCGCATTGGTCCGATTGAAACTGAGCGGCCAAAATTGACGCTCATTTGCCGACGTGGGATATTTAGACTCTTGGCCGCTGTTAAGCTCAGAAACGATGGAAAAACCGCATCATAATAGCGCAGCGCCAACGGAATACGTCGCACAACTCCATCGGCATCAGCGTCTAAATTCAGTGAAGCAACGCCTTTGGCGCGCTCACCGATTTCTGCAATCGGCAACACAGGATTGATGACGGATTGCGGCATGCCCAGCGCGGCGTCGCCACTGGCCTCTATTTCTTGCCGTAAAACAAATTCAGGTAATTCACGGCTTGCCTCACCGGCTTGCTCGCCCAGTGTAAACATCATCGGCAACAAAACATTAGCAGCCGCACCAATTTGCTCCGCCAAAAGACGATCCACATTCAGATTCTGAATCGCAGATTGCAGATCTTGATTCAGTTGGAAGGGGTAGGTGTCAGGATTGGCTGCGATGTCTTGCGCGAGTTGTTCCAAAAAATCTAGACCACGATCACGCTGCGGTTCGGTAAAAAAAATCGTAGGGACAATCAATTGCGCGCCACCTTGCTGCAACTGCGCAATCATTTTGGCATGAATTTCGCGTGACCAAGGCCAACGCCCCAGATTATCTAAACTTTGCTGATCGATGGCAATCACGGAAATTTTAGGGGACGGGCTACGCTGAATTTGACTCATCGCCACGTCATAAGCTTGGGATTCCAGACTGCGAATCACCGGCGTAGCCAGCCAAACAATCAAAAATAGCACCAACAGCATGGCAGCCACCGCTGCATTGCTACGCCACCACTTTAAATTCATGCATCACCTCTTTTTATAATGCAAATGCTATCAGTAAAGCGGGCAATAACTCGGATTTAATGGGTGAGTGTCGTCTATTTACGGAATGTCCGCATAAGGCATGCGCCGTTGAATAATCGCCGTTTTACGCAGCAAACGTCGATCACTGCGATTTTTATCATAATAACGAGGATTGGTGACCATCGAAGCAAGCTTTGCCGATTGCCCTGCGCTGAGTTTTTTCGCACTGGTTTTATAATAATGCTGCGCGGCAGCTTGCGCGCCAAACACGCCGTCGCCCCATTCGATCACATTCAGATAAATTTCAAAAATACGCCGTTTATCTAGAATCAACTCGATCATTACCGTCAAAAACGCTTCTTCAACTTTACGTAATGGATTTTTACTACCCGATAAAAATAGATTTTTGGCTAATTGCTGCGTGATGGTCGAACCGCCAGCAACAATCCGGCCTTTTTTAATGTTTTTTTCCCACGCGGTTTGCATGCCTTCCCAGTCAAACCCTTCGTGATCGAGGAACTTTGCATCCTCAGAGGCGACCAGAGCGCGCTTTAAATTAGGAGAAATTTGCGCGTAGTCGACCCAATCGTATTTCAACTCTGCGGCCGGATTGCTCGCCTGCAAACGATCCAGTTGCACTGACATAAACGCCGTATTGCTGGGGTTCACCCAACGCCACGCCACAATATGTAGCACCATCCAAATATTCCACAACAAGATCAATGCCAGTAAAGCCAGTAATCCGCGCCCTATCCAGCCAAAAATACCTGTCTGCTTCATTACTTACTCACAGGTATACGAATGCAGGCATTAATAGATAATGTCTACATTCACATACATCAAAATTATTTTTGTAGTTGCTCACGCATCCATTCTAGTACTGGCGCAACATCGGGACGCAAACCCGTCCACAATTCAAACGCTTCCGCCGCCTGCCCCACCAGCATCCCCAAGCCATCAACACGCTGTGAGACACCAGCTTCACGGGCCTGCGCTAGAAATGGCGTTTCATCCTTGCCATACATCATGTCGTAGGCCAAGGTATTGGGCGCAAAAACTGCGTTGCTAATTGGCAAGCGTTCACCACTCAAGCTGGCCGAAGTCGCGTTGATGACCAAGTCAAAATCGCCTTCCAGCGCGCCATACTCACAAGCCCGAAGGACAATTGAAGTATTCGCTTGAAAATGCAGAATCAATTGCTCAGCTTTGGCGAATGTGCGGTTCGCTAAAGTCAAACTTGCAGGCTGCTGACCTAATAGCGGAAGTATCACGCCACGCGCCGCGCCACCTGCGCCAAGTAGCAATATACGTTTATCTTTAATTGGAACATGTCGCAGAATATCAGCAACTAAACCCGCACCATCGGTGTTATCACCCAACCAGCCACCACTCGGCAAGCGTTTCAAGGTATTTACTGCTCCCGCCGCTTGTGCACGTGGACTTAACTCCGCGGCAAATTGATAAGCCTCTTCTTTGAATGGTACAGTCACATTCGCACCACGCCCGCCCGCCGCCGCAAATTCATCCACCGCAGTAGCAAAACCATCCAAAGGCGCAAGCAAACGGTCATAGACAAAGCCGTCTACTGCAGGATGATCAGGAAATTGAGCCGCGAACAAAGCATGGATTTGCGGTGATTTGGAGTGGGCAATCGGGTTGCCAATAACAACATAGTTCATGTGAGAAGTGAGTTGAGAGGTATCAGGAGAAAGAAGTTTACACCTTACTCCTCACGCCTGACACCTCACCTCGTCAGCCTTGCGTCCACGGCAAACCAGCCGCTTGCCAGCCATTTTTATTACCGCGATGACCGGCCGCGTCTTTATCGCCCTCAAAGCCTTCCAAAATATTCATCGCGGCGGTAAACCCATGTTGTGCCGCCAACGCCGCGGCATCATGCGAGCGCGCACCAGAACGGCACAAAAAAACGACCACCGATTCTGGATCAACCGCCGCCTTCAATTGAGTCATAAAATTACTATTGATCGCCATACTTGGGTAGCTTTTCCACTCTATCAATTCAGCGCCAGGCACCACGCCAACCCATTGCCATTCGGCATGCGTGCGCACATCAACGAGTTTTGCATTCGGTAAGGCTTGCAATAAAGTCCATGCTTCTGCCGGTGTCACTTCTCCTGCATAAGACAGCCCTTTGCTCACGCCACGTGAACGTGCATTTTCTAAGATTTCATTAAACTGGCTCATTCATTTGCCTCATTGTGTCTGCATGGAACGGATTAGTACTATTTTAGCCACAGACGAGCAGCGGTGCCCAATTATTGACGCACCATTTTTGTGCGCAGATCACTACTGCGCACCAAAAAATACAGACCAAAGTAGGTTACGCGGCCGCAATTAGATGTGGCACAATACTCTGCAAGCTGCAATTGCACTGGCACGCTTTGTGCTTTAGTTGATACAGCAAAATTTGCCCAATATTTTTTTGTTTAATTCGTACATCAGGAGCGACAACATGGCGCTAGCTAAAACAGCAGCAGACGTTCTCAAGCTTATTAAAGAAAACGACATTCGTTTCGTTGACTTGCGTTTTACCGATACCATCGGTAAAGAGCAGCACGTATCTATTCCTTCGCACGTAGTTGACGATGAATGGTTTGAAGCAGGTCACGCATTTGACGGCTCTTCAATCGCAGGTTGGAAAGGCATTCAAGCCTCTGACATGTTGTTGTTGCCTGATCCATCAACTGCCAACATCGATCCGTTCTTTGATGAGCCAACATTGATCTTGACTTGCGATGTGATCGAGCCAGCAACAGGTAAAGGTTACGACCGCGATCCACGTTCTTTGGCACGCCGTGCTGAAGCCTACTTGAAAACTTCAGGTATTGGCGACACTGCTTACTTCGGTCCAGAGCCTGAATTCTTCATTTTCGACAACATCCGTTGGAATACTGACCTATCAGGTACTTTCGTTAAGATTGGTTCTGACGAAGGCGCTTGGGCGACTGCTGATGAAGTTCAAGGCGGCAACCTCGGTCACCGTCCACGCCTGAAAGGCGGCTACTTCCCTGTTCCTCCAGTGGACAGCCATCAAGACATCCGCGCTTCAATGGTATTGATCCTTGAAGAAATGGGCGTACCTGTTGAAGTGTTCCACCACGAAGTGGCGAACGCCGGTCAAAATGAAATCGGTACTAGATTCTCTACTTTGACTCAACGTGCTGACTGGACTCAAATCCTGAAATACGTTGTACACAATGTAGCTCACCAATATGGCAAAACGGCAACGTTCATGCCAAAACCAATCGTTGGTGACAACGGTTCAGGTATGCACGTTCACCAGTCAATCTGGAAAGACGGCAAAAACTTGTTCGCGGGTAACGAATACGCTGGTTTGTCTGAAACTGCGCTGTTCTACATCGGCGGTATCATCAAGCACGCGAAAGCATTGAACGCGATCACCAACCCAGGTACTAACTCGTACCGTCGTTTGGTTCCTCACTTCGAAGCGCCAGTTAAATTGGCTTACTCAGCTAAAAACCGCTCTGCATCAATCCGCATTCCGCACGTTGCGAATGAAAAAGGTCGTCGTATTGAAGCGCGTTTCCCAGATCCATTGGCAAATCCATACCTCTGCTTCGCAGCATTGTTGATGGCTGGTTTGGATGGTATCCAAAACAAGATTCACCCAGGCGATCCAGCAGACAAAAACTTGTACGACTTGCCACCAGAAGAAGACAAGTTGATTCCTACAGTTTGCGCATCTTTGGATGAAGCATTGGCAGCATTGGATGCAGACCGCGAGTTCTTGACTCGTGGCGGCGTATTCACGAACGAGTGGATTGACGCTTACATCGACTTGAAAATGAACGATGTAACACGCAGCCGTATGAATGTACACCCAGTTGAATTTGATATGTACTACTCACTGTAATACTTAGGATAGTCCCGACATGTTCGGGATAGCCCACAGAACCCGTAACAGCATCGCTGTTACGGGTTTTTTATTATCTACGCACTAGTAAAAACCCTAATACGTAAGGGCTTAGCGGTAAGGGCTTAGCCGTACCGTAAGGGCTTAGCGTAAGGGCTTAGCCGTACCACCTCAATTTCTACATTAACTCTGGCATGCTGCACTTTTTATCTTTGGAGCTGCAGCATGGGTATTCGTCGACTACATCTTGGCTTGGAAGCCGTGCAACTTTGGCAGGCCAGTGCCATGA
>CAUOZE010000038.1:0-31263 GCA_963508915.1 uncultured Deefgea sp.
AGGCGAAGGCGGCAACGACAAAGCAGCTAAACCAATGAAAGGCGAAGGCGGCAACGACAAAGCAGCTAAACCAATGAAAGGCGAAGGCGGCAACGACAAAGCAGCTAAACCAATGAAAGGCGAAGGCGGCAACGACAAAGCGACAGCACCAACGAAATAATTAAAATTGAAACACGCTGCGAAAATGACAATTTCATATTGCAGCATATTGATTTAAAGTAAAGGGTGGCTACAGGCCACCCTTTTTCCATTGGGAGTAAAAGATGCGAAACATCGTTCGATTTATTTCAACGGCAATATTTTCAGCAACATTAAATATCGCTTTTGCTGCACCGCAAGTCATCGTCACCTATACACCGCCTGCTGATGAAAACTTGAAACCCTACTATGAATTTTTAAAATCGCATCAAGCACTCGAATCCGCTGGCAAAACCGCCGCACTCCTCAAATGGCCAACGCCGATTACACTCGAAACCAAACAATGCAATGAAGTAAATGCAATGTATGTGCCGGGTGAAGCTCGCGTTATTATGTGCTATGAAATTTTCAAAGACTTAGTAGAAAAAGTAGAGGCGCAACTGGGACATCATGACCAGAACTACCGCAATGATATCAAAAGGAATGCGGCTATTTTTCTATTTAGGCATGAATTAAGTCATGCGATTTTTGATATCTTCAAAATCCCATTGATTGGCAACGAAGAAATCGCTGCCGACGCCGTCGCATTTCACTATTCACTCGAAGAAAAAGATATCGCAGAAGTCAAAAAAGTATTGCAAGGTGCCAAGTTCTATTTCATGCGCAGAAATGAAAACTTTGGTGACGACACCCGCTACGATTTCGGTGCATTTTCCGATATTCACCTGCTATCTGAGCAACGTTATTTCAATATGCTCTGCTATACCTATGCAAAATTTCCTGAGCAAGCCGAGTTTCTAGTGAAACAAGAATTATTACCACAAGGGCGTGCTGACTACTGCCCTCGCGAATGGGAGCAACTGCAATATGGCGTTCAGCGACTAATTAGCCCCTACGCTGTAAAGTTGAAAAAATAAGAACACCGTGCTGGGGGATGTCTGTATTTCTTCCCCCGGCACAAACTCAGTCTATGGGCGCTAAATGTAAACGCTAGCTTGCGTTATTGACCAATTTCACCAACTCAGCTTCGCTTAACTCACCGACAATTTTCTTAATTAAGCGACCATCCTTGCCAAGGATAAAAGAAGTTGGGGTGAGTTGCACTTCACCAAATGATTTAGCAATTTCGCCACTTTGGTCATAAACCACTTCAAACGGCAACGGTACTTTACTCAAATAATTTTGAATATACTTTGGATTGTCGTAGCTCATCGCCACCGCCACGGTGACTAGCTTATCTTTACCTAATTCATTTTGCGCTTTAACCAAACCCGGCATTTCCGCGATACAACCTGAGCAGCTGGTTGCCCAAAAATTAACCAAGACCACCTTGCCTTTGAAATCGTCCAGCTTGATGGATTTGTTCTCTAGCGTTGTCATGGCTTGTGCTGTGGGGATGACCGATGCAGAGCTAAAAAAAGTAAGCCCAAGTCCCGCGGCCACAACCACTACCGCAGCCAATGCCACCTTAACACTTGTTTTCATTGCACTTCTTCCTTGAATTTTCGCTAATAGATACCACACCCGCATTAGAGCAATAAATTTGGCTAAGGTTCCTTACAAATCAAGCTAGCATGACCAATGGGGTATCTGACCGTAAGGCAAATTTGTATTTACCCAGATCGCAATACCCCTATGATAATTTATTCCACTTTTTAATAGCAAAAAATACGCAGCCAGCCCTTGAAATAATGTCCTCTCGCCCCCACTTTTTATCAGTCAAGCAAGTCGAGTGCTAAATTGGTTCTTTATCAGAGCTCACTCGCTAGCCAGCCTATTTTTTTAACGACTGTTCAATACTCAGGAGTTTTAATCCATGAAAATTCGTCCATTGCATGACCGCGTAGTAATCAAACGTGTTGAAGCTGAAGCAAAAACCGCCTCTGGCATTTTATTGGCAGGTAGCGCAGCTGAAAAACCAGATATGGGTGAAGTCGTTGCTGTTGGTACCGGCAAAGTATTAGAAAACGGCACAGTACAAGCGTTGTCAGTCAAAGTTGGCGATAAAGTATTGCTCGGCAAATATGCACAAAGCGTAAAAATCGACGGCGAAGAATTGGTTGTTGTTCGTGAAGAAGAAATCTTCGCGGTGATTGAATAATTTTTGAATTGAAGCTTGTGCGCTTCAGCATTGTGGTTCTCAAAACCTACGGCTAAGCCACCCAACAAATAATTGGAGAATAATCAAATGGCTGCAAAAGAAGTAATCTTTGGCGATAGCGCCCGCGCAAAAATGGTAGCTGGTGTCAATGTTTTGGCAAACGCAGTAAAAGTAACTTTAGGCCCTAAAGGTCGCAATGTGGTACTTGAGCGTTCATACGGTGCACCAACGATCACTAAAGACGGTGTATCGGTTGCCAAAGAAATCGAATTGAAAGACAAATTCGAAAACATGGGCGCACAGATGGTAAAAGAAGTTGCTTCTAAAACTTCTGACATCGCCGGTGACGGCACGACGACGGCCACCGTATTGGCACAAGCCATCGTACAAGAAGGCATGAAATACGTTGCTGCCGGTATGAACCCAATGGATTTGAAACGCGGTATCGACA
This sequence comes from uncultured Deefgea sp., assembly GCA_963508915.1. Taxonomy (GTDB): domain Bacteria; phylum Pseudomonadota; class Gammaproteobacteria; order Burkholderiales; family Chitinibacteraceae; genus Deefgea. The sequence goes on from CAUOZE010000038.1 coordinate 2,691, forward strand.
AAGCCGTGATCACTTTGGTTGCAGAGTTGAAAAACATCTCTAAACCATGCACAACGAGCAAAGAAATCGCTCAAGTTGGCTCGATCTCTGCTAACTCTGACGAAATCATCGGCGAAAAAATCGCAGCTGCGATGGAAAAAGTCGGTAAAGAAGGCGTGATCACCGTTGAAGACGGCTCAGGCTTGGAAGATGAATTGGACGTGGTTGAAGGTATGCAGTTCGATCGTGGCTACTTGAGCCCGTACTTCATCAACAATCCAGAAAAACAAATCGCCCTGCTCGACAACCCATTCGTATTATTGTTCGACAAAAAAATCAGCAACATCCGTGACTTGCTTCCAGTATTGGAAGGCGTGGCGAAAGCGGGTCGTCCATTGTTGATCGTGGCAGAAGACGTTGATGGCGAAGCATTGGCGACCTTGGTTGTGAACAACATCCGTGGCATCTTGAAAACTGTTGCTGTTAAAGCCCCAGGCTTTGGCGACCGTCGTAAAGCCATGCTTGAAGACATCGCTATCTTGACTGGCGGTACTGTGATCGCTGAAGAAGTTGGCTTGACGCTTGAAAAAGCTGAATTGTCGATGCTCGGCCAAGCTAAACGCATCGAAGTGGGTAAAGAAAACACCATCATCATCGACGGCGCAGGTGACGAGGCTGCAATCAAAGCGCGCGTTGCAACGATTCGTCAGCAAGTTGAAGCTTCAACCAGCGACTACGACAAAGAAAAACTGCAAGAACGTGTAGCTAAATTAGCTGGCGGCGTTGCAGTGATCAAAGTCGGTGCTGCGACTGAAGTTGAAATGAAAGAGAAAAAAGCCCGCGTTGAAGATGCATTGCACGCTACTCGCGCCGCAGTTGAAGAAGGTATCGTGGCTGGCGGCGGCGTTGCATTGCTGCGCGCTCGCTCTACGATCACTGAATTGAAAGGCGCTAATGCTGATCAAGACGCAGGTATCAAAATCGTTCTGCGTGCGATCGAAGCGCCATTGCGTCAAATCGTACAAAACGCTGGCGACGAGCCAAGCGTAGTGGTTGCTAAAGTATTGGAAGGCAAAGGCAACTTTGGTTACAACGCGGCAACTGGCGAATACGGCGATATGGTAGAAATGGGTGTTCTCGACCCAGCTAAAGTAACTCGCTCTGCACTGCAACACGCTGCTTCTGTTGCGGGCTTGTTGTTGACGACCGATTGCATGATCGCTGACTTGCCAAAAGAAGACGGCCCTAGCATGCCAGATATGGGCGGCATGGGTGGTATGGGTGGCATGGGCATGTAATAAGCCTAAGCAGCCAGCACACCGGCTGCGCCAGCATAAAAGCGCCATCCTTGTGATGGCGCTTTTTATTTTGAATCAAAGCAAACGAATATCAGTCTATTCCATAGGTATAAATTCCATTGCCTCGGGTAGAACCATGCTGTAAGCTTTTATCTCTGCCGATTGATTAAAGGCAGTAGAAATTGAACATTATTGGATCATGCAGTGAATCAGCAGCTTCTCAATCTAATCAATGGCGACTCATCGCGCTATCCCCACCAGCTCGCCGAGCAACATCCTCGTGTGCTTGAACTCATCATTGCATCCAGCCAAAGCGATGCCTTTGGTGCCTATTTGCAAAGCTTATTACTCGATGATAGGGGCAATCGGCAAGGATTCTCTTCAGTCGTAATTAGTGAAATCTCGACCCTGATTCAAGCGAATGATGAACGACTACTAGGCTACTCATTGAACGAAACCGATGTTTGGGGTCATGTAAAAGAAGCACGCCATCATTTAGAAGAAAGTGGTACTGCGTTTAATAAAGAAGGTTTTTTTGCCGCAGCCGAGCGCGGCGAAACGATGAAGCTCGTCTTATTTCTCAAAGCGGGAATGAAGATAAATGCGACCGACCACCATGGAAAAACCCCGCTCATTTGGGCCTCCTCCTTCGGGCAATTGCCCTGTGTTGGTTTATTACTCGCTAACCAAGCGGCCACAGAAAGCCAAGACTCCGGCGGCTATACCGCCTTGCATTGGGCTGCAGCCAATGGCCACGCCGAAGTGATACAGCTATTACTTGAGCATAGTGCAAATGCGAATGCGGTCAGTAAAACGGGACGCACTCCACTGATTCAAGCTGCTGCACGCGGGCAACGCGACGCGGTGATGGTACTGATGGAAGCGGGCGCATACATCAATCATCAAGATGAAGAAGGTGAAACGGCCTTGCATAAAGCGCTACAGCAAGGCCATGTGCATGTTTCAGAAGCACTGATCAATCATCATGCCGATGTAGAACTTAATAACAACGCTCAAATCAATGCATATGCAATGGGTCTAAAACACAGCAATATCGCCATTCGACGACTACTGAGCGAAAAGAAATTCATCAGCCAAAAATAGATTATTTTTTTAGCATCAAGCGAATATCACGCCGCGCTTCAGCCTGCACCCAGCGGATCACCGCCTCTTCATCATTCGGCACCAAAGGCTCAACTCGCAGCGATTGACCTTCGGCCGACATCGCCACCATCGTAAAGTAACAACTATTGGTATGGCGCTCAGTTTGTTCACGAATATTCTCTGCGACCACCAGAATACCAATTTCCATAGAGGTTCGACCGGTGTAATTGACGCTGGCCAAAAAATGAACCAACTCACCCACGAAAATCGGCTGCTTAAACGTAACTTGATCAACCGATAAGGTCACCGCATAGGCGCCAGCATAGCGGCTGGCACAAGCATAAGCGACTTGATCGAGCTGCTTTAATAAAGCCCCACCATGGACTTTGCCGGAAAAATTCGCCATATCCGGCGTCATTAAAACAGTCATCCTTAATTGGTGTCTAGGCAAATCATGCATCAAAATCACCCTAGGGTATGTTCATCCAGCCATTATTTAAAAATGCCTACAGCTCAATACCTAATAAAAAACGGAGCACATTGGCTCCGTTTTTATGAGAAACTAAAAATCAAACGCCAGCGTTATGCGCTTGCTGATCTGCGTGGTATGAACTACGCACCATCGCACCAACCGCCGCATGTTTAAAGCCAAGTTCATACGCACGGTTTTCAAAGATTTTAAATTGATCAGGATGCACATAACGCAACACTGGCAAATGGCCATTGGATGGCTGTAAATACTGGCCAATCGTAATCATGTCGATATCGTGCGCACGCATGTCTTCCATGACTTGGAATACTTCTTCATCCGTTTCGCCCAAGCCGACCATGATGCCGGATTTGGTATTCACGTGCGGATACAAGCGCTTGAATTCTTTCAGCAAATCAAGTGAGTGCTGATAATCCGAACCCGGACGCGCTTGTTTATACAAGCGCGGCGCAGTTTCCAGATTGTGATTCAATACGTCAGGCAAGGCGTCTTTGAAAATCGACAGCGCAATGTCCATACGGCCACGGAAATCAGGCACAAGCACTTCAATCTGCGTGGCAGGGCTAAGTTCACGCGTTTTTTGAATACATTCAGCAAAGTGAGCAGCACCGCCATCTCGCAAATCATCGCGATCGACTGAGGTAATCACAACATATTTGAGTTTAAGCGCAGCAATCGTTTCGCCCAAATGGCGCGGTTCGTTTTCATCAAGTGGATTTGGGCGGCCATGGCCGACATCACAGAACGGGCAACGACGCGTACAGATATCACCCATGATCATGAAAGTCGCGGTGCCCTTGCCAAAGCACTCACCGATATTCGGGCAAGTGGCTTCTTCGCACACGGTATGCAGCTTTTGTTCACGCAGGATTTCTTTAATTTCATAGAAACGACTGTTGTGACTTGCCGCTTGGACACGAATCCATTCTGGCTTTTTGAGTTTAGTTTCAAGCTGAACGATTTTAATCGGGATGCGCGCTGTTTTGGCTTCGCCTTTGAGTTTCACGCCGACTTCTTTTGATGCCGGTTTTGCCGCTGGCGTCGCGCCCGCTGCCACGTCTTTAATTTGTTCTGTCATAGCGTCCGAATTACCGCACTATTTATACGGGTAATTGCTTGATTTGTTGAAGAATTTTGTCGGCCATTTTACCGAACAAATCGGCGGGTGTCTTGTTTATCCCTAAGTCCACCATCCGCGTTACTTGCAGACCTTGATAACCACATGGATTGATAAAGGCAAAAGGGGCTAAATCCATGCTCACATTGAGCGCTAAACCATGGTAGCAACAGCCATTTTTGATCCGTAGGCCTAAACTGGCAATTTTAGCTTCATATTCACCCAATTCATTCTTGAGCTGAACATACACCCCCGGCGCATCGACTTTGCCGTAAGCGGTGATGCCGTCATCGGCAAGAACGCCAATAACGCTGTTTTCGAGTAGCCGAACCAGATCACGCACGCCGAGTTTATGCCGGCGCAAATCAAGCAGCAAATAAGCAACCAATTGCCCCGGTCCGTGATAGGTCACTTGCCCACCGCGATCAATCTGCACAATCGGAATAGCGCTGCTTTGCAATATATGCTCAGGCTTACCCGCCAAACCTTGCGTAAACACCGGCGGATGCTCCAACAGCCAAAGCTCATCGGGTGTACTCGCATCGCGGTTCACGGTAAACGCTTGCATCGCTTCAAACGTCGGCAAGTAATCGACTTGACCCAATTGTTTGACAATCACCTCGGGTTTCACGATCACATTTACCACTTATAGCACCATACGAACCATAGGATGGGCACGCAGTGCGGCATCAAGCGCGTGGACTTGATCGACGTGCTCAAAGGTAATCATTAGAGTCAGCGCATGATAATTGCCGCTGCTCGATGCGCGAATTTCGATTTTCTCTTCTACAAAATCAGGCACATGCAAAATAGTCACTTGCAACACTTCTTGCACAAACACTTCTTGGGCAATATTTTTTTGACTGACCGCTTTAACCGGAATCAAAACCGGAAAAGTCACTAAGTCTTCGAGTTTTTGACTCGGAATATCGGTAAATCCAACCATGCTTATTTACTCCAAACCACGGCGCATCACCGTAGTTTTAAAATCTTGATAAAAACTGACCATTCTTTTATATATGGGGCCAACTTGCCCATTTCCTACTGGCTGTCCATCTAAAACAATAATCGCGAGGATTTCTTTTGAAGACGACGTCAGCCAAACTTCATCGGCCTGCCGCAACATGGCCTCAGTCACATTCCCCAACTGCAAAGGTAAGTCGTTTTGCTCTGCCAACTCAATCAATAGATCGTAAGTGATTCCCGTCAGCATCAAATCGGATGGCGCAGGGGCATAGATTATGCCCGCTTTTACGATAAAAATATTGCTCGCTGCGCCTTCAATCATCAATCCATCGCGCAATAAAATAGTCTCGGCCACCCCAGCATCAGCTGCCTGCTGCTTTGCCAATACATTTGCCAGTAAAGAAATCGCTTTGATATTACAACGCAACCAACGCACATCCGTCGCTGTAATTGCGTGAACGCCCTGCTCGACCAGCAAATTAGCAGGCGCTTCTAAGACATCAGAAAACATAAAAACTGTAGGGGAAACTTCGGCGGGAAAAGCATGATTACGTGGAAAAGCAGGCCCGCGCGAGACTTGTAAATAAATCGATTGGTCAGCAAAGTTTTGTTGCTCAACCAATGAAATAATCAATCGCCGCCACTCACTCCTTGAATAAGGATTTTGTATACTGATTGCAGCTAGATTTTTTTCCAGTCGCGCTAAATGCTCATCAAGACGAAAAATGGCATGGCTGTAGACCGGTATCATTTCATAGATGCCATCTCCAAATAAAAAACCACGATCCAAAACCGAAATTTTGAGTTGGTCTAAGGCCGCAAACTCACCATTCAAATATGCAATTCGCTGTGGTACTTGCATCATGCTCTCCAGTAGATTCAATTGAAGAATTGATTCATCGACATGCCACGAGACTTGGAAACATTTAGCTTATCAGTCTATACTAAGCAAGCACTTTCAAACGACCGTTTTAAAAGGAAAAGCCATGAGTGATTTAGCAGCACAGTTTAAAACCGCACAAGACGAAGTGGTTAATCTGAACGATGCACCTGATGTGCAAACTAAGTTGAAACTCTATGCGCTTTACAAACAAGGCAGCGAAGGTGATGTAAGCGGTGATCGCCCTTCTGCCATCCAGTTTGTAGCACAAGCAAAATACGACGCATGGGCCAAACTAGCAGGCACCAGCAATGAAACAGCTATGACAGGGTATGTTGATCTAGTTGAAGAATTAAAAGCCAAAGACGTATAAACCTGTGAGGGGTATTACCCCTCACTGATTGAGTATCAACACTTTCTTTTGTTCTTGCATCAGTTCAAACGCAGTAGCTGTGATAGGGCGACTAAATAAATAGCCCTGAATCGAATCGGTTCCTGCCGAGCATAAGAACTCAAGCTGCGGTTGAGTCTCAACCCCTTCGGCCAATACCGACATGCCCAGCGTTTTACCCAAGCCTATAATCGCCATGACAATGGCCGCATCATTAGCATCACTACTAATATCTCGCACAAAACTTTGATCGACTTTGAGCTTATCAAAAGCAAAACGTTTCAAATACGCCAAGCTCGAATACCCAGTTCCAAAATCATCCAGCGACAACTTCACCCCCAGTCGTTTAATCCCCTGCAAAGTGAGCATTACCTGCTCAACTTCTTGCATCACGACGGACTCAGTCACTTCAATTTCCAAATATTTGGCCGCCAAGCCAGCATCGTCCAGCGCACTTTGAATCAACTCTAAAAAATTAGCTTGATGCAATTGCAAAGGGGATACATTCACAGCGATAGTAATCGGTGGTAATCCCGCTTGCTGCCACTTCACAGCTAAACGACAGGCTTCTTGCATCACCCAATTGCCAATTGGCACAATCAAACGCGACTCTTCGGCAATGGGAATAAATTTAATGGGCGAAATAATCCCTTGCTCAGGATGATTCCACCGTATCAAGGCTTCAGCACCTAAAATACAGCCCGTTTTTAAGCTCACTTGAGGTTGGAAGTAGAGTTCAAACTCATTATTTGCCAAAGCCTTACGCATGCTCGTTTCTAATATCAGTCTCTCAGATGCTCGAGCATTCATATCTGCAGTAAAATATTGATAATTATTGCGCCCCTTATCTTTTGCCTGATACATCGCCACGTCGGCGTTTTTAATCAAAACATCAGGATCACGGCCATCATCAGGAAATACGCTAATCCCAATCGAGGTCGAAGTCGCAAAACTGCCCGCATCGAGTGAGAATGAATCATGAAATGACGACAAAATTCGATCTGCAATATTTCCTGCAACTAAAGGATTAGGTAAATCGGCCAGCACCAGTACAAATTCATCACCACCCAAGCGAGATAAAATATCTTGCTTACCAACTATCTGCCGCAAACGCCCCGCCACTTGCGCCAAAACCATATCGCCAGCGGAATGACCGAGTGAGTCATTGATGGTTTTAAAACGATCTAAATCCAAAAATAAGACTGCGAGTTGCGTATTATGCTTATCTGCATTGGCAACAGCGAGACGCAGCTCATCACGCAATAAATTACGATTGGCTAAGCCGGTGACTGTATCAAAATTAGCCAATTCAGTTATACGATCTTGCGCTTCTTTTCGCTCAGTAATATCGGTCATCGTGCCAATCAAACGACTAGGCTTACCACGGGTATCAAAATCAACAAACTTGCCACGGGTTTGAAACCAGCGAAAATCACCTAATTTAATTTTACGGCGAAACTCAACCGCAAATTGCGCCGAATTGCCGACATAATAATCACGGTAAGCTGAAACCGCTTGCTCTTTATCGGTGGGATGCAGCTGATCTTTCCATTTATCAAATGTTTCAACCAATTCACCGGGTTGATAACCCAATAGGCGATCGTATTCAGGACTAGTAATTGCAGTGCGACGACCATCTAGCGGCATATCAAATAAGCCGGTACTGGATGCTTCTAATGCCAGACGCAGTTGCTGCTCTGATTTAACAATGGCCTCTTCCTGCATTCGTCGCTCAGAAATATCACGAACCACGGCACAGTTATACTCTTGCCCTTTAAATAAAATATAGTTGGAATGAACTTCACAAGGAAACTCTTCACCCGTCCTTGTCTTTAAGATAATTTCATCAAATAAATGCCGATGATGCCGCAATAAATTCCAAAATTTAGGCCAGCTTTCTGGCTTGAAATTCGGATTAATATCGCGAAAACGCATGGCCATTAAGTCTTTCTCAGAATAACCAAAGCGAATGCAGGTCGTTGCATTGATATAGCGAATATGTCCTGCTGGATCGAGCCAAATCGCCATGTCTGCGCCATTCTCAATAGCAACTTTAGTTAAATATAAATCGGCCTCGGTTCTTTCTAAGCGACGTAGTTGGCGCAAAACATAAAACAATAAGGCTGATCCACCCAATAACAGCGTTAAAGCCATTCCCATCGTAATAAAGGTCTCTTTCCACCAAGGTGCCAACACATCATCGCGATTAATACCAACCGAAACGCCTAAAGGCCAACCCTCGACCCGCCGCCATCCGTAAATGCGAGTGATGTTATCGACCTTGCTGGTTTCATAAAATACGCCGCTTTCAGTACCACTTGAAACACGATCAAAAAATTCCTTATGTGAAATATCTCGGCCAATTTCCTCATCACGCCGTGGAAAGCGAGCAAGAGAAATCCCGTCATCACGAAACAATCGAATAACAACATCGCGGTTTTGGCTAATTGATGAATAAAATTTTTGGAAATAGGCAGGATTTAAACCGGCAATCATTACCCCAGAAAAATTAGATTTTTTATCCAGCACACCGGTTACAAATGGAATAATCGAATCCGTACCCGTTGGATCGGCTTGCTGTTCAGCGATATAAAAAGGAGCTTGCGGTCTTGAGCGTACAACTCGGAAAAACTGGCTACTGGATAAATTATGAGCTTTGACAGGGAAAATTAAGCTTGATGCAGCTAAAACACCATTTTCATTAGCTAAACCCATACTGATTAGCTGGGCATATCGACCAACAAAACGCAACATATAAGCATGCAAACAAGCAGAATCCTGAACCGCTAAACAAGACTGAAAAATTTCATCTTGCTCAACCGTATTTAGCGCTGACAATGTGCCTTCCATCGTCCGCCCTACGTGCTGATCAAATGCACGCGCCAGCAATAGCATCTCTTGCTCAGCTTTGGCGAGCGTCGCTTGATAACTACGCCATGTCGAAATGCTTTGAATCACCAAAGCGGCGACAAACACGCAGATAAACAAAAAAACGAGTACTTTACGAATCCAGCCAAAAGAATCACCAGATTCTTCGTAATGCTGATTAGAAAGGTTATTTGACACGCAGTCTTTCTCTATATGATCGATTGAGTTGGTTTTCTAACAGCAGTAGGTACAGTTGATAATTATTTAGTCTACACACAACGGTAGTGGCGCACGTCTAATCTGCAGTATAGCGTGTCATTGATCAAGTCAATTTTGGTGCCTGACTAAGTCAACGCAACGGTGAGTATCGCCCAAACAGATATCTAAAGACCAACGTAATCTCCGCGTATCTGACTGGACGCACGCAAGTGCAATAAAATTATAGTTACATTTCGCCACAAATACATTCAGGCACAAAAAAACCGCCAAATATCATGGCGGTTTTTAATACGCATTGACTCTTATTTACGAGTTGTTGATGCATCGTTACGGCTACGTTCATCTAAATTAATCGGGGCTTTATCCCACAACAAAGCACGGCCTTCAATTTGGTCTTGTTTTAATTCAGGATTTTTTTCCAACACGCCTTCGATAAATTGAGTGTATTCAGAAACGTAGGTATTGTCTTTGCCAAACATGTACTTCTCCTCTTTGCATTCTCAGTTTTGCGATATTATAACTGAGGGCAGTCTATGGCGGCGGACTTGTTTATGCGTGATCAATGACAAATCGACTCAGACGCCATCATCTAGATCATTAACACTCTGGCATTCTGAACCCTAGCAATGACAATCCAAGCAACTCAAAAATTTTGCGATGCATTCAAGCCAATGACAAGCATGCGCTTCAAGCCGTTTTGTGCAGCAGCATTACTGCTCGTCTTATTGCCTAGCTTGGGCAACGCGGCACCATTGCGGATCGTACTCACTGATAGCAACACCATGCCGCTCGCTGATATTCAAGATTTCCAGCTCAAAGGCGGCATGCTATTTGAACTTGGTAATGCCATCGCGCAAGAAATGGGTCGCAAAGCAACTTTCATCGCTCTGCCCCGCAAGCGAATTGCACAAGCTTTAATTGATGGTAAAGCTGATTTGATTTGCAACCAAAATCAGGCATGGCTGGATGGCCCTTTTGACTGGAGTAAAAATTTCATACGGCATGTCGAACTACTGATCAGCAATCAAAATCAAGTGCGGCCGATGCAAATGTCAAACTTGGCGGACATCCCGATTGGCACTATTCTTGGTTTCAATTATGTTGAAATGCGCCAGCAACTGGGAAATCAATTTATAAGCGACGATTCACTGGGCCCGAAGAACAATCTACTCAAGCTGAATGCGGGGCATGTCAATCACATTATCATTCCCCAATACATACTCGAATATCAACAAAAACTCGGTAATCTCAAAGTCAAAATTCACCCGTATTTAGTGATCAAAGATCAGCCTGCCGCCTGTGCGGTATCGCGCTCTGGACAAATCAAGCTTGCTGAACTCAATCGAGCGATTACCAATCTTGAAAAAAGAAACAAGCTTAAGCCCATCTTTGAGCGCTATCGTTAGAGACTAGCAATTCATGACCTTGCCAAACCATGTGACGCAAGATTACCCCACATGCGGTTTAAAATGTCATTCGGTGTGCTTGTGTCATTTTTTACATATCTCCCAATAAAAAACCGCTAAAAAAGCGATTTTTTCAGTTTTATAAATAGGGTATTAGCTTGCAGTAACTACTGATCAAGCCTTCCAAGGCAATACATCAATCAGCCATAGCCTCTTCCAAGACAGCAATAAACCGTGCATTTTCGCTTGCTAAGCCAATCGATACACGCAGGCTATTGAGCATGCCGTAGCCTGCCAGCGGACGCACAATTACGCCGCGTTCCAGCATAAATTGGTTGAGCATTTTTGCGTCACCACAATGGAAAGTGACGAAGTTACCGCTCGACTCGATAAAACTTATCCCAAGGCGACGGAACGCATCAGTGATTTGCAGCATACCTTCGCTATTCACACGCACCGATTCACGCAAGAATTCCAAATCATCCAATGCTGCGCAGGCCGCTGCTTGTGCCAAACTATTGACATTAAATGCTTGGCGCACGCGATTAAGCATATCGATGATTTCACTGCTAGCGAGCGCAAAGCCCACGCGCAAACCGGCTAAGCCATACGCTTTCGAGAATGTCCGCACCACGATCAAATTAGGAAATTGTTTCAACCAAGTAATTGAATCACTGCGTTTTGCGGCAGGCAAAAACTCGGTGTAGGCCTCATCGAGCACAACAATGACGTTCTTTGGGCACAATTCCATAAACTCAATCAAATCGCCCGGCCGCGCCAGCGTACCGGTTGGATTGTTCGGGTTGGCAATCCAAACGATTTTAGTCGTCGGCAAAATCGCTGCGCGCATCGCATCCAAATCATGGCCATAATCAACTGCCTTCACACAAATACCCGTCGCGCCCATCGCTTGTGTAGCGAGTGGATACACAGCAAACGCATATTCGGAAAACACCGCCGAATCACCCGCCTGCAAAAAAGCATGTGAAATCAATTCCAGCACATCGTTCGAGCCATTGCCGAGGACAATTTGATTCAGATCAACATTAAATTTTTGTGCAATTTTAGCTTTGAGCTCAAAGCCATTGCCATCCGGATAACGCGCCAATTCAGCGATTTCGCGTTCCACTGCAGCACGTGCTTTTGGCCCCATACCAAGCGGATTTTCATTTGACGCGAGTTTAACGATATCGGCCGGATTCAAACCCATTTCGCGCGCCAATTCAGAAACCGGTTTACCCGGTTGATACGGCGCAATCGCGCGAATGTGTTCGGGGGCAAGGGTACTCAGAGACATAATCTTTCCTATTCTTTTTCGAATGAAATTTGTTTTTTGAGCTTAAGCGCTAGTGAGTTGATTCAATGTTTTAACCAGTCGCAAACTGGCGGGCAATGCAAACTGCGCCAATTGACGGACTTCTGATTCAACCAATATTTCAAAACCATGCTGCAGGTAAAAACGCACCGCCGCCGGATTACCACTGTCCACATCGACATGCAGGCTGGCGTAGCCAGCTTCGCGCGCGGCGTAGCACACCTGCGCCAGCATACGCTCGCCCAATTTTTGGCCACGGTGCGCGGCATCAACGGCAATGGTGCGCAAATACCACGCGTTTTTAGGAACATGGGGAAACAAGAAATCGAGCTGATATTGACGCTCGCGCAAGATACTTAAATCTAATGCCAGAGTACCCAGCTCAAACTCATCACTCACTTGAAGTTGCGCACCATACCCTGCGGCATAATGAAACACCAAGGCGATCAGTTCATCATCACCATTGCGCAGCACTTGCGCGTTGCGGTAGCTATAACTGCCAGCCTCAGCTTGCCAAAGCTGTGCCAAGTTGAGCAAAACCAACTCAGGCGGCAGCGCAAACCAATAGTCGTAAAAAGGGGCGTCGGACTGATAAATCAGCGCCGCCGCCCTTTTGGCATCACTGGCTAAGGCTAAACCTAAGTTTTCCACCACTCACCTGCACTACTGGATGGTTTTTGCTGCAGCAATTCAAGCAAATCGTGCGATTCATCGGCACACAATAATTTGGCTGCATCGCTGTCTTTTACAAAGCCTTCATTCACAGCTTGCGCCACCATGGCGCGCAGTGGTACGAAATAATCGGCGGTATTGAGCAATCCCACTGGTTTTTCATGCAGGCCGATTTGGCCCCAAGTCAAAATCTCGAATAACTCATCAAAAGTACCAAAGCCGCCGGGCATCGCGATGAACGCATCCGCTAATTCCGCCATGCGTGCCTTGCGGGTATGCATCGAATCGACAACTTCCAATTGACTGCAAGCGCCATACCCTAGCTCGCGCTCAACCATAAACTGCGGAATCACGCCAATCACTTTGCCACCCGCATCGAGGCAAGCCTCAGCAACGGCACCCATCAAACCGACATGGCCGCCGCCATAGACCAAAGTCATTTCGCGCTCGGCCAATTCACGCCCGAGTTTTTGCGCCGCGTGTCGATAGACTTCTTTCGTACCAAAGCGTGAACCGCAGAAAACAACGACTGATTTCATTTAAAAGATCCCGTATATGATGGTTAAAGCTGACCGAGCTACACTACGGTGCCAACATCACAGTTAAATGACAGCTTGCGGATAGGAGCCCAAAACCTTCACGAAAGCCGCAACGTCCTGCAATTCTTTCAATGCAGTTTGCAAATGCGCGTCTTCCACAAAGCCATCCACATCAGCAAAAAACACGTATTCCCAAAGGCCAGTGCGACTTGGGCGCGATTCAAATTTAGTCATCGACACACCGTTGCGCGCTAAAGGCTCAACCAAAGCATGCAATGCACCTGGACGATTCGGAGCAGAAATCACGAGTGACGTTTTGTCTTTGCCCGAACGCGCTGCATTTTGGTATCCAAGCACCAAGAAGCGCGTCGTGTTATTCGGTTCGTCTTCGATGTTTTCGGCCAATTTAACTAGACCAAATTTCTCAGCCGCTGAATCACCTGCAATCGCCGCGCTGCTTGCATCAAGACTGGCCAAACGCGCCGCTTCGGCATTGCTCGCGACAGAAATCCGCTCAACACGTTCTGGCAAATTTTTATTGAGCCATTCATGGCATTGCGCCAAGCTTTGCGCATGTGAATACACTCGCTTAACATCGTTCAAACCCGCCTTCGCGCGCAAAAAGTGATGATGAATTCGTAGCACCACTTCACCGCACACTTGCAGCGGGGTTGTTACCATTAAATCGAGCGTACGGCCTACTGCGCCTTCGGTCGAGTTCTCAACCGGCGCAACGACATAATCCGCCCCACGCGCTTCAACCACGCGGAAAGCATCATCAATCGATGAACAAGCCAAAGTTGCTGCGGCATGACCAAAATGCTTGATCGCTGCAGCTTGGCTAAACGTGCCTTCAGGTCCCAAAAACGCAATCGTTAATGGGCGCTCAAGCGCCAAGCAGGCCGACATAATTTCACGAAACAAGCGCGCACAGGTTTCGCCCGATAGCGGCCCCGGATTGAGCTCTTTAATCCGCGTCAGTACTTGTGCTTCGCGTTCTGGGCGATAGACAACGCCGCCACCTTTAATTTCACCAATGGTGCGCGCGTGTTCAGCGCGTTGATTAATCAGCTGCAAAACTTGCTGGTCGATGGCATCAATCGCATCGCGATGCTGTTTTAACAAATCATCAGACATGAATAAACTCAATTATTGGGTTTTAATAAGGCCGCATCGACAATCGACCACAAATGAATAATCCAGCCCAGTAAAATCCACCACAATACCGCAGCAGAAATAAACATGAGCGCCGCTTTCAGCACGCGACCTTGCAGCAATTGCTCCAAGCCGGGAATAAAAAAACTCGCCAATGCGGCAATCACATTACCGCCAGAACCTTGTCCAGCCATCGTGTTAACCCTTCACTTGAGCAAATTCGTTCATGTAAGCTGCCAGAGCTTGGCAACCTTCCAACGGCATCGCGTTGTAAATCGATGCGCGCATGCCGCCCACCGAGCGATGGCCTTTCAATTGCAATAAATGCCGCGCTTCAGCGCCAACAAGGAATTCTTTATCGAGATTACTATCGGCAAGCGTGAACGGAATATTCATCCGTGAGCGATCTGCTAGCGCGGTTGGGCAATGATAAAAACCATTCGATGCATCAATTGCCGAATAAATGACATTGGCTTTAGCAATGTTTTTCGCTTCCATCACCGCCAAGCCGCCTTGCTTGAGAACATGCTTAAACACCAAGCCCGCCACGTAAATCCCAAATGACGGTGGCGTGTTGTACATCGAGCCATTATCAGCAAAGGTTTTATAGTTCAGCATCGTAGGTGTATCGCTGCGCGCCTTACCCAGTAAGTCCTCGCGAACAATACTCATCGCCACGCCCGATGGTCCCATATTCTTTTGGGCACCAGCATAAATCATACCGAATTGGCTTACATCGACTGGGCGCGACAAAATATTGGACGACATATCGCAAATCAGCGGCACGCCATTGCTTTGCGGAATATGGTTAAACTCGACGCCGCCAATGGTTTCATTGCTGCAATAGTGCAAAAACGCCGCGTCAGGCGTGCGCTGCCATGTTGCTTCATCCGGTACATAACTGAAATTTTTATCTTCACTGCTGGCAGCAATATTCACCTTAGCGAAGCGGCTCACTTCTTTAATCGCCACTTTCGACCAATGTCCAGTATTCACAAAATCAACCGTGCTATCAGGCCTTGTGAAATTGAACGGCAACATTGCAAATTGCAAATGCGCGCCGCCTTGTAAAAACAGCACTTTGTAATGATCAGGAATCGCCATGAGCGTACGAAAATCGGCTTCACCCTCAGCCAAAATTTGACCGAATTCAGGACCGCGATGGCTCATTTCCATCACGCTCATTCCCGAACCATGCCAATCGAGCAATTCAGCTTGCACTTGGCGCAACACTTCAGACGGTAAAACGGCAGGACCAGAGGAAAAATTAAAGACTTGAGTCATGGGCTATCTCGAAAAAACACAATGCTTAAAAATTGTAGTAGCGGGCAGGTCTTCATGAGCATGCATGAATGCCCTCTCTTACGATAAAACCGGACATTATCTTAATAAGAAATGAGCGCGGGCAGTGGCCACAGGCTGTGATTCATCATCTTGCCACGCGGTCATCAATACATTGGCCACACGCTTACCTTGGCGAACAATTTCACAGCGTGCATGCAAATCTAAAGCCCGTGCCGAACGCAGATAATCAATTGAAAAATCGACAATCCGTGGAATCTCATTCGATTCTTGCGCCCACATGAGGTGCAACACGGCGGCATTTTCTAAAAAGCCACCAATCACACCGCCATGAATCGCTGGCAATAGCACATTGCCAATATTGTGTTCAGCAAACGGTAGATAAAATTCAGGTAAACCATCACGATCAACGGCTTGAATACCCAATAATTTTGCATAGGGTATTTGATTCAAGGCTTCGTTGATATTAGCAAAGCAAGCAATACCCTCAGCCATTATGCAGATTCCTTCGTCGGTGCCATACGTGCAAAGGTCGAAACCGAGTGTGCGACCGGCTTGTTTGGATCGGCTTGGTAAGACGTAGCGCGCATAAACGCAATCGACTCAGTTAAGCGGTAGCACTCGGCGGTGCAATACAGCGGTAAATCAGGTTTGGCAGGACGCAGATAATCAATGCGTAAATCCAGCGTAGCCGCTGCTTCGGGCTGATCGAGCAAGGTATAAAGCGAAATGCCACTGGCAGTATCAATCAAGGAGGTGACGACACCACCATGTAAAACACGAGTTTCAGGATTGCCAATCAGCGCGTCTTTAAATGGCAATTTTAGCGTTACTTTACCACGTCCTGCGGTGACCAATTCCAAGCCCAAGGTTTTGCAATGCGGCAGCGCCATAAACCATGGCGCCACTTCGGCAAAAAAATCAGGGTGTGCAACTGGTAACCACAGTCCGCTGCTCATAAGTGGCCTTTACTCTTCGCTAGGGGTTTCATCTTGTGGCGCTTCAGGTGTGATCGCAGCATCATTCACTACCACACCGTCTTCACCGACTAATTCCGCTTCTTCACCTTCGGGCTCGTCGACTTCGGCTACTTTTTGCAAGCCAGAAAGATGTTCACCGTCATCCAGATTGATCAAGCGTACCCCTTGAGCAGAACGACCGGTTTCGCGAATTTGATTGACCTTGGTGCGAATTAACACACCGCCGGTGGTAATCAACATCACGTCGTCCGACTCTTCAACCAAGCTCGCTGCAACCAATTTCAAGCCGGTTTTATCAGTCAAGTCCATCGCAATCACACCTTGCGTACCACGACTGGTATGACGGAAATCGCCAACAGGAGTACGTTTACCATAACCGCCATCGCTGGCCGTCAACACCATTTGCTCATCCGAATTGGCGACGAGCAATGAAATGACTTTTTGACCTTCAGCCAACTTCATGCCGCGCACACCTGCCGCAGTACGGCCCATGGCACGCACGTCATCTTCAGCGAAACGCACTGATTTACCGGCATCAGAGAACAACATCACTTGATCAGTGCCGTTGGTGAGTGCCACACCAACCAAATAATTACCTTCATCCAGATTGATCGCAATAATCCCGTTGCGTTTTGGACGCGAGAAATCAGCCAATGACGTTTTCTTCACCGTGCCATCAGCCGTAGCCATAAAGATGTAGTGGTCTTCAACGAACTCGGCGACTGGTAATACTGCATTGATCTTCTCGCCCTCTTCCAGCGGCAAGAGATTCACAATCGGCTTGCCACGGCTAGTGCGGCCACCTTGCGGCAATTCATACACTTTCAACCAGTACACACGACCACGCGAGCTAAAGCACAGAATGTAATTGTGCGTATTGGCAACAAACAGGCTATCGATAAAGTCGTCGTCTTTAGTGGCTGCCGCTTGCTTACCTCGACCGCCACGTTTTTGCGCACGATATTCTTCGACTGCAGTGGCTTTCATATAACCGCCATGCGTCAAGGTCACGACCATATCTTGCGGCGTGATCAGATCTTCAAGGCACAGGTCTTCACCATGCGCGATGATTTCTGAACGACGTGCATCACCATAATTGGCTTTCACTTCGAGCATTTCGTTGCGAATGATCTCAGTCACACGCTCGTCGCGCGCCAAGATATCGAGCAAATCAAGAATCTTCTCAACGACTTCTTTGTATTCAGCAATGATTTTGTCTTGCTCAAGGCCAGTTAAGCGTTGCAAACGCAATTCCAAAATCGCTTGCGCTTGCACGTCAGACAGGCGATAGCCTTCGTCTGACAAACCATAAATGTCTAGCAAACCTTCGGGACGCGATGCATTCGCGTCCGCACGCGCGAGCATTTCACCAACCAAACCTGATTTCCAAACCCGGCTCATCAAACCTGTTTTGGCTTCCGCTGGTGTTGGCGCGGCTTTAATCATCGCAATGATTTCGTCGACATTCGACAAGGCAACAGCCAAGCCTTCGAGCACATGACCGCGATCACGCGCTTTGCGCAATTCAAACACAGTACGGCGCGTTACAACTTCACGGCGGTGTTTCAAGAAGCATTCTAAAACTTGCTTCAGATTCAATAAGCGCGGCTGACCATCAACCAAGGCCACCATATTGATACCGAAACTATCTTGCAGTTGAGTGTGCTTATAGAGATTATTCAGAACCACGTCGGCCATTTCGCCACGTTTCAATTCAATCGCCACGCGCATACCGGATTTATCCGATTCATCGCGTAAATCTGAAATGCCTTCAATGGTTTTCTCACGGACCAATTCAGCGATACGCTCCAAAAGACGCGCTTTATTCACTTGGTAAGGCAACTCATCGACGATAATCGCTTGGCGATCACCATTTTTACCACACTCTTCAAAGTGAGTCCGCGCGCGCATCACGACACGGCCACGGCCCGTGCGGTAACCTTCACGAACACCATGGATACCGTAAATAATACCGGCGGTAGGAAAATCGGGAGCTGGAATGTAGTCGATCAACTCATCAATCGTCAGTTCGCTATTGTCTAATAGCGCCAAGCTCGCATCGATGACTTCATTAATATTATGCGGCGGAATATTTGTCGCCATACCAACTGCAATACCTGAGGAGCCATTCACTAATAGATTAGGAATTCGCGTCGGTAGAACAGTCGGCTCAAGTTCTTTCTCATCATAGTTGGGCGTGAAATCAACAGTTTCTTTGTCAATATCGGCCAACAACTCACTAGAGATTTTTTGTAAGCGGCACTCGGTATAACGATAAGCAGCAGCGCGGTCACCGTCGATAGAACCAAAGTTACCCTGACCATCGATCAAGGTATAACGTAGTGAAAAGCCTTGCGCCATGCGAACCAAGGCTTCATACGCAGCAGAATCGCCGTGTGGATGGTATTTACCCAACACATCACCAATCACGCGCGCACATTTGACGTAAGGACGATTCCAGACGTTACTACTTTCATGCATCGCAAATAAAATGCGGCGGTGAACGGGTTTTAAACCATCACGCACATCAGGCAGCGCACGACCCACAATGACGCTCATTGCGTAATCTAAATAGGAATGGCGCATTTCCTCTTCGAGGCTGACGGGGATTGTTTCTTTGGCAAAACTGTTTTGTTCGAGCATTGATAAGGCCGGTTAGTGAAAAACGTAGGGACTATCAAAGCCAGCGCTGAAGTAAATCAGAACCAGCGGACTTTACGGTAATTTTGAAAATTTGTTACAAAAAATACAGACTAGTCAGATTCAAATAATCTATAGTGACACTGAAGTTTACCACGCAGAAGCAATCGAACCAATTATTGCGTAATCGATGCGCTTTGATGCTAACGGCTGTTACAATTTTGTTAAGTTGCGACTAAGCAAGCTTTTTATTTGCGCCAAATTTGCCTAAGACAGTAGAATAGGACTTGGGACATATTAAGTGTTTATGTAACGCCCAGTAGCTTACATTTATTTTGATTTTATAAACGGGGAATTCACATGCTGACTATCAAGCAAACTCTGACATCATTCGCTATCGTTGCAGCTTTTGCTGCAACTGGCGCACAAGCTGCTACAGAGATCTACGTAACAAACAGCACTAACGTGTCTGAAGCTAATCCAGAAGGCGCTGTTAAAATTTCTGACGGTACTTGTGTTCAAACTGGTGCTTGGAATGCTGAAGCTGCTAAATCAGTTAAAGGTTGCCAAGGCTACGTAGCTCCAGTTGCTCCAGTTGTTGAAGCTGCTAAACCAGCTCCAGTTGTACCAGCTCCAGTTAAAACTGCTAAGAAATTTGAATTAAAATCAGACGCTTTGTTTGCATTTAACAGCTCAGATCTAAAACCAGCTGGTAAAGATGCATTGGATGCAATGTATGTTGAAGTTCAAGGCATGAACCCAACTGACGGCATGGCTGCAGTTGTTGGTTTCACTGACCGTATCGGTTCAGCTAAATTCAACCAAGGCCTTTCTGAGCGTCGTGCGAACACAGTTCGCAACTACTTGATCAGCAAAGGTGCACCAGCTGACAAAGTTACTGCTGAAGGTCGTGGCTTGAATGAGGCAGTTACTGGCGACACTTGCAAAAATGTTAAGCCACGCGCTAAATTGATCGAATGCTTGGCTCCAGATCGTCGCGTTGAAGTGACTGTTTCTGGTACTGCTGTAGTAGTTAAGTAATAACTAGCTGCAATGAATACAGAAAGCCCCGCCATGGCGGGGCTTTTTTGTTTACATGCGTAACATCAAGGATAGATAGATGAGAAAACTTACTCGTCAATTTCTGATCGTTTTTACAATGACACTCCTTGCATCGCCTGCCGTCTTAGCAAACAGCGTTGCAAAATTACAACAACAGTTAAACGACATAAAAACGCTTCAAGCCAACTTTACTCAGCAAGTGAGTAGCAAAAATAACAAACCCCAAACGTCGAACGGCCAAGTCAGCCTAGTCCGTCCAGGTAAGTTTCGCTGGATCTACAGCAAGCCCTATCCACAAGAAATCATCAGCGACGGCAAACAAGTCTGGCTGTATGACGTCGACCTTGCCCAAGTCACGATCAAACCCGTTGGCAAAGCACTCGATGCCAGCCCTGCCGCGGTTCTGGCAGGCAATAATAAATTGGACGCCAGTTTTACTGCCATCGAATTGCCGAATAAAGACGGCTTAAATTGGGTTGAATTAACGCCAAAACAAAAAGAGAGCAGCTTTGCTCGCATTCGAATCGGGTTTAACGAGACTAATTTGTCTCGCATGGAGCTCGATGATCAGTTTGGTCAAACGACACAAATCCAGTTCTCTCAAGTCGTTCGCAACAAAGCCATTGATGATAAGTTATTCACTTTCACTCCGCCCGCAGGAAGCGATGTCATCCGTGAATGATTTGTTTAGCAATAAGCCGGTGCAACCTCTCGCAGAGCAGCTACGTCCCAAATCGATTACGGATGTCGTAGGTCAACAGCACTTACTCGCAAAAGGTAAACCGCTCGCGCTGGCTTTAGCGAGCGGCAAAGCACATTCCATGATTTTTTGGGGCCCGCCCGGCGTGGGCAAGACCACATTGGCGCGTTTACTTGCCAATGCGTTTGACTGCGAACTCATTGCCCTATCGGCGGTGTTTTCAGGCGTCAAAGATATTCGCCTCGCGATGGATCAGGCCGAGTGCAATCTACAACTCAATCGACGTACGATTTTGTTTGTCGACGAAGTCCACCGTTTTAATAAAGCGCAGCAAGATGCTTTTCTACCCTTTGTCGAATCTGGGCTAATTACCTTTATTGGCGCAACCACCGAAAATCCATCCTTTGAAGTAAATGCGGCATTGTTGTCGCGCGCACAAGTATATGTATTGCATTCATTGACTGAAGCCGATCTCAGCCAGCTCATTCAACGTGCAGAGAAACAGCTTGATCCGGCGATCACGATTGCTGCGGATGCCGTGCCTGCATTCATCGATCTCGCCGACGGAGATGGTCGCCGCCTACTGAATTTAATTGAGCAAGCCAGCCAAGCAGCGCAAGTAAGTCAACGCAATCATATTGACGCAGCATTTCTCGCCGATGCATTGAGCATCAGTAGCCGACGTTTTGATAAAGGCGGAGATCATTTCTACGACCAAATTTCTGCACTACATAAATCAGTACGCGGCTCGAATCCCGATGGTGCGCTGTATTGGCTGGTACGCATGCTTGATGGCGGCGCAGATGCACGTTACTTAGCGCGCCGCATTGTACGCATGGCCTGGGAAGATATCGGCCTCGCTGATCCACGTGCAATGCAAATTGCCAATGATGCCGCTACAACGTTTGAGCGACTTGGCTCACCCGAGGGTGAGCTCGCCTTAGCGCAAGCCGTGATTTATCTCGCGGTAGCACCAAAATCAAACGCAGGCTACTTGGCCTACAAAGCGGCGAAAGCACTGGTCAAACAAGACCAATCCCGTGACGTACCGATGCATCTACGCAATGCCCCCACCAAACTGATGGCAGAGCTAGGGCACGGCCATGAATATCGCTACGCTCACGATGAGCCCGATGCCTATGCTGCCGGTGAAACCTATTTGCCTGAAGGCTTAAATCACGCGCGCTTTTATGAGCCCACACCACGTGGCTTAGAGCAAAAAATCGCTCAGAAAATGCAACATTTGGCTGAACTTGATGCGGAATGGAAAAAAACCAAGCCAAAGAACTAATAGCGCATGCATGTATATAGACGCAGCCATTTAATATCAATACCTAGAAGACAATACCTAACAAGCTGTCATTTTTACCTCAATAGATACCGAGCAATAACGACCTTGGTGTAAAATCTAATTATCCATTCAAACGACAATCTACTATGCTCGATATCCAACTCCTTCGCACTGACCTCGCCGCCGTAACCGCTCGCTTGGCTGAGCGTAAATTTGTCCTCGACGCAGCCGCATTCCAAGCGCTTGAAGATGAACGTAAAATTTTGCAAACCCAAACGCAAGACCTACAAGCGAAACGCAATACCAGCTCCAAACAAATTGGTGCCGCCAAAGCCAAAGGTGAAGACGTTAGCGCCATCATGGCCGAAGTGGCCAATTTGGGCGACGAACTCAAAGCCGCAGAAAACGCATTCGCCCAATTGGATGAGCGCATCAAAACGCTACTGCAACACATCCCGAATCTACCCGCTGCAGACGTACCTTTTGGTACCGATGAAAGCGGCAATCTCGAAGTGAGCCGCTGGGGCACACCACGCAGCTTTGATTTTGCAGTCAAAGACCACGTCGATTTAGGTGCGCCACTGGGCTTAGATTTTGAAACAGGCGCTAAACTCTCTGGCAGCCGCTTTAGTGTATTGCGCGGCCCCGTCGCGAAGCTTCATCGCGCTCTTGCGCAATTCATGCTCAACACCCACAGCAATGAGCACGGGTACGAAGAGATGTACACACCCTACATCGTCAACGACACCGCTCTTTTCGGTACGGGCCAATTGCCAAAATTCGCTGAAGACATGTTCAAAGTGACGCGGGGTGGCGAAGAAGGCAATGTGGATCAATACCTGATTTCAACCTCTGAAATCACCCTCACCAACACCGTCGCAGGTGATTTACTCAAGCTTGAGCAATTGCCGATCAAACTCACCGCACATTCACCATGCTTCCGCTCTGAAGCTGGTTCGTACGGTCGTGACGTTCGCGGCATGATTCGTCAACATCAATTCGACAAAGTCGAAATGGTGCAAATTGTTCACCCAGAGCAATCGGATGCCGCGCTCGAAGAGCTGGTTGGCCATGCAGAGAAAATCCTGCAATTATTAGAACTGCCGTACCGCAAAGTCTTGCTCTGCACCGGCGACATGGGGTTTAGCAGCCAAAAAACTTACGATCTCGAAGTATGGCTGCCAGCACAAAACACTTTCCGTGAGATTTCGAGTTGCTCCAATATGGGGGCTTTCCAAGCTCGCCGCATGCAAGCGCGTTTTAAAAATGAAGCGGGAAAAAATGAGTTGGTTCATACGCTCAATGGCTCAGGTCTCGCAGTCGGTCGCACTTTAGTTGCGGTACTAGAAAACTACCAAAATGCCGATGGCTCTGTGAATGTGCCAAGTGTTTTACGCCCTTACTTGGGCGGATTGGAAAAGCTGACGGCTTAATTTCCACCACTTCATGCAAAAGCGCACGATATAGTGCGCTTTTTTTGCGCCTACGGCCTGAGTCAGCTAGGCTAGTCGAATCTATACGACCTAAAACGGCGCTATGTTTACTACCAGCTTCTGGCTCATCCTTGCCGCCATCCTGATTTCTTGTGAAATCTTCACAACGACTTTCTATCTTTTAGCGATTGCACTTGGCTTTTTAATTGCAGCAGCCGCAGCAAGCCTCAATTTCAGCATCGAAGTACAAATTGGCCTCAGCGGCCTATTTGCGCTACTTGCCGTACTCGGGGTACGCCAATGGAAAATCAAACATCCACGGATTGAAACCCCTGTCGATGCCGATGATGTTGGGCAACGAATTGAAATTGCAACATGGCTAGATGATCAACACGCCCGCGTTAAATACCGAGGCAGTTATTGGGATGCGGTCACCGCGCCCAATACTCAAAAGGCTGAGCATCTACACTGGATCATCAGTGCGCGCCATGGTGCAACCCTTGAAATCACCCCACTATTATCAAATTAATTGTTCTGGAGAACTTTAATGTCTTATGAATTCATGCTAGCTTTTCTGGTTGTCGCGATCATTTTTGTCGCAAAAACCTTCAAAATTCTACCTCAGCAAAGCGCGCTCGTGATTGAACGCCTTGGGCGTTTCCATGCTGTGCTCGCACCCGGCCTAAGCATCGTGATTCCATTTATTGATCGTGTGGCGTACAAGCACTCTCTCAAAGAAATCCCACTCGATATCCCAAGCCAAGTGTGTATCACGCGCGACAACACTCAACTACAAGTCGACGGCATTTTATATTTCCAAGTCATTGATCCGCGCATGGCGTCGTATGGTAGCTCTTGATTACGTGATGGCCATTAGCCAACTCGCGCAAACCACTTTGCGCTCTGTAGTCGGTAAATTAGAGATGGACAAAACATTTGAAGAGCGCGATGAAATCAATCGCTCAATTGTTGCTGCGCTCGATGAAGCAGCAGCAAGCTGGGGCGTTAAAGTGCTCCGCTACGAAATTAAAGACTTAACCCCACCCCAAGCGATTTTGCATTCAATGCAGCAACAAATCACCGCAGAGCGTGAAAAACGCGCACTCATTGCACAATCTGAGGGTGTAAAACAACAGCAAATTAACTTGGCAACGGGCCAACGTGAAGCCGCAATTCAGCAATCACAAGGTGAAATGCAGGCCAACATCAATGAATCCGAAGGTGAGCGCCAAGCGCAGATCAATCGTGCCACAGGTGAAGCTGAAGCACTGCGTTTAGTCGCGCATGCCACGGCAGAAGCCGTACAAGCCGTTGCAGCCGCGATTCAAACGCCAGGTGGTATGGAAGCGGTCAACCTCAAAGTTGCCGAGCAATACGTGGCGGCCTTTGGCAATATCGCCAAAACTGGCAATACGATGCTGCTGCCGAGTAATGCAGCCGATGTGGCAGGCATGGTAGCGACAGCAATGAATGTCGTGAAATCTGCAAACTTGCAAAAAAACAACTAAAGTAAATGCATTAACGCAGGAGCTTTCCCATGGCAGATCAAAAATACCGTTTGGTAACCCGCAGTGATTTTGATGGTTTAGTGTGTGCAGTCCTACTCAATGAACTCGATCTCATCGATGATATTTTGTTTGTGCACCCCAAAGACATGCAAGATGGGAAAGTGCCGATCACCGATCGCGACATTACCACCAACCTTCCTTATGTCGCGGGTGCTTACTTGGCTTTCGATCATCACTTATCAGAAACTATCCGCAACGATGGCAAGCTAAAAAATCATATTATTGATCCTAAAGCCCCTTCAGCTGCGCGCGTTGTTTATGACTATTATGGAGGTAAAGAACGCTTTCACGACATTAGTGACGATATGATGCTGGCAGTCGACAAAGCCGATTCAGCAGAGTTTACTCGCGACGAAATTTTGAATCCAAAAGACTGGGTGCTGCTGAATTACTTGATGGATGCGCGCACTGGATTGGGTCGCTTCAGAAGTTTTAGAATTTCAAACTATCAACTGATGATGGATTTGATCAAGTATTGCCGCCATCACGGCATCGATGAAATTCTGAAATTGCCTGATGTCATCGAGCGCATTGAACTCTATATGGAGCACGCGCCGCTGGCCAAAGAGCAAATTCAGCGCTGCAGCCGCATTTATGACAATCTCGTCGTTTTGGACTTGCGTGATGAAGAAACCATCTACGCCACCAATCGCTTTATGATTTATGCGCTGTATCCACAGTGCAATATTTCGATTCACGTGATGTGGGGGCTGCAAAAACAAAACACCGTCTTCGCTACCGGCAAATCGATTATCAATCGCTCATCGCAAACCAATATCGGTGAGTTGATGCTGCAATATGGTGGCGGTGGTCATGAAAATGCAGGCACCTGCCAAATCGGCAACAATAAAGTCGATGAAGCGCTCAGAGAATTAGCGCTCAAAATTACTTCGGATGGCTAATTTTAAATTGATCACCTAATGAAAATGCCGCAATTTGCGGCATTTTTTATTCGCTTGGATAAGGTCGTCCTTGTGTGGCTAACAAGCCATGACGCCCTTCACATGGTAAATATTCGACTTCGTGATAAGCGACATCAGCAATTTTTATCTGTCGACTCAGCTCACCCAAGCTAACAACTTGATAACCCTGCGCTAACCAGCCATCCAATAGCCGAGCAAAATCATCTGCCGCCTGTACGCCATCGAAATCCGCCGCCGCATTGTAAACATGACCAAAAGTGGACTCTTGGCTCGTTAAGGCCAAAATCGCATCAACGCGATCTGCACCTGAAAACGGCGAAATCTCTTCCAGCATTGGCAAGGTAACCGGCAGTTGCATGCAACGAGAGACTTCAGCATTCGAAACTGGGAAATAAGGCGAATTACCACGGGTATCACTCGAAAAAGCAAACTGTGCTTGTTGCTCAGCCCGATACACACCACGATGACCTTGCCAAGACTTTGCGGAAAAAGCGACGGGCATTTGCCCTGTTAAGCGACTAAATACTGCAATGTCACGTTGCAAAACACTCGCCGCCTCGGTTGGCGTCCAGTGCGCAATGGTTCGCTGCCATTCATAATTTTGCGTAGGCCGCAGGCCATGTTCAAAAGACGAAGACTGCAAAGCTTGCATTGCACAAAGCGCACTTTTTTTCAATGAAGGAGACGGAGAAAAACTACCGCGTAATAAAGCCTTCCAGCCGAATCGGGCCTTCAGCGCTTGCACACCGGCACCTTGAAAACGCCTTAAACCACGAGCGGGCCATAAAAAAGTGCCGTTTTTTTCATTCCCTAAGGACCAAAAAAAAGTAGCGCCACATTCACGCGCCGACAGCAATTGACTCAAGCGAGGCACACCGAGTTCGATGGCTGATAAACTATCAACATCAATTTTTAAAGCGATAAGTTTCATTTGAAATTCGAGAAATGGCAGGACAAATTCGGTGCAGGAAAAAATGCACCACATCAATTGCCCGCTAGTGTACTACGAGTCTATGTCAGTTATCTTGTAAAGACTGCGAAGAATGCACCTAGATAAACACAAAACGACACTCAAATTTCGTTAAAGCATAATTTTGTGATGCGTGGCGCACAATAAAGATTGATTAGCTGTGGACTTGAATAATTTCTAAACCCAACTCAAAAAGCGTCGAAAATTCAATTTTGTGGCTTCGCTTTACACGTACACGGGCTGAAAAAGGCTCACTACGTAATATGTGAGATCGGGCTGGCATCAAAAAAATATCGAACTCCTCTTCTGGGCGAGGCACATAGCTAGTCTTCACCGTCATGCCCGTTACGCTCAAGTCAGTACAATCCCCATAAAAAGGCAAACCCAAGTCCATAGGGCGAATTTTTACTTTATAAGAGACCTGCATTCGCAGCGCACCACGTTGATCTTGTTCGCGCATCCCGACTTTCATAAGCACACCTTATTTAAGGCCATCATCCAGAGCCAGTGAATTCACAATAAGGGTTGCAGCTTAAAGTGAGCGAAGCAAAATGCAAAGAGCCGACCATCAGACGACTCAATAGCAAGCGCAAACTCTAATTACCATTTAATGCAGTACCGAGACCAAGTCATTCTTTTGCAGTACACGCAGCGCTATACCCCCGAGAGTTACGACGTCTTCTGCAATTTCAAAAAATTCTTCGAAAAGCGACACCATTTATAATTAACTGATTCATAAAGATTTTCTGAACACATCAGCAACCGGCATGCATAAATATCAGAATTTTGTCGCAAAATGAGTTGACGCCAGAATCGAGAAATGATTTAATTCGGCCTCTCTCGAACGAGGGGTCGTTAGCTCAGTTGGTAGAGCGCCTGCCTTACAAGCAGGATGTCGGCGGTTCGACCCCGTCACGACCCACCACTTTCTTGAAAGTGTAGTTAGAAAGAATTGCAGCTGAGTGATAGTTCACTTAAGCGGCGTTATTAGTACATGCTTTGGAGTGGTAGTTCAGTTGGTTAGAATACCGGCCTGTCACGCCGGGGGTCGCGGGTTCGAGTCCCGTCCACTCCGCCAGCAAACAAATAGTTTTAAATGGGTCGTTAGCTCAGTTGGTAGAGCGCCTGCCTTACAAGCAGGATGTCGGCGGTTCGACCCCGTCACGACCCACCAGTTTTATAGTTTTTGCTTTTTAAGCTAAAAACGTTGTAGTGCAATACCACTGCGGAGTGGTAGTTCAGTTGGTTAGAATACCGGCCTGTCACGCCGGGGGTCGCGGGTTCGAGTCCCGTCCACTCCGCCAC
>CAUOZE010000039.1:0-30189 GCA_963508915.1 uncultured Deefgea sp.
ATTGGGTGAACGAGTAATGGCGCGAGACTTTGATCGTCAGGTGGCGGAGTTGCAAGTGCGTGCGGCGATCCTAAATCGCTTCTCGCAACTGGGCACGCCGACGACGGTGCGCGTGGGATAAATCCGTCTGGGGTTTGGGGTGACTTACCCTCTTGCTAATTTGTGCAACAAAGCCAACGCGCACCTAAAACACGCGGCGTAGCCGCATAACTTATAAGTTAAAAACTCAATAGAAAACTAATCCGCATGCCACCAATGCCAGCGAATAAGTCAATAAACGAAAACCCGCCTTGAGTCGGCGGTTTGATGGGTAAGTGCTGAGTGAGAGCTGCCTTAAAGTGAGACTCTTGCTCATAAGCCCCAGTCGCTTTTAAGGCTGCGATGATTTCCTGCGCATCAACACCGCGTTGTGCCGCATAGAGCGGTCGGTTCTGAGCGATGGCATGCACCCATTGGTGAATCACCGCTTCTGGCGTACTGCCTTCTGGTACGTATTGATTGGCCGGCGGTTTTAAGGTGCGTTCAACTAACTCAAGAAAATGATTCACGATGATGATTAACTCTAATGTAACTTTGTGCAGGGTATCTGTATCTAGCTATTACTAAATAAGGCGTGGTTTTATATACATAACAACCAATGGCAAGTTCAAAAAAATGAATAAACATACCAAAGTCGATTGGGTGGTTTCTTGTATATGGTGCGGTAAGCGTCACTACTTCTGACGTTCCTTGGTTCACCGACGGCACGCCGAAAATACATCGGCATTGCTCCTGCTAAAAATACGCCAACCCACCTCCAAAATCGCGCCCAATTATTGCACGTTCAACAGGTTTAGTCCCTAAAAACACCACTTCGCACGCAACTCGTTTGGAGTGCACCAAAGCGACCAACGCAACAACCAGCCACCTATTGGCAGTGAATTTAAAACACGACTAGACTCAATAAACCCAAGCAAGGAATGACTTAAATGCATGCCGCGACCCTATCAGCCCTTCCAGTTTTCTACTCAGACAAAATGATAGGTCAGGTCGCCAGCTTTTCACCCAGCGCAGCCAAGCCCAAAGCCGTGCTTGAATCGTGGTTAGGATTGGGGGCTCCACTCGATGTGCGTGAAGTTGAACCCGTAACCAATGAGCAGTTAGCCTTGGCGCACGACCCCGCGTATATCGAAGGCATTTTTGTTGGCACGGTCATCAATGGTTTTAAAACCAAAGACCCGCAACTGGCTGAAACTTGCCGCTACACCGTCGGCGCGATGCTGGCTGCGGCGTATGAAGCGTTGCGCAATAAAGCCGTCGCCATTGCGCCTGTATCGGGGTTTCACCATGCGACCTATGACGAAGCGTTTGGCTTTTGCACCTTCAATGGCCTAATCGTCACCGCTCAGGTGCTCAAGGCGGCAGGCTTGGCTAACAGTATCGGCATTTTGGATTGTGATGTTCATTATGGCGACGGCACGTACGCATTGATTGAGCGCTTTGCCCTGCACGATTGGCTGCAACATTACACGCTCGGCTTTCAAAGTTATGCCACGCCAGAATGTGCGAATGAATTTTTAAGCGCATTGCCCGAAATCATTCTTGGTATGCGTGATTGCGATTTGATTTTGTATCAAGCGGGTGCTGACCCACATATTAACGACCCGCTCGGCGGTTTTATGACGAAGGCTCAATTGCAGTGTCGCGACGAGTTGGTTTTTCTGCTGTGCCAGCAATATGGCATTCCAATCGCGTGGAATTTAGCGGGCGGTTATCAGCGCGATGCCGATGGGGGCATTCGGCCTGTACTGGAGATTCACGACAATACCTTGATGGCTTGCCGTGTATTTTTGACTCTTAACGCAATCTATTGATGCAATTCACAAAAGACAAGTCAGCATTTATTGCAGATACGTACATTCATTAACTTGGCTAGAATGAAACGGCTCGACCAACTCAAGCAGATGCTAAGTAGTGATTTTGACCAGAATATGCTCACAACTAATGGGTAATGCCTGCTGACTTATAACCATTAGTGACCAGAGAAGTCCACCCCGCATGTGGGTCTGCATGTGGGGCTAGGTAAATAGAAAATAAATAAGCCCTTTAAAATCAAGGGCTTATTTATTTTTTCTGGCGGAGAGAGGGGGATTCGAACCCCCGATAGGCTATTAACCTATACACGCTTTCCAGGCGTGCGACTTAAGCCACTCATCCATCTCTCCGCATGAGGAGGTCGAATCATACCGAAGCACACTCCTCGTGGCAAGCGAATGCTGGGTCAACTTAAATCAGCAATGCCAATCCGCTTTGGCTGCCTAAACGCTAGTAACTGGGATTTTGCCAATTTTGGCTTGCCACTCTTTTGGCGCAATCGCATGAACTGAGGTGCCGTTTGAGTCTACCGCTACGGTTACCGGCATATCCACGACATCAAATTCATAAATGGCTTCCATTCCTAAGTCTTCAAAACCGAGGACGCGACTCGCCTTAATGGCTTTTGACACTAGGTAGGCAGCTCCCCCTACTGCCATTAAATAGACTGACTTGTGCTTTTTGATGGCCTCTAAGCCAGCAGGGCCACGCTCAGCCTTGCCAATCATACCTAGTAAGCCCGTTTCGGCCAGCACTTGCTCAGTAAATTTATCCATGCGTGTCGCCGTAGTTGGCCCTGCTGGCCCAACGATTTCATCACGCACTGGATCAACTGGGCCTACGTAATAAATAAAGCGACCTTTAAAATCAACGGGCAGTTTCTCACCACGATTGAGCATTTCAACCATGCGCTTATGCGCAGCGTCTCGGCCGGTTAACATCTTTCCATTCAAGAGCAAAGTTTGACCTGGCGTCCAGTTTGCAACATCTTCAGGTGTGACTGTATTTAAATCAACGCGCAATGAAGCGGCTGACGGTGTCCACGTCACATTCGGCCAATCTTCTAGTTTTGGCACCTCCAACTCCGCAGGGCCAGAGCCATCCAGGGTAAAGTGCACGTGACGCGTTGCCGCACAATTTGGAATCATCGCCACTGGCAAGCTCGCTGCGTGCGTTGGGTAATCTTTGATTTTCACATCCAGTACCGTGGCCAAGCCACCCAAACCTTGCGCGCCAATACCCAGTGCATTCACTTTCTCATATAATTCAACGCGTAACTCTTCAACGCGATTTTTCGAGCCACGTGCGATCAGCTCATGAATGTCGATTTCTTCCATCAAAGCTTCTTTAGCCATCACCATCGCTTTTTCGGCGGTTCCACCAATGCCAATACCCAACATGCCTGGCGGACACCATCCAGCTCCCATTAACGGTACCGTTTTCAAAACCCAATCGACAATCGAATCGGAAGGATTCAGCATCACAAATTTAGATTTATTTTCTGAGCCGCCGCCTTTGGCTGCGATGTCGATATCGACCGTACAGCCAGGTACTATTTCGTAGTGAATCACGGCTGGCGTATTATCTTTAGTGTTTTTACGACTGCCCGCGGGATCCATCAAGATCGATGCACGTAATTTATTGTCGGGGTGCAAGTAAGCACGGCGAACACCTTCATTGATCATCTCGCTGACGCTCATCGTTGCAGCTTCCCACTGTACATCCATGCCCACACGTACAAACACCGTTACAATGCCAGTGTCTTGGCAAATGGGGCGGTGTCCTTCAGCGCACATACGGCTATTGGTTAAAATTTGTGCGATGGCATCTTTGGCTGCAGGGCTTTCTTCTAGCTCGTAAGCTTTTCCCAAGGCTTGAATGTAATCCTTAGGGTGGTAGTAACTAATGTATTGCAAACTATCGGCGATGCTAGTGATGAGGTCGTCTTGGCGAATTTTGCTCATAATTGTGTTCTCCGCAAATCAAAATTTTACCGGCGAATTGTAGCGCATCCTGCTCAACTACAGATAACGATCGATATGAAAAAAACCAGCATTTTTCGGGCTCTTGAATTACAGGCCCGTACTCAAATTGAAGACTATCTTGCCAGTCAACCTCAGTTCTCGGTTAAGGGGCTAACTCCGTTATTCATCAACGGGCATCAATATGGTTGGCTTGAAAGTTGCACGGCAGCTAAGTTATTACATTTTTCCGAGCGGTGGATTAAGCAGGATGGAAAGGTTGAGCTTCAAGGTAAAGATATAGCAGACGAGTTGCAGAAGGCCGCTCGCTATCTCCAGCAGGAGGGATTAATTGGTGGGTGGCGTAATGAAAGCTATGGCGTTTATGCGGAAGATGAGCATGGACAATTTGATTTCACAAATTCACTCTGTTCGCTTGAACGTGCTAGCTTTCGCCGCTATGGTTTTCTAAGTCGTGCAGTTCACATTAATGCATATTACCCAGATGGCACTCTTTGTCTTGGAAGACGGGCTAGTACCAAGAGTATTGATCCCAATCTATTAGATAATATGGCTGCTGGCGGTATACCTATAGGTGAGCTTGCGCTGGACTGTGCAATCCGTGAGCTTAAAGAAGAAGCGGGCGTCACTCGTGATGTCGCCAAGCGCATTGAATTTGTAGAAACAATTCATATTCAGCGCAATGAATTAGATGGCACTCACAATGAGATCTTGTATTGCTTTGATTTAGCGTTGCCTGAGGATTTTGTACCTTGCAATCAAGATGGTGAAGTTGCTACGTTTTATCGGCTTGATCAAATGGATGCTATTAATAGCTTAGAGTTAATGACTTGGGATGCGGGCAGGACTAGTGCATCCTTTTTATTACGTAAAGGGAAATTATCATTATAAATGGTGCTTCAGTTTTTAAGTTATCTTCAGGGCGAGTTGAAAATAATTCTGTTTTAGCGTTGTGCTAATAGTTGCGTAATTTAAGTTGTACGTAAAAAAATAGCCCAAACAAGGTTGGGCTATTTTTATATTTAATAATACTTAAAATTAAGCAGGTCCAATCTCAAATTGGATACCGATTAAAGAGCTGGCTTTTCCCAACCACCACCGATTGCTTTAATGAACTCAACTTGTACTTTGAGTTGGTTTCTTTGTGCCGCAACTAAGCTTAATTGTGTATTAAATAAACTCCTTTGCGCATCTAAAACCTCTAAGTAGCTCGAGTAGCCATTGTCGTAACGAAGTGTGGCCAACCGGAGTTGCACTTTCAACGCATTGACTTGCACCAGTTCATATTCGATCTTTTTCTGAACGGTTTGATTTGCAATTAGGGCTGACCGTGTTTCAGAAAAGGCTTTTTGAATGGCCTCTTGATACTGAGCAACCGCTTGCTTGTCTTGTGCTTTGGCTTGGTCTACTTGAGCTGCGGTTAGGCCACTATTAAACAAAGGCATTGCCAAGTCGCCAGCATAAGACCAAATATTTGAGTTGGCGGAAAACAGATTATTCAGGTTGCCACTCTCCACGCCAAGTAAGCCAGTAAGGGAAATACGTGGGAAGTAGGCGGCTCGAGCAACTTGTATTCGAGCCCGCGAGGCCAGCAAATTGGCTTCGGCCTGTGCAATGTCTGGCCTTTGCAATAAGAGCTCCGAGCTAAGTTGGGCTGGAATCGTCGTATTGACTTGTAAGTCTGAAATTGACTTACCACGTGAAATATTCTCAGTCATCATCACACGAGCGGATTGCCCTAAAAGCACGCTTAAAGCACTTTCTTGCCGTGCGATTGATTCTTGGAAGTCAGGGATATTACTTTGCGCGTTACCGAGCTCAACTTCGGACTGCTTAACGTCAAGTTCAGAGGTAACACCTCCCCGAAATCGTTTTTGCTGAAGTTCGTTAGATTCACTGCGTGATTTAACAGTGTTTTGAGTGATTTCTAACTGCGCATCAAGTGCGCGCAAATTAAAGTAGCCTTGTGCAACTTCGGTTGTGAGTGCTAATTGGGCTGCGTCGCGATTATATTCCACAGCCATTAAATCTTGCTTGGCTGCGGCAGTTGAGTTGCGAACACGTCCCCATAGATCTAACTCCCATGAGGCTTGTGCTGCTAATTTGTAATCACTACTGATTTGAGAATCTTTACCTGTCTGGTTTTTAGATACTTCAGTGCGTCGCGCTCCGCCGCCTAGGTCAATTCTAGGCAATGCCTCAGATGAAGTAATGCCGAGTTTTGCACGTGATTCATCTACTTTTGCTGTAACAAAAGCCAGGTTTTGATTGTTCGCTAGTGCGGCCTCAATTAATTGGTTCAGCACTGGATCATTGAAGTATTGCCACCAATCTTTTTGAATGGCGATTTTGCTTTCTGCCACGGGTAGCTGCTGTGTTGGTAAATTATTATCTGGCGAAAAAGCACATCCAGTAAACATAAGCGCAACACTGAGTGAAAGAACAGTCTTAAGCATGGTTCTCTCCTTGTGAGTTTTTTGGGGCAACTTTTTTCTCAGACATTTTCATGATGAGGCGGAAGAAGAGTGGGATAAAGAAAATGGCAATAAAGGTTGCTGCCAACATCCCACCAATAACCGGCACGCCCAGTGCAAAGCGACTACCAGAGCCTGCTCCGCTGGATAAGACAAGTGGCAAGCAACCCAAAATAAACGCAAGTGAGGTCATTACGATAGGGCGGAAGCGTAAACGTGCAGCTTCTAATGCGGCATCAAGTAGTGTTTCACCTTCTTCGTACTTCATGATTGCAAACTCAACAATCAAAATGGCATTTTTGGCAGCAAGACCCACCAAGGTAATCAATCCCACTTGGAAGTAGACATTGTTGGTGAGGCCAGTGAGGAATACGGCGAGTAATGCACCAAATAGCGCAAACGGTACCGCAGTAATCACGGCAAATGGCAGACTCCAGCGCTCGTACTGTGCAGCCAAAATCAAGAACACCATTAAAATGCCCATCAAGAAAGCCATGGCGGCAGCGCCACCGGCTTCTTTTTCTTGGAAGGCTGAGCCTGTCCATTGGAGCTTGTAGTCTTTGAGGTTCATTTCGGCTTCAACGGCCTCAAGTGCTGCAATCGCTTGGCCTGAGCTCACCCCGTTAGCGGGCGTAGCCATGATTTTTGCCGCTTGGAACACGTTAAATCGCTCTACCAACTCAGGACCAACCGAGTTCTTTACCGTAACCAAGCTAGTCAGCGGGATCATTGTGCCGCTCGCTGATCGAACATACACATTGCGGATGTCTTCAGGATTGGCGCGATAGTCTGCCTCAGACTGTAATTGAACACGGTAAGTACGGCCAAACTGGTTGAAGTCATTGACATAGACTTGCCCGAACGTCGCTGACATAGCATCAAACACTTGGTTTACGTTTACGCCCAACGCTTTTGCTTTCTCGCGATCAAGATCCAAGTAAATTTGTGGGATATTCGCGCGGAAAGTGGTTGAAACACTAGCAAACTCTGGCCGTTTTTTTGCTTCTGCAACAAAGGCATTCACCGCCTTAGAGAATTCTGCGGTATTGCCTGTGCCACGATTTTGGTAATAGCCTTCGATGCCGCCAGTGGTTGACATGCCGCTAATTGGAGGGGGATTGAAGGTGGCCGCAAAGCCATCTTTAAGTCCCATGAAGGCCATGCCTTGGAATGTGCCAGCCAAGTCGTAAGAGCTGTCGCCTTTGCCTTGGCGATCTTTCCAGTCTTTGAGTGTTACGAAAGAAATGCCGCTATTACTAATGACAGCGCCAGATAAAAGATCAAAGCCCGTGAACGAGACTACATTTTCTACGTTCTTATTGGCCATTAGCATTTTATCAAACTGCGCGCTTGTCGCTTCGGTCCGATTTAATGAGGCAGCATCAGGTAGCATTACCGCACTTAATAGATAGCCTTGATCTTCGTCGGGTACCAATGCAGTTGGTACGTGCTTTAGCAGTACGACCATAGCAACTAAAATCGCACCAAAAATCATGAAGGCGATGCCAACCCGGCGGTTTAAAAAGGCAACGCCATCAACGTATCCATTGGTTATTTTTTCGAAGCCATTGTTAAATGCCTTGAAAAAACGGTTAGGCTCATGATGACCGGGCTTTAATAAAATGGCACATAAAGCCGGTGTTAAGGTTAGCGCGACGATGCCGGAAATAGTCACTGAAATAGCGATAGTGACCGCAAACTGCTGATACATCACGCCGGTCATGCCGCCCATAAATGCAACAGGCAAGAATACCGCACAAAGCACTAACACAATGGCGACAACTGGGCCTGATACCTCTTCCATTGCCTTAATGGCGGCTTCTTTGGCTGAGCATTTAGTTTCACTCATAATGCGCTCAACGTTTTCGAGCACAACAATCGCATCATCGACAACAATACCAATCGCGAGGACTAGGCCAAATAGAGTCAATAAGTTGATAGAGAAACCAAACGCCAACATCCCAGCAAACGTACCGATTAACGAAATTGGCACGGCAATACAAGGAATAAGTGTGGCTCTAAAGTTTTGCAAGAATAAATAAACAACTAAAAACACTAACACAATCGCTTCGAGTAGCGTGTGAACGACTTCTTCGATTGAAATTTTAACAAAAGTGGTGGTGTCGTAAGGTATTGAGTACTCAATATCTTCTGGGAAGCGAGTTTTAAGCTCTTCCATTTTTGCGGTGATTGCATCCGCAACACCAATCGCATTAGCCCCGGGTTGTAAATAAATACCCATAGCAACGGCTGATTTGCCGTTGAGTTTTGCTTTTAGGTCGTAGTCTTTACCACCGATTTCAACGCGAGCAACGTCTTTCAGGCGAATTTTTGCGCCTTCAGGGGTTGAGCGAATAATGATATCGTTAAATTCTTCGACTGTATTTAGGCGGCCCTGTGCATTGACGGTATAGGTGAAGTCAATGGCTTTAGTGGTAGGTTGAGCGCCAATTTTGCCGGCAGAAAATTGTGCATTTTGTTCACGAATGGCGTTAACAACATCGGAAGGGGTTAGGCTTAGTTGTGCAAGTCGATCAGGTCGCAACCAAACACGCATTGCATAATCTGTACCGCCAAACATAGTTAGATCGCCGACGCCGGGTATACGTTTTAGCTCGTCAACAATATTAAGAAGGGCGTAATTCGATAAAAATGTCGTGTCATATCGACCGTTTGGAGAGTCGATCGCGATCACGTTCAAGATGGATGTTGATTTCTTTTTAACCGTAACGCCTTGGCGTTTGACTTCTTCCGGTAGTTGCGCCATTGCCGCAGAAACGCGATTGTTCACGTTAATTGTGGCCTGGTCAGGGTCGGTGCCGATCGCAAAGTAGACGTTCAAACTCATTTGACCGTTCGAGGCAGATCCAGATTGAACATAGAGCATGTGTTCAACGCCATTGATCTGCTGTTCGAGTGGTGCCGCTACCGTTTGAGCGATAACTTCAGGGGTTGCACCAGGGAAAAATGCGGTAACCGATACAACGGGCGGAGTAATGCCAGGATATTGCTCTACTGGTAGGGATTTCATCCCTACCAAACCTAAAATAACAATAACAATAGAGATGACGCTGGCAAAGATTGGGCGTTCAATAAAGAATTTAGAAAACATAGCGGCTCCTGCTTATTTGCTTGCTGCAGGAGCGCTAGCAATGATTGGTTTTACAGTTGAGCCTGGAGGTGCTTTCATTTGCCCTTCGGTTATCACTTTGTCGCCGAAACGCAAGCCTGTTTTAACAACGACTTGACCGTCTTTGCTTGGGCGGAAAGTGATTGGCTTCGGTACCACTTTATTGTCTTTGTCGACTGTCATAACAACAAAGTCGGCTTGTGATTGGACGACGGCTCTGGATGGAATTGAAATCGCGTTTTTCCAAGTGCCAATATCCAAAGTGATACGCACAAATTGACCGGGTAGTAGCTGTCCCTTTTCATTTTTAAAAATTGCTCGAGCACGGATGGTGCCGGTGGTTGGGTCTACACGATTGTCAGAAAAATTGACTTGGCCAACTTCAGAGTAAGTACTGCCGTCTGCTAGTTTGATTGTGGCGCTAAAGCCACTTGGGTGATTAAGAACAATATTGCCGCTACTTTGTGATGACTCAAGCTCTTGTTTGTCTTGTTCGGAGTAAGAGAAGTTGACGTAGAGCGGGTTGTATTGAGAGATCGTTGTTAGCTTGCCGGATTCGCCTGTTGCAGAAATTAAGCTGCCTTCTGATTGTGCAAGCTTACTGGTTGTGCCTGAAATGGGGGCGGTAACTTTTGTGTATTCAAGATTGAGTTCGGCCTGTCTTACGCTTGCCTGCGCTGCGTTATGGCTTGCGATAGCAGCGTTGTAAGCAGTATTTGCGTCATCAAAGTCTTTGCGGCTTACTGCGTTTTCTTTAAATAGCGGTGTAATGCGATCACGGTCAGCCCGAGCTTTGTCTAAATTCGATGCGGCTTGCGACAGAACACCTTTGGCTTGATCTAAAATTGCTTTATATGGTTCAGGGTCGATTTCAAATAAAATTTGACCCGCTTTGACATTCTGACCTTCGACATAAGTGCGTTTAAGTAAAATGCCGTTTACACGTGAGCGCACTTCAACATCACGATAGCCCGCTGTTTCGCCAATCATTTCTTTTGTCAGTGGCACATCAGTTGGTTTGACTTCAATCACAGTAACGGGGGCGGGTGGACGTTCTTTTTTTTCTGGCGCTTTATTGCAGGCCGCCAAGGTGGATAAGACGAAGAGGCCAGCGGATATTGAACAAATGGTTTTAGTTGTGTTGTGCATTCAGCTTGCTCCAAATGAATTTGGCAGTGTTTTGAAATGGTTGAATATATATATTGAATATATGCGAAGTGAGTACAAATACTCGTTTGGAGTGTAGTTTAGCAGCTTAGATGAAACTGGCTAAGACTTGATCGCTTGTAATAATGCACATAGCTTGTAGTGTTGTTGCCGATATTTGCGACTAAAAAAATAAAAAACCGACCAAAAAGGTCGGTTTTCAGATTGATGACAAACCAGAGCAAATGATTACTGGGCACTAACTGCTCGAGGGTGACCATTTCGATTTCGTGCTGGATTGGGGGTGTAGGCTTAAGCATACCCAATGAAAACACAAAGCCCTCCAAAATGGGAGGGCTTTGTCAGCAATCTGAAACCGACCAAAAGGGCGGTTTTTTTTGGTATTTGTTTGCTAGCAGGTATGTTGGCCGCCATTAATTGCAAGGTTTGCACCAGTCATAAACCCGGCCAGGTCAGACGCTAAGTAGCTGATCAATCCTGCGATTTCTTCAGGCTTGCCTAAACGAGCCACTGGGATGTGAGAAATGATTTTGTTACGCACGTCTTCTGGTACTGCCATCACCATATCAGTAGCAATATAACCAGGTGATACCGTGTTCACAGTGACGCCTTTTTTTGCCACTTCTTGAGCTAACGCCATGCTAAAGCCGTGCATGCCTGCTTTTGCCGCAGAATAATTGGTTTGACCAAATTGACCTTTTTGACCGTTGATTGAAGAGATGTTAATTACACGCCCCCAGCCACGATCGGCCATGCCATCGACAAATTGTTTTGAAACATTAAACACCGAGTTTAGATTGGTGCCAATAACGACATCCCAGTCTGTTTTGCTTAGTTTTTTGAAGGAGGCGTCACGGGTAATTCCGGCGTTGTTAACCAAGACGTCAACATGTCCAACTTCGCTAGAAATTTTATCTGCCAAGGCGATGCATGCATCAAAGTCAGTGACGTCACATTCATAGGCGTGAAAGCTATAGCCTGCTGCTTTATTGTCTTCTAGCCAAGCTAATTCTTTGCCTGGTTTTGAGTAAGTCGTTACAACATGAAAGCCATCGTCTGCAAGTTTGCGGCAAATTGCCGTTCCAATACCACCCATACCACCTGTTACTAATGCAACTTTTGCCATGCTGTTTGTATTCCTAATGAGATAATGAATGTTTTGGCGCTAATTCAGGTTAGCTGTATTTATGTTGTCGAAGATACTAGCACTAGGATTATATTCGCGTAAGTAAGTGTTATTGATAAGTGGTGAAAAATGACTATTTTGAGACAAAATATAGGGTGTTTACCTACTGTGGTGGTGAGTGGGTGCTCGAGTGGGATTGGTTTTTGTGTTGCTAATGGATTGCGTGAGATCGGTTGGCGAGTTTTTGCAACAGCTAGAGATGAAAAATCAGTAAGCGAGTTGATGACGCAGGGGTTTGAGGCCTTGCAATTAGATGTTGCTGACTCGAACTCTATTAAGTCATGTGTTGCCGAAGTTTTGGTGCGGACGGGCGGAAAAATTGATGCGCTCTTTAATAATGCGGGGTTCGGTGTGCCTGGTGCGGTTGAGGACTTGAGTCGAGACGCTATGCGGCATCAGTTTGAAACTAATGTATTTGGTGCTATTGAGTTAACTAATGCAGTACTGCCCGCGATGCGTTTACAAGGATATGGTACGGTTTTGTTCAATAGCTCAGTTCTTGGGTTTGCGGCAATGCCTTATCGAGGCGCATACAATGCAAGTAAATTTGCGCTGGAGGGCTTTGTTGATACGTTGCGGCAAGAATTGTATGGCACAAAAATTGACGCCTGCTTAATTGAACCAGGCCCAATTACAAGTCAGTTTCGGGTAAATGCTGCTAAGCAATTTTATCGATGGATCGATATTGGAAATAGCTTCCATACAAAATCATATCAAAAAATGCAACAACGACTTGAAAAGGCAGGGCCTGCAGCGCCGTTTACCTTGCCAGAGTTCGCCGTATTGGATGTTGTGAAAAAAGCGCTTACAGCAAAAAAGCCAAAGATACGCTATCGTGTCACAACACCTACCAAAGTATTTTGGTATCTGAAAAGACTTTTGCCATCAAGGTGTTTGGATCGTATCTTGCTAGCAGTCTCTGGTGATGAGCCAGGCCCCAGTTATGGTCGGAAGTAGGGCGCCTGTATCCGAAACATAGTTTTTTGTTGCTGTCCAGAATTGAGGATGCGCTGTTGTTCAGGTAGAATAGGGGATTCAAACTTGTGCGCACTAACATGACCAAGTATATATTCGTAACTGGCGGCGTTGTTTCTTCCTTAGGCAAGGGCATCGCAGCTGCGTCTCTCGCGTCGATTTTAGAATCGCGCGGTCTTAAAGTCACTATGATGAAGCTGGATCCATACATTAACGTGGATCCAGGTACCATGAGCCCAATGCAGCATGGCGAGGTTTTTGTTACTGAAGACGGTGCAGAAACTGACCTAGACTTGGGTCACTATGAGCGCTTCATTACTGCCAAAATGAAGAAGTGCAATAACTTCACTACTGGCCAAATCTACGATTCTGTGATCAAAAAAGAACGTCGTGGTGAGTATCTTGGCAAGACTGTTCAAGTTATTCCTCACATCACTGATGAAATCCGTAATTTCATTGCCTTAGGTGGCGGCGATGCAGATATCGCCGTTATCGAAGTGGGTGGCACGGTGGGTGATATTGAGTCACTGCCTTTCCTTGAGGCGATTCGTCAGATGGGTGTGTTGCTAGGCCGTGAAAGAACTTGCTTTGTTCATTTATCTTACGTGCCATATATTGCGGCGGCGGGTGAAATTAAAACCAAGCCAACTCAACACAGTGTTAAAGAGCTACGTCAAATCGGCATCATGCCCGACGTACTGATTTGCCGTGGGGATCGCGTTGTTCCTGATGAAGAGCGCCGCAAAATTGCATTATTTACCAATGTCGCTGAGCAAG
This sequence comes from uncultured Deefgea sp., assembly GCA_963508915.1. Taxonomy (GTDB): domain Bacteria; phylum Pseudomonadota; class Gammaproteobacteria; order Burkholderiales; family Chitinibacteraceae; genus Deefgea. Next base: position 13,546 of record CAUOZE010000039.1, read on the forward strand.
CGGTGATTTCATGCCCAGACTTGGATTCAATTTACAAAATTCCACGAGTGCTGTCTGAGCAAGGCATTGACGATATTATCTGTAAACAATTTGCCTTGGATTTGCCAAAAGCTGACTTATCGGTGTGGGATAAGATTGTTGAAGCATCACAAAATCCTCAGCAAACAGTCAATATTGCAATGGTCGGTAAGTATGTTGACTTGACTGAGTCATACAAGTCATTAATCGAAGCTTTGCGCCATGCTGGTATTCATACCCGCTCAGAAGTGAAAATTCACTTCGTAGATTCGGAATCATTAGAGACCGAAGGTGCTGAATGCCTGCGCGACATGGATGCAATTTTAGTGCCTGGTGGCTTTGGTAAGCGTGGTGTTGAAGGCAAGATTGTTGCCGTGCGCTTTGCACGTGAAAACAACATCCCTTACATGGGGATTTGCTTGGGCATGCAAATTGCGCTGATTGAATTCGCTCGCGACATGGCCAATATGCCGGGCGCAAACTCGACCGAGTTTGACTTGGATACGGATTACCCGGTCGTTGCGCTGATTGACGAATGGGTTAATCACGACGGTAAAGTCGAAAAGCGCGATGAGAATTCAGACATGGGCGGCACAATGCGCCTTGGTGCACAAGAGTGTCGCTTGGACGCCGGTTCATTGGCTGCGAAAATTTATGGCGGCGAATCTGCCACCGAGCGTCATCGCCATCGTTACGAAGTGAATAATTACTATTTGGATCGATTGCAAGCTGCGGGCTTAAAAATTAGCGGAAAATCAATGGGTGCAGAAGCGCTGGTTGAGACGATTGAATTACCAGGGCATCGTTGGTTCTTTGCCTGTCAGTTCCACCCAGAGTTTACTTCTACGCCACGTGATGGGCATCCATTGTTTATTTCTTATATTCAAGAAGCTATTGCCTACGCTAAAGAGCATGGTCGTGAAGGTCTGAGTTGCTGATATATTGGGTATGGGCGTGTAGCCCATACCCATTAATCTCTATATTCATATACGTACAAGGGGAATGGTGTGAAGTTATGTGGTTTTGAAGTTGGCATTGATCAGCCCTTTTTCCTCATCGCTGGCCCGTGTGTAATTGAAAGTGAGCAATTAGCAATTGATACTGCTGGTCTGCTAAAAGAAATAACGGATGTACTTAGTATTCCGTTCATCTATAAATCTAGTTTTGACAAAGCCAATCGCTCATCTGGTAAATCATTCCGTGGCTTGGGGATTGATAAAGGCTTAAAGATTCTGGACGAAGTGCGCCGCCAATTAGGCGTTCCTGTTTTAACAGATATTCATACCGAGGCTGAGGCTGCAATTGCAGCCCAAGTTGTTGATGTCCTGCAAACGCCAGCTTTTTTGGCGCGACAAACTGATTTTATTCATGCGGTCTGCGCCACTGGCAAGCCAGTCAATATCAAAAAAGGCCAGTTTATGGCACCTTGGGATATGAAGAACGTCGTTGAAAAAGCCAAAGAAGCCAACGGCGGCATCGACAATATTATGGTTTGTGACCGCGGTACATCTTTCGGCTATAACACTTTAGTGAGCGATATGCGTGGCCTTGCGATCATGCGTGAGACGAATTGCCCTGTAGTGTTTGATGCGACGCACTCGGTGCAGCAACCCGGCGGCTTGGGTGATAAGTCGGGCGGCCAACGTGAATTTGTCCCTGTATTGGCGCGGGCGGCGATTGCTTCTGGGGTGGCTGGTGTATTTATGGAAACGCATCCTAATCCCGCTGAAGCAAAATCGGACGGTCCTAATGTGATGCCGATCGCACGAATGAAAGAAATGCTGACCGTACTCAAAGACATCGACCGTGTAGTTAAGGCACACTCGCTCATTGAACATTCATTGTAATCATTGTCGTGTAAAAGTTGTATGGCAAGGTGTTGAAGCCGCAGGCAGTACACTAAGTACGACAAGGTGAGACAACGCAGCAAGACAACTTTTGCTTTACTACTTAATTTTATCGCAGTACTAATTCAACCGTTATAAGGGGTATAGAACCGATGAGCGCAATCGTTGAAGTGATCGCACGTGAAATTTTAGATTCACGTGGCAATCCAACTGTAGAAGCTGATGTACTTTTAGAATCTGGTGTGATGGGCCGTGCAGCTGTGCCGTCTGGCGCATCGACAGGCGAACGTGAAGCACTTGAATTGCGTGATGGCGATAAATCTCGCTATTTGGGCAAAGGCGTTTTGAAAGCCGTAGAAAACATCAATACAGAAATTTGCGAAGCCATCATTGGTCTTGATGCAGCGGATCAAACATTTATCGATCAAACCATGCTGGATTTGGATGGTACAGAAGATAAATCTAAACTCGGCGCAAACGCAATCTTGGCAGTGTCTATGGCTGTTGCAAAAGCAGCCGCTGAAGAAGCTGGCTTGCCTTTATATCGTTACATTGGCGGTTCAGGCCCTATGGCCTTGCCGGTGCCGATGATGAACGTGATTAACGGTGGTGAGCACGCATCAAATAGCTTGGATTTCCAAGAGTTGATGATTGTTCCTGTTGGTGCGCCAACATTCCGTGAAGCATTGCGTTACGGTGCTGAAGTATTTCACAACTTGAAAAAAATCATGCACGACAAAGGCATGCCAACTCAAGTGGGTGACGAAGGTGGTTTTGCTCCTGATGTTGCAGGCCCAGAAGAAGCACTTGATTTGATCATGGCTGCGATCGATAAAGCAGGCTACAAAGCAGGTACTGATTTCCGTATTGCACTTGATTGCGCAGCGTCTGAGTTTTATGACAAAGCCAATGGCAACTACGTATTCAAAAAATCAGGCGGTCGTGTTTTCAATTCGGTAGAAATGGTTGATTACCTTGAGAGCCTTGTCAACAAATACCCAATCATCTCTATTGAAGATGGCATGGGCGAGCGTGATTGGGATGGCTGGAAAGTATTGACTGATCGCTTGGGTAAACGTGTGCAAATCGTTGGTGATGACTTGTTCGTTACTAACACAAAAATCTTGGCTGAAGGTATCAAACGCGGCATTTGCAACTCAATCTTGATTAAAGTAAACCAAATTGGCTCTTTGACTGAGACTTTGGCTGCCGTAGAATTGGCTAAACGTAGTGGTTACACTTCAGTGATGAGCCACCGCTCAGGCGAAACAGAAGACAGCACAATTGCTGACTTGGCCGTTGCTACCAACTGCATGCAAATCAAAACAGGTTCATTGAGCCGTTCTGATCGTATTGCTAAATACAACCAAATTTTGCGTATCGAAGAAGAGTTGGGTGATGCTGCGGTTTACCCAGGTATCGATGCGTTTTATCAATTGAAAGGCTAATGTTGTTTTCTATGTTGCTGCAATAAGCTTGCATGCAAACTAGTTAACGTCTGTAGTAAGATATAAAACCGGATCTTGCTCCGGTTTTATTTTATTGTTTGGAATAGTATGCGAATACTTGCGATATTTTTGGCTGCAGTGATTGTTGCTTTACAGTGGCCATTATGGGTCGGCAAAGGAAGTTGGCTGCGTGTTTGGCAGCTGGATACGCAACTGAGCGAGCATCGTTCAGCAAACGCTAAATTAAAAGAGCGTAATGATGCACTTGAGGCTGAGGTGCGCGACTTAAAAACAGGAACAGATGCGATTGAAGAGCGGGCTAGAAATGAGCTTGGCATGATACGGCAAGAGGAAGTCTTTTTTCAGATCTTGGATCACACGCCATTAGCAGCCAGCACAGCTGCAGTTGCAGTTGCAGAAAAAAATTCAAAAAATTGATACGGTACAATTTTTTATTAATATTTAATTTTCAAATCTGTTTATTTGATTCGGACTCGGCTATAGTTTTCACTTGGCATAGAGGTCACTTAAATGGCAGATTTAGTTAGCTCAGAAAATCATCGCAAAAAGTCAGATACGCTGTATTACCAATTGGCCCAAGAGCTTGCACAGGCGATTCAAGCAGGTATTTTGCGCTCAGGTGAAAAGCTCCCTTCGATTCGCAAGCTTTCCTCGGAAAGACAACTCAGTTTGTCGACCATCATGGAAGCCTACCGCGAACTTGAAGATCGCGGCTTGGTCGAGGCAAGGCCACAGTCTGGATTTTATGTGCGTGCCATACGTCATTTGGCGTCGCCTGAGCTCACCAAGCCGCCACAACGCCCTTCACAGGTGGTGATTGACCCCTTGCTAACGCCTAGTGCCTTATTGCACATTAACGATGTCAAAGTCGATTTTGGTTTGGCAATTTTATCCCCCAAGCTATTTCCAAATCAGCAGATCCAAAGAATCCTATCCCAAGTTACCCGGAACGATCCTGATATTATTGCGAACTACGGTGAGTCGCATGGTGATATTGAACTGCGTCGTCAAATAGCGAGGCGCTCGTTGACGTGGGGTGGGCAAGTCGAAGCTGACGATGTATTGATTACGCACGGAGCAATCGAAGGGCTTAATTTATGCCTGCGCGCGGTGACCAAGCCGGGTGATGTGGTCGCAATTGAATCGCCCGCATATTTTGGACTCTTGCAGATTTTAGAAAGTTTTAAGCTGAAAGCGCTTGAGTTGCCGACGCACCCAAAAACCGGCATTTCTATTGAAGCGCTAGAGTTGGCTACGCGCAATGGTGATATTAAAGCCTGTGTTTTGCTACCCAACTATTCGAATCCTTGCGGTAGTTTAATGCCCGACGACAACAAGCGCCGTTTGGTTGAGTTGCTTGATAAGCGAAATATTCCACTGATTGAAGATGACATCTATGGTGAGTTCTATTATCAAGGTGACCGCCCAAGGCCTGCGAAAGCGTATGATCAAACAGGCAATGTGATGCTCATTGCTTCGTTTACAAAATTATTAGCCCCCGCATTTCGGATTGGTTGGGTACTAGGTGGGCGTTGGCAAAAAGAAATAGAACAGCTCAAATTTATTAATACTTTTTCAACCTCTTTGGTTCTTCAGCGTACTATCGCGCACTTTTTAGAAAGCGGTGGCTACGATCATCATCTGCGGCGCTTGAGGAAAAATTGCGCCGAACAAGTGAATGATGCAATCGATGCGATTCAGCGCTTCTTTCCTTCTGATACTCGACTGACCGTACCACAAGGTGGCTATGTGCTTTGGGTCGAGCTCAACACTCAAATCGAAACGCTGCAATTATTGCAGCTGGCCTTGCCTGAGGGCATTAGTTTTACACCCGGCGTCATGTTTTCACCCAGCCTAAGTTATCACAATTGCTTGCGAATCTGCTGCGGTGAGCCATGGACGGTCCGTCACGAGAAGGCGATAGAACGCTTAGGGCAGCTGGCGCAACAGCTGCTGCAACAATCGCAAACAAGCAGCATGGCAAAAATTACTTAACACTCACCGCATCGGTTGGCTGCAGCTGCCCAGACTCTACCGAAAGTGCCTGCACTTGCTGGACGCAGCTTTGCGGGCCATCGCCTTGAGCTTCAATACAACCCGCCGAATAGGCCATAACGCACGGCGGTATTTGCTCTGTCTCATCAACCCAAAGTACGATCATGCGCTGGCCGCATAAGCTGCCAAGAATGTCGTTCACATTGAGTAGGCCATCGATAAGTTCTGCGTGAGCAACGCTGGGGACAATCAAGCCTGTAACAATAAGGCTAACTAGGGATTTTCGGAGCATGATGCCCTCCCTTGGCGGGGCGGGGCATTCCGAATGAAATGCAAACTGCCTGCCGTATTGTTAATATCGGCAGGCTAAGGATTGAACTGCAACATCAGTTTGCTTTGGCGTTGTTTTTGACTGATGAGCGGTCAAATTGATTTTAATGCGCTGGGGCTAACTGTGATAAGCGGGCAGTGTTTTTTATTGGCGTCGTTTCAGCATTTGACGCCTTGAGGGTGTTGAAGTGACTATCTTGCAGGGCTTCTATCACAACGCGGTCGTTGCCACTGGCAAAGTATTTCTCTCCGCGCGCCAAAACAACGTCCTCACCATCATGACTGATCCAGAGTTGACCTGACTCGCAGCGAATCCAGACTGGCGCTGAGACAAATGAATATACCTCTGCAGCTTTAAGTTGACTGGTTTGCATGATGTTCTCTCATTAAGCATTAAGCGATACACGAACTATACGTAAGGCGCGGCTAAATGATTAGATGCAAACTGTATTGTTATTTGTCATTCAATTTGAGTAATTCTGGAACTGTAACCCTTCAAAAATACTTCATCTGCATTGCTTTATGGTTTTTTCTGTGAACTTAACTTCCTGAGTCGACGCAATACAAAGCGACTAGGGTCGATCGCGTTGATGAGGCTGCGCTCAATACCTTGCGGCTCATCATTGAGTTGGCAGGCAAGTACTTCGGCGGAGAGTGCGTGCCATGTCAGGCCGCGCGAACCAAAGCCTAAGACTGCAAACAGACCGGCGGCTTTGGGAATATGAAACAGTTGATGGACAGAATGGCTGATCGGCTGCGTATCTGGCACCGCCCCCACCAAAGGTAATCGATCTGCTGAGTTAGGGCGTACGCATTGGCGAGTTTGCGCCCCGGCAGTATTCAGCAAAGCTGATGCGCCAATTAAGTTTGCCAAGTCATTTAAATTACTCGCCTCGACTTCCAATTCGTTTTCGTTGCTGCGAACTAAGTTGGCGCCAGCGCAGCGCCAACCATCAAATTCGGCGGTGAGGTAGGTGGAGCCAGAGATGCCCGCGCTAGTGGTTTCGAGTTGATTTGCGGGGAGCCGAGTTACGCTGCGCAGGCTGCTGCTCAGTGCTAAATCAGTGTTGGGCAAGAGTCGTGTGGCATCGTGTGCATTAGCCAAAATGAGTGTTTCTGTACTTGCGATGAGTCGGTTTTCACGGTCGTACAAATGCCAAACTGATGCATTGCAATCAATGCGTTCAATATAGGTATTTAATGATAGGTCAATATTATCAGAGCATTCATTGATATACCCATTGCACGAACTGGCTGGGTTGATCCACATGCCTTGAGGGAGCCACCAGCCTCCGAATTCGCATTCGATATTTAACTGCGATATCGCTTGTTGTACGCCTAGCCAACGGACCAATGCCTCAGGGAGTCGCTGCTCCTTAAGTATGGCTTGCATTAGTTCTGCCGCTTCGCTGTCCTTGGCGATTTGAAAATGCCCATCCATCCCAAAGTGCACAGGCTGTTTATGGTGGAGTATCTCTACTTTTTGCTGGGTGGTAAAAAAACCTGCACGTGAAAGCCGAGCTTGGAAATTATCATCAAGACTAAAAGTAGGGTGGCACAAGCCAATATGATTGCCGGAGGCTTGGCTGGCGATCTGTGCCTGCGAATCAATCAACCGAATTTTCCAACCGCGCTGGGCTAGGGAATTTGCTAGCGCGCAGCCGGCAATGCCTGCGCCGATAATGATCGCTTCTTTTGTGGTGGGGCATTGCAACTGAGTTCGAGGTGGCCTCTGGATCGTTGCGGTCAAAAACGAGCCTTGCGGGCTACTGTGCCGTTGCGGTAAAAAGCCCGTTTTTACGAGCAGGTCTTGGCTAGTTTGGCTGCTGCTTAGGCTCAGTATCGTGCTATTAGCTTGGCTGAGGCGCCAAATTTGTTTGAGTGACTGTAAATGCAAGTCTTCGCCATCATGATTAAGTACAAAGACGTCAATCGGGCCCGAGACTTCGAAGAGTTGCGATTCAAACTCACCCAGTACCAAGGTGAGCATCACTGAGTTGTTTTTAAGGTAAATCCTATGAAAGCTCGCAATTGGCAGCGGCCATTTTTGCGATAATTCAGCAATTAAAGACTCTAATTCTGTTGAGTCTTCGCTGCTTGCTAAGGTGCTGCTTGTAAGTGGCGGGCATGAAAAGTGATTGCCAACAAAAGCAATGCAGTGCAGTCGTTGGGAGTGTGTGTCATCAAGTTGCCAAAGCTGGAAAATGTCTAAAAAGGCGTGACCATGCTTGAAGTCGCTCAGCAAAATAGCAAAACTATCTTTCCCCTTCCATTGTTGGGTTAGCTGCTTACCCATCTGCTGAAAAGCGCCATTCAAACTTTCGCCTTCAATCGACATTTGCAACTCCAGTGAGGATTTTGTTGTGAAGTGAGGACTTTACTGCGCTTCTTCGCCAAATTGACCACGCAAGAAGCGACGCCGCGCTATCACAGCCGTGCATACCCCAAGCAGGCAAACAATAACAAAGCCGCCATTGCCCGCCAATTCATGGGCGATTTTAGATAATTCAATCCCGACAGAGAAGATAATCATCACAATAATGCCCAGGGTGGCCGAAACGGTGCCCTTACTTTGATCGCTGGCAAATAGGGCTAATCTAAATTGCGCAGCATTAATGATACCGATCCCAATCGCACCGATTGATAGTGAGGCCACCAACCATTGCCAAGCTTCCGGCTCATAAATCATGTGTAGGCTAAGCGAAAAGCCAAGCATAAATGGAATTGAACCGAGTTTGATAATCCGATAAATCGGCACGGTACCTACGATTTTCGCCAAAATGATATTGCCGAGAATCAGCCCTGCAAAAACGGGGATTTGCCAGTAACCGTAATCAATCGTAGAAAGGCCTGCGTCCTGCATTAATATGATCGGCGCCAAGGCAATCCAAGCCAGCAAAGGCATCGACGTAAAGCCAATTGAAATCGCACCCGCCATAAATCGTCGGTTGCGCAGTACCGCCATATAATCAGTGCGCAGACTATTGAGACTTAAGGGCGAGCTCAATTTGGGCGAGGTTTCAGGCATAAAGCGCCACAGACCTGCCGCAGCAATCGTCGCAATGATGGCTACAAAAATAAAGATCCATTCCCAGCCGGTGATTTGCAGCACCATGGCGCCGGCTAGGGGGCCAATGAGCGGCGCGATCAAAGCGACATTGGCCATGAGGGCGGTAACGCGAATGGCGGTGGCTTCAACAAAACTCTCTTGAATTGCTGCGTAGCCCACTGCGCCAATAAAGCACATTCCGGTACCTTGCAAGAAACGAAAAAACAAAAACCATGAATAAGAGCGAACAAAAATAATTGCGATACAAGCAAAAATAAACAGCGCTACACCCACGAGCATGACCGACTTGCGCCCAACTCGGTCTGAGAGCGGCCCCAGTAGCCATTGCAGGCTTGCGCCACCCAAAAGGCATAAGGACATCGCCGATGGAATGTGGCTTGGGTCGACGCTAAATAAATGCACGATGGTTGGCATGGCGGGCAAAATCATGTCATTTGAAATGTAGGTGGCAAATTCAAACAGCACGAGTGCCAGTGGAAATAATAAAGTCAGTAGGCTGAGCTGGCTGATGGGTTGGATACGTTGGCTTGGCATTGATTTTCTCTTTGTGAGGTGCCATTTTCCGTGCTTTACGTATTAAATGCGAGGTAATAGTGCTGTTGGCATAAAAGGCTTTGTGTGCGCAAAGCGCAAGCTAATTTTTCTAGTCTACGGCATAATGTGGAATCAAATTTTTCTTGCGGCCATTTAAAGGTCTTTCTTATGAATAAAACTGAATTGATCTCCATCGTGCACAACTTGGTTGCGATTGATCACCCTGAAGTGTCGAAAAAAGCCGTTGCGGCGACACTGGAAACATTGTCTGACGTTATTTTGGCGACAGTGAGTGGTGGGGGTGAGGTGGTCTTGCCGAATGTGGCTAAGATCGCACTTAAGTCACGCGATGCGCGTATGGGGCGCAATCCAAGGACTGGCGAAGCGGTACAGATTCCAGCAAAGCGCGTATTGAAGTTTACTCCGGCGAAGGCGTTGAAAGATGCGGTAGCTGAGCAAGACGCAAGCCAAGAAAAATAAATACCCATTCGATGTGCAATAAAAAACCGGCCAAGGCCGGTTTTTTATTGCTGGGTATGTGCAGATAGCCATTATCAATAAACGGCTAGCAGACAATACGTCGATTAGTCTTCGCGGCGCATTTGCGGGAACAAAATGACGTCACGAATACTTGGTGAGTCAGTCAGTAGCATGACCAAACGGTCAATACCAATCCCGCAACCACCTGTTGGTGCCATGCCGTGCTCGAGCGCACGAACGTAATCCGCATCGTAATGCATTGCTTCATCATCACCTTTGTCTTTCAAATCAACCTGGGCTTGGAAGCGAGCCGCTTGATCTTCAGGGTCATTTAGCTCTGAATAACCATTGGCGTGTTCACGACCCACAATAAACAATTCGAAGCGTTCAGTTAAGCCTGCTTGTGTGTCTGACGCGCGTGCCAGTGGTGATACTTCGGCAGGGTAGTCAACAATAAAAGTCGGCTCCCACAATTTACCTTCGGTATTTTCTTCAAACAAACTCAGTTGTAGGCCGCCGATACCATCTGTAAGAACAGGCTTACCACCAAGACGCGCGATTTCCGATTTAAGGAAGGCACGATCATTTAGTTGTTCGTCGGTGTATTCTTGGTTGTAGTGCTTGATGGCGCCCGCAATCGTAAAGCGAGCAAATGGTTTTGATAAATCAACCACTTTGCCTTGGTAGGTCACAACCGCATGGCCCGTGGCTTCAATCGCGCAAGCGCGGATAATACCTTCAGACATATCCATCATGCGTTGGTAGTCGGCATACGCCTCGTAGAATTCGATCATCGTGAATTCTGGGTTGTGACGCGTGCTCATGCCTTCGTTACGGAATGAACGGTTGATTTCAAAAACGCGCTCCAAGCCGCCAACGATAAGACGTTTCAGGTAGAGCTCAGGTGCAATCCGCAGATAAAGCGGCATATCCAGCGCATTGTGATGCGTCACGAACGGTTTTGCCGTCGCGCCACCCGGGATGCTGTGCATCATTGGTGTTTCGACTTCAAGGTAGTTCTCACCGACCATGAACTCGCGCAGGCGTTGAATGATTTTTGAGCGCTTAATAAAAGTGCCGCGGCTCACGTCATTGGTAATCAAGTCCAAATGACGTTGGCGATAAATCTGCTCTTGGTCGGCCATGCCGTGGTGCTTGTCTGGTAATGGGCGTAGTGATTTAGTCAGTAGGTGCAATTCAGTCACGTGAATCGACAATTCGCCCGTTTTGGTTTTCATTAGTGTGCCGCGTGCAGCAACGATGTCACCCAAGTCCCATGTTTTGAAGTTGTCATAAACGGCTTCGCCAACGCTATTGCCGCTGATATAAAACTGAATACGGCCCGCGTTGTCTTGAATTGTTGCGAAGCTGGCTTTGCCCATAACGCGTTTCAGCATCATGCGGCCCGCTACTGAAACGGTGATCGCTTTGGCTTCGAGCTCTTCTTTTTCTAGTGCGTTGTACTGCTCGTGCAGGTCGCCAGATAAATGTTCGCGTTTAAAATCATTCGGGAAGGCGATGCCTTTGGCGCGAATCGCGGCCAACTTGGCGCGGCGTTCGGCGATGATTTGATTTTCGTCGACTTGTACTTCCACTTCTTGGCTTTTTACTTCGCTCATGATTTTTCCACTCAATGCATTCAAAACAACGGGGAGCAAGGCTCCCCGAGAATAAAAATTACACGCCTTGTTTCAGGCTTGCTGCAATAAAGTTATCCAAGTCGCCGTCCATGACGCCTTTGATATTGCCGACTTCATAGCTGGTGCGTAGGTCTTTGATTCGGCTTTGATCAAATACGTAAGAGCGAATTTGATGACCCCAGCCGATGTCTGACTTGGTGGCTTCCAGCGATTGCTGGGCTTCCATCCGTTTACGCAACTCTAGCTCATACAATTTAGCGCGAAGCATTTTCCATGCCTCGTCACGATTTTTGTGTTGCGATCTATCGTTTTGGCATTGCACGACGGTATTGGTCGGAATGTGCGTTAAACGAACCGCAGAGTCGGTCTTGTTAATATGCTGACCACCCGCGCCCGAAGCACGGTAGGTATCGGTACGCACATCCGATGGGTTAATGTCGATCTCGAAGCTATCGTCCACTTCGGGGTAAACAAATACCGAAGCGAATGAAGTATGGCGGCGATTGTTTGAGTCGTATGGTGAGCAACGAACAAGGCGATGCACGCCCGTTTCGGTGCGTAAAAAGCCGTACGCATAGTCGCCAGTGAGTTTAATGGTCGCTTGGCTAATGCCAACGATGTCGCCATCCGATTGCTCCATGACTTCGACGGCAAAGCCTTTGCGCTCGCCGTAACGCACGTACATGCGGAGTAGCATGCCTGCCCAATCTTGTGCTTCCGTGCCGCCGGCGCCGGATTGAATGTCGATAAAGCACGGCATTGGATCCATCGGGTTATTAAACATCCGGCGGAATTCAAGTTTGGCGACTTCGGTTTCAAGAGCTACATAGTCTTCGGCGATGACTTCTGCCGTGCCGAAATCACCTTCGGCTTTTGCCATTTCAAATAGTTCAAGTGAATCCGTTACGCCGTCAGCAACACGATCCAGCACGAGGACGATATCCTCCAGTGCTTTGCGTTCGCGGCCAACTTCTTGAGCTTTTTTAGGGTCGTTCCAAGTTTCTGGTGCTTCAGAAAGTCGAACGACTTCTTCGAGTCGATCGACTTTACCTGGGTAGTCGAGATAACGCTTGAGCTCTTCTGTGCGTGAACCTAGCTCTTTGAGCTGGTTTTCAATCTGATTAAGCTGTTCCGCTTCCATGCGATGAATCCGCGTCGGCCACCGCTATAAATGTAGAAATAATATAAATTAGCTTAAAAATTATATTAATCAACCACTTAATGGCAATGGCTATTGTTGGTAAAAGACGGCGATTGTAGCATCAATCGGGTATTTTTGGATAGCTTAGGCGGTGGAGGCTTATGGTTGAAGTGGGTTCTAAACTGATCTTGGGTGCGGGTGAAGTGATTTATTGGCGGATTAACAGGTAGTTCAGCGTGGCACTCAATCCATAAAATTCAAATACTTGCCAAGCACCGATTAGCTCTAAGTATTTGATGTTTCTCATCATCAAGTGACGAGGCTTGGTATCATGCGGTATTGATGTTTTATTTGATTAAGGCTTTTCATGCCCTTTAGTGCTTTAGGTTTATCTTCCCTCGTTGTCGCAGCTGCCAATAAAAAACTCTACATCCAACCCACCCCGATTCAATCCGCTGCAATTCCACTGATTTTGCGTGGGGATGATGTGCTAGCTCAAGCGGCAACCGGTTCGGGTAAAACGGCTGCGTTTGCTTTGCCGCTCTTGCAATTGGTACAAACAGCTCAGCGCAAAGTGCTAATTTTAGTGCCGACACGTGAATTGGCGGTGCAAGTGGGTGAAGAAATCAAAGGCTTGGTCAAGCATCTGCCTGCAGCGATCAAAGTCGTTAGCGTATTTGGTGGTGTGTCGATCAATCCGCAAATGATGGCATTGCGTGGTCACGCTGATGTATTGGTCGCAACATCTGGCCGCCTATTGGACTTGATTAAGCAAAATGCCATCAAGCCCGAGAGTTTTAATACGCTTGTACTGGATGAGGCGGATCGCTTGCTCGATATGGGCTTTAGCGATGAAATCAATCGCATCTTGGCGCTACTACCTGCACAACGACAAAACTTATTTTTCTCAGCCACGTTTCCTGCCGATGTAAGCGCGCTGGCTGAAGGTATTTTGCAAAACCCAAGCAAAATTGTAATGGAATTGAATGAGGCGAATACGCCCAATATTTTGCAGCGAGCGATTGCGGTCGATGAATCCCGCCGTGCCGAATTATTGGCGCAATTGATCATCGATAGTGGTGAAGAGCGAGCCTTGGTGTTTGTTGCGTCCAAGGTGATCACCGAACAACTTGCGCGATATTTATCAAGCGCAGGCATTAAAACTGCTCCATTTCACGGTGAATTTAGTCAAGGCCGTCGCAGCCAAGTATTGGCTGAGTTTAAATCCTCAAACCTCCAGGTTGTAGTCGCTACTGATCTGGCGGGGCGCGGGATTGATATTGATAATCTTCCATGCGTCATTAATTTTGACTTGCCTCGCTCGCCAGCTGATTACACGCATCGTATCGGCCGTACGGCACGTGCTGGCGGGAGCGGTGTCGCTATTAGCTTAGTTAGCGCAAGTAGCGAGGCCCATTTTCGCTTGTTAGAAAATCGCCTAAAAATGCGTGTTCCGCGCGAGCAAATTGCAGGCTTTGAGCCGCAAGAGATGGTGACCACTACCGAGCAAGGTGCTGGCGGCATCAAAGGCCATCGAATGAGCAAAAAAGACAAGTTACGCGCTGCTGCAGCACAAAAACAAGACGAATAAACGTTAGAGTGAATGCAAAGAAAGGGTAGATGAATGTCTAAAGAAATCTATTTGTTACGACACGGACAAACCGAATTTAATTTAGAGCGCCGTATGCAGGGTCATTGTGATTCACCACTTACTGAGCTTGGCGAATCTCAAGCTCGCGCCATGGGTGTCACGCTTGGTGAATTATTGAGTGACCCAAGCGAGTGGCAAGTGCTGGTAAGCCCTTTGGGGCGAGCGCAGCAAACGGCGAAATTGTTGATGAATGAATTGGGCCTGCCAGCCAGTCATCTTCATATTGATCCACGCCTGATTGAAGTTGCATTCGGCGACTGGGAAAAGCAGCAGGTGATGACTTTGTTTGCAAAATACCCTGACTTGGCTGAGCAAGCGGATTGGTATTTTAATGCACCCGGTTGCGAGCAGTTGGCAGACGTAACATCACGTTTAACGCAATGGCTATCAGACCCCAAGCTACCACCTCGCATCATTGTGGTTGCACATGGTTTGTTGGGGCGTATTCTGCGCGGATTATACGCTGGGATGTCGCCACAAGCGATGTGGCAGCAAGATATGCCGCAAGACGCCTTTTTTTACCTAAAAGACGGCGCATTGACACGCATTGAGTGTGTGCAATACGCCGATTAAAAAATCGTGCTGTTTAAACGTTTGATTTAGGCGGTGCGTTGCGCTCCGCAAAAGCAATTCGTGCTTGCTTTAGGTTTGAAAATAATAAAAAAGCATTGCAGACTTGCTCGCTAATGCCGCGCTGAGCGGCATTAGCCTCGATCTGGCGTTTTGGTCCGGCAAAAGCCATGATTATGCCGCGCTCGACCAAGTCTTGATGTAGGCTCCAGACGGCTTGCTCTCCCGCAGCGTCGATTTGGGTGATTGGCATCGCATCAATCACCAGCCACTCAATTTTTTTCTCAGCCCCATCAATGAGAGACAATAATCGCTGACGAAAAAAGTTTGCGTTGAAAAAATTCAGTTGCGACTCAAAGCGATAAATTAATAAGCCAGGAATCGGTTTAGCCTCTGGGTGATGATTGACATCATGAAAAGCACGCTTGCCTTCATAAACGCCCAAAATTGTATCGCTAGGGCGCGCTAGTTTAATCAAAACGCGCAGCGTAGCCAGTAAAACGGCAAATAACATGCCTTGCATGACACTCACGCAAGCAACGCCAATTAAGGTGACGATTGCTACTATCCACTCGCCACGGCTATAGGCACGAAAAACCTGGATACTGGCAAAATTCATCAGGCCGAACGATGCGGTAATGAGTACCGCACCGAGTGCCGCAATCGGCACGAAATAAAGAGCCTTTGTAAATACCAGCATGGAGATGCAAATTGCACCCGCGGCGACGATGCTCACCATTTGGCTCTTGCCGCCACTACTGTCATTAACCGCCGTGCGTGAATCTGCACCACTAATCGCAAAACCTTGCGACAAACCTGCTGCGATATTGGCCATCCTGAGCGCGGTAAACTCACGATCAGGATCGATGTCGTAGCGATTTTTTGCAGCAAAGCTACGTGCTGTGAGCATCGCACTACTAAAGCTAATCAAGGCCAAACCAGCGGCAGCGCCGACAATCTCACCGAGTTGCGAAAAAGGTAGTGTTGGCCAGTGCAGTCTTGGTAGGCCAGCTGGCAACTCACCAATCACCGCCACATTTTGTAGATCAAGGCGAAATACATAGGTGACCAAACCGGCCAGCACCATCACCACTAAGGTCGATGGCAGCTTGGGTAGTAGGCGCTTAGCGACTTGCTGTGTCAGTAAAGTGCCTAGTCCGATGAGTGCAGTAAGTGGGTGTGCTTCAATCAGGCGAAATGGAAATTCAATCAGCCTCTCTAGTAAGTCGTCATTTTCAAACGTAAAGCCAAATACTTTGCCCAGTTGCCCCACCACAATACTGATGGCTACGCCATTCAAAAAGCCCGCTAAAATTGGCGGTGACAGAAAATCAGCTAGAAACCCTAGCTTGAAGCGGCTAGCTAGCAAGCAAAAAACACCGGTGAGTAAAGCCAGACTGACTGAGAGCGAAACATACAAATGCGGATCACCCATCGCTATCGGTGCCAGCGTAGAAAACACCATCGCGCAAGTTGCTGCATCAGGGCCAACCATCAATTGGCGTGACGAGCCAAACAAAGCGTAGGCTACCATGGGTAAAATACTGGCATACAAGCCAGCAATCGGGCTCATGCCAGCTAATTGCGCATAAGCCACGCCCACTGGAATCGCGACCGCGGCGACCGATAAGCCCGCCCGCCAGTCATGTCCCCAAAAATCACGAGGATAATTACGGAGTAACGCAATGCCCGGTACGTGTAAGTTCAACCAGTCTTGTAGTAAAAGCTTAGCGCGCATCGAGTGCTCCCATCTGAAGTCAATCGTATCAACTTAAGCGCTGCTTGTTTTTTCAATCTCCATCCGGCATGATGCAGAAACAAACATAACTCTTTGATTATTAATTACTATATGATTAAGCGCCCTAACTGACTCCCTTCGTAATGTGTCCACTCTCATGC
>CAUOZE010000040.1:0-29717 GCA_963508915.1 uncultured Deefgea sp.
AGCTTGCGCTGACTGAGATCAGGAAATCGTTGATCAATTTTAATCCCAGAGCGAGGAAAGAACGCACCAATCACCCCAAACCTCACGATTACATTGCTTACAAAGCAACGGTCTGAAGGCTTAAGTTGATAGGATTGAGTTAAACATGGCGTGCCTCGATAATGTCTTTAGACGTTCAATCAGAATAGATTCTATCGGCAGAAAAAAAACGAAACTTTTTCTATTTGTTGAAAAAAACGCTATGTTTTTGCTACTAAAGACGAGATACGCGAATCACGCCTTGCACATCTTTGAGTCGTACAAATACTTTTTGCAATTGTTCGCTGTCTTTGATTTCAATCGTAAAGCGCATTTGTGAACGAGCGTCTTTATTTTGGGTGTGTACCGCGGTGACATTGATTTTATCGCGCACCATCACGTCGGATAAATCCCGCAACATGCTTGGCCGCTCTAGCGTTTCTACTAAAATATCGACCGAGAATACGTGTCCGCTGGATTTGCCCCAGTCTGCCTTAATTAAGCGCTCTGGCGCTTCAATTGCTAATCGTTTAAGTGTGAGGCAGTCGGTACGATGGATTGAAATGCCGCGGCCTTTGGTGACAAAACCCATTACTTGATCGGGGGGCACGGGTTTGCAGCATTTGGCGAGCATCGTCATCAGCTTGTCGATGCCTTCAATCAAAATGCCTTCGCCACTTTGATTGGCACGTGCGGTTTTGACGAAGTCTTCGGGCTCGTCCGGTAATTCAATGGGGGCGAGCGACTCATTAAATGCAATTGATAATGCGCGCAGTGAGCATTCACCTTGGCCCAGCGCAGCAAATACGTCCTCGATTTCTTTGTAGCCTAGCTTTTGTGCGATGAGTTCGTGGCTAATATTATTGGCATCGGCGCGGGACGATTCTTTATCAAACAGGGTACGACCGGCTTCTATCGCCACATCAAGATGCTGCTGACGAATCCAGTGCCGTACTTTTTGCTGCGCGCGATGGCTTTTAATATAGCCTTGATGTAACCAATCGAGACTAGGACCACCCGTTTTAGCGGCCAGAATCTCTATGCGCTGGCCATTTTCTAGCGGTGTTCCGAGCGGCACAATTGCGCCATTGACCTTCGCCCCACGGCAACGATGACCCAGATCGGTGTGTAGGTGATAAGCAAAATCGACTGCGGTACTGCCTTTGGGTAATGAAATCACACGCCCAGCAGGGGTTAGCACATAGATGGTGTCGTCGAATAACTCAGCCTTAAATGCATCTGAAAAATCAGCTTCAGAGGCGACATCTTCGCGCCAATCTAGTAATTGTCGTAGCCATGCGATTTTTTCTTCGTAACGTGAGTCGCCTTTGCCGCCTTCTTTGTAGCGCCAGTGCGCGGCGACGCCGAATTCGGCGTGCTCATGCATATCAAAAGTACGGATTTGTACTTCGACGGCTTTGTCTTGCGGGCCGATGATTGCGGTATGCAGACTGCGATAAAAGTTACCTTTGGGCTGTGCAATGTAATCGTCAAATTCACCTGGAATAGGCTGCCACAAGTTATGCACAATTCCCAGTACGGTATAGCAATCTTTCACATTATCGACTAAGACACGTACCGCGCGAATATCGTAGAGCTCAGAAAAGTCGAGCTTCTTTTTCTGCATCTTTTTCCAGATGCTGTAGATGTGTTTAGGTCGCCCCATCAGGTCGACATGGGTTACGCCAGCAAGGGCGAGTTCACTGCGTAGCTTACCAATCACATCGCCAATGAATTGCTCACGGTCCACGCGGCGCTCATCCAGCAATTTAGCGATTTTCTTATAGGTTTCGGTATGTAGGTAACGGAAACCTAAGTCTTCCAGCTCCCATTTGATTTGCCAGACGCCCAAACGATTGGCCAGTGGCGCAAATAAATCCAAGGTTTCGCGGGCAATAATACGGCGCTGCTCTTCGGGCACATTCGCCAAGCTATGCATCGTTTGCGTGCGCCACGCAAGTTTAATCAGCACCGCACGAATGTCTTCAACCATCGCTAGCAACATTTTGCGTTGCGCTTCGACTTGCTGTGCGTAGTCTTCGGCTTTGCCCTGTTGTGGTTGAGCTAGCTGTCGCAGCTGCCGGACTTTCAAAATGCCATCGACCAATGCAGCAACGGTGGTCCCAAAGCGTTTATTGATTTGTTCGGACGCGTTACTGAGTTTGTCAGGAACGCAAAATAGTAGCGCTGCGATTACGGCGTTCGCGTCCATGCGCAAATCCGCCACGATGGATGCACTGGCAACTGAATGCAAAAATAGTGAGGTTTGTGTGTCGGGATTGAGTGAGTTGCCATATAACTCAGCAGCCCAATCGAGCGCCTCCCTCAGGCGAGTGATGTCCTGCGGCGGATAACGCTCAGAAAGAGCAATCAGCCAGCGATCAGGATCAGCGGCTTCAGCGATGGATTGGGCAAGCGGGCGAGTTACGGCAACCATGATTATTTATTTATCTATTTGCTGAAGTGAATAATTGAATTTTGCGACAATAATGCAGTCTGTCATAGCTAAATTAACGAGAAAAGTGCCGAATGCCCCGCAAATATTTACGACGCTGGTTGCCAGACCACCAAACGATGCTGCAAAACCGCTTTTTGAGCCGCTTTGCGCATTGGTTTGAACATCCGAATTTATTTCATTTAAATCGTAAATCGGTTGCAGGTGGTTTAGCGGTGGGGATGATTGGCGGCTTGATCCCCGGTCCTTTGCAAGTGATTACCTCATGCATTCTGTGCCTGATTTTTCGCGTCAATTTGCCGGTGGCGATTTTGGGGACTTTCTACACCAATCCATTAACGATTGGCCCCATTTACTGGTTGGCTTATCAGCTTGGTGCTTGGGTGTCGGGCCTATCTGGAGCGAAAGTGACTGTTTTGATGCCCTCGTTTTCTGCTTTGAATCTGGGGGACTGGATGTGGGCGATGTGGGCTTGGATGCAATCCTTGGGCGCGCCTTTGCTGATTGGCTTACCTTTATTGGCTGCATTACTGGCGGTGATGGCGTATTTTTCTGTGCATGTCGTTTGGCGGCTTTGGGTGTATTGGTCTGTAGCCAAGCGTAAACGTAGGCTGTGAGCAGATACATCTCGTCATATTTATAGTGTGTTGCGATTAGGTCGCTAGAGCCCGATTTCGACCAGCTGCTTTCGCACGATAAAGGCGCGCATCGGCGACTTGCAATAGGCTCTCGGCTGTTGGCTGTACGTTTACAGTGCCACTGGCAACGCCAATACTCACAGTGACACACGCATAGTCTCTTGATTTTTCATGTGGGATTTGTAGTGCCGCGATGGCGCTGCAAAGCTTGTTGGCAAGCTCAAGTGCGCCCTCAAGTAAGGTGTCGGGCATAATGAGTACGAACTCTTCACCGCCATAGCGCGCCGCTAAATCGCTAGGGCGTTTCATTTTGCTATTTAGCACGCTCGCGATGGTTTGCAGAACCCGATCCCCCATCGCATGGCCATAATAATCGTTATACAGTTTAAAATAATCGACATCTAAAATCGCAACTGATAATGGATTGCCTGTCCGTCCCGCACGAGAACATTCAGCTGCTAATACGGCATCGAGCTGACGTCGATTGGGCAGTTCCGTCAATGCATCAATGTTGGCGAGCGTTTCTAGCATTCGGCGTTGGCGCGCCACTTGCATATGTACCGAGACACGCGCTTTAACAACTGCAGGATGGAATGGCTTGGCAATATAATCAGACGCCCCCATTAAGAGGCCGCGTTCTTCGTCATCGGGTGTGTCTAAGCCGGTAATGAAAATAACGCCAATCGGTGCTGTATCTGGATCGGCTTTGAGTAATTGCAGCACTTCATAACCGTCCATCTCTGGCATCATGACATCGAGCAAGATTAAATCGGGCAGTTGCTCACGCGCGCGGAACAAGGCTTGCTCGCCATTTTTTGCCAATAGCACGGTATAGTCCGCTTGCAATAGCTCACCTAATAATTGTCGATTACTCGCTGAATCATCGACAACCAAAATTTTTTGTTGTTCGCTCATAGTGTGTCTAGCTCTGAACGCAGTGCATTTTGTAGTTCAAAGAGCGCCGCAATCGCTGCGTCCGTTTCCATATAGTCAAATAAGCGGCTAATTTCACTCATTTGCGCTTGCCAGCGGGTTGCTAATGATTTGTTTAGTTCGTCAAGCTGACGATTAGCGGCAAAATTGCCTGTTCGGATAAGAGGAACGAGAGCCTCGAGCTGGAGCAAAGCTTGGGAGATATTATAGCTGTTTGCATGAGGTGATGACGTTGGGGCAGCCCTTATCGTTTGAGTAATCGCATTCAGTGTAATTGCAAGTTGCTGCTGAAAATGGCTGACTCGCTCTGGGATTTCTGCATTTTTCTCCACTCGAATGGCGGTTTCTAGTGCCGCCGCACTGCTTGAGAGCTGTGTTGCTCCCAAATATGCCGCGGCAGATTTGACGGCATGCGCATTGTCGGCAATGCGCTTAAAGTCGTTTTCTTCCAAAGCCTCGCCAACAATCAAACCCGCTGCACCATAATCCCGCGCAAAAATAATCAACGAACGCTGGAGTAAATTTTGATTTCCTCCAAGCAGTTTAAGCGCGACAGTTAAATCGATCCCTAAGTTGCTGGTGGGCGGGGCTGATGCAGTCATGCTTGTGTATTGATGCTCGAGTTGCGCAGGGATAACTCGATTAACGAGCTGTTGTTGAGGAATCCAATGTTGTAAAGTTTGGATTAATTCGTCTGCATTGATAGGCTTCGTAATATGTGCATTCATGCCTGCTGCTAAACTGGCGTCGCGATCACCTACCATCGCGTGGGCCGTCATCGCAATAATCGGCAAATTCAGGCCCAACTGGCGAATGGCACGACTTGCGCTGAGTCCGTCCATCACAGGCATTTGGATGTCCATCAAGATCAAATCATAGTGAGTGGATTGTACTTTTTCGAGTGCGATTTGGCCATTTTCAGCGATACCGATGCTGATGCGTGCTTCGCCTAGTATCCCGAATACAATCTCTCGATTAAATTCAGTGTCGTCAGCCAATAAGATGCGAGCGCCATCAAGTTTGGTGATTGATTTTAGCTCGGATTCTATCGTTTTTGACTGTGCAAAATTGGGTGAGCCAGGGGCAGTCAGTAGTATGAAATGGGCTTGCAGTAAGGCGCGACTGACTGGCTTTACGAGGAACCCATCTAATTTTACTCGCTGTGCTTGCCGCATGATTTCGTCTTTTGAATACGCGCTGACCATGAGTATTGCTGTGGGGGTTTTGTTAAGCATACTCTCGGCGCGTATACGTTCGATCGTTTCAATACCATCCCAATCAGGCATTTGCCAATCCATCAAGACCAAATCAATCGGCTGCTCAGTCTTGGCGGCAATCATTAAGGTATCTAAGGCCGTTTTTCCTGAGTCCGCAAGTACAACTTCGGCGCCGAATGAACGAATTATCTCGGCCAATACCTCGCGTGCAATCGCATGGTCATCAACGATTAAGACCCGCTGAGGTGTGTAGTGCTGCGCCATATCGACTAATTGGCTTGCTTCGATACCCAATTCCAAGGTGAAGCGGAAAGTGCTGCCTTGGCCGAGCGTGCTGCCGACAGTGAGTTCACCGCCCATCATTTCAACCAATTGCTTGCTAATGCTGAGGCCTAAGCCAGTCCCACCGTATTTGCGGGTAATTGAGCTGTCGGCTTGGGTGAAGGATTGGAAGAGGGAGGCCATTTGCGCTGGGCTCATGCCGATGCCGGTGTCGCTGAGGGTGAAGCGTAGTGTCACACGGTCGTGTTGCTGCGCCTCAACACGGATGTCGAGCACAATTTCACCCTGTTCGGTGAATTTACTCGCATTACTGGCAAGATTATTTAGCACCTGACTTAAACGTAATCGATCACCGATGAGTTGTTGCGGCACATCGGGAGCAATACGAAAAATAACTTCAACGCCTTTTGTTTCGGAGCGCAACATCATTAAATCAGAGAGTGGATTGAGTAGGTCGTCTAATTGGAAGGGAATGGTTTCAATTTCAAGTTTACCAGCTTCAATTTTAGAAAAATCCAAAATGTCATTAATGATACCGAGTAGATTTTCGGCAGAAATAACAATTTTTTGTAGATAATTACGCAGTTTATCGTCACTGGCGATTTTTAATGCCAAACGGCTCATGCCCATGACGGCATTCATCGGCGTGCGAATTTCATGGCTCATATTCGCAAGGAACATCGATTTGGCTTGCGTTGCTTCCTCTGCACGCACTTTGGCTTCGGCTAAGGCATGCTCGGTAAGTTTTCGCTCCGAAATATCTTGAATGGTGACGATGATGCCTTGCTCTGGATGCTGGTTATCGAGCAAACGGGCATGGATTTCGCAGTAAATCTGACGGCCTTGTTTATCAACTAATTGTAAATCGGTGTGGTAGCCACCTTGCATCACTTGGGCATAAGTGACTTTGGCGGATTGTTCAGATTCTTCATCACTGGCATAAAACATCCGAGTTGCTTGCCCGATGACTTCTTCACGCTCGTAGCCAAACAACTTTGCCAAGCCCGCATTGCAGCGTTGTACGGCACGGTCTTTGATAAAGGCAATGCCGATGACGGTATTGTCGAAAATGGCTTGTTGCTCAAGCAACGTTTGATTGAGATTGGCGGTGCGTTCAGCCACTTGGCGTTCTAGGTTGTCGTAGAGTCGTGCGTTATCGATTGAAATCAGTGCTTGCACCGCTAGTACTCTGAGAAACTCGACTCGTTCTTGCGTGAATGCGCCTGCTGCCAGATTGTTTTCCAAGTACAGTACGCCAGTGACTTGTGAAAATCGCATAATCGGTAGGCACATCACAGATTTAGGGTGTTTCGCCAAGACATAAGGATCCATGGCGTAATTTTCTGAATCACTGATATTTTCTTCAATCACCTCGTTGCCACTACGAACCACATAGCGCAATAAAGAGAGCGGCAATAGCGGGCTACTCAGTCCATTGAGTGCAATAGCTTGTGATTGCAACACGTCAACTTTATTAGCAGACGCTTCACCTTCTAAATACCACTCTTCGCTTGCTTCTTTCCGGCTAGAGTTGCTGAGAAATAAGCGCACGGTTTGTGCGCCAGAGTTTTCCTTCACGATGCCTAATAGCTTGGCCAAAACAGGGCTTAATGCAACTTCGCTTGATAGTGCATGGTTCGCCTTCAGAATGGACGTAAGATCAAGATAATTAATGCTACCTATGGCAGTATTGGCGGTCCCTGAGAGACTCGTCATTGAGGTACTTTTGTGATTTTTTGTGCGTGCAAGTTCAGTGTATCTACTTTGTAGTTGAATGGCTTTGCCTTCCGCCCCCCACACGCGATACAGGTGCAAGGCATCACGTAAGAAGACCTCGGCAATTCGTTCTTGTTGCTGAGCGAGCCAGAATTGGCCGTACAACTCATTAGCGAGCGCTTCTAAATTGACGTAATGGTTGCTTTTAGCTGCGGCGATGGCCCGTGGGTAAAGTGAAATTGCGCTGGCCGTATCACCATTTAATTGGGCCAGTTGCGCCTGGATCAGCAGTGATTGCGTGGAAAAATTAGCAGGGCATTGCTGTGCCCAAGCGATAAATCGCTGATTCAATTGCGCTACTTGTGCATGAATCGTGCCGTATTCATCGTGTGCCGGATGGCGTAGCAGGGTGCGCAGCCGAATGAGTGCAGTATAAAAAGTAGCCTCTGGAATCTTGCATTGGCCTGGTACATATTGTTCAACCAGAGCGAGTTTTTCTGCTAGTTCGTCTGCGTACTCGGTATCAAATAAATATGCATTGCGGATTTTTCCATGATAGAAATAGGCCAGATGTAAGGGCTTGCTGGCATATTCGCTGAGGAACTGTTCTTCACTAAAATCAGCATCATCATACGTTGCAGCATGCCGTGTTTGACCCTGTAGATTTTTGATTGATTGCACGGTACCCACGCTGGTGCAATCGACCATATCTTGCTGACCAGTGCTAGTCAGTAGCAAAATATCGCGTTCACAACTCGCCAATAGCTCGGTGAGGTTTTGTCCTTGGATAACACGGTCGGTCGAGCGAACGGCCACAATATAACCCACGGTTGCAAAATCGCCGCTTTCTAGACTCCAAGTATAGGCATCGTCGTAGTAGGTATTGGAAGTGGCTAGTGGCTTAGTCCAGTAATTGGTGAAGGTTGCGAACAGAAAATGCGTACTGCCGCGAATGGCCAAATTGCGTTGTGCATTGGCAAGCTCAATGGCGGTTGCACCAAATTGTTCAGCGACATCGTGTTGCTGCAAAATAAACGCCACGATAAAAGCGTAATTGACATAGGCAAAAGGCGAAATATCGCAATGACCCGCTTGCAAGAAAAGCCGAGTCATCGTCGTCGTCGTCACTGCATTTAAATTAGGTAATCCTGCCAGATAGCTGGCGTACCACATGCCAAACAGCAATTGCATCGCGGCAAGTTGCTCGGGGTCGCTCATCGATTTGGCTTGCATCAGCTCGGCCATGGAGCGCTGGGCACTTAAATTGGCGATATCACTAAAGCCTTGCCCTACTTCTTTTAATAAGTCCGCATCCTCAGTCGGAATCATAAAGCCTAGTCGCTGTAGGCCAGTACGCTGAATGGCGATGGCTTCTAAGAAGCGACCTTCTAGCTGGTATTGGCTTGCTTGTATTGTATAGCAACGGATTTGGTTCAATACCCCTGTACAATTACGAAGAACCACAGGGTAGATTCGTTCTGCACTCACAAAATCACCAGAGAGGTAGGCGCTTTCTGCTGCACCAATATGTAAATCCAGCGTGAGTTGAGGGCATGCTTGCCAGCAGTCCGCCGGTAGCAGACTCAAGCCAATTTGTAAGTGGTGAAATGCGGCTTGGTAGGCGGCGGACGTTCGCGCTTTGAGCCCCGCTTGTAAATTCAGGTGAGCGATGGCAATACGTTCATCAGGACCGCTGATGAGTGCGCGCCCCGCATTAAATTGCTCGATGATCGTAAATAATTGATCGTCAACGTGTCCGCCGGGGGCATTGCATAATAGTAAGCGGCCAATGCTGAGGTGATGCAGTTGTTTTTGTTCATCACTGGCTAATGCGTAGGCTGCTTGTTGTACACGGTCATGCAGAAATCGGTAACTAATTTGCGGTTTCGTTTCGTCTTCGAGTAAATATTTGTAGTGTTGATCTAAAGGTAATATCAGTTCGCTTTGCAAGGCCGGCCAAAGACCTGCTTGGGTTTGGTAAGGAGTGAGTTTGCAGACCGTTGCCAGCGTGCACAGATCAAAGCGATTGCCGATACTGGCGGCTAATTGCAACAGCTGTTGAGTGAGCTCAGGTAGGCGACGAATTTTACTGATCATCAGCTCAACTACATTATCGGTGAAGTCAGCTTTTTCAATGCTTGCCACATCCCAAACCCACTGATTGTGCTCAAAATCAAAACTCAGATACGCCAACTCATGAATTGTGCTTAAAAATTGATTGAGGAAAAATGGATTGCCCTGCGTTTTATCAAAACAGAGCTGAGCTAGTGTTTGGCAGTGAGCCAGTGGCATATGCAAAGTATCGGCAACCAGCTCATTCACATGGTTTGGCTGTAATGGGGCTAAGTTGAGTGTGTGTAGTGTGACTTGGCGTTTGCGCAAATCGTCCCGCAATGCGATCAGGGGGTGCGCCGCATCGACTTCGTTATCACGGTAAGCCCCGATTAAAAGCAAGTAGCGCTTATCAGCGTCGCGCATACTCCACTCAATCAATTTTAATGTAGGTTGGTCAACCCACTGTAAGTCGTCGAGAAAGATCACCAGCGGATGTTCCTCGCTGGAGAACACTTGGACAAAACGCTCGAATAAACGGTTGAGCCGATTTTGCGATTCGAGTGGCGGCAGCTCGGCAACGGCCTCGCTGGCGCCGATGATTAGCGCAAGGTCTGGAATGAGTTGTGTGATTACGCCGGCATGGCTGCCTAATGCGGCGCGAATTCGCGTCGCCCATTGATCCAATTGCGCACGGGGTTCGCTGAGCAATTGGCGGATTAAATCTTGAAAAGCTTGAATGAGCGACGAGTAGGGCGTTTTGCGCTGGTATTGATCAAATTTACCCGCAATAAAGTAGCCACGTCGCGCGACGATGGCGCGCTGAATTTCATTGACAACGGCCGACTTCCCAATCCCAGAAAACCCCGCCACGAGCAACATTTCACTTTGCCCAAGGCAGACCCGATCAAACGCATCCATTAACACTTGAGCGTCTTGCTCGCGGCCATAGAGTTTTTGTGGAATATGAAAGACGCCGCTATGGTCGCTCAGACCTGCTTCTTGATGACCTGCCATTGGGAGTTGCAGTGATTGAGCTTGGCAGTGTTTTAGATCGTTGATTAAGGCATTCAAGCTTTGATAGCGAGCCTCGGCATTTTTTTCGAGCAAGCGTTGCAAAATGGTCAGCAAATGCGGTGGTAGGTTTTTGAATTGCGCCAAAGACCAATCCGGTGTGCGCGCCAAATGGCAGTGCACCATTTCCATTGCATCTAAGCTGGTAAATGGTGTTTTCCCTGTCAGCAATTCATAGAGGGTGACGCCCAGCGAATAATAATCCGACCGATAATCGACGATGCGATTCATCCGCCCCGTTTGCTCTGGCGACATATACGCCAGCGTACCTTCAATGGTCTGTGGATTTTGAATCAGTGGCGTTTCTTGGCCCAATTCGCTGGCCACACCAAAGTCAATCACTTGCAGCTGGCGCGTCGCATCATTCCAGCACAGATTGGCTGGATTAATGTCTTTGTGGATGATCTTGTTTTGATGAATGAATTGCAGTGCATCGCAAAGCTGGAGTGCGATGTCGTAAAACGACTTGAGATCAATCGGCTGACCTTGCTTTAGGCGCGGATGTTGATTTAGCGAAAGCCCCTGCTGATCTTCCATAATCATGATCCAGCGCGAATCATGTTGTGTCAGCGCCAATGGTCGGGAAATATTCGGATGAATGAGTCGCTGAGCGATGGCATATTCGCGCTTGAAGCGTGCGATATGGTGATGCGATGGATTCGATTTTCCAAAAAACTTCAGTACAACCAGCGATGAATCCCGCTCATCAATAGCGCGATACACACTGGAGTGTTCACTGTCGTGTAGTTGATCGCGCAAGCGGTAAGCGGGAAATGTCAGCATCTTGGAACCTTACTTTTGGGGTACGTGAACCAGATCGACGAGGCTGCGCACCAGCGCGAGCCTCGCATGCGTTTTGAACGCGCTAGTTAAAATGTTTCATGATGAATTGTTAATGGATATCCACTTAAGGCTCTCGCTGCTTGTAAACCTGAGATCACGGTGGATTCTACGCAGCCTAAGTTGAGCGCTTCATTATTTACCCAATCACCGGCCAAATATAAATTACGAAAGCCTGATTGATCGACCTTGAGCCGATATTGATTGGTGTTAGCTGCGTTGCAGACATAGCGTTCAGTTGGATCAATATTTGCGCGGAAATATTGCCCATCGAGTCGCGCTTCACCTAGCCGATTTTCCAAATCGACCAATTTAGACCAATCCAGACTTTGCCCATTCGCTTGGGTGGCATAAGGCCATAAATGACCGGTGTAATGTTTGAGCCACTCCTTCGCACTTTGTTTGACGCGCTCTTCTTGTTGCGCAGGGAAACTATGGTCGCTAAATGGGGGTATAGGCTCAGCATCCTTCATATTGTTGCAGAAATAGGCAATACCAAAGGGCTGTTGATTCAGAGGCCAGTGTTCTTTGTCGAGCGTCTGATCCATCGCGGCCCAAGTATTAAACGGCTCGCCATAGGCATCTAGAATCGGGCTGGCTAAGGGCCAGCCAGTTTCTTCCAGATTAATATTGAGCCAGAGCTGCATCGCTTGAGTTTGCGTGGTGGCGGCATTATTTAGCATCGCTTGCCAATCGGGGTTGGCTTGACTGAGTTCTTCGGTGATAAACGGCAGGGCTGCTACGGAAATGCCGAGTACGACAAGGTCAAAATCTTGACCCAATTGCAGCGTTTTTTTCGCAACAGCAGGCCACGGGCTCCAGGCCGATTCCAGATTAATGTCTTGCGCTTTGAGCGCTTGCCCTTGTTCGAGTTGCTCGTACAGCGGCGTAGATGGCCAGCATGGCAAGCCTTTGACCTCATAAAGCGGATTGTAGCTGGCAATATTAGGTTTTAAGTTCGCTTGTACGTCAATGTCGATGGCGGCGATTTGCCGTTGGTCAGCGCTTAAATGTAAATCCGTTACCTTGTTGAAAAACTCAAATTTGACGCCGCGCTGTTTCAACACTTGATAGATTGGCGTCATTACTACATCGCCCATGCCGGCTTGCATCTTCCACATTACCGCGCCTTTGTAGCACAGCGTCACCAGAATATAGCTGTGCAACAATTCCCCTGCCGAGACATTGCCGCCAATAGCAACGCCGTCGCCAACGATTTTATTCTCGCCATTTGGAAAACCCAAATACAAATCATAAAACGCGCGCACCAAGGCTGAATTAGCCGCATCAGCACTGGCGCCGTGCATGATCAACCATTCGGTAAAATCATACTGATTGATTGCGGTGTAGCCTTTGATTAAGACGCCGTCGATTAAAATGCCTTTGGCAATCGCCAGCGCCAGATCGACCATGGTCAACATACGGCGAATTGAATCGAGTACTTCGCCAAACGGAGCGAGAATTTGATCAACGAGGCCTTTGATTTCTGCGATCACCTCCAGCCAGTGACTTGGATTTTGTGTGTTAATTGCGTGTAATGAGGCATCATCGCCACGTTGCGGCAGCGATTCATACAGTGATTGCAGATGCGTAAAAATCCGCTCCACTTCGTGATCAACCACCATTTCCACCGGCTTGGCCACCACGCCCAGTACTTTGCCTAGCAAACCTTCCCCAGTATGTGAAACAGCGTGCGCAAAATGGCGGGTAACCGGATTGCGCGTGGTTTCAGACTCATTGATGTGGCGTTTTAGTTCCTGATGCAGCTCTGCCAATGATTCGCGTAAATGCGCAAAAAAGCCGATTGGATGATCGCTTTTTGTCGCGCCTTGCCCTGGCGTCTCGCCATTCGGTTTGAACGATAAGCCCCAAGTACGCCATGCTTCGCGCACGTATTCTTCGACGACAATCGTATTGTGTGGCTTAAATGCCTGATCCCAGCTCGCGAGTGGCGCATTGCTGGATCGGGCTAATTCAGCATAGCAATTTTGAATTAGCGCAAATGCATTGTCGTAATAGCCAAACCAGATATGCAGGCCATGCTCTTCGATGCGATCGGCAATTTCACGATTGCGGCCACTGGCCCCTTTACCCCCCAGGCGCCAGCCCATTTGGTATAGCGTAATCTCGTATTTGGATTGCCAATCGGGATCTTGTGTCAGGCCATAAGCAGTCGTTAACGAACCAATACCACCACCGAGAATGGCGATTTTTTGTTTTGGTGGCTTAGCGGTTTGCAGTGTCTTGCCGTTTTTGAGAGAAAAATCGACGTTGACCCAGAAACCTTTGGTGGTGACGGTATCTGCGTCTGGCGTACTGGATGTTGGCGATAAACCCAGTTGACTCACAATCGGGTGGCTGGCTAGGCGCATGAATTGCAAATCGAATTGTTTTAAATCCAAGCCGTTGAGCCAAGGAAATCCGCCGTGGAACGCTTGTAATTGGAAAGGCGCGCTCGTTATGCTGCGTACTTCGGCCTGTTGTGCGCCTTCAATCGCAGGGAATTGTTTGATAAATAGCGCAGGGCAGTTAGCAAGAAAATCGTTATTGATGTCGCCCAATACCTCGCCGGTTTCGCCGCAGGTCCATTGCTGGCCAAACAGGTGCTCGATTATTCCTGAGGCTGCTTCACTGGTGCTGGCCCATGGAGAATCTGCAGGTGGCTCGGAGCTTTGATCGACTAGGGAAATAAAATCATACTGCTGCGCGATACTGTCAGCGCCCAGCGTTTTAAAGCCACACGTGCTGGCAGTAAATTGCGGATGCCATACGTTGAGCTCACCGCTGGGGTAGCTAAACGCGGCGAGTTGTTTGCGAAAACCAAACATTTCACGGCCGGTGGCGATCGCTGAGAAACTATCAGGAAATAAAAATGGCAAGAATAGTGCGGGTTTAAATTCACCGCGTGCTAAGGCTTTGCGATCGTAACAAGGAATCCAAAACGACAATTCTGAATAACGCTCTTTGCCATAGACCTTGCTTGTTGGATCGCTAGCGTCGATGGTCATCTGCGCCATAATCATAATACTAAATGCTTGCCCCTTGACTGTTAAGCAGCGGTATTCAAACTGCCCTTCTGATGGCTGATTGATATAGGTATCGAGTAATTGATTAAGTGCGCTAGCTTGGCTATCGAGTAGAAAGGTCGCCATCTTGGCGTCGCTGAATAAGTAGGGTTGACCCAAGATAGGTAAACCAACTTGATCGGCGATGTATGGAAAGGATGGAGTCATGAATGCCTAGATCGAGTTTAGGGTTAGAAAACTGACGAAAAAGGCATTCTAGTATGATATTGCGAGTAATGTTCGTTCGTAGTGAGGCTGTTGGAATTTTGCAACTGCAGATGGTGTTTGGGTATTCACCTATGAGGTATATTGCTAAATGCCTAGGAGTGAATACCCTTTTGGAGGGGTTTAGTATTTGCAGCTCGCGGCAGCGCTGAGTTCATCTTGTAAGCGTTGTAGAAAAACCAATCGTTCGTTCGCAATGCTGCCCGCTGCGATTGCTTCATGAATAGCGCAGCCGGGCTCTTGGCGGTGACGGCAATTGTGGAAACGGCATTGGCCCAAATGCCGCGCCATATCGGGCATTAAACGCGGTAATTCTTCGACGCTAATGTGCGCCAAACCAAATGACTGTAAGCCGGGTGAATCAATCAATTCCGAAGTGGCGTTTAATTTATACAACTGCGCGTGGGTTGTCGTATGCTTGCCCGAGTCGAGCGCGGTCGAGATTTCTTTGACGCGCGCATTGGCATCTGGAATCAGCGCATTCGTGATGGTCGATTTTCCCATCCCCGATTGGCCAACCAAAACTGAAACTTGACCCTCCAACCACGGTTCAAGCGGCGTTAAATCCTGTTTGGCTGAGATTTCAACCACCGGATAGCCCAAGCCTGTGTAATAGGCCAAGCGCGAACGTGCGGCATCGGCGACGGGTAAATCACATTTATTCAGGCAAATCACGGGGCGAATGCCTTCGGCTTCGGCGGCAATTAACGCACGGCTAATCAACTCATCAGAAAAACTCGGCTCGGTCGCAACGACAATTACAATCTGCGTGACATTAGCGGCGATCATTTTGCTGCGCCATGCATCCGAGCGATACAGCAATGTTTTGCGTTTGAGGGCTTTATTGATGACGGCTTGTTCGGCATTCAGTACGTCGATATCAACTTGGTCGCCACAGGCGTAATCGGTTTTTTTGCCGCGGGTCGAGGCGGAGAGGCGACGACCATCGGCCAGTTCAACGATATAGACTTTGCCGTAGCTAGTAACAATGCGGGCGGTTTCGCTCATGAGGCCTTTAGGGTGAGTTTGCAAAAGTTTTCATGCAGCGATGCTTTAGCATAAAACTTTTGCACATTAAATTTAAGTAAAAATCGCATCGACGCGCGCGGCGCAGATAAAGTCATTGCGCGATAAGCCGCCCACTGAATGGGTATTCCAACTCAATTTACAGCGGCTAAAGCTTAGTGTGATATCAGGGTGGTGATCTTGCTGGTGCGCGATAAACGCCACTGCATTGGTAAACGCCATTGTTTCGTGAAAACTTTTAAAGCGAAAGGTTTTCTCTAGCGTGTCGTTGACGATAATCCAATCGTTCAGCTCAGTCGACAGCATCTCTGCTGCCAATGCATCGAGCTGTTCAGTTTTATCTACACAGTGTTGGGTGCTTAGCGACATGGTGATTCTCCGGTGAGGTTTCCCATTGTTGTAGCCCACGCCGCCTCAGAAGCCAAAGCCAATTAAGTCCCCAGCCGTTGCAAGGCGGCAATGCGTAAACTGGCCGGTGGATGGCTATCGTAAAACACGCTGTGCCATGGATCAGGCGTCAAGGTTGCCGCATTATCACGGTAGAGTTTGACTAGCGCGTTGACCAAATCAGAACTCGATGATTGGCTGGCTGCAAATGCATCGGCTTCATATTCATGCTTGCGTGACATCATCGAGCTGATTGGCGCAAACAAGAAGGTAAACACCGGCAACACCATAAAAAACAGCAGTAACGCTGTCGCAGTCGACGGTGTTGTGACACCGAGTCCGTTATAAAACCACAGCTGCGTTTTCAGTTGGCCCAGTACCCACAACATGCCCAGCATCAGGGCGAATGTCCAGATCAAGCGTTTCACAATATGGCGATGCTTAAAGTGGCCGAGTTCATGCGCGAGCACGGCTTCGACTTCAGACGGTGACAAGTGTTTGAGCAGCGTATCAAAAAACACGATGCGCTTCGATTTGCCCAAACCCGTGAAATACGCGTTGCCGTGGCTTGAGCGTTTGCTGCCGTCCATCACAAACAAGCCATTTGATTGAAAGCCGCAGCGGGTCAGCAAACCGACGATACGATCTTTCATTTCGCCGTCTTCCATCGGCACAAATTTATTAAACAGCGGCGCGATAAACGTCGGGAACACCCACATCAAGGTCAATGAGAACACCAACCAAGTGGCCCATACATACAGCCACCAGTTTTCGCCCATTGCACCCATCAACCACAAAATCGCAGCAATCAGCGGCAGGCCAATCGCCGCGCCAATCGCAGTGCTTTTGATTAGATCAACTACAAACAATTTGACGGTCATTTGGTTAAAACCAAAGCGCGCTTCAATCACAAAGGTTGAAACCAGTGAAAACGGCAGTGAAATCAGGCTGCTGACCACACCGAGCGCGGCAATCAGAGCCACACCATGCGCAGTCGAATTTGGCGTGAACCACTGCGCCGTTGTGTGCGACAACCATTCAATCCCGCCGCCGAGCGTAAACGCCGCCAGCACCATCGCATCAAAAATCGTGGTTGCCATGCCAAAACGAGTTTTCGTCACCGTGTAGGCCGCTGCGCGCTGATGCGATTCGATGGTGATTTGCGCAGCAAACTCAGTTGGCACAGCGCGGGAATGGCGTTTTACGTGGTTGATATGACGTAGCGCCAACCAAAGTTGTAATAAAACGCTAGCAACCAGCGCAAACAGAAAAAGAAGTGAAAATTGATGTGCGCTAAATAGGTCGGTCATGAAGTAAAATGGTGTTTTTTCAAGATTGGATTACGCGAGTATGCCACAAGACCAGAACCGACTCATCTGGGTCGACATGGAAATGACGGGTTTAGAGCCTGAAACAGACCGTGTGATCGAAATTGCCGTCGTGATTACCGACAATGATCTCAATATCGTCGCCGAAGGCCCAGTGCTCGTGATTCATCAGCCCGATGAATTGATGGATAGCATGGACGAATGGTGTGTGAAAACTCACGGCAATTCTGGCCTGACTGCCAAAGTCAAAGCGTCAACGACGACTGAGGCCGAGGCTGAAGCGCAATTGATCGCGTTTATTTCCGAATACGTACCGAAAGGCGTTTCGCCTTTGTGCGGCAACTCGGTGCATCAAGATCGCCGTTTCTTGGTGAAATATTTACCAACACTAGAAACGTGGTTCCATTACCGCAATTTGGATGTGTCGACCTTAAAAGAGCTGTGCAAACGCTGGCAGCCTGCAATTGCCAAAGGTTTCAAAAAACGCGGTGCGCACACTGCATTGGCCGACATTGTTGAATCGATCGACGAACTCAAATATTACCGCGACAACTTTATCCAAGCG
Organism: uncultured Deefgea sp.; assembly: GCA_963508915.1. Taxonomy (GTDB): domain Bacteria; phylum Pseudomonadota; class Gammaproteobacteria; order Burkholderiales; family Chitinibacteraceae; genus Deefgea. The sequence continues at coordinate 17,822 of CAUOZE010000040.1, forward strand.
CCTGCGGTGGAAGAAGCTTCGTAAATTGATGAAGATAAAAGCACCACAGAGGCACAGAGACACAGAGAAAATTTATCGCGCGTTTTTTTGCTGAAGGCTGTGCACGATAACGTTGCTGCTTGTTGTTTGATATTTCAAAGTACGTTCTACACCGGCATTTGATTTTTTCTGTGCCTCAGTGGTGAAGTTATTTTTTATAAGGTTGATTGATGATTTTTAGTCCTGAAATCGAAGCATTGGCGATTGAGCTGGGGCAATTGCTACTCGCTCGTGGCGAGACGGTCACCACGGCTGAATCGTGCACCGGCGGCCTCATTGCTGGCGCGATTACCGAAGTGGCGGGTTCAAGCGCTTGGTTTGATCGCGGCTATATTACTTATGCGAATCAAGCCAAAGCCGCGATGCTTGATGTGCCGATGGCGTTTATCGACGGCCTCGGCGCTGTGAGCGAGCCCGTGGTGGCGGCAATGGCGCAAGGCGCTGCGGATGGCGCGTGTGCGCGTTGGGCGGTGGCGGTGTCGGGCGTTGCAGGGCCAACGGGCGGTACGCCAGAAAAACCAGTCGGTACCGTGTGGCTGGCATGGGCAACACCTTACGGTATTACCACGGAAAAGCATGTATTTGCTGGTGGCAGATCGGATATAAGAGCTGCAACGGTATACCGTGCACTAGAGCGCATGGTTGAGTTAATGAAGGAACACGCATGACGACGATTGTTGCCGTTAAAAAAGACGGCGTGATTAGTATCGCGGCGGATAGCCAGTCTACCTTCCGTCGTGACACAGGCTTGCTGGAGATCTCGTTATGACGACGATTGTTGCTGTTAAAAAAGACGGTGTAATTAGTATTGCTGCGGATAGCCAGTCTACTTTTGGCGACACTCGTTTGGCTGCGCTGGACGATGCGCGCTGGAATAAAATTTTTCAGCATGGCGAGAGCTATTTTGCGATTTGTGGCAGCGCTGCGCACGATTTAGTTTTGCAATCGGCGTTAAAAAAGCTCAAGAAGCTTGATTTTTCCAATCGCGCCGCCATTTTTGAATCATTCAGAAAATTACACGGCAAACTGAAAGACGACTTTTTCCTCAAAACTGAAGAGGAAGAAGACGACGCCTACGAATCGAGCCAGATGACGGTATTGATCGCCAATGCACACGGCATTTTTGGCGTGTACAGCCTACGTGAAGTGTATGAATTTGAGCGCTTCTGGGCCATCGGCAGCGGTCGCGATTACGCGATTGGTGCGATGAGTGCGATTTATGATCAATGCAATGCCAACGAAATCGCCAAAGTCGGCGTAGAAACTGGCTGTATGTTTGACGTTGCATCCAGCCTGCCGATGACAAGTTACAGTGTGGCTTATGTTGGCGCTGCGCCAGCGGCGGTTGCAATCACAAAGAGTAAAAAATGAAAGATATTTTAGAGCGTTTCCTGTTTGATAAAGCCCCAGTGCGCGGCGAGTTGGTGCAACTTGATGCCACGTATAAAGAAGTCCTCGCGCGCCATCAATATCCGCTGGTGCTGCAACGGATTATCGGCGAACTGATGGCGGCCAGCGCCTTGCTATCGGCCATGCTGAAATTTGACGGCACGCTGATTATGCAAATGCATGGCACGGGCGCGGTGCAATTGATCGTGATTGAATTCACGTCAGATCGCACGATGCGCGCAACGGCGCGTTGGGATGCCGACAAGATCCAAACTTTTGGTCCTGGTTCGTCACTCGCCGAATTGCTCGGCCGTGGTCGCTTTATGATTACGCTTGATCCAACGGTGGGCGAAGCGTATCAAGGCGTGGTTGGTATGGAGCGCGGTCAATCGGTGGCGCAAATTATCGAACACTATATGGCAACGTCTGAGCAGCTCGAAACGCGGATTTGGTTGGCGTGCAGTGATAGCAAAAGTGACAACAAAATGGCCGCAGGCATGATGCTGCAAAAAATGCCTGCAGAAGCCGATGAAACGCAATCGTACGAACATTTGGTCACGCTGGCTGAAACGGTGAAACCGGAAGAGTTACTCGACTTATCAGCGCGTGAAGTGCTGTACCGCTTATTCCACGAAGACAGCGTGCGAGTATTTGATCCAAGCACACCACGCTTTGCGTGTTCGTGTTCGCGCCACCGCGTGGCGGGAATGATCAAATTGATGGAGCGCGATGAAGTCGACGAAGTCTTGGCTGAGCGAGGCAATGTGCATATCGTCTGTGATTTCTGCGGTAAAGAATATGAATTCGATGCCGTGGATATCGGCGCGCTGTATGCGGGTAGCCCAGAAACTGGATCGGTGCAGTAGGGTATTGCCGCGTAGCCATTGTCTGTAAATGGGTTTGTTTTTATACCCTAATCAATTAAAGCCGCTCTATGGAGTGGCTTTTTTTATTCCTCAGTGATTTCTAGCTGGCATAAATGACATTTGCCGTTATGATGAGCTTTTTATTGCCGTGGCGAGTGCGATGCGAAATTTACTTTTCATTCTGATGTCTTGCTGGCTGAGCACGGTCTCCTTAGCTGCCAAGCCGAACGCACCGCAATACACATTGGGCGCCGAGCAGCTTGGCCTCGTCATCAATAAAAACGACCCTTTCTCAGTCGAAATTGCCGCGTATTACGCCAAGCAGCATCATCTAAAACCTGAGCAAATTTTGGAAGTGAGCTTGCCTACCGATCGAGTCTGGTTGGCCGAAGGCGAGTTAGAGCAACTCAAAGCGAAAATCGACGCACATTTTTCGCCCGAGATTCAAGCTTTGGCTTTGGCTTGGAGCAAGCCGTATCGCGTCAATTGCCTTGGCATTACCTATGGCGTTACGGTGGGTTATGTCGAAGGCGTCTGCAGCAATCTGGGCAAGCCCACGCCTGAATCGCCGTACTTTAACCATGCCACGACGCAACCGTTCACGGATCTTGGTATTCGTCCGAGCATGATGCTGGCGGCGAAAGATGTGCCGAGTGCTAAAAAATTGATTGATCGCGGCGTCGCCGCTTGGGGCAATCAGCCCAAGGGCACGGCGTATTTTTTGACCACCACCGACAAAGCGCGCAGCTCGCGCGCGCCCTTGTTTCCACCGAGTCAAATCGTAAAAAAACCAGGCATCAAAATTGAAACCATCAGTGCCAATACGCTGAAAGATAAAAACGATATCGTCGTGTATCAAACGGGTTTGGCGAGCGTAGCTGACCTCGATACGTTGCGGTTTGTACCCGGAGCTCTGGCCGATCATCTGACGTCGTTTGGTGGCATGCTTACCGATAGTAGCCAGATGAGCAGTATGAAATGGCTGGAAAGTGGCGCGACGGCGAGCTACGGCACCGTGAGCGAGCCGTATAGCTACCCACAAAAATTCCCGCACCCGCAAGTGTTGCTCGCACATTATTTGAGCGGTGCAACGGCGGTTGAGGCCTACTGGAAAAGCGTCGCGTGGCCCGCGCAAGGCGTGTTTATCGGCGACCCATTGGCCGCGCCGTATCGGAGTTTGAGTCCGTTTAAGCAGCAATAAATGCTTGAATCAATCAGTGAGTTGTTTACTTTTTAAGTGAAATTTTCGTTTAACGTAGGTCGCGCTCATGCCGCGCGGCACTGACTTTCTTTGTCTCGTCAAAGAAAGCGAGCTAGTATGCAATCGCCAAAATTCGGCTCCACCCATCCTACGCAACTCACCCCAACGCCTTCGTCACAATCTCAAACGTATCACTCGACAATCCTTCCGTCCCGCGAATCCGTTCCAACTCTTGCTGCATCAACTCACGTCGCCCCGTATCGACTTTCGTCCAGCGATTAAACGCACTAGCGAGGCGCGCTGCGATTTGTGGGTTGATTTGGTCTAGTGCAATGATGTGATCGGCGGCGAAAGCGTACCCGTAGCCGTCCGCAGCGTGGAAATGCGGTGGGTTGGCGAGACAAAATGCGGTGATCAGTGAGCGTACTTTGTTCGGGTTTTTTATCGAAAACGCTGGATGCTCTAGCAATTGCTGCACGCGGCTCAGTGCGCCGGGGCGGCGGCTGGTGGCTTGTAGCGCAAACCATTTGTCCATCACCAGCGCGTCACTTTGCCATTGCGCGGCAAAGTCGGCTAGCTGGGCTTCGCCGCCATCGCGGTTAACCAGCGCTTTGAGCGCGGCGAGGCGGTCGGTCATATTGTCGGCGCGCTGATATTGCTTGGCGAGTAGCTGAGCAATCATTGCTTCGTCGAGCTCGGCCAGATAATCCAAGCAGATATTTTTGAGGCTACGGCGCGCGACTTGTTCGCCATCATAAGCGTACGGTGCGCCGTCGTTCAGATGTTGGTAGACCGCGAGCAATTCCTGACGCAATTCGCGGGCGATTTGCTGTTTGATGCTGCGGCAAACTTCAAACAGGCGCACTGGATCCACGTCGGACAGTTGCTCGAGCAAGTAATTTTCGCGCGGTAATTCCAGCATCAAGGCGACGAGTGCGGGGTCGAGCTTGTCGCTGGTGAGGAGCTTTTTGTACGCCGCGATAAAAGCGGCTGGGGCGGCGACTTTCTCACCACGACCTGCTGCGGCGTATTGGTTTTTAAGGAGTTGCAGCGCGAAAGTGTTGGCGGCTTCCCAACGCGCAAAGGAGTCGCTGTCGTTGGCCATCAAAAAAACCAATTCATCGTCGCTGTAGTCGTATTCCAAGACGACGGGCGCTGAGAAATCACGCAGTAATGACGGTACGGGCGGGCAGGGCACGTTGATGAAGGTGAAGGTTTGCGTGGTGTCGCGAATATCCAGCACGCGCGTGGTGTCGCCAGCGACACTTTCGCCGAGCAATTGCAGCGGCAAATCATGACCACGACGGTCAATCAGGCCGATGGCAAATGGCAAGTGGAACGGCAGTTTTTCGGCTTGGCCCGGCGTTGGTGCGCAGCTTTGCGTGATGGTGATGGTGTATGTGTGTGCAGCCTCATCATACTCTGCGCTAGCGCGCAATACTGGCGTACCTGCTTGGATGTACCAGCGCTCGAATTGGCTTAAATCCACGCCGTTGGCATCCGCCATCGCGGCGCGGAAATCGTCGCAGGTGACTGCTTGGCCGTCGTGGCGTTTGAAGTACAAATCCATCCCCGCGCGGAAACCGTCGATGCCGAGCAAGGTGGCGTACATGCGCACGACTTCACTGCCTTTCTCGTAAATCGTCCAGGTGTAGAAATTATTAATTTCGAGATATTCATCAGGGCGAATCGGGTGCGCTTGTGGGCCAGCGTCTTCGGCAAATTGCGTTTCGCGCAAAGCACGGACATTACTAATCCGCTGTACGGCGCGGCTACCGATGTCGCTAGAAAACTCTTGATCACGATAGACGGTCAGGCCTTCTTTTAACGAAAGCTGAAACCAGTCGCGGCAGGTGACGCGATTGCCGGTCCAGTTGTGGAAGTATTCATGTGCGACGACCGAGTCGATGCCGTCGAAATCCACATCGGTGGCGGTGTCCGGTTTGGCGAGCACGAACTTGGTATTGAAAATATTCAAACCCTTGTTTTCCATCGCGCCCATATTAAAGTCGCTGACGGCCACGATCATATAGGTATCCAGATCGTATTCCAGCCCAAAGCGCTCTTCATCCCATGCCATTGCTTTTTGCGCGGCGGCGAGGGCGTGATGACATTTATCTAAATTGCCGGGTTCAACGTAAATTTCGATATTGATATTGCGTTTAGACGGCGTGGTGTGGGTGCCCGCGAGTACGACGAGTTTGCCGGCAACTAGCGCAAATAAATATGCTGGCTTTTTGAATGGATCGACCCATTTCACCCAGTGGCGATTTTTGTCCATCGTGCCGCTACCGACGCGATTGCCGTTCGATAGCAAGACTGGGAATTTGGTTTTATCCGCAATAATCGTCGTCGTGAATTTGGCCATCACGTCGGGGCGATCAAGGTAATAGGTGATTTTGCGAAAGCCTTCGGCCTCGCATTGGGTAAAGAAATTACCGTTGCTTTGGTATAAACCCATCAAACTGGTGTTTTCCGCTGGCAGCAGGCGAGTGACGATTTCCAGAATGCCATCATCTGGCATATTGGCAATCGTTAAGCTGGTTTCGTCAACGACATACTGGGCGCTGGTGAGCGGTGCGCCGTCGAGTTTGATGCCCTCTAAAGTCAGCTCTTCACCATGTAAGACCAGCGGCGTATCGCTACTGACCCCTTTGTTGCGTTTAATAATGAGGCGTGAAACGACTTTGGCATGGGTATCGCTCAGCTCGAAATTTAAATCAACGCGGTCAATTAAATAGCTAGGGGGGGTATAGTTGAGACGACGAATCGCTTGGCGGCTGCTCATGGTGGGCGGCTCTTTTTGATGGCAGAAAGGGTGCAAGCTTAAACCTGCAACGATATCATTACAATGACGCCAAGCCTAAGGGTTTTCATCCGTTGCGGTAGCAGTACAAAAATGCATCACACCGCAGCGTGATTGGGCGTTTATTCCAAAAAAATTCGATCTTAGACAAAAACAATCATTCAGATTCTAAGGGCGGGCTGGTATGATTGCGACCATATTTTGCCGTCATTACGGAATTGCCCAAGAATGTATATTTACGACGAGTACGACCAGCAGATTGTGGATCAGCGTGTTGACCAATACCGCGATCAAACCCGCCGCTATTTAGCCGGTGAGCTTTCTGAAGAAGAATTCCGCCCATTGCGTTTGCAAAACGGTTTGTATGTACAACGTCATGCGCCAATGCTGCGCGTGGCGATTCCGTATGGCCATTTGACCAGCCGTCAAATGCGTAAACTCGGCGAAATCGCGAAAAAATACGACAAAGATTACGCTCACTTCACGACGCGTCAAAATATCCAATACAACTGGCCAGCGCTTGAAAACGTGCCGGACATTTTGGCTGAATTGGCGACCGTGCAAATGCACGCGATTCAAACTTCCGGCAACTGTATTCGTAATACGACCACCGACCAATTTGCTGGCGTGGCGCACGACGAAATCGTTGATCCGCGCCCATGGTGTGAAATCATCCGTCAATGGTCGACTTTCCATCCTGAGTTTGCCCATTTACCACGCAAATTTAAAATTGCGGTGAATGGCTCGGTGGAAGACCGCGCAGCGATCTTGGTACACGATGTGGGTATCAATGTCGTGAAAAATGCAGAAGGCGTGGTTGGCTTTGAAGTGTATGTGGGTGGTGGTTTAGGCCGTACGCCGATTGTGGGTAGCTTGATCAAGCCTTTCCTTGAACAAGAACATTTGCTGACTTACCTCGATGCTGTGTTGCGGGTGTATAACCGCTACGGCCGTCGCGATAATAAATACAAAGCGCGGATTAAAATCCTCGTTAAAGCCATGACGCCAGAAGCGTTTGGCGCGAAAGTCGATCAAGAGTGGGCGTTTACTAAAAACGGCCCGATGACGTTGACGCAAGAAGAGATTGTACGTAACCATAAATTCTTTACTGCGCCTGCGTATGAAACCTTCACGGGCGACGATGCTGAGTTCACTCGTCTGAAGGCTGAAAACAAAGGCTTTGGCCGTTGGGTTGAGCGCAATGTGTTCGCGCATAAGCAAGCGGGCTACGCGGCAGTGACCTTGAGCTTGAAACCGAATGGCGTTGCGCCGGGCGATGCGACTTCTGCGCAGCTGGCTGCGGTGGCTGATTTGGCCGATCAATATAGCTTTGGTGAATTGCGCGTATCGCATCAGCAAAACTTGATCTTGGCCGATGTGAAGCAATCAGAATTGTTTACCTTGTGGGAAGCGGCGAAAGCGATTGGTTTTGCAACGCCGAATATCGGTTTGCTGACCGACGTAATTTGCTGCCCAGGAGGCGATTTCTGTTCATTGGCCAATGCCAAATCGATTCCGATTGCGTTGGCGATTCAAGATCGTTTCGATAATCTCGATTACCTGCACGACCTGGGCGAGATCGACATGAATATGTCGGGCTGTATGAATGCTTGCGGTCATCACCATATCGGCAATATCGGTATTTTGGGTGTCGATAAAAACGGTTCGGAATGGTATCAAGTATCGCTCGGCGGCCGTCAAGGTAAGGGCGCTAGCTTGGCCAAGGTGCTCGGCCCATCGTTTGCGCAAGATGAAATGCCGGATGTAATCGAAAAAATTGTGAATGTGTTTGTTGCTAACCGCAATGGTGAAGAGTCGTTCATCGACTTGTTTGATCGCATCGGTGCTGAGCCATTTAAAGCCAAAGTGTACGAAGGCAAACCAAACCGTCGGGAGAAAGCAGATGCTTAATCAATCAAATCCTCAGGTGATTGTGAATCGCGAAGTGGTTGCAAATCGCTGGACTCGTGTGGTTGCTAATGAAGAAGGTGTGGTATCTGTTCCTAGCCAAGGCGCAGTACTGGTTCCGTATCAATACTGGTTGAGTAATCAAGCTGAGTTGGCTGGCCGCGAAGTGGCGGTATGCTTTGCACCGGACGATGAGCCAGAAAGCTTGCCAGTGGATGCGAATACCTTTGCGATGATCGCTTGCGATTTCCCTGCGTTCACCGATGGCCGTGGTTTCTCAATTGGCCGTTTGCTGCGCGAGCGTCATGGTTTCACGGGCGAATTGCGTGCGGTGGGTGATGTTTTTAAAGACACGATCAATTATTTGTCACGCTGCGGTTTTACTGCGTTTGATGTTCGGGCCGATAAAGACATCGTCGAAGCTGCCAAAGGTTTGGATGATTTTACGGAGCACTATCAATCGAGCGTAGCACAGCCTTTACCGCTGTTCCGCCGCCGAGGTTTGGTCGCTTAATTGTTGCTTGTGCTGTTTGGCTCTCAAAAATACCCCAAGAATTTTCTTGGGGTATTTTGTTTTGGGGCTTGTCTATTGCTGTGTAGGTGAAAATACCTATTGATTGAGTTGTTCCTTAATAGTTTTTGCTTAGTGATTGGGCTTGGCATGATGATTCATTAAATCGTCATCAAACTGGCATTTGGCTGTCATATTTGGTCTTTAAAGTGGCGCATCTTTCCACTAAGGCGATTAACGCGAAATGTCTAAGTCTAATAACTTTAATGATGAAAACTCCAACACATCAGCTAACCCAACGTTTGATTCTGTACTGGAACAGCGCTTGGTGAATCGCCGTGGTTTCTTGGGGATGAGTGTGGCGGGTGCTGCTGTTTTGGGTGGCATGGGCCTAGGTTTGACTGGCTGTTCTTCTGGGGAAACCGTACCTGTTGCGACAGCTACGCCGTCTCCTGCTCCGACGCCAGCACCGACATCAACTCCAAATGTAATTGCTGCTAGTCTTGGCTTTGCTGCGGTAGCCAAAAACATTATGGATAAGGTGTCTATCCCTGTGGGCTATAGCTACCAAGTGATTTATGCCTTGGGTGATCCACTGAATGCGACAACATCGGCATTTAAAAACGATGGCACTGATGGTGATTTTGAAAACCGCGCGGGTGATCATCACGATGGCATGGAATATTTTGGCCTTGATGCAGCAGGCAAGCCTTCGGCTTCGGGTGTTGAGCGCGCCCTGTTGGCGATGAATCATGAGGCCACAACCGATGAAGCAAGATCTTCTTTCTTCTTGTTCCCTACTGGCGGCACTTCCGTCGGGCCACGTCCGGCAGCTGAAGTCGATAAAGAAGTGGCAATTCATGGTTTGTCCGTGGTTGAAATCAAGGCAACTAATAAAAAATGGGCAACAGTGCAAGCGTCGGCATTTAATCGCCGCGTAACGCCGTTGACCGAGGTAGAAATCGCGGGCCCTGCGCGCGGAAATGCCTTGTTGAAAACTAAGTATTCTGCTGATGGTACCAAAACACGCGGTACGATCAATAACTGCGGTACAGGTAAAACGCCTTGGGGCACCTATTTGTCGGGTGAAGAAAACTTTGCAGGTTATTTCTTCCGTAAGTTGGGCGATGATGTCACACGTGCTGATAAATCGGTTGTTGCACTCAATCGCTATGGTCGTGTTCTGGTTGATTCGAAAACTAAGCTTCCAGCTGATGCTGCATCTCGCCACGGTTGGGAAACTGGCGGTAGCGACGATAAATATATGCGTTGGGATATCACTAAAGTTGGAGGTTCTCTCGACGGTACTGATGACTATCGCAATGAAATGAACGGTCAAGGCTATATCATCGAGATGGATGCTTACGATAAAACTAAAGCGCTGAAAAAACGTACCGCTCTAGGTCGTTTTGCCCACGAAAGCGCGGCTTTTGGATTGCCTGTAGTCGGCAAGCCTCTGACTGTGTACTTGGGCGATGACTCACGCAATGAATATATGTACAAGTTTGTGTCAAAAGCACTCTGGGCTGCAGCCGATGCAAATCCAAGTGATCGCATGGCGACAGGTGACAAGTACCTCAATGATGGTACGCTCTACGTTGCTAAATTTAATGCAGATGGCACTGGGCAATGGATTGAGTTGTCGATGGCCAATCCAACGATCGCAGGCTATGCGGCATATAAATTTGCGGACTTGGCTGATATTTGCGTGAATACTCGTTTGGCTGGCGATGCAGTTGGCGCTACGAAAATGGACCGTCCAGAATGGGGTGGTGTGCATCCCGTGACGGGCGAGTACTACCAAACATTGACAAATAACAGCAATCGTCGAATTGAACCTGCTGCAGGTGGTTCGCAGTTGGCGCCAGATAGTGCTAATCCACGTTACTACCAAGATACTGATGGTCCTAATGTTAGCAAGAATGTAGGAAATCCAAACGGTCATATTCTGCGTACTAAAGAAGGCGCAACAGTGGGCGCGTTCACTTGGGATGTTTACGTGTTCGGTGCAGAAGCTGATGCTGATAAGAGTATGATCAATCTTTCAAATCTGACTGATGATCAAGATATGTCATCACCAGATGGTCTGGCATTTAGTCAGAGTACAGGCATCTGCTGGATTCAGACTGACGATGGCGCATATACCGATGTGAGCAACTGCATGATGTTGGCGGCGATTCCAGGCAAGGTGGGTGATGGCACTAGCAAGACGCTGACGTATAAGAAGGCTGATGGCTCTACTTATGATGTTGTTACCAAGGTGGGTGCTGCTCCTGCGGCAGATAAACTTAAGCGCTTCTTGGTTGGCCCTAAAGATTGCGAGATTACCGGTTTGTGTGAAACACCTGATGGCAAGGCGATCTTTATCAATATCCAGCATCCGGGTGAAAACACCAAGATGGCTGATGTTGCAGATCCGACTAAATACACCAGCCAATGGCCAAGCAATGCAGGTTATGGTGCAGGCAAGCGCCCACGTTCGGCAACGATCGTGATTACCAAGGATGATGGCGGTCGCATTGGTTCATAATGCTTTAAGTTAACGCGGTATTAGTTTTTCAGTTAAAAATGCCCCACTTAAATAGTGGGGCATTTTGTTGTTGGGTGTTCTAATTGATCACCAGCCTATCTTTAATCTATAAGCTTTATGCGTGATGGGTTGTGGTGGTGTGTCATATTAGTATTTTTCAATGATTTGCTTTAATACGTCTTCTTGATAGGGGTGTAGCTCACTAGCATCTTCCATTTCAGCAAGTAGCGCTGGATTGTTAAATTTCTTTCTAGCCTCCTCGTAGTAGGGAATTTGCACGCGGCGATAAAGATCAACAAACTCATCAAAATCCAATACGTGGCAGTAGTTGCGATAGCGACCACGTGCTTTGATTTTGCCTAGACTAATAAATGACAATAAATAAGTGCTGCCTTTGCTGCCGAGAAATTCACCCAGTGGAACTGAAGAAGGGAAGGAGGGGGGCTCGCAAACAAATTTATGAATGATCTTAAAGTCAAAATCACGTTGGTCAATATCGTGGCGCCAGATGCAATCGTATCAACTTAAGCGCTGCTTGTTTTTTCAATCTCCATCCGGCATGATGCAGAAACAAACATAACTCTTTGATTATTAATTACTATATGATTAAGCACCCTAACTGACTCCCTTCGTAATGTGTCCACTC
>CAUOZE010000041.1:0-29581 GCA_963508915.1 uncultured Deefgea sp.
ACCGCGTATGACTCAGACTTTGATACTCTTTCATTTGAAGCTCCTTCTCTTGGTCGAGATAGAAGCTTCACAATGACCGTCGTATAGGTCAAACCTTGGTGAGTCCCCCGGCAGAGCCGGGGGTTTACCTCAGATTAATTAAACAATATCGAGATGATCTAGCCCAGACAATACATCCCTATTTTTGGACTCTGTTCCGTTAAGCTTAATTTGTAGACGCAAGTCATTTACTGAATCAGCATTACGCAGAGCATCTTCATAGCTAATTCGATTGGCCTCAAACAAATCAAATAAAGATTGATCAAAGGTTTGCATGCCAAGCTCACGAGATTTTTTCATGATTTCTTTAATCTCGTGTACTTCTCCTTTGAAAATCAATTCTGAAATCAACGGTGAATTGAGCATCACTTCGACAGCAGCAACACGACCTTTTCCTGATAGGTGTGGTACCAATCGTTGAGAAACAAAGGCCTTCAAATTCAACGACAAATCCATCAAGAGCTGCGAACGTCGCTCTTCAGGGAAAAAGTTAATAATCCGATCTAGAGCCTGATTCGACGAGTTGGCATGCAAGGTGGCCATGCACAAATGCCCCGTTTCAGCAAAGGCAATGGCATAATCCATCGTTTCACGATCACGAATCTCACCAATCAAAATCACATCCGGCGCTTGGCGCAAGGTGTTTTTAAGTGCTGCCATCCAAGAATCAGTATCAACGCCAACCTCACGCTGAGTAATGATTGAGTTCTTGTGCTCATGCACATATTCAATCGGGTCTTCAATCGTAATGATGTGATCGTATGCATATTCATTACGATGACCGATCATGGCCGCTAAAGAGGTCGATTTACCTGATCCAGTACCCCCCACAAAAATAACCAAGCCACGCTTAGTCATAGCGATATCACGTAGCACAGGCGGCAGGTTGAGTTCTTCAAGCTTAGGAATTTCGGAGTTAATCGTACGCAATACCATTCCGACACGACCTTGCTGCATAAACGCATTCACGCGAAAACGCCCCATCGTGCCAGGGCTAATTGCAAAGTTACATTCTTTGTTGGCTTCAAAGTCTTCTGCTTGGCGATCATTCATAATCGCACGCGCTAATTCTTTGGTGTGCTGCGCAGTCAATTGCTGATTTGAAACCGGCGTCACTCGACCGTCAATCTTCATGGCTGGTGGAAAATCGACCGTAATAAACAGATCCGAAGCATTTTTGCCACGCATATGACGCAGCAAGTCATGCATAAACTTAGCGGCTTGTTCTTTTTCCATTTTGCTAACTCTTAGCCTTTAAAATTATCAGGTATTGCTGCTTTACTGCGGGCGTCTGCAATTGAAACAATGTTGCGTTGGACTAAATTTTGCAAACATTGATCCAAAGTCTGCATCCCATATTGCGATCCAGTTTGAATGGACGAATACATTTGGGCAATCTTATTTTCACGAATCAAATTTCGAATCGCAGGAATACCAATCATAATTTCATGTGCCGCAACACGCCCTTGCCCGTCTTTTGTCTTCAACAAGGTTTGTGAAATAACCGCACGTAATGATTCAGACAACATCGAACGAACCATTTCTTTCTCAGCGGCAGGGAACACGTCAACCACGCGGTCAATCGTTTTCGCGGCAGAGGTCGTATGCAAGGTACCAAACACTAAATGCCCCGTTTCAGCAGCAGTGAGAGCTAAACGAATGGTTTCCAAATCACGCATTTCGCCCACCAAGATCACATCAGGATCTTCACGCAAAGCACTACGCAGCGCATTGGAAAACGACATCGTGTGGGGGCCAACTTCACGCTGATTCACCAGACATTTTTTTGATTGATGTACAAACTCAATCGGGTCTTCAACGGTCAAAATATGGCCGTAGTCATTATCATTAATAAAGTTGACCATCGCGGCCAATGTGGTCGACTTACCAGAGCCAGTTGGGCCAGTAACCAGAACTAAACCACGTGGATTTTGCGCGATATCTTGAAATACTTTTGGGCAACCCAGCTCTTCCAGTGACAAGACCTTCGATGGAATAGTCCGAAATACTGCGCCTGCGCCGCGATTTTGCACAAAAGCATTAACACGGAAACGCGCCAGATTCGGGATTTCAAATGAAAAATCGCACTCTAATGTGTCTTCGTAAATTTTACGCTGGCCATCGTTCATAATGTCGTACACCATATCGTGCACGTCTTTATGCTCCATCGCGGGTAAATTAATACGGCGAACATCGCCGTGTACGCGAATCATTGGCGGCAAGCCTGCGGAAAGATGTAAGTCGGATGCTTTATTCTTTACCGAAAAAGCTAAGAGTTCTGAGATTTCCATTTATAATTCTTCCTCTTATCCATCTAAAGGCCTCAAAGCTAGCCCTATTTTATATAAAGGGCGAATGGTCCTTGAGTGATTGTGTTCATTATGGCAACGATATTTACTGCATTGCAAGACGTACAAGCTAGGATTAACGCTGCATGCACAGCTGCTGCGCGAAATAATCAGGAAGTCACCCTCTTGGCCGTCAGTAAAACTTTTCCCGGTAGTGATATCCGTACGCTTTATGAACATGGCCATCGTGCATTTGGTGAAAACTATGCACAAGAATTAGCCACCAAGCAACATGATTTGAGCGATTGTACAGGTTTAGAATGGCACTTTATTGGTCCATTACAAAGTAATAAAACAAAATTGGTCGCAGAGAGTGCCGCTTGGGTCCATACAATCGACCGCTTTAAAATCGCCGAACGTCTGTCAAATCAAAGACCCCGTCATATGGCTGCGCTAAATATCTGCCTGCAAGTCAATGTCTCAGGTGAACAAAGTAAGTCAGGCGTTACTCCTGATGAGCTTTTTGAATTGGCACAACAAGTCAGCCAATTGCCTCAGCTCACAATTCGTGGCTTGATGTGCATACCCGAAGCCACTGATAATGCCACTCTTTTAGCGGAACAATTTGCCACGCTGGTGAAACTAAAAGAACAACTCAACCATCAAGGCTTTGCACTAGACACCCTTTCTATGGGCATGTCAGCTGATTTAGAGCTTGCGATTGCATCCGGATCCACTTTAGTTCGAATTGGTAGCGCCATTTTTGGTGCCAGAACCTATACATCAGGAAATACAGCACAATGAAAATTACGTACATCGGCGGTGGCAATATGGCTGCGGCCATGATTGGCGGCATGTTAGCGCAAGGCTTTACTGGTAGTGACATTCACGTTGTTGAGCCTGATGCAAAAAAACGTGCTGAACTCAGCACACAATACGGCATCAGCACCAGCTCACCTGATGAAGCACTCCCTGCCAGCCTCGCCATCATTTTTGCTATCAAGCCACAACAATTTCGCACCGTTGCCACTCAAATCTTACCGCAGCTCAACAATGCTTTAGTGGTTTCGATTGCGGCAGGAATTCGTGCTGAAACGATCTCTAAATGGTTAGGCAATTACGGACGAATTATCCGTGTCATGCCCAATACCCCTGCGCTGGTACAAGCGGGCATTTCTGGCGTGTATGCTGCCGCCGACGTAACTGAAGCGGATAAAGCACTCACTCAGCGGATTCTTGCCTCGATTGGCGAGCAAGTCTGGGTTGATGATGAAAGCCAGATCGATGGCATTACAGCGATTTCCGGCAGTGGTCCAGCCTATGTATTTTACTTTATGGAAGCACTACAAGCCGCAGCCAAGGCACAAGGCTTTAATGCTGAAATTGCGCAAAAACTCGCCTACCAAACATTTGCTGGTGCAGTGAAACTAGCGCTGAGTAGTGAAGATGATGCGGGAACCTTGCAAGTCAAAGTCACGTCCAAAGGTGGCACCACCGAGCGCGCGATTAAAGCCCTTGAAACCAGCCAAGTTCGTTCAACCATTATTGCTGCAGCTTCTGCCGCTGCGGCGCGTTCACGTGAGTTAGGTGAAGAACTCGGCCGCGATACCGAGTAATCAAGAGGACGCACTATGTTGACTAGCTTATTAGATTTTTTGGACTATTTGCTGCGGATGGTTGTAGATTTTTTCATTTTGCTGCTATTGGCCCGCTTTTATTTCCAAGCTGCTAAAGTGTCATTTCGCCATCCGCTGGGCCAATTTGTACTGGCATTAACTAACTGGATTGTCTTGCCTGTACGTCGCCTTGTGCCGCCATTTAAGGGCTATGACAGTACCAGTCTGGCGCTAGCATGGTTCTGCGCGCTGACGATGCATGCGATGTTGCTGGCCATTAGTCCTTGGCCATTTAATTTTATGTCTGGGGAATCGATCATAGCGCTGATCTTAATTGCGACGCTTGAGCTATTCAAAATGTCGCTGTATCTCTTATTTGCGGCTGTGATTGGTCAAGCCTTAATGAGCTGGCTCTCGCCCTACAATCCTTTTATGCCGATCGTAACTGGATTAACTTCGCCCTTTTTACGCCCCATTCAAAAAGTCATACATCCAATTGGTGGCGTCGACATCACCCCATTTATTTTGATTCTCATTATTCAGCTCTTGCTGAACGTGTTTGTCGCCCAAATGGAACCCTTTATTCTGCAACAAGTCGTGGTATCTGCTTAATGGCTCACAATCGTTGGTTTACTCAATCTGGCAATGCATTGACGTTGCGTATCCATGTCCAAGCCAGTGGCAAAAAAACTGAATGTCTAGGTTACTACGGCGACGCACTCAAAATTCGGGTTGCGACGCCGCCAGTGAGCAGCAAAATGAATTTATGCTTGGTGACTTGGCTGGCCGATCAATTTGGTGTTCGGCCGCAGCAAGTGGGATTAGTGAGTGGTGAAAACACACAAAACAAAGTCTTCACCATTAAAGGAAGCAAGGTCTCACCCGAAAAGCTAAACCCTGCATAGCCTACAGAGCAATACATATTAACGATCAATACGTGGCGTTTCATCAACAGGGTCAACTCGGCGGTACTCGGCATCAATAATGCCGTCATCCCGTTTAGCTTGACCCAAGTTTGATTTGCTTTCCCATGGCAAGAGCAAGAGCAATACCAAAGCAATGACATCGCTGATGAGACCAGGAATAATCAACAAAATCGCCGCGATAAAATAGCGGGCAATCCCAAACAAACTATTTACGCCCACTTGCCCTGAACGCATATCGTTCATTAGTTTCAGGCCAACGGCAAGACGGCTGTGACGCAACATTAAAACGCCACACGCAAATGAGACCACCATCCAGACCACAGTCCAAGCGGTACCGATCGCATCAGCCAGCCAAATTAGCGACATGACTTCGGCAAACGGATAGGCCAACAGCAATCCAAATAAAAGGTAAGGCATGACAACTCCAACTGAAATATTAATCGTGTGGTGCAACTGTCCTGATCAAACTACCGCCACTGCGCTAGCCTCAGGCTTAGTCAAAGAAAAACTCGCCGCGTGTGTGAACGTTTTACCCGCCGTGCAATCTATCTATCACTGGGAAGATAGGCTAGAAACTGCCACTGAAGTTCCATTAATGATCAAAACGACGGTTGCGGCTTATTCACATCTTGAAAGCTGGTTACAAAACCAGCACCCTTATACAATCCCAGAGATTATCGCACTTCCTGTCACACATGGCTTGCCCAGTTATTGCAATTGGGTACGCACAGAAACGATCGAGACCCAAGCATGAACCGATTTTTAAGCTGGCTACTATTTTGCTTTATCGCAATCAGTGCGCAGGCTGAAACCCAATTTTTGCCACCTGAAAAAGCATTCATCCCTCAGCTAACTCAAGTCGATGAACAGACCTTTGTCGCCAATTTCAGCGTTGCTCCCAATTACTATCTCTACCGTGATCGGATGAGTTTTGCTGCCGAGGGTAAAAAACTGGATGCTATTTTCCCAAAGGGGAAAATGAAAGATGACCCGAGCTTCGGAAGAGTCGAAGTGTACGGGCAAGACGTTCAAATCCAACTCAAATTTAGTTCGCCCGTTCCAAGCGATCAAATCATCACTTTCAAATATCAAGGTTGTGCCGATGCGGGGATTTGCTACCCACCCCAAACGCAACAATTACAAGCTGGTAAAAATACCCAGAGTGAGCGCTTAAAAGACCTGTTTGGTGCCAACGCATCAACTAGCCCTCCAGTGAATAGCGAACCCGATTACTTTGCAGGTGGATTCCTAGGCGCACTTGGCGTGTTTTTTTTGGCTGGCATCGGCCTAGCCCTCACCGCCTGCATGTATCCTTTGATTCCCATTGTGTCTGGCATCGTCATTGGGCATAACGCCAAACAAGTCAAACCGCGCCGCTGGCAAGCCTTTGGTCTTACTTTTGTTTATGTCCAAGGGATGGCGTTAGCTTATACGGCGCTAGGCATCGCAGCGGCAGCAACCGGCACCTTATTAGTGGTCGTATTACAGCAGCCATGGGTCATCGCCGCTTTTGCGCTGTTCTTTGTCGTCATGGCGCTAGCAATGATGGGCGTATTTCATTTGCAGCTACCTCAAGGCCCGCATAATTTCATCAATAATCTCGCA
This sequence comes from uncultured Deefgea sp., assembly GCA_963508915.1. Taxonomy (GTDB): domain Bacteria; phylum Pseudomonadota; class Gammaproteobacteria; order Burkholderiales; family Chitinibacteraceae; genus Deefgea. Next base: position 6,475 of record CAUOZE010000041.1, read on the forward strand.
AATAGCCTACCAGGGGGCCGCTGGATTTCTGTCTTTGTGATGGGGATTTTATCCGCGCTACTCGTTGGCCCTTGCATCGCGCCACCGCTGGCCGCTGCGCTGGCCTACCTGGGAAAAACAGGCGATCTCATTTTGGGTGGCAGTGCACTTTACGTGATGGCACTCGGCCTTGGTGTACCTTTGCTGTTAATCGGCGCATTTGGATCGACCATTTTGCCGCGACTTTCTGGCCGCGTGATGCATGGCATCAAGCTCTTTTTTGGTGTCGTACTACTGGCAATGGCAGTTTGGATTTCTCGTCCACTGTGGGCGCCCTACTTCGCGCCTGCGCAACACGAACTGAGTTTCCAAAACGTCAGTTCATCCGCGCAACTGGATCAAGCGCTGCTGGCTGCCCGTGGTAAAACCGTGATGCTTGATTTTTATGCCGACTGGTGCGTGGCGTGCATTGAATTTGAGCGCGAAACACTCACCGACCAAACGGTGCAAAATGAATTAAATGATGTGGTGCTAATTCGCTTGGATGTGACCAAAAACAGTAGCGACGATGCCGCACTACTCGCTCGATATGGTCTCTACGGCCCGCCAGCGCTGATTTTCTACAGCCCGAATGGGCAAGAATTAAAGCCACGCGTCATCGGCTTTCAAAACCCAAGTGCGTTTTTGAAAACACTTGAACAAATAAAGGCACAGCCATGAAACAGATTCTGCTCGCAATCAGCCTCATCGCCGCCACGCAGCTCGCAAACGCGGCTGATTTTATGGCCGCTAGTTTTCCTGATCTAGCAGGCAAACCGCAAGCCATCAAACAATGGCAAGGCAAACCGATGGTGGTGAATTATTGGGCAACATGGTGCGGCCCTTGCCGCCAAGAGATGCCTGAGCTGGTGGAATTACAAAAACAATACCAAGGCAAAGTTCAATTTGTTGGGATTGCCATCGACGAAGTCCAGCCAGTGAGCGTATTTGTTAAACAATACAAAGTGAACTTCCCGACCCTAATCGGCAGCAATAGCGCGATGGAAATGATGCGTGCACAAGGCAATGTGCAAGGCGGCTTACCCTTTACCGTGATTTACGACGCTAAGGGTAAGCTGGTCTTTAAGGAACTCGGCAGAATGCACAAAGAGAAACTAGACGATCAGCTCAAAAAGCTAATCAAGTGATGTATATCAACGCAGCCATTGCCAAATAATGGCTGCAGTCAAATACCTAGAAACCGCAGAACACATCCCGCATCATCGCAACGACTTCTAAGGTACGTTGATCACCAACTCGGTAAAACACGCGATTGGCATCTTTGCGAGTCCGCAACACACCTTTCTCGCGCATCAGCGCCAAATGTTGTGAAATATTCGACTGCGTGGTACCAACACGTTCAACGATATCTTGCACACTCACTTCTTGATCCGCTAACACGCACAAAATTTTCAAGCGCAGCGGATGGGACATCGCTTTCATCGCGCGCGAAGCTTGATCGATGTGTTCATCGTCCATTAATGCAATAGAATCCATCATGTCTCTTATATTTCTTCAAGTCTAATTATATTTTTTCTGCGCTCAATCAGCAAAAAGACTAACGCGAACAAGGCACAATAGCAGTTTAGGTTAGAATACTACCCATTATTGAGAATGATTCCAACTGTACTCACCGAGTAAATTGCAGAACGCGCAATGAACCTTTTTTACTTTAGCCTCAAGGATCAGGAAATGACGCAAAAAATTACGCCCGTATTGCTATTAATTTTAGATGGCTTTGGCTATCGCACTGGCGGCAATGACAACGCCATTTTACATGCTCGCAAACATCATTTCGACCGTTTATTTACTCAATACCCATTTACTACCATCAATGCCTCAGAGCAGTTTGTTGGTTTACCTGCAGGACAATTTGGCAACTCAGAAGTAGGCCACCTAAATATTGGCGCGGGCCGCATCGTACAGCAAGACATTAGCCGCATTGATTGCGATGTGGCGGATAACACACTCAAAGACAACCCTGTCCTTAAAGCTGCGATTGATAACGCAAAGAATAACAACAAAGCGCTACACATTATGGGCTTGATGTCTGACGGCGGCGTGCATTGCCATGAAAGCCACGTTTTTGGCCTGATTAAAGCAGCGCATGAAGCAGGCGTAACCGACATTCGCATTCACGCCTTCTTGGACGGCCGCGATACACCACCGCGCAGCGCAGAACGTTACATCGACAAACTACAAGCTGTTTGCGATGCAAACGGCGCCAAAATCGTAGGTATCGTTGGTCGCTACTGGGCGATGGATAGAGACACACGCTGGGAACGCGTAGAACCTGCTTACAAATTAATCGTTGACGGCATTGGCCTTTATACCGCCGCCACCGCGATTGAAGGCCTGGAAGATGCGTATAAACGCGATGAAAACGACGAATTCGTTTCAGCAACGGTCATTGGCGAACCAACACAAATGGCAGATGGCGATGTCGTCATCTTCATGAATTTCCGAGCCGACCGTGCACGCCAACTCACCACGGCCCTGACGGCTAGCGATTTTAAAGGCTTTGAACATCCGCAACGTCAGCCTGCATTTGGCTACTTCTGCACAGCCACCGATTACGGCTCGGCCTACAACCATCCGGTTGCCTACACAAAACCTAAAGTAAAAAATGGTTTTGGTGAACACGTTGCCAGCTTGGGTCTAAAACAACTTCGGATTGCCGAAACAGAAAAATACCCACACGTGACCTACTTCCTCTCTGGTGGCGAAGAAAGTGAATACGCTGGCGAAGACCGTATCTTGGTGCCTTCACCAAAAGTCGCGACTTATGATTTGAAGCCAGAAATGTCCGCACATGAAGTCACCGACAAACTGATCGCCGCCATCGAAAGCCAACAGTACGCTGCGATTATCTGTAACTACGCCAACGGCGATATGGTCGGCCATAGCGGTATTTTTGATGCTGCAGTCAAAGCGGTTGAAACTCTCGATGAATGCGTCGGTAAAGTCGTTGCGGCACAATTAGCGATCGGTGGTGAAGTCATCATTACCGCTGACCATGGCAACTGCGAAATGATGTTTGACAAAGACTCTGGACAAGCCCATACGCAACACACTACAGATTTAGTGCCATTCTGCTACATCGGTCGTGAAGCGCGCTTATCTGCTGGCGGTGCTCTGCAAGATATCGCACCATCACTATTGGCAATGATGGGTGTATCGCAACCTGCAGAAATGACCGGCAAATCATTGATTAAATTTTTGTAAAAAAGTACCAAATGCAGACTGATTCAACCGGATTCAGTCTGCAAATGAAGCTAAGGGTTTAGTCGCAGCAATGAATCAAGTACAGTAGCGTTTTTAATCATTCCTAATTCGAGTCGATTAGTGTTGCGACGACTACTCTTTCTTTTTGCAACCAGTGTGTTTAGCACTGCGTTTGCTGCACCTAAAGCAGTTTCTGGTAGTGCACCAGAAGCGAAGCAAGCCGAGCTGCAAGAGCTACGTGGGCAAATCAAGCAATTACAAAAAGACCTCTCGGCCAACGAATCCAATCGCTCTGAAGCTGCTGATGCATTGAAAAATGCCGAGAGCTCGATTTCAGAAGCCAATCGAGTCCTTAATGAACTGGCAAACGAGCGCCAACTCACGACAGCAGAACTAGCTCGCCTAAATCAAGACATCAGCAATACCCGTAAAAATATTCAAGCAAGTCAAAAACAGCTAAGCGAACTACTCAAAAGCCGCTACAAAACCGGCAACACCGAGGCGTGGCGCTTACTTCTGAATCAAAAAGACCCCGGCCAAGCCAATCGTGACCTCAGCTACTACCGCTACATCGCCCAATCGCAACAAGCGTTGGCAAAACAGCTAGAAAGCCAATTAAGCGAACTCAATTTACTGGCCGATGCGATTCAAGAAAAGAACGAAGAACTACAAGAAATCGCTCGCAATAAACAGCAGCAACGCCAAGAACTGGTTTCACAACAGCAAGAGAAAAAAGAGCTCGTTAGCCAACTTTCGCAAACCATCAGCAACCAGCGTAATCAGATTCAAAAACTCGCCGCAGATGAAAAACGAATCACGCAACTTATTACTCGCCTCAACGCTATCATTAAACAGCAAGAAGCGGCGCGAGCGCGAGCTGCTGCCAAGCAAAAACAAGAAGCTGAAAAACGTGCTGCCGCCCAAGCTAAAGCCAAAGCAGAACGAGCAGCACGCCAAGCCAAAATAGAACAAGCCGCCAAATCGGCAGGCAAGCCAGCTCCTTCTGCACCACCTGAAACTAAAGAAGAAACAGTCGCCCCCCCAAGCCAAGGCGAAGTAAATAATGCCGTACCGGATGCGAGCCAAGCCGGTGTCAATTTTGCCGCACTCAAAGGTAAAATGCGCCTACCGGCTAAAGGTGAAATCATTGGACGCTTTGGTGCGCCGCGTGGCGAAGGTGGCACTTGGAAAGGGCTATTCATCCGCACCAACACAGGCGAGCCTGTACACGCAGTAGCGTCTGGTCGTATCGTTTTTGCCGACTGGCTTCGCGGTTTTGGTAATCTGATGATTATTGACCACGGTAATGGCTATATGAGCCTGTATGGCGCGAATGAAAGCCTCTTAAAACGTGTAGGTGATTCAGTCAAAGCAGGTGACACAATAGCCAACGCGGGGAATAGCGGCGGAATGGCAGATTCCGGCGTATACTTTGAAATACGCCAAAACAGCCGCCCGCTTGATCCGGCCGCTTGGGTAAGATAACTAAATGGGTTCACAATGAGCCTTAACGATTGCCAATAGGAATATACGAATGTCGAATAAACCCTACAGCCGCTGGAAAAAAATCAGCCTTATGGCGGCCGGCGCTGGGCTTGGTGTCGCCATTAGCCTGTCTTTTAATGCGACAGCCAATAAAGAAGTTGTCAGCAACCCACTACCAATCGATGAGCTACGCGCGTTCTCGACGGTGTTTGGCGTGATTAAGCAAAGTTATGTAGAGCCCGTTGATGATAAAAAACTCATTAACGAAGCCATCAAAGGCATGGTATCCGGCCTTGACCCACACTCGACCTATTTGGACGAAGAAGCTTTTAAAGAGCTCAAAGTGAACACCCAAGGTGAGTTCGGCGGCCTTGGCATTGAAGTCAATATAGAAGACGGCCTCGTTCGTGTGGTTTCACCCATTGAAGACTCACCGGCATTTCGCGCAGGCATCAAAGCGGGCGACTTCATCGTCAAAATTGGCGATATCCAAGTCCAAGGACTCTCGCTGAATGAAGCGGTCTCAAAAATGCGCGGCAAAGTGGGTGAGCCGGTCACGTTGACCCTGTTGCGCAAAGGCGAAGGCAAGCCGATTGTGGTGACACTCAAACGCGCCATTATTAAAGTTCAGTCGGTGAAGTACAAACTCGCTGAGCCTGGCTATGGCTATATTCGCGTTACGCAATTCCAAGAGCATACCTCTGAAAAACTAGGCGAAGCGATTGAAGCGCTGTACAAAGAAAACAAGGCACCACTAAAAGGCATCGTACTCGATTTACGTAACGATCCGGGTGGTTTGCTTGATGGTGCAGTGGGTGTTTCTGCCGCCTTCTTACCCAACGATGCGCTAGTGGTTTACACCGAGGGCCGTGTTGCCGATTCGAAAGTCAAGCTCACTGCGAGCCCACAGTTCTATCAACGCGATAGCAAAAAAGACTTTTTCAAAAACTTGCCGCCCGAAGTGAAAACAGTGCCTTTAGTGGTACTAGTCAATAGTGGCTCAGCATCGGCCTCTGAAATTGTGGCTGGCGCATTGCAAGACCATAAACGTGCCTTAGTGGTGGGAACGCAAACATTTGGCAAAGGTTCAGTACAAACGATCCTGCCAATTGACGAGAAGAGCGCTCTTAAACTCACCACTGCTAGGTATTTTACTCCAGCCGGTAGATCTATTCAGGCCAAGGGCATTACCCCTGATATTATCGTAGAAGATGCAACCCTCAGCGGCAAAGAAGAAAGCCCTTTCCGTATGCGTGAAGCTGATCTAGGCAAACATTTGGATAATCCGACTGACAAAAATGCAGGGAAAGTGACTGCAACGCCTGCACCAGTTAAGGTTGATACCAAAAAACCTACGAAGACCAATGCAAGTGAAACGGAAGCGGATGAAAACCCTCGCGAATTAGTATCTAAATCTGACTATCAATTGCAGCAGGCACTGAGCGTACTCAAAGTTCAACAACTGATGTTGAACAAAGAAAAGCCCAAACTGAAGTAATCGCTCTTAATCAAATCAATGCCGCCCTGAACCGGGCGGCATTTTTTCGGCCAATCAAATTGATTTACATATTCGATAGACGTAAAAATGCCCCATTGTTCAGGATGGGGCATCGGGTGGTTCTCTCGTCTGGTAGCGTGTTCAAGTCGCGTTCCATGTGAGTCATATTACGCGCCTAGCACAAAAAAACGTTGTACTTTTACAACATAAAAACAATAAATATTTACACAAAGAAAACATCCAAAATAAATATAAATACTCCTGATTTCGCAACCCACTATTACCTAGCAGAACAGGGGCCATTCAAAAGTTTATCCGAACTCCCGCTCGCAGATGAAGACCCACTTTTTTTAGAACTTCTAACGCGGTATCAATCAGAGCCAAGCTATCGCCGTCGATATGGGCGAGACTACATCCAAAAGCGTAAAGTCATCGAGCAGCGTTTGCGCGAATTGTTTATCGCGCGCGGTGGTCAACCCCAAGTTGAACACCCAAGCTACTTAGTTCTTGGCGCCTCAGAATGGTTTAAAGATCTCAATGCACATCATCAATCGCTCACAATCAAGCTTGCCGAGCTCAACCCTTTAACCACCTCAATCACTTTCCCTGATAGTTTTATAGCGCTCAGTCGCGCCGACAAACCTTATTTTGAAAAAATCTATTTGCTGAGTGAATTGGACGAATTGATCAATACGTTTGGTTTACCAAATAACGATCACCTAGTGCCCTATGAACGATATTGGGAATATGACTTCGAACTCTATATCGAAATACAAATTTGGGAAAAACTTAGCGCAACAGCAGTAACAAGCGCGGACAGCAGTAGCAACCTAATTGATATGAACCCGTCCATCTTGAATAACAAACTTGCTAATACCACTTCCTGACATGCCATCCTCAATAATCAACCAAGCTTCTCTATTAGATTACAAGCAAAAAAATTACAAAAATTAAATAATAAAGAAAGCAAGGTGAAATCTAAACAAAAATAGCCTTTGTGATTTTTTTCACATCAATACAAAAACCACAGATTTTGATTGTAGTTTTAATCCTCAATACTACATGTACTATCAAAAATAGCTACATCAAAAAATGCTAATATTGCAGTGCACCACTTAAAAACCCCATATAAACTCAAATTTTAAACCAAGATCAATAATAATGCTGCAGAGCACAACTGAAGAAAAAACGTCATTTGTAGTTTTCAAGGCGATATCAAATCGCCCTCTTTCGCGGTCAAGAATTTCTAAAAAAAAGTATTGACACGAATTTCATTTTGGAAATTAATGATGACAACGACAGCTCAGCTATGACTGAGATGCATATATAGCAGTGGAGAGAGACCCAATACTTTCAATTTATTGACAGTATCCAAGACAAAATTTAGTACCAATTAATTTGTGCAAGCAATACCAAAACTAACAAAAGGATGGAGACCCGAATGTCACACTTTAATCGTTTTGCTGTAGCCGTAATCCCTGTTGCAATGATGGCAGTAGCTAGCTTTTCCTACGCTGCAGATGCATGGAAAGAAGGGACAACTTACAATGCAGGTGCAGTAGTTTCTTACTCTGGCCAAAACTATCAAGCTTTGGTTACTCACACGGCTCACGTTGGTGCTAACTGGAATCCAGCCTCAACGCCAACATTGTGGAAAGTCGCTTCAGGCTCAGTAGCAACGCCAGTACCTACACTGGCGCCAACAGCAACGCCAGTTGCAACACCTAGCCCAACATCTGGCCCAGTAGTAACGCCAACCACCACACCAATTGCACCACCACAGTCATGTGGCACGACTGCGGCGTGGAATTCTGCTACTGCTTACAACGGTGGCGCGACAGTTGCTTATAATGGCAAGAAATTCACTGCGAACTGGTGGACTCAAGGCAATACGCCTTCGACCACAGATCAATGGGGCCCATGGAAATACGTAGGTGAGTGCGGTACATCAACTGCAACACCAACCCCAACAGCGACACCAATCGGCGCAACCCCAACACCAACAGTTGCTCCAACCCCAACTCCAACCGCGATTCCAACTTTAGCGCCTGGCCAAGAAATCCCTGCACCAACGACAGCTCAAGTCGGCTCATACTTCACTCAGTGGGGCGTGTATGGCCGTGACTACCAAGTAGCAGACATCATTAGCTCTGGCGCTGCTCAACAACTGACCTTCATCAACTACGCATTCGGTAATATCTATCCGAAAAATGGCGGCTACGAATGCGGTATCATCAACAAGCTTGAGGGTGGTGCAGGTGATGGTGGCGATGCTTGGGCTGACATGGGCTTAACAGCGAAACGTCGCGTAGATGCTGCGGACACGATCAAGTGGGATGACAAACTCGCTGGTAACTTCCGTGAACTCCAAGCGTACAAGAAAAAATTCCCAGACACTAAATTATTCATCTCTTTAGGTGGCTGGACTTGGTCTAAATGGTTCTCTGAAGCAGCGAAAACCGATGCGTTGCGCAAACAGCTGGTTAAATCTTGTATCGACATCTACATCAAAGGTAACTTGCCAGTTGTAGATGGCCGCGGTGGCCCAGGCTCAGCACCAAACATCTTTGATGGTATTGATATCGACTGGGAATTCCCAGGTGTACAAGGTGTTGGCTACAACACGGTATCGCCAGATGACAAGCGCAACAACACATTGCTGTTGGCTGAGTTCCGCAAGCAATTGGATGAATTGGCAGCAGCAAATAATAAGAAATACTTGTTGACCGTTGCAATCGGTGTAGGTCGCGATAAGATCGAAATGACTGAGCCACGTGAGTATGCTCGTTACCTCGATTGGATCAACTTGATGACTTATGACTACAACGGTGGTTGGAATGCACAAGGACCGACTGACTTCCAGTCTCACTTGTATCCTGATCCAGCTAGCCCTAGCTACAAATGCTCAGGCAAACCAGAAGACAAGTGCTACGGCGATCGCAGTCTAGTGTCTTTCTACAATACCGCTGATGCAGTGGATCTATTGTTGCAAGCTGGTGTGAATCCGAAGAAACTGGTTGTTGGTATTCCTAAGTATGGCCGTGGCTGGACTGGTGTAACCAATGCAAACAACGGTCTATACCAAAAAACAACGAATGCAGCTCGCGGTACTTATGAAAAAGGTATCGAAGACTACAAAGTACTGAAAAATGCACCTGGTACTGTTTATGTTCACCCAGTGACTAAGCAATCGTACAAGTTTGATGGCACTAACTTCTGGTCTTACGACACGCCAGAAGTCATTCAAACTAAGATCGATTATGCTAAATCTAAAGGCTTGAACGGCGGTGTATTTAGCTGGTCTCTCGATGGTGATGACAGCAATGCAACATTGTCTAAAGCAATGGGTAACGCTCGCAAATAATCGAGCAAGTCTCATGCAGTACATGTAACTATCTAAAGCCCCAACTTGTTGGGGCTTTTTTATTGTCGAGCGATTAACCTCAAACATGAGGACTTCTGCCTCACCTGCACATAGCCAACTAGATCATAACAAGTGCTGTAATAAATACATTATGATGACACCACGGAGACTTTAAGGTGTGCGTTATGCTGCGGTTGTTCTTGTTAGTGGTAGGCTTTGCTTTTGGCTGGAGCTTGGATGAATGGCCAACGGCTTTGCTGATGGCCGCAATTGGCGGCGCCATCGGGCATTTGATTGACAGCCAAAATCGCAGCAAAACCAAAGCGATATCAACAGCGCCACCTATATCATTGCAGCAACAATTTATTCATCTGCAAAATCGGGTACAAAAACTAGAGCAGGAAGTACAAGCACTTCGCTCAGGGCAAGCGACAGCCACAATAGCAACGCCAGAGGAGTCCCGCCTTAGCGTGGAGTCCATTCAGCCAATCATTGCACCCTCGCCTGTTGCCAAGCCGATTCAACCCCTTACAAATCCACGCCCAGCACCAGCTCGCCCCATCCCCGCAGAGCCTGCCGCGCCCAATATCGTCGAAGAATTGTTTACTAAAGCCAAAGCATGGTTGCTAGGCGGCAATACTGTGGTACGGGTCGGGATTTTGATTTTATTTTTTGGTGTCGGCTTCCTGCTCAAATACGCAGCGGACAATAGCATGCTGCCGATTGAATATCGCCTTGTGGGATTGGCGGCAGGTGCGATGGCATTACTGGTCATCGGCTGGCGACTGCGTGACAAAAAATCAGGCTACGCACTGATTATGCAAGGCGGCGGGATTGGTATTCTTTATATGACCATCTTTGGCGCGCTCAAGCTCTATCAACTGGTACCAGCAGGGTTGGCGCTCAGCCTACTCGTCGCTATTGGTGCGTTCTCTGCCACGCTAGCAATTTTACAAAATGCGCGCTCGCTGGCGGTAATGGGGATTATTGGTGGTTTTTTGGCGCCGATTCTCACCTCAGCCGGTGGCGGCAGCCATGTGATGTTGTTTAGTTATTACGCGATTTTAAACGCGGGTATTTTTGGCATGGCTTGGTTTAAAGCGTGGCGACCACTCAATTTGCTTGGATTCATCTTCACTTTCTCGATAGCGACTTTTTGGGGCGCGCTGTCTTATCATCCCGATTTACTTGCCAGCACCCTCCCTTTCCTGATTTTATTTTTCTTGTTTTATGTCGGCATCAGCGTGCTCTATGCGCTGCGCCAAGATTGCGAAATCAAATCGCCCGTGGATGGCACGCTGGTGTTTGGTACACCCATTGTGAGTTTTGGCTTACTGGCCAAACTAATGCAGGGCATCGAATATGGCCTTGCGTTTTCAGCCGTCGCCTTGGCACTGTTTTATTTGGGTTTAGGACTATTTTTAATCCGCCAACACAATCCACGCTTGAAACTGATGCTGGAATCCTTATTGGCGCTGGGGATTATCTTTGCCACATTGGCGATTCCACTGGCGTTCGATGGCAATGTCAGCGCGGCGATTTGGGCACTGGAAGGTGCTGGCGTGGTGTGGCTGAGTTTGCGTCAACAACGTCGTTTGGCACTCTTCTTTGGCTTAGCATTGCAATTTTTCGCCGATCTTGCCTTTATGGCTGGCATGCACCTGCAAAATAGTATGCCGATTTTAAACGGCAACTACATCGGCGGCCTGATGCTGGCGCTGGCGGGGCTCTTTTGCGGCTGGCAATTACATAAAACAGACAGCGATTTTTGGCTGCGCTATCAATCCAAACTCCACGCTGCGGGGTGGATTCTTGGCGCTTGGGGCTTGTTATGGTGGATCAGTAGCCACAGCAATGAAATACAACGATTCATCGACTATCCACAGCGAAACCCGGCCTTCGTCGTACTGGCTGTTTTCACCAGCACAATGTTTAGCTTTATTTGGCAACGCAGCCAGTGGCTGGCCGCGCGTTGGCCAGCGCAAGCCTTGCCATTGGCGTTGGTACTGCTTGCCTTCAACCACAATGGTTACTTCTTTAATCACGTCATCTGGCCGTTCGCGATTGCCGCCAATGTCTGGCTATTATGGCGTCATGATGATGACAGCCCACAGACGCTGAATGAAGGCCTGCATCTCATCAGCCTATGGCTAGGCATGGGTATATTAGCCCATGAATTATATTTATTAATCTACAGCCATATACCCGAAGGAACTTGGTCTCTCACAGCATGGCCGTTGGCGTTCAGTTCGGCTATTTTCTTACTCTTGAAATTAGGCCAGCGCTGGCCGATCAACGATTACCGCCGTGTTTACTGGGCAATTGGTCCACTACCTGTTTGCGGTTTTCTCTGGATTTGGGGAATTTATAGCGCGTTTGCCGATGGCAATATGGCACCGCTGCCTTATTTGCCACTGCTTAACCCAATCGACATCATGCAATGGCTTACGATCGGCATCTTGGCGATGTGGTTCATGCGCTGCAAAGACGAATGGCTTGAATTTGCGTGGCCCAATACCTTGATGTCCGCGGGTGCAGGCGTGTCGATCTTTGTTTGGCTCAATGCGGTTTTGCTGCGAACGCTACACCACACGCAACATATTCCTTATCAAATCGACGCCTTGGCCGATTCGATGTTGGTACAAATGAGTTTAACAATCTTCTGGACGCTAATTGCCCTCGCGCTCATGCTGACTGCAACGCGCCGTATTGAGCGCATTTTATGGCTTGTTGGCGCGGCACTACTATCGGTCGTAGTCATCAAATTGTTTATATTTGACCTCTCTCGCATTAGCGGCATTGAGCGCATTGTGGCGTTTATTGGTGTTGGTATCTTGCTGCTGCTGATCGGCTATTTTTCACCGTTACCACCGCGTAATGCGGCCACTTCGGAGGAGTCATAATGCGCAGCTGGCTTTTATTCGCGCTACTTAGTTCTGCGGCTTGGGGTAATCCGACACCCGCTGATTTTCATTACAGCCAAAGCCTCATCACCCCCAGCGGTGACGCGCAATATCAACTGAGTCTGCCCTTGGACGTCTATCAACACAGCCAACGCAGCGATTTGGGCGATCTGCGGGTGTTTAATGCTGCCGGTGAATTAGTGCCGTACACTTTACGCACTCCATCCGCTATCGAAGCCAAGCAGCAAGCGGTACCGCTGCCCTTTTTTCCACAAACCGAACAGCAAAGCACAGCAGGAAGTCGCACGCAAATACAGCGCAACCCCGATGGCAGCCTGTTGCAAATCACACAACAAGCGCTGCAAAAAGACATCGTTACTTATCTCGTTGATGCCAGCAAGATCAAAACACCGCTCAGCAGCATCACCTTTGCTTGGCAAAATCCAGAATACAGCGGCACGGTTATGATTGAGGCTAGCGATGATTTGCAGCAATGGCGTGAGCTGCAACGCGGCAATGTCCTTAAGCTGCAATACCAAAATCAGCAACTCGCGCAGCAGACGCTGGTACTCCCCAACACGAACGCCAAATATCTGCGTCTAAGCTGGCCGGACGGCGCACCACAATTACAGTCGGTCGATGTGGGTTTGCATAAGGGAAAAACACAAACACCGCATGAATGGCAAACCGCCCACATCAGCAAGTCTGAGCAAGGCGCGCTATTCTTTAATACGCTGACCGCCACGCCCGTCGATCAAATGCGTATCTCATTACCAGAAGTGAATACGGTGGTACGGGCACAGCTTTATTCGCGCCCACGTAGCGATGCGGCATGGCAGTCTCGCTGGCAAGGGGTACTATACCGACTGATGCGTAACACCGTTGAGCTCAACAATACCCCAGCCATGTTTAGCCCAAACGGCCACACGGAATGGAAGCTACAACTCGATACCCAAGGTGGTGGCGTCGGCAACGGTCAAGTTAAGATTGAAATGGGCTGGACACCCAGCACGCTGATCTTTGTCGCACGTGGCGATCATCCGTTTACACTAGCCTACGGCAATAAAACCATCGTCAGTGCGGCGCAAAGCGAAGTGGATTTACTACTTACCCCCAGCAGCGTTATTGCGAATGCAAGCGTAGCCAGTGCGGTACTCAATCCCAATCCAACAACACAAAGCGATCCTGCTCAACAGAAAAATGGTTACTTTGGGGGGCGTTGATCTTGGCGGTCGGCGTGCTAGCAGTGATGGCGCGCAGCCTGATTGGCCAGCTCAAATCACCCACACAATAAAAAACCACACGATCTTCACAAAAAAAGCCTCGATTTCTAGTCAAGAAATCGAGGCTTTTTCCATATGATCGATTGAATACTCAAATTCAGCGCGGGGGTGAGGTCCGCGAAGGATTGAGTTCTCGATCGGTTTTTTGCCACCGCTCATGATGCTCACGAATCAAATGAATGGCATCTTCTATCGTATCGACCACAATCGGAATCTGCATATCAACAGGGTTCGCCAAACCGGCATTATTGTCGACCATATAATGCTGCGCCCAATCGACCAACTCCTGCCACATTTCACCGACCAAAATAATCGGTGTGTCGTACAGTTTGCGTACTTGAATCAATTGCCACACCATCGACAATTCCAGCAAAGTACCAATGCCGCCCGGTGTCACAATAAATGCGTTCGAGCGCATAATGAAATGATGTAAGCGCGAGAAAAAGGTTTTGTGCTCAAATACGCGACCGACAAAATCATTCACATTTTGCTCAAAATCCAAATCAATTCGAATCCCAACTGATGCTTCTGGCCGATTCGGCGCACCTTTACTGGCACCTTCATTGGCAGCCTGCATCAAGCCAGGGCCGCCGCCTGTCACAATCCGGCAACCCATCGCAGCCAGCTGTGCCGCCAGTTGTTTCACAGCTTCATAGGCGGGCGTATTATCTTCAATTCGTGCCGAACCAAAAATGGTGACATGGTAATCAGGGGTATGCGCAGGCCGCAAACGCGACAAATCATCCACCGCATCCCATAGTTTCAAAACAGCTGAACCGACAATGTCTAGCGCTTCGTCGTCGTCGATAACGCCGACCGGTTTGTTGTATGCATTAATCATGATATTTCACTTATGTTGCGCGCCTAATGGCGACGACCATTTTATCTTAGCCAGAAAAAATCAATTCTGTACGTATTTAAAACGTAAAGTTCAATAAAGTATTGAGCTAGCAACTGATTCTAACGTGAGCGTAGTCTATTTTCTTGGTATTAATTTCAGCGCTTGCCTTGTCCATCCCCTACAACTCAAAGCATAGCTAAAAATATTACATCACCGACACTCATGACTTCGCCACATTACACATCAAACAGAGACATCAGCTTGCCCTAAACCATTCCAAAGCCTAGTTTTAAGTATGGGTCTTTTGAGAATCACATCATGATTGTGTTTGAACTAGCATGGAATCAACAGCAGCACTGGAGCGGTATTTTCGCCCATGATGCAGCAGCGTATGCAGATCAATTGGACGCCGCACTACTGAATCAAGAATTAGGCGCGCTGCATTGCTTTGCTTTAAGTGATCATCAGCAGAAATTCAGTGAGGCCATCACCCAAGTGGAAGTAACAGAAAATGGCATCGTATTGCCAAATACTGGGCAACTGTATTTTCAAATTCAACAAGCCAGCTACTTCAAAAAACTCAATAACTTAGATATGGCCTGCGGGAATTGGTACACCGTTGCCAGCACCAGCACACATTCCGCAAATCCCAGTAAACCGGTACTGCTTGAGTTATTGAGCATCATTGTCAGTGATGCTGAAACAACTACGCTTGAAACTACGCTCACTAAAGCACCCCAATTGATGTTGAATCTGCTCAAGTTGGTCAACTCAGTTGGCATGGGCAATGCCACGCCAGCGCGCAGTATTCACCAAGCCATTACTATTTTGGGGCGGCGGCAGTTACAACGCTGGCTGCAATTATTGCTTTATGCAGAACAATACGGTGTGAGCGTAGAAACCCCCGAACAGTTAGCGTTTCTGCAATAACTCAACTGCGATCATGCGCAAGGCTTTTTACTGAGCCGACCACAATCCAGTACCGAGTTTGAAAAACTGCTCATACGCAAAGCTGAAATTTAACTTGCCATTCTTGACAAGCTAAATAAGAATATTCGCCAAGGTCAAAAGCCGATGCGACAGTATTTAATTGTCAATCAATGACTCATTCACAGGAAAAACATCATGGGTTTACTCGATTCTTTAGCCGGCCAATTATTGGGTGGTAACAATGCAGAAGGCGGCATGGGGGCATTGGCTGGCCTGCTTGAACAACAAGGCGGAGTGTCTGGTCTGCTGGAAAAATTCCAACAAGGTGGTCTAGGTGAAGTTGCTCAATCTTGGGTTTCAAATAGCGAAAACTTGCCCATCTCTGCCGAGCAAATTGAATCGGTACTCGGTAGCGATATGGTGGCATCAGTGGCAGAAAAATTCGGCGTTGATCCACAAGCCGCTGCAGGACAAATTTCTGAACTTTTGCCACAATTGATCAACGGCCTTACACCGAATGGTGAAGTTGAAGCAGGTAATCCAGATTTAATGGGCGCAGCAATGGGCCTATTGAAAGGCAAGCTATTCGGCTAATGTATTAGCGTACAGACATTGCTAAATAATGCCTAGCAACATATATCCATAAAACGGCCCTAGGGCCGTTTTTTCAAATTCAAAGCACCAAAGCCTCGACCCGTCATCGCGTTCACTAGGGCACATCATTTACGCCTGCAGCGGCAAAATAGCACTAGCGATGAATTTATTTCAGTAATAAAGCGAGCAATTACTCCAGCCATACACTAAATTACAAAAGTCCATCAAAATAACGTGCGTTGGAAATGAATAATTCAAATAATCCATTTGCTATTCCTGCATGGCTAGACGCTATTCCGGCAGGGGTCTTTATCACCGATGCCACTGGATTGTGTTGCGACACCAATCGCGCTTGGCAAATGCTATTTGGACTCAGCCACGCGGAAAGCCTCGGCTCGGGCTGGGCACGCAGTATTCACCCCGATGATCAAGCCACCGTATTCGAAACGTGGCAAAAGGCCTTGGCACAACAAGCGCCATTTGAAATGACATTTCGCATTTTGTTATCGGATGGCGAAATCCGCCATGTTTTGTCACAAGCGACGCCCCAAATTGATCCACAAGGTCGACTCTCTCACTACATTGGCAAGGTAGAAGACCTCACCACACTGAATAAATTAAGCCAACAAGTCAGCGAGCGCGAACAGCGATTCGCTCATTTACTCCGGAATATCCCCGGCATGGCTTACAGATGCAAGAATGATGCCGATTGGACTTTGGAATATTGCACGGAGGGTAGTTTAGCGTTGACAGGCTATTCACCCGAGGACTTGATCGAAAAACGCATCATCACCCTCCGCGATCTGATCCACCCTGATGATGTGGACTGGCTACGGGCAAAATGCCAACACAATATTGCTCACCAACTGCATTGCAGTAATGAATATCGAATCTTCACGGCCGATGGCAGCGAAAAATGGGTCTGGGATCAAGCCGACGGAATCTACGATCAAAACGGGCAGCTCTTGTTTATCGAAGGCTTTATCAGTGATATCTCCGAGCGCCGCCAGCGCGAATTACTACTGGAGCAAACTCGGCAGCAATTACAAGAAAATTATGACCAATCGCCAGATATGCTACTTAGCATCAACCCACATACCATGCTGATTATTAACTGCAACCAGACTTTACTCAATAAACTAGGCATGTATAAAGCAGAAGTGCTTGGTAAGAGTGCGCTAGAAATATATACCCCAGACTCTGCTCAATTAGTGCAATCAGAAATATTGCCGCGCTATCTCATCAGCGGCGAAGTACAGAATATTCCGCTCCAAGTTCAAAGCAAGAATGGAGCGATACTCGATGTCTTGCTCAGTAGTAAGGCCGTTCGCGATGAAGATGGAAAGATTGTTTTATCGCATTCGGTATGGCGCGATGTCAGTGCCTTACGAAAAGCAGAGCAAGAGAAAAACAAAACCGAACAGACTTTGAAAGCCATCATGGCGGCGACCCCGATTCCGATGGTGATTACCAACCCTGCACTTGAGATTACCTACCTCAACACCGCGTTTACCGACTTATTCGGCTATACCTTGCTCGATATACCTTGCATCGCGACATGGTGGTCACTCGCCCACCCAGACCATGCCTATCGTAAATGGGCGTGCCAAGAATGGCATGCTCGACTTGATCAGGCTCAAACCAGTGGCCAAGATTTTGAACCACTAGAAGTCTACACCCATGACAAAAATGGCAACATCATCAACATTTTAGCCAGTGCTTCGCCCTTACACACCGACTGGGGAGGGGATCACTTAGTCACTCTGATTGACTTAAGCGCACAGCTTCAACAACAAAGGGCAATAACAGAACGCGAGCAAATCTATCACCAATTATTTGATAACACAGGGATTTCGATCTTGAATCAAGATCAATCACAGCTCTTGCAACACCTTGATGAATTGCGCGCCAATGGGATAAGCGACCTCCCCGCTTACTTGAAAAAAAATCCAGCGGCTGCGTATCAAATGATGGATTTAATTCAGGTCATTGACGTCAATCCAGCGACCTTGAAATTATTTGGCAGTCACGAGAAAGCTGAATTTTTACACAGCTTTACGCGTTTATTTGGCGAAGGAACCGAGCAAGTCGTTCGACAAGAGCTATGCGCGTTCTGGCGCAAAGATCTCGAATTCCACAGCGAAGTGAATATGATCACCTTGCAAGGCGTGCCAATTCAAACCATACTTTCTTTTCCAATCCCACAAAGTCTGGACGAAGCGCGCCACGTGCCAGTCAGTATTAACGACATCACCCAACTCAAAGCCAGCGAACACAAGCTACACTCGAGTCGTGCCCAATTTGCGGGAATGATTGATGCAGCGATGGACGCCATCATCACCACCGATGCCGAATTTAATATCATTCTGTTTAATCGTGCTGCAGAGCGCATGTTTGGCTTTCCCACCCATCAAATCCTAGGTGCGCCCATTGAAACGCTGATTCCAATGAGCGTGGCTGCACAACATCGACAACACATGCATGCATTTGCCGCCGAAGGTGATCAAACCCGCAAGATGGCTGGCAAAGCCACGCTTCAAGTCGCAGGGCTACGCGCCGATGGCACGACATTTCCCGTCGAGATTTCCATTTCGTACTCCGACAATTACGGCGTACCGATTTATACCGCGATGGTACGGGACATTACCGAACGCATTGCTTATGAAGACAACCTACTGCAATTAGCTGAATCTTTAGAACTACGGGTGCAACGCCGCACCCAAGAACTCGTCGTAGCCAAACAACAAGCCGAGCAAGCCAGTCAAGCCAAAAGTTCATTTTTGGCCAATATGAGCCACGAAATTCGCACACCACTCAATAGTATTTTAGGGATGACCCATTTAGCGCTGCGTACGGGTCTCAGTGATAAACAGCGCGATTACCTACAAAAGATTGAGCAATCTGGCACTCACTTATTGGGCGTCATCAGCGATGTTCTCGACTATTCCAAAATCGAGGCGGGCAAACTCACGCTGGATTCTCACGAATTTAGCCTAGCAGAACTCGTCAACAATCTGCTCGAACTACTTTCAGCCCAACTGGAACATAAAGGGCTGCATCTGCACCTTAAGCTCTGCGACAAGCTCCCTACGCGATGTATCGGTGATGAGTTGCGTCTAAGACAGGTTTTACTCAATTTATTGAGTAATGCGATTAAATTCACACCAGCAGGTGATATTCATTTATCGCTGCATCACGGCGAAAATGGCAAGGTTTGTTTTTCAATCAAAGACAGTGGTATCGGCATCTGCGAGGAGGCACAAAGCAAGCTATTTCAGTCCTTCCAACAAGCGGACAATTCAACCACCCGCAAATATGGCGGCACAGGACTCGGGCTGGCAATTAGCCAGCAAATCGTCAATTTAATGGGTGGCAAAATCACAATACGCAGCGTGCCAAACCAAGGGAGTGAGTTCTGTTTTTGCATTTTACTGCCCGCCGCGGATGCTTCACTCAACAAGCCCGTAACACCGGTTGACCCACAACAACTCACCAGCCTGATTGGCAAGCGTATTATGCTGGCTGATGACCACCCATTTAATCAGCAAATTAGTACCGAGTTGTTGCAAGAACTAGGCATTGCGGTAGTCATTGCTAATGATGGGGTTGAAGCGGTCAAATTGGCTGAAAAGATCAAATTTGATGCCATTTTGATGGATGTGCAAATGCCAAATATGGACGGCCTCACCGCCTGCCGTACGCTCCGAAAAAATCCAAACTGGCGACAAATCCCGATTATTGCAATGACCGCGAATGTCTCCACTGAGGATCAAAGGCGATGCACAGAAGCAGGGATGAATGATTTCATTGAAAAGCCCATCAACGTTGCCGATCTTTACCGCGCTTTACTGCATTGCCTAAATGAAGTCCCCAACCCTGCGGCAGAAATCATCGAGCCTAAGCAAAACGAGCTCGTTGATCTGACCGTATTGCAATCGATGCTCGGTGACAACACTGAACGGCAGCGCAATTACATCGCTAAATTTCTCAGCGCTTATGAAAAAGGCAGACAGCAAATCGAGCTGGCCTATCAATCGGCACAATATGCAACCATTGCCCTTGAGTGCCACAAACTCAAATCGACCGCTCGCACTATCGGCGCCATGGCCTTGGGGCAACAGCTAGCCGAATTAGACTCCCTGGATATACCGCCAGAAGAATTTGATATCAAGATCAAAGCGGCAGATAGCCTTTTTGAGGATACTTGCAAACAATTTGGTCAACTCGGTTTAATTGACGCTAAACCGAACACCACGAGCAACACAAGCCACTCAGACCCGCTCACCAGTAGTCTGAGCATCGTGCTGGTCGATGATGATCAATTTATGCTGGAAGTGATGCAACAACAGCTTGCCAATATCGGTGTAACTGAGCTGGCCAGCTTTACACAAGCGCGCGATGCACTAACCTACCTCGCTCAGCAAGCCACGCAACCGAACTGGATTCTATGTGATCTACAAATGCCCGATATGGATGGCGTCGCTTTTCTGCGTGAATTAGGACAGCTCAAATACAGTGGTGCTATTGCGATTTTGTCAGGGATGGATGAGCAAGTGCTCAAAGCCACCGAGCGGCTCGCACAATCATTCGGGCTGAAATTAGGCGAAACCTTAAGCAAACCAGTTAAATCCGATGTGCTCACCAAGCTGCTGACCAAGCCCATCAGCAATGGCATCCCGCCTGCCAATGAATACACAACGGTTGAGCTAGAGCTGAATGAAACCGAATTACGCTGGGGCTTGGCCAACGACGCGATTGAGCTGTATTACCAACCCAAAGTCAGCACGCAAGAACGTCGCGTCATCGGCGCAGAAAGCCTCGCTCGCTGGCACCACCCGACTCGAGGCATGCTAGGGCCAATTGCGTTTGTTCCTGCCATTGAGGAATTAGGACTGATTGATGAATTTACATTTTGTGTTCTACGGCAAGCGGTACGCCAACTCAAAATCTGGCAAGAACAAGGTCACACGCTCAAATTGTCAGTCAATGTCTCAATGGATAATTTGACTCGACTGGAGCTACCAGAGCAATTTGAAAAAATACTGCAAGAGCACGACATCTCCCCCAGCGCGATCACACTGGAAGTCACTGAAACCCAGCTTTCGCACGATTATGTGTTGAGTTTGGATATCTTAACGCGCTTAAGAATTAAAGGATTTGGTCTGTCGATTGATGACTTTGGTACCGGTTTTTCGACGATGGAGCATCTTATGCAAACGCCATTTACCGAACTAAAAATAGACCGTGCATTTGTACGTGGCGCAAGTACGAATAGCTCAGCACAGCGCATTTTGGAACACAGTGCCAATCTAGGTCGACAATTTTCACTCAATCTCGTTGCCGAAGGCGTTGAGACCGAAGCCGATTGGAATTTAATTGTTCAAATTGGTTGCCACGAAGTGCAAGGCTATTTCGTCGCTCGCCCCATGCCTGCCGAACAATTGATGCCATGGAAAAACGCTTGGGAAAGCCATATCCCTAAGTAAAAAATATAAAAAACTAACAGACTAGGAAGGACTTAGAAAATGAATGATTTTGCTAAACCGTTGGTTTTGGTCGTTGATGATGATGAATTCATGCTCGATTTTATTTATGAAGCGCTCAGTGAAACATGCAAAGTCATCACCGCAGAATCAGGCAGTATTGCGCTAGAGCTATTGCGCAGCAAGGGTCCTGAACTGATACTAACGGACATTCAAATGCCAGAAATGGATGGCTATGAATTATGTCGGCAAATCAAAGATGATTTTGATATTAACGACACGCCGGTTCTGTTTTTATCAGCACTCGATGGCATCGAAGATCGCTTGCGCGGTTTTGAAGTCGGCGGTGAAGATTTCGTTCTAAAACCCATCAATCCCAAAGTGCTTGAAGCCAAAATCGCGAATGTACTCAAACTAATTGGCGAACGCGCTCAGCTTAAATCACAAGCTCAATACGCTACGAACACTGCCATGCTGGCGATGACCAGCATGAGCGAAACTGGCTTGATGCTCGAAGGAATCAAGTTTTTCAATCAAAGCAAAACACCACTTGAGCTGGCCAATGCCACACTAAAAGCCTTAGCCATGTTTGAGGTGGAAAGCGTTGTTGAGTTTTTATTACCTGCAGGGCAAACACTCGCGCTCAATGCTCGCGGGCCAGCGACCGAACTTGAAATCTCGGTCGTGCAGCATATGGCCAAAATGGATCGAATTACGCAATTTAAAACCCGCATGTCGATCACCTACCCGCACGTGCGTTGCTTAATTTCCAATATGCCGGTTGATGATCCAGATCGCTGTGGTCGCTTACGTGATCACCTAGCCATGTTGATTGAAGCCGTAGAAAATCGACTTGAAGCGATCAATACCTCTAACCAATCATCGCAACGAGGCAGCGCGATCGATAGCACCATTAAAAACCTCACCACCACCTTGGCCAATATCGATGAAATGCAACGCACCGGCCGTGCCTCGGCATCGATTATTTTAAACAATGTCATGATGAAGGTCGAGCTGGCATTTGTCGGTTTAGAACTGACCGAGCGACAAGAAACCGCGCTGATGACCATCATCCAAGATGGCCTAGAAGATGTATCGAGCACGCTTCTGGCTGAAGCGCACTTCCAAGATCAGCTCAGTACTGCGATTACGGATTTGCAAAGAACACTGGATCTAAATTAAATTTTGTAGATTGGAATCTATAGGCATCTGTGATGCTTCAATCTGATCAATCGATAAGTTTCAATAACTATTACCCCATTTAGGGTGCGATTTTGGTACATTGTTGAAATAATAAGGAAGAGACAACATGTATCAAAAAATCCTCGGTCCCCTACTTTGGGGCTTTGTTGCATAAATCAGCAAGAGGGTAAGTTACCCCAAACCCCAGACGGATTTATCCCACGCGCACCGTCGTCGGCGTGCCCAGTTGCGAGAAGCGATTTAGGATCGCCGCACGCACTTGCAACTCCGCCACCTGACG
>CAUOZE010000042.1:0-29016 GCA_963508915.1 uncultured Deefgea sp.
ATGTTTTTTTCTAAAACCAATTTAACCGCTTCAGCGCGAAACTCGGGTGTATAGCGTGCTCTTGGGATCTTGCTCATGAACTACCTCCAAACTCCAATTTTACAGGATTGAAGGTGTCCGTTAATGCCATCATGCCTCATAATTCCTTGTATGAATGTCACGCAAGGCTATAATTTGAGACACCTCACGAGTAGGACTGTAGCGGAATGAAAAAATGCGTAGCGTTGATGTTTTTTTTACTCGCGAGCCAGCTAGCGCATGTTGCGCCTTTGAGAGTGGGCATTGAAGCAAACTCGCCGCCCAAATGGATTGGTAGCTCTCAACATAAAATGAAAGGTTTTTGTCCCGATTTATTTAAGTTACTCAGCAGCAAAGATGCCTCACTCGCATTTATCTATCCGCTCGGATTTCAGCCGCAAAAGCGCATCGAACACGAAGTTGAAAATGCCACATTAGATTTGCTCTGCGCTTTGACTCGCAACACCGAACGTGAAGCGCGCTTTCAATACATTAATCATGTTTTGTACAATATGGACTTTGTGTTGGTCGTGCGTGCGCAAGATTCAATTTCACCGCAATCATGGGATGAGATCCGGCTACTTGGCAATCAGGGCACTATCCTGCTCAATTACGACAGCTCTGCGATTGGACGGCTAAGCAATCTAGGTGGATTGTCACTCGACAGCACAGGGCAGACCATAGAAATCAACCTTAAAAAACTCCAGCATGGGCGGGGGCGCTTTTTTTATTACCCTCGTTATGGGGTGATGGCTGAAATGCGCAGGCTGGGTAATAGCCAGCAATTTCGGCTGACCAGTCCCGCCTTAGAAACGGTGCCTTTTTACCTGATCGCAGGAAAGCATCTTTCCAATAAGGTGCTTTTAAGCCTTCAAGGCGCATTGCAAGCAGCAGAGAAAAGCGGCGAGCTGCAGCAGTTACGAAATAAATGGTTCAATTAAGCCGTGAAACCCAATAGCAATAAAAAAACTGCAATAAAAAACGCAGCTCATTGCGAGCTGCGTTTTTCGTTTCGGACTACAAAAGCTTAAGCGGCTTTCGCGGCGAATTCCTGCATTTCTGCATGCAGTGCGCCGTAGACTTGGCGCAATTTGCCGTTCAGCTCAGCGATTTGGTCGCTGAGCTGGCGGTTCATTTCATCCAATTCTTGGATACGATCTTCCAAGGTATTGGTCGCGTTATGAATGCGTTTGATGCTTTCAAGGCGGCGGCGCAATTGCAATTGATGTTCGCGCACTTGCGTTTCCATCGGCGCCATCACGGCTTTGAGCCAGTTTTCCACATCGCGGTTGGCGACTTCAAACACATACACTACACGGCTGGCTACGGTTTCGAAGAATTTGCGCGTCAAGCGGCCTTGGCTGGTCGTGAGTAGATTGCCAACGGTGTTGAAATGTTCGTGGAACGATTTTTCGAGTCGCGCGAGTTCTTTGTGATATTTCAGCGTTGAAAACGGCGGTGGCGTCACTTGGCCGAGGCCGTGCTCTTCGCTGAATTTCTTGTACATCGCCACCATCATCGCTTGAATTTCGGCCACTTGCTCGGCTGATTTGGCAATTGAACCGTTTACATCGACAAAGAATTTATCCATTGTGGCGCGCAAACCTGATTCGCCAAACGAGAATAGGCTGCGATCCATTTGGTCGCGGATTCGTTCGATTTCGGCTTTGAGCGCGTCTTTACCGAGCAAAGAAAATAGCTTGTTGGTTTGCTGCGTAAACACCGAGCGCAGCGCTTGGAAGCGAACCAAGCCTTGTTCAAAGTGCTTTTTGTCTTCCTGCACTTTGGCCATCATTTGCGCGATGACATCTTGGTTTTTACCGCGCAGACCAGCCAGTTCGGTGAGCTGTTCTTTCACACCGTCTTGGCGCGCTTGCAGGATCGAACGAATTGACGATACAACGTCTTCGACTTCGGATTGCGTTGCATCGCGAACGATGTCTTGTTTGCCCGGTAGCAAATCATCCGATAGCGCGCGTTCAAGTGACAAGAGGCACGATTTGGTCAGCAAAGCATCGTCATTTTGGACTTTGGCGAGCAAGGCTTTTTGTGCCGAAACCGGATAAATTTGCGTGCTTGGCATCGCCAAAAGATCGGCGGTGGTTTTGACTTGCTTGGCGATTTCAGCTTCGATTTCAGCGGCGCTGCGTAAGTCGTCCCAAAGACCGTCAATTTTATTGAGTACGACCAAACGGCCACGTTTGCCGCTTTGGTTGCGCACAATGTGATTGCGCCAAACTTCGATATCGGATTTGGTGACGCCGGTGTCGGCCGCCAAAATAAACAAAATCGCATGCGCGTTCGGTAGCAGATTGAGCGTCAATTCCGGCTCGGTACCAATCGCGTTCAAACCGGGCGTGTCTAGAATGACCAAGCCTTGTTCGAGCAGCGGGTGCGGGAAGTTGATGATGGCATGACGCCAGCACGGAATTTCGACTTCGCCATTTTTATCGAGTGCAACAACTTGATCCGGGTCGCTTTCATCGTAAAGGCCAAATTTCTTGGCCGTATCAGCGTTCACGCGCTGTGTGCGGCCGATTTCTTTGAAGGCCTCTTGCATTGAATCGGCGTCGTCGATATTCAATGGAATATTGTGCCATTCGTCGTGGTAATTACGGTATTCAACGGTGGTGACATTGTCGCCACGCGTTTCAATCGGCAGCAATTGCAGGCAAGGTGCGCGCGAACCGTCGTGTAATAGCTCGGTTGGGCACATCGTCGTGCGGCCGGCGCTCGATGGCAGAATGCGTTTGCCGTAATGGGCGAAGAAAATCGCGTTAATGAGTTCTGATTTGCCGCGCGAAAATTCGGCGACAAAGGCGATATTCAGTTTGTCTTCTTTCAGTCGATCAACCAAGCCTTGAATCCGCAATGTCGTTTGCGAGTCGTTCAAGTCTTGCTCAGAGAGCCAGCGCGAGAGCTGGGCAATCGATTGTGTTAATGAGCCGCGCCATGCGCTGTAGGCCTTAAAATCCGCGACCAAATGGTCATTGGCGGCGACTTCTTCTTGTTTTAGGAAATCTGTACTCATTCATACCCCTCGCGCTGCAGCGCTACGCAGATGTCATCTGCATCAATATTAGTGTCGCTTTATGCCGCTTGCAATATTTATTGTCAATGCTGGCATTGCGTACAAAAGAATGTCGCTCGCTGACCTTGTCGAATTGTCTTTATTGTTGTACCGCATAGCCGACAAGGCTGTTCGGCTCGACCATACACATAGCTATTGATCATAAAATAGCCTTCGCGCCCATCACTATCAACATAATCCTTCAAAGTGCTGCCGCCTGCAGCAATCGCTTCATGGAGTGTTTCTTTTATGGCAATAACCAACAGTGTGACTTCAGGCAGACTGAGGCTGTTGCCGCTGCGCGTTGGCGCAATGCGGGCGCGAAATAGGGATTCGGACGCATAAATATTGCCGACCCCGACCACCATCGCGTTATCCATAATGAGTTGTTTGATCGCAGTTTTACGGGCTCTGAGTTTGGCGAATAAATAGGCGGCATCAAAGTCACTAGATAAAGGCTCAGGCCCCAGTGCTTTTAAAAGTGGATGTTGATTACTTGGGGTATCACACCACAGCCAAGACCCAAATCGGCGTGGGTCGTGATACCTGAGTCTTTTTCCGTTGCTGAGTATTAAGTCAATGTGGTCATGCTTTTCGGCGGGGAAGGCTTCAGTTAAAACGCGCAAGCTACCCGACATGCCCAAATGAATAATCAGTGTGCCGTGTTCAAATCCCAGTAGCAAATATTTGGCGCGGCGAGCTATGCTGTATATTGTTTTTCCACGAAGTAATTCAGGTAAATCGCTGGGTACTGGCCAGCGCAAGCGGCCGTTGCGAATAATCAACTCGCTCACTGTGGTATTCAGTAGGTGATCGTGAATGCCGCGGCGGGTCGTTTCTACTTCGGGTAATTCGGGCATAAGGTGTCTCGCAGCTTGCTAGTTGGACTTTCGCCCCAAGTTTACCTAATATCGCGTCTTAACTTTCAAATTTTGGAATCCTCTATGTCACTGCACATGCACTCATTGCTGGCCGTATTTATTGCGGGATTGACAGGCTGTGCCGCATTAGCGCCTGTGGCGCCGGTCACTGCAGCATCTGCTGTCGCTGAGGCCGCGACTGAGGGTTCTGAGGTCAACAAGGTCAATGGCTATAACCCTGACATGCTGCCTAAAGTGGAGCTCAGCGATGAGTTGTTGATGCGCTTTTTGGTGGGCGATGTGGCAGCGCAGCGCGGTAATCCTGCTTTGGGCGCGCAAGCGTGGCTCGATATTGCAAATCGTACTCAAGATCCTCGTGCGGCGCAGCGCGCAACGCAGTTAGCCTTAACAGCGGGGCAGTTGGCCTTGGCGCAAGATGCTGCTCTATTGTGGGTGGCGGGTGCGCCTTATTCGATACAGGCGCGACAAATCTTGGTCGGTTTGTTGATTCGCAGTAAACGTTTGGATCAAGTTGAGCCTCATTTGCGGGTCATGCTCAATGCCAAGCCAGCGGAAATGGCCCCGTTTTTTATGCAAATGCATCAACTTTGGGATAAAGATGCAGACCGTGCTGCGGTGATTTCGGTGACTGAACAGTTAACCGAGCCTCATCTGAATATGCCAGAGGCCCATTTTGCACGTGCTGTCGCCTTTAGTAATGCCAGTCAAGATGCATTGGCCTTGCAGGAATTGGATGCCGCTTTAAAACTACGCCCATCTTGGGAGCCCGCGGTGCTCTATAAAGTGCAGCTGCTAGGTAGCAAGGATAGCATTGCCGTTAAGCGCTTATTACAAGATGCAGCCAAGGCCAATCCAAAGTCTTCGGCGATTTCCATCGCGCAAGCGCGAGGTTTTGCCGAGAATCAAAACTATGAACTGGCTCAGCAGCAGTATGAAGCGGCACTTTCCCAAGATCCTCGTCAGCTTGAAGCTTTGGTGGGGGCAGGTTTAGTCGCGCTGGAGCTACGAGATTTAGATAAAGCGAAGAGTTACTTGGAGCGCGCAGTCACCGTCAGCCCTAAAAGCGTGGCGCAGCTAGGGGTTTACTTAGGGCAAATTGCTGAGCAGCAGCACCGGGATAAAGAGGCAATTAAATGGTATTTGCAAGTTGGTGAAGAGCAGTCGGCGCGAGTAAAAAATCGTTTACCTCGCTTGTACGCCAAGACGGGTCAGCAAGCTGAGGCTGATGTGGCATTGGCCGCCTTACCTGTTGTGACCGTTGATCAGCAAATCAGCAAGGCACAGATTGAGGCTCAAGTTTGGCGAGAAAGAAAAGACCTAGCGCGTGCGCGTGACACCATTACCGCCGCGATCACGCAGCACCCAAAGCAAGCAGAGCTTTACTATGATCGGTCTTTGTATTTAGACATGCTGGGCGATATCGCTGGTGCCGAGGCGGATTTGTTGCGTTACTTGGA
Source organism: uncultured Deefgea sp. (assembly GCA_963508915.1). Taxonomy (GTDB): domain Bacteria; phylum Pseudomonadota; class Gammaproteobacteria; order Burkholderiales; family Chitinibacteraceae; genus Deefgea. The sequence continues at coordinate 5,427 of CAUOZE010000042.1, forward strand.
GCTGAATCCTGATCATGTACAAGGTCTGAATGCGCTTGGGTATATCCTTGCAAACAGGACAGATAGATTGGCTGAGGCTGATACCTATCTCACTAAGGCAATCGCCAAAGACCCTAACAATCCTGTGATTCTCGATAGCTTGGGCTGGCTGCGTTTAAAACAAGGTAAATTGAAAGAGGCTTTAGCCTTGCTCAAGCGTGCTTATACCGATTTACCCGATCCAGAAGTCGCCGCACATTATGCAGAAGCCTTGTGGCTGACTGGTGATAAAGCCAGAGCCATTGAAGTGTTGGATGCCGCTTCCTTATTGGATGCCGATGATGAGGCTTTGCTCGCAACCCGTAAAAAATTGGGCATGTAATTGCACCTTCTCAAACTTGGTCTACTAGGTTTACTGCTGTTGTTAACGGCCTGCGCACAAAAACCGCTTAAACCGCCATCGGAAGGGTTTGCTGCGCAAGGCCGGGTTAATATTCGCAGCCAAACGGAGGCTAATACAGCTCAGTTTGATTGGCTTGCGATACCCGAGCGCGATGTACTGTCGCTCTCCACCCCATTGGGAACGACGCTGGCTGAGCTAACTATTCTCTACCAGCAAGGCGAGATCGTATCGGCCACCCTCAAGCATGGGCAAACCACTGAAGTAGCGGCTGATCCAGACTCTTTGTTGCAGAACCTGTCTGGCCTTACCTTGCCGGTCTCTGGTATGCGTTGGTGGCTGCGAGGCCTGCCTGATGTGCGCCTGCCATTTACCCGTGCGGGAGATTCATTCACACAAAGCGGTTGGCTGGTGAGCGCGACTGATTTTCGGGATGGCTCTTTGCCGTATAAAATTGAATTAACGCGTGATGATTTACGCATCCGCGTCATGATTAGCGAATGGAGTTTAGCTGCGCCATGAGTTTTAGCCCTATTGCCGATGAGCAAGGTTTTCTAGCTTATCCCGCACCAGCCAAGTTGAATCTGTTTTTACATATCGTTGGTCGAAGGGCTGATGGTTATCATTTACTGCAGTCAGTTTTTCAGTTGGTGGATGCGCACGATACAATTTATCTGCGCCTGCGCGATGATGGACAAATCGTGCATCACAACCCGATGCCGGGTGTACCGGCCGACACCGATTTAACTGTACGAGCAGCACGACTACTGCAGTCAAAATTGCAATCAAATTCAAAAATCGGCGTCGATATTCGCGTTGAAAAACGCTTGCCGATGGGTGGTGGAATGGGCGGCGGTAGCTCGGATGCAGCGACGGTTTTGCTGGCGCTCAATCGACTTTGGAATGGCAAGCTGTCGCGGGCCGATTTAATGGGCTTGGGCTTGCAGCTGGGCGCGGATGTACCATTCTTTATTTTTGGCCGCAACGCCTTCGTTGAGGGCATCGGTGAAGTGATGACCGAAGTCGAAACGCCCGATCGTCATTTTGTGGTTTTACACCCGCAGGTGCATGTTTCTACACCGGAAATTTTTAAAGACCCTAACTTGACAAGAGATACGCCCTCTATTAAAGGTCGCGACCTTGAGGGTGCTGTGACGCGGAACGATTTAGAGTCTTGCGCGGTACAGAAGTATCCTGAGATCGGTCGGCATTTGGATTATTTAAATCAATTTGCGCCTGCTAGAATGACCGGATCGGGGAGCTGTGTATTTGTAGAAATTGCTTCACAAGCCGAAGTAGATGCTGTATTATTCGGCCTTCTTGAAAGTATCAACGGTTTTGCAGTACAGACGCTAAAACGTCACCCGTTATACGAGTACGCTGATGAATATGTCAGTGAATAAATCGCTAGGGGAGTCGCCAAGTTGGTTAAGGCACTGGATTTTGATTCCAGCATGCGAAGGTTCGAATCCTTCTTCCCCTGCCACCTATAAAAAGAAAGCGTGTAATTACATCAATTACACGCTTTTCGTTTTTTCAGGATTTGGAAATGGCTTACGACAGCCTCATGGTATTTACCGGCAACGCCAACCCGCGCCTTGCTGAACGTGTAGTAAATCATCTGGACATCTCATTGGGGCGCGCTACAGTTGGCCGCTTCTCTGATGGTGAAGTGACCGTTGAATTGCTGGAAAACGTTCGCGGCCGTGATGTGTTTGTACTGCAATCAACCTGTGTTCCGACGAACGATAACATCATGGAAATGATGTTGATGGTTGATTCACTCAAACGCGCTTCGGCAGGTCGGATTACTGCCGCGATTCCTTACTTTGGTTACGCACGCCAGGATCGCCGTCCGCGTTCAGCACGCGTACCGATTTCAGCGAAAGTCGTTGCCAATATGCTGCAAGTGGCTGGTGTTGATCGTGTGTTGACGGTAGACGTCCATGCTGACCAGATCCAAGGTTTCTTTGATATTCCGGTTGATAATATCTACTCAACCCCTGTGTTGTTGGCTGATATTCGCGCCAAGAACTACGAAAACCTGATGATTGTTTCTCCTGACGTGGGCGGTGTATTGCGTGCTCGTGCGATGGCGAAACAGTTGGGCGTTGATATGGCGATTATCGACAAACGTCGTCCGAAAGCTAACGTAGCTGAAGTGATGCACATCATCGGTGACGTAAAAGATCGTGATTGCGTGATTATCGACGACATGATCGATACCGCGAATACGCTGTGCAAAGCGGCTGAAGCGCTGAAGAAATTTGGTGCAAAACGCGTGATGGCTTATGCCACGCATGCTGTGTTTTCTGGTGCAGCAGTAGATCGCATCATGCAATCTGAATTGGATGAAGTCGTCGTAACTGACACGATTCCAGTGAGCGAATTGGCGCAAGCTAGTGGCCGTGTTCGCGTGGTATCGATTGCTGGCCTCTTGGCTGAAACGATGCGCCGCATTAACAACGAAGAGTCGGTTTCTAGTCTGTTCGTCGATTAATTAAGCATTTAAAATGCCTACATGTATATACCTGTAGGCTTTGTTTCAAAAGAATTCAGGGGCTATACCCCGAATCGTATGCTTCTCTGGTCGCGGGGGGCGTATGTTATTTTTCCTATTGGAGTATCACAATGACTTTCGAATTAAAAGCTACAAGCCGCGCACAGCAGGGCACTGGTGCGAGCCGCCGCCTGCGTAAAGCTGGCCAATTGCCAGGTATCGTTTACGGTGGCGCTGCTGATGCAGTTGCAATCAACCTGGATCACAACAGCATGTACTACACGCTGCAAGATGAAAAATTCCACACTGCTTTGATCAACTTGTCTGTTGATGGCGCAGCTGCTGAGCAAGTTGTTGTACGTGCGGTTCAATACCACCCGTTCAAACAACAAGTTCAACACATCGACTTCCAACGTGTGAACTCTGAGTCTGTAATTGAATTGCGTATTCCATTGCACTTCGTTGGTGGCGACACTTGCCTCGGCGTGAAGATGCAAGGCGGCGCGATCAGCAATGTATTGAAAGAAGTTATGGTTCGTTGCGTTGCTTCTAAATTGCCAGAATTCATTACTGTTGACCAATCTAACTTGGCAGTAGGCAACTTGTCAGTTCACTTGTCTGACATCGCTTTGCCAGAAGGTGTTCAATTGGTATCGCTATTGCGCGGTGCAGATTTGGCCGTTTCTATGTTGAATGGCGCAAAAGGTTAATTGTTAACTTTTTTGCTTTCAACGAAAAACCCGCCGATTTCGGCGGGTTTTTTTATGTCGACAAGATCGTGTTTACTTGCGAGCTAGCGCTGCCAATTTGCTTGCGGTGGCACTCGCGCTCAAATTATCGTTGTGCCAGTACTCGTACACGACTTCAATCCATGCTTTCTTCAGATCATCTTGTACTGCCATATTGTGCGCCCAAGAAGGAACGAGGGTGTTTTTACTTGATGCTTGAGTGAAGTCTTGCGCTGACGCTTTGCCATACGCGTCGAGTTGATTCAGGTCGATATCGGTGCGGGCGGGAATACTACCCTTATGCTTGTTGTAGGCAATTTGCACTTCAGGCGTCATGAGCAAGGTTGCAAAGTCAGTTTGCGCTTTTTGCCGTGCCGGATCTTTTTGTTTAAAGAAAGTCAGTGTATCGGCAGCAAAACTGTATTCGCCATTTTGGGTTGGCGAAGCCCAGAATAGATAATCGGTATTGGCTTGTTTTTCAGCGGTATCAAACTCGCCTTTAACCCAATCGCCCATCAATTGCATCGCTGCGCGGCCATTAATAATGTCGGCGGTCACGAGATTCCATTCACGCCCAACGGGGCCGACAGAGCAGAAGGGCTTAATCCGGCGGAACATTTCAAGCGCTTTGATGGTTTGTGTACCAGAGAGTGCGGATTGATCGAGTTTGCTGAATGCATTGATGTAATGATTCGCGCCGCAAACGCCGAGCGTTACGGCTTCGAATAAGGTGGCAACTTGCCATTTCACTTCACTGTGCGCAATCGGCGTAATGCCTGCAGCTTGCAGGCGTTCGCACAGTTGAATGAATTCTTCCCAAGTACTTGGTGCGCGGACTTGGTTAATGCGCCGCATAATGCCTGCATTGACCCAAAGTACATTAACGCGTGCTACGCCCAGTGGCACGGCCACATAATGCCCTTCGGCATGCATTTGGTCGTCCAAAATTTTGGGCAGAATTTGATTCCATTGTTGCGCATGCGCTAGGGAATCTAGATTGGCAAAAATGTCACGACCCGTCCAGTTTTGGATTTTTACGCCACCAATGGCGACTGCAGTTGGTAAGTTACCTGCTTCGACAGCCTTTTTCAGCATGCCCGGTACGTCTTTACCGTTATGATTATCTGACCAGTGATGGTTAATTTTATTCAGGCGGGCTTTGATGTCGGCAACGGCGCGAAAACCACTGGCGGCAAACCAGCTGTGTAGCACTTCAATGTCGCCCAGTTGGAATTTACCCACCGCTTCCATCAATTCTCGGGCGCGAACATCTAACTGCTCTAATGCTCGTTTGGCTTGTTGTAGCGCTGAGTCGCTCGATTGACTCATATTATTGATCTGCTCAACCGAGCGCGCCATCGTTGTGCTGGCGGCAGTTTGTTCACGCGTTGAATCAGCAATTTCTTTGACCACGGTAACCACGGTGGACATGCGCTCACCAATGGTCAGCATTTGTTGGCGCGCGTCTTCTGCGCGCTCTGCGCTGCCGGTAATTCGGCCTGCGGTACTATTCATTGAGGCAACGACATTCTGTGTTTCACGATCAACCGTTTCGATGCGCTGCGTGATTTCAACCGTCGCGCTGGCACTGCGTTCGGCTAATTTACGCACTTCATCAGCCACAACGGCAAAGCCACGGCCTTGCTCTCCGGCCCGGGCGGCTTCAATGGCGGCATTGAGGGCCAATAAATTGGTTTGTTGGGCGATGTCTTTAATAACACTGACAATGGTGCCGATTTCTTGCGAATGTTTGCTCAGCGTACCCATGGTTTCGCCAAGTAGCTCAAATGAGGCGGTCATCTGGCCCACTTCATCAGCGACGCCTTGCACGGCTGCAGCGCTGATGCTGGATAAGCCCTGTGTTTCTCCCACAGTCTGGTCGACATCGTTGGCGTTATCGGCAATGTGCGTAATGCTCACGGTGATTTCTTCGACCGCTGCCGCTGTTGCTGCTGCGTAGTCTGATTGCGTGTGGCTGTCTTTAACTAATTGACCGGTGACCGTAGTGAGCTCACGCAAGCCAAGTGAGAGGCCTTCCATATCACGCTGTACTTCGCGGAAGGTGCCCTGTAGGTTTTGGCTGTATTGATTAAAACCCCTCGCAATCTCACCAAATTCATCGCTTGAATTAATTTCAATTCGAGTGTTGAGGTCTCCGCCACTCGCAGCCAGACTTTGCATCGTGCTGCTGAGTTGTTGTAAGGGGCGCAGTTGAAATTGCACAGCAACAAAGAGTAAAACTGCTGAGATGGGAACTCCCAATAAGCAAGGCAGCCAAGCCGAGTCAAAATATTGAATGGCACTCACGATTGCGACTAAGCAAACGATGTTGATGGCAAGGCAAAGTGCAATTAAGCGCTGACTAACTGACATACCTATCTCCTGACTCGCGCCAGAGTGCCGGCGCGTTGAAGCAGTTTGAATCACGGTTTAATAAAATATAGCTGGTCTAAGTATCGTACATAACTAGGGTTACGTTGTAATTATTCGCAAATTTTTGAAAAACCACCTTGGTTTTTAGCTTTTCTACTTAATGAGTAAGACTCAGTTGATTGAATTGGCTGGGGGAGTGATAAATCTGTCATCGTTACACTGCAGAAGTGCGGTACACGCAGGTATCATAGCGGTCTTATTTGAGTTGTTGCATTGAGGGCAGGATGGCGATTAAGTTGATAGTAGGCTTGGGAAATCCCGGCGCAGAATATGAGGCTACGCGGCACAATGCTGGATTTTGGCTGGTCGATCATCTGGCGCGCGATGGGCAGATTTCAATGCGGCATGATAGTAAATTTCATGGCCTTAGCGGCCGAGTTAAAATTGCTGGCCAAGATGTTTGGTTGTTGCAACCGCAAACCTATATGAATCGCAGTGGACTTGCTGTGGTTGCTTTGGCGCAGTTTTATAAAATCCTGCCTGATGAAATCCTTGTTGTGCACGACGAATTGGATATTGCGCCGGGCTTGGTGAAGCTCAAGCAAGGTGGCGGTAACGGCGGTCACAATGGTCTGAAAGACATTCAAGCGCATCTATCAACGCCGAATTTTTGGCGTTTGCGTTTAGGTATTGGCCATCCTGGCAATAAAAATGAAGTAGCGAATTTTGTCCTCAAGCCGCCACGTAAAGAAGAGCAAGACTTAATTGATGACGCAATTTTGAAGTCACTGGCCGTATTGCCCAAGGTCGTGAAGGGTGAAACAGGTCCTGCGATGAGTCTATTGCATACTGATGATTCGAAAAAGCGTGAGCATAAACCTGCACCAAGCAGTAGTTGATGTATTGCTTGGTGTGCAATGATTATTAATGGCTAGCTTGATATACCTATTGGATGTTTATGAGCAATAAAGTAATCCCAGTCAATTTGATTACTGGATTTTTAGGCGTAGGTAAGACCACGGCGGTGATGAATTTATTGGCTCAAAAGCCAGCTGATGAGTATTGGGCGATTGTGGTTAATGAGTTTGGTGAGGTCGGAATTGATGGCGCCACGCTTTCATCACTCGGCGATGGCTTGCAGGTAGCAGAAGTACCGGGTGGCTGCATTTGCTGCACGACTAGCCCGATGTTGCGCGTGACATTGGGTAAGTTAGCTCGCGGCAAGCGTCCTGATCGTTTGTTGATTGAGCCGTCTGGTTTGGGGCATCCGGCGGGAATTATCGATTTATTGCGTGATCCGATGTTGGCGAGTGCGTTTGAAATTCGTGCCGTGATTACTTTGCTCGACCCGCGCCATTTGGAAGATCAGCGCTACACCTTGCACGAAACATGGCGAGATCAATTGCAACTGGCCGATGTCTTGGTGATGAACAAGTGCGATATCGCCGATGAAGCACAAATTCAACGTGCAGAGGCAATGGGCGCAGCCTTCTTTCCTCCGAAATTAGCGATGGTGCGTAGTGTGAAAGGGCTGTTCTCGCCCGAACTTTTGGATTTGGAACTTCATCCCGAGCGTTGGCCTGATTCATTAGATCATGTCCGCCCAACAGGCGCGCATCATGGTGCTTATTCGTCGCGCCTCACTCGGTCTAATCGATTTAAGAGCGCAGTGGCTCAAGTAAACCAAGAGCCAGAGGTGTGGCCGATTTGTAAAACGCAGTCAAGTTTAGGGTCGCACAGTTGCGGGTGGATTTTTTCGCCAGAGACGATGTTTAGCAGTAGCCAGGTGGCGGATTTATTTACAGCCATGTCCAGTGCCGCGACACTGGGTATTGATGGAATTTCGCGAGCTAAAGGGATATTTAATACGGAGCGAGATTGGTATCGCTTTGATTGGGTCGATGGTATGACCAGTGCGCTGCCTGCGGCTTATCGGCGGGATAGTCGGTTTGAAGTGATTGTTGAAGGTGAACAAGCGCCAGATTGGCGCTTGTTCACTGAGGCTTTATTAGCGATGCAAATTAACCCGCTAGCGCCGAGCTAATTTGAAACATATAGGCGTCGACCATATCGGTATGGCCGGCGTCTTTCATCGCTTTTTGCCAGCGGTCGATGCAAAAGTTCAGATCCTCAGTGGTGGTCATCGTGTCAAATACGTCACTGATCATGAATTCTAATTTGTTGGATAGGTAAGCCTGATCCGTCATGGCCATGATGCGGCGAATTTTGTTTCGCGCACTCGGACTGGGTAATGGTTTGTTTGTGTTGATCGCTGCTGCCTCTGGCGCTGGTGTCGCTGCAGGCGTTGCCGTACTGGGTCGAGTGACGGGGGGACGTAAATCATCGACGCCAGTATTGGTGATTAACTGTAATTCCATTAGCTGTTCAAGTTGTTTTTTTAACTCGTCCGGATTGGGTTGCAGACCGAGCAAGTCATCAAAGCGTTTATGTCCATCAATCATGATCAGGATTTGACGGAGTCGAATCGGAAAACCAGCGCTGCGGGTTTGGACTTCGCGAAGGCCGGCTTCTGTTTTGCTAAAAATGGTATTCGTATTCATGGGCGGCCTCTGAACAGCTTTGCCACAGTCTACATTAAAATAAGCGTTTCATGATATCGGGGTTATTCCTTGCTATGCGTAAGAATATGTTGCGAAACATTAACTACTAGCAGACAGTAGAAGCCTGATCTGCCCGAGCTGCTGCTCTGCATAGCGCATTTTTCCTTGGTTTAGTAATTCTTCGTACCACTCTGCAATCAAGTGTTCGAGTTCTTCACGCGTTTCTGCATGATCGAATTGGGACTGCAAAGCTGTTGTAAATTCTCCACCTAAGTACAGCATATTGCCTTGCTGCAATATGCTTCTGATTTCTGCAAGAGCCGCAGCGCTAGGTAGTGTCTTACTGACTATTGGGACAGTAGTCGCTGAGGCATCGAGTTGAGTAATGAATCCCGCCGCTTGTAGTTTTTCTAGTCGAACCAATAAATCACTGAGTGGCATCAATTTTGTGAGTGCTTCGACACTCATTTGCCCATCAATGACAATCAATAGTTGTCGCTCACGAAAGCTTAAGTTGGTGCTGCGACTACTGATTTCTTGCTGTCCTGCTGTCGTTTTTTTTTCGTAAAAAGTATGATCCATGATGATCTCGAATAAGCCTTTATTTATTCAAGACCGCAAGGACAATTTGGTGTGAAAAAAAAGCCGCTCAACAAGATGAGCGGCTTTTTCAGTTGGCGATCACGGCCTATAAACCACCATAAGAATGTAGACCCGATAAAAACATATTGACGCCAATAAAGGCAAACGTTGTAACAAATAAACCAATCACCGCCCACCACGCCAGAATATCGCCGCGCCAGCCTTTAATCAGCCGTACATGTAACCATGCGGCGTAATTGAGCCAGACAATCAGCGCCCAAGTTTCTTTTGGATCCCAGCTCCAGTAGCCACCCCATGCATCAGCGGCCCACATTGCACCGAGTACAGTGGCAATCGTGAAGAATAAGAAGCCAACGGCGATGGCTTTGTACATCACTTCGCCTAAAGTGTCGTAACTAGGTAGTTTATCGGTCAAAATGCCGCGCGCCGATAAGAGTTGCGCGATGCCGAGCATAGAAGCGATTGCAAAACTACCGTAACCGACGAAATTGGCAGGTACGTGAATCTTCATCCACCATGATTGTAAGGCAGGGATTAGTGGCTGGATTTCATGCGCTTGACGATCCAATGAGTACCAGAGAATAAAACCAACGGCTGCAGAAATCACCAGCAATACAAAAGCGCCCATGCTTTTGGCGGTAAATTTGCTTTCGTAATACAAGTACATCAAGGCTGTCATCAGACAGAACAAAATAAAGACTTCATACAAATTGGAGACTGGAATATGACCTACATCGGCGCCGATGAGGTAGCTTTCATACCAGCGTACCAGTTTTGAAATCATGGCCGCACCCGCAGCAGCCCAAGTTAGGCCGCAGGCAATACTGAGGGATGTGGCTGATTTTCGCAGTAAACCCACCCAATACATGATTGTGGCGAGGAAAAATAACACCGACATCCACATCACCGCCGACTGGCTGGCGAGGACGTACTTCAACCAAAATGCGCTTTGCCCTCGATTTAAATCACCATCGTATACGTTGATGGCGATCAGTGAGAGTACGGCACAGACAGGGAAGAAAATGCGCATTGCGGGCCAAAACCAGCCAAACCAAATCAAGCCGGCCACCGTGCCGAGTAAAATACCCTGCTCGTAATAATCGAGGTAGTTGTGATATTTTTGCCACGCGATTAGCGCGGTGCCGCAAATCACAATGCTAAAAAGCAAATCGATCCAGTTAAAGCGGCGGTTTTTTAAACTCAAGGTATTCATTTTCACGTGGCTCGGTGTGTTGGCTGGGTGGTTGAGGTCAGTGCGGCGATGTGAGCATCAAACTCACGGTCTAAATCGGCCGTTTTACGATTACTACTCATCGCAATCAAGGTCTTACTTGGGGCAATTCTTACCCAAATCCGGTTTTCTCGGATGTAAAACATACAGAAAATACCCAAAATTAATAGTAGTGAGCCCAGATAAACCACATTCTTACCCGGTGAGCGGGTTAGTTGGAAACCGCTGGATTTCACTTCATTAAAGCCATTGAGTACAAACAAGCTTGGTGCGCCGTAATCAAAAAGACTGCTCGTTGCCACCAAACTATCCATCAAGAAACGATACTGTGCTTCGCTGACTGGAACGATAGGCAGCCCTGCTTGCTCTTGCGCTACATCCATCGTGTCAATGGCGGCACTTTGCAGTACTTTTAAGTAGGTTTGTGCAACCGTCTGGCGTTGCTCTTTGGGGACTTTTTCATTCAAGAACCGCTCAATGGCAGGGAATCCACCTTGGCTAAATTGAGTCAGTACGCCTTGGGTGATATCGGCAAATTGCGCTTCGCCTTCTTGAGAAACACCACCTGCCTTGAGTGCTTTGGCTGCGGTGCGTTTAGCAATTTCAGCGTGAAGTTTTGGATTGAGTACGGCAGCTCTAAAGCGCATATAGCTATCAAGCTGCATGTCTTCGTTGATGGGTATGCGCGTGAAGGCGAATGGCGATGATACCTCCTTACGCATACCCGTCAGGAAATAGCTTGCATCTGCTTCGATAAAGGGTTGCATGTAGTTTTGGTATTCAACCGCTTGCCCCGCGTTATCGCGCACTTTGAATTGAATGGTGGGGCCCAGATTTCGTAAGTTTTTATCGCTTTTAACCGATTGAGCTGAGGCGAGCGCCGTTTGGAATTGATTGACGGCGACTGCCGAATTATCCCCTGCAGGTTTGTCGAGCGTCTCGATATTGAAAGGACGCAAGTCGCCGATCTCTAGGCGGTATTGCTCTTTACCTACGTTGAGAGCGATTTCACTTTGCGAGTTCGCTGCTAATTTAGATTGCTGATGTGTGTTTAGATCCCACTGAATAAAGTCCAGACCAGAGCCACCATCACCAAAACTGGCTTGATAAATCGCAACGCCATCGACGATCAAAGGATGGTTGACTTTGACCGTGCCACTTTGCAGCAAGGCACCCGTTTTCAAATCGAGTACATCGACATCGCTGGCAAATAGTTTTGGCATGCCGGTCGAGTAGTGCTCAATATGGAATTTCTTGAGTTTGAGAATAAACGGTAGTTCTTGGACGAAATAGCCATTGCCTGAATTGAGAAATACCACACTAGCTGAGTTGCCTTCGCTCAAATTGACATTGCCACGAAATGACAGATTATTTGCGGCGAGGCGTGACTGCTCTGGAATTTGGCTTTGCGGAATATTGCGTGTTTCTGAGGTCTTGATATTGAGCATTTCCATGGCTTTAAGCGGTAAATTGCCATCCATCAAGCCACCAATACAGATCACCACAATCGCAGAATGGGTGAATAAATAACCTAGGCGCTGCCAGCTGCCTTTTTTCGCTGCGACTAAAGTAGCGTCGCCGTCTGTACGCAAGCGATAGCGATAACCGTGTTCAGTCAGGTGGGCAAGAACTTGAGTTTGCTCGAGTGGTGCATCCGTTTCATGGTGATGTGACATCAGGCGCAGCGAGTTTTGGCTGGCTTTTTCACGGTAACCACGGATTTCGCGAATCACGCCAGGGAAATGTCGCCAAATACACAAGCAAGTCGAAAAAACCAAAAAGGCCAGAATGACTAAAAACCAGACCGAGTGATAGACGTCAAAAAGGCCGAGTGGCTCAAAAATGCTGAACCAGAAATCACCAAACTCAACGCGGTAATTCACATAAGGTTCATTCTGTTTGAGTACCGTGCCAATAATTGAAGCGATGGCCAATATACTTAGCAAGCTAATGGCAAAGCGCATCGACGATAATAAATCGAACAAGGCGCGTCGAAATGAGGTGGATTTTTGTGTCATTGTAAAATCAAAAAAGGGGCGAATCGCCCCCTTTAGTACGCGAAAACCGGAATGAGTTCCGGTCGACGCTTAGTGAATCGATTGAATATACTCAGCGACGGCTTTTATTTCAGCGTCCGACATCTTGGCTGCAATTTCCGTCATTGGTAAATTATTGGTGCGTTCACCGTCGCGGAAGCCTTTTAGCTGAGCAATCGTATAAGCGCTGTGTTGACCCTTCATGAGTGGGTATTGCGATGGAATTCCTGCGCCAGCTGGGCCATGACAGGCCATACAGGCTGGAACACTCTTCGCCGCAATACCACCGCGATAGATTTTCTTACCGGCTTCAATCAATGCTTTATCCGACGCACCACGCTGTTTTGGCTTTTGCTGGCTAAAATAGGCTGCAACGTTGGCCATATCAGCATCAGACAATGGCGTTGCCATTCCGAGCATGATGGCATTTTTACGCTTTTGGCTCTTGAATTCTTGCAACTGTTTAATGATATATTCTGGGTGTTGTCCAGCAAGACTTGGATTGGCGCTGGCCGCGCTGTTTCCATCTACACCGTGACAGGCTGCGCAGACTTGATCAGCGATAACCTTGCCCTTGCTAGGATCGCCTTTTAAATTGGCCGCAAAAACGGCTGGTGACATCATCAAAAGTGCTGTAATGCTCACTGCAACAGACATGCTGCGCATAAATCCGCTCCTGTATGTGGAGTACGTCGGTCTAAGGTGCCGACGATAATCATGTAAATACTGGTATTCTATAGCAAGACTCCGATACAAACCACAATGGCACCCACAGATGTCCCTATTTCAAGGTCTACAGTTCCTCACAACTGTAAATGATTTAAAAACTTTACCGCATGAAGGTGTAGAAGTCGCCTTTGCGGGACGCTCGAACGCGGGGAAATCAAGCGCGATTAATACGCTCGCCAATATTACCCGCTTAGCTTATGTCTCTAAAACACCAGGTCGTACGCAACACATCAATTATTTTGATTTTGGCAATGAGCGTCGTCTCGTCGACTTGCCCGGCTATGGCTACGCAGAAGTACCAGAGCGTATTCGTAAGCACTGGCAAGGCTTGCTGGCGCAGTATTTATCGCATCGCGATAATTTAATTGGCCTCGTACTCATCATGGATAGTCGCCGTCCTTTGACAGAGCTTGACCGTAATATGCTGGCTTGGTTTAGACCTACCGGAAAGCCAATTCACTGTGTACTGACTAAATCCGATAAATTAAATAATCAAGAAAAAGCGTTAGCGCTGCGAACGGTGAAAGCCGAATTTGCTGATGACGCAATGATTACGGTTCAATTGTTTTCTAGTTTGAAAAAGCAGGGCGTTGATGAGGTTGAGCAAGTTGTTGGTGGCTGGTTTGCAGCTGCCACCGAGTTGCAAGAGGGCGTTGAACCGATAGTCGGCGACTCAATTTCTTGATGTTTTGTTTAGAAAAACTATCTTAATCACAGGTGCGCCCCTGCACCTCCCGCTTTTCCTCCCTGAGCGGGGCTTCGTAATGACGAGGCGCTCTATATAGCCCCGATCTGGCACGTTTCTGGTCGGGGGTTCTTTTTTTATGCTAATTTCATGTGCAGTTTGGCGGTAAATTCCAACACCTGCCGTTATTAGCCTTGTCTAATATCTCTCGCAGGCATTATGATTTTCAACTACTGTATAAACTGTTCATCTGTTCACCTGCCGTAGGTGTACTATCTGACAGTGCTGAGTTGGCAATGAAATCGGTCTTAGTCGACCAGTAATGGGGAAATCTATGTCTAGTCTTGCTGGTATTAAGGTGATGGTTATCGATGACAGCAATACCATTCGACGCAGCGCTGAAATATTCTTAGGGCAAGCTGGCTGCACTGTGATTTTGGCTGAAGATGGGTTTGATGCTTTGGCTAAAATTACGGATAACCACCCCGATGTGATTTTTGTGGATGTAATGATGCCTCGTCTCGACGGTTATCAGACTTGCGCCTTAATTAAAAAGAACCCGCGCTTCAAATCGACTCCAGTGGTGATGTTGTCTTCAAAAGATGGTTTGTTTGACCGCGCTCGTGGGCGCATGGTCGGCTCTGATGAATACTTAACCAAACCGTTTACCAAAGACAGCCTATTGGCAGCCGTTGGCACTCACGCGACGAGTGCAACCTAATTTAAAACTAATGGACTTTAAGCTATGACGATCAAAAAGATTCTGATTGTGGACGACTCGCCAACCGAGCGTCATTTTCTTGGTGAGTTACTCACTAAGAACGGATTTCAAATTATTACCTTAGAGTCTGGCGAAGAAGCCGTGGCTCGCACCAAAGAGATTATGCCGGATTTAATCTTGATGGATGTGGTGATGCCGGGTATGAATGGTTTTCAGGCAACGCGCACGATTACGCGTGATGAAGCAACCAAAAATATACCTATCATTATGTGCACATCGAAAAATCAAGAAACCGATATGGTTTGGGCCAAGCGCCAAGGTGCTACCGAATATGTGGTTAAGCCTGTCGATCCACAAGAATTGCTGAATAAAATCGCATCGCTATAAGGCGAAGTGATTGAGGGCGTCATATGGCTAAGCGAATCACTGCGCGAGTAAGTTTGCGTGAGTACCAGCAAGGGGTAATGCAGCGTCTACAAACGGCGACGACAGTGGCGCAGGTGGATGCTCGCCTGGGTTTGCAAATCGGCAATGATAATTGGTTGGTTGATTTGGCAGATGTTTCTGAAGTGATGCCCATGCCTTCTGTCGCCGGTGTGCCGCTTGCGCACTCGTGGTTTAAGGGCGTGGCTAATATTCGCGGTAATTTGGTGAGCGTGGTTGATTTACCTGCGTTTTTTGGTCAGCAACATCAAGGGTTTACTTTGCTTGCGCGCTTGGTTCTGCTGCAGCCACGCCACCTACCGCACGCTTCGGTGTTGGTAAATAAAATGATGGGTTTGAAGCATTTGGCTGACTTAGAGCAAGAAGCGCTTGAAGGAACTGAACCGGCTTGGGTGGGTGGCAAATACAAAGATGCTGCCGGCCAGTCGTGGAAGGTCTTGGATGTGGTGAAATTAGTGAATGAGCCTGCATTTTTGCAGACTGGGATTGCATAAAAAAATCAAAAGTCACTCTGGGGTGGCGCGGGAGGTAGCATGGCAGTGATGGATCGCATCAAGGGCTTGTTTTCTGGTAGTGACAAGGCTGGCAAATCTCGGCCGGGTGAAAATAAAAAATCATTCGACCCATCTAGAACAACTTGGATTCTTGATAAAATTCGTTTACCAGAAGGCGATGATGTTCAGTCGCTCAAGCCGATTCCATTGATTGGTCACCTGCCTGCACGTCAGCAAATGGCAATTTTTCTGGTTGCAATGGTGCTGAGTGTGGCTTTGTTCGCCGTAGCAGCGTTTCTTTCTTTCCGTTCGAGCAGTATAAATGCGGATAATCAAGCCACTGCGACTGAGATGCAGATGTTGTCGCAGCGTATTGCTCGTGCGTCAACACAGGCAGTGCGTGGTAATCCAGAAGCATTTAAGGTGTTGGACGAGTCTTATAATCGATTTAATGACAGTTTGAATCGTCTTATGGATGGTCAAAGCGCGTGGAATATTTTTCAAGTATCAGGCGCTGAGCAATTAGCGCTCATTGAAACGGTTTGGAACACTTCGTTTCGTCCAAACCCAAGTCGACCAACTGTAGATACAATTTTGAAACAAAAATCGGCGCTGATGGCGGTGGGTAATAGCGTTGAAGGTATTAATAACAATGATGCCAAACTATTAGAGCAAACTCAGCAGTTCGCCTCGCTTCTTGCTGATAGTGGCGGTACTTTGCGAGAGTTAGATTATGCCAATCAGTTGGCGATGTTATCGCAGCGTACTTCTAAAAATGCCAATGCAATGTTGGCCGGTGAGTTGATTAATCCTGAGGTGGTCTTCTTGCTCGGTAAGGATGTATCAACATTTAACGAAATTGTTCTTTCGTTTTTGGACAGCAATCCAGATCTACAAATTCGCCCTGTAACGACCACAGAAATGGCGAAGAAATTAGAGCAAATTCAGGTTCTATTTAAAGATTTCGAAGTGGTGGTGAACGCGTTCTCGAAGAATATGCAGCCGCTGGTTAATACGCGCTTGGCCAATCAAGCGATTGTTCGTGATTCAGAAAAATTACTCACTGATACAAAATCACTGGCTGAGCAATACAGCAACTCAGTAGGTGGTGTTGTAGTTACTATTGTTGAGGTGATTCTGATTGCAATTGCCTTGGCTTCCTTGCTCTTTTTGGTTCGAGTATTCAACCAAGAGTCAGTGAAACGTCGTTTGGCTTCAGAGTCTGAAAACCGTAAGAATCAGGATGCGATTTTGCGATTGCTGAATGAAATGGGCGATTTGGCTGATGGTGACTTGACCATTCGTGCATCGGTGACTGAGGACTTAACGGGCGCAATTGCCGACTCGATTAACTTTACGATTGAAGAGTTACGGACACTGATTACCGGTATTAACCGTGCCACTGAAAAGGTTAACGCATCTTCCGCAGAAGCTCAGCAAATTTCTACTGAGTTGTTGTCTGCGGCAGAGCGCCAATCGCGTGAGATTGAAACTACGAACCGCAATGTGGCGCAAATCGTTAGCTCGATTCAAGGTGTTTCAAGTACCGCTGCTGAATCGGCTAACGTGGCGAAAACATCGCTCTCTGCCGCTGAGCTGGGTGCAGAGGCGGTAAATAATCAGATTAAAGGGATGGGCGAAATTCGTGAGCAGATTCAAGAAACTGCGAAGCGAATTAAACGTCTTGGTGAATCGTCGCAAGAGATTGGTGAAATCGTTGAGTTGATTTCCGACATTACCGAACAGACCAACGTATTGGCATTGAATGCCGCGATTCAGGCCGCAGCAGCGGGTGAGGCGGGTCGAGGCTTCTCAGTGGTTGCGGAAGAGGTTCAGCGTCTTGCTGAGCGTTCAGGCGAGGCAACTAAACAGATCGGTGCGATTGTGAAAACGATTCAGGCCGATACCCACGATGCGGTTGCTGCGATGGAATTGTCTACGCAAGGTGTGGTTGAGGGCGCAAAACTCTCTGATGCGGCGGGTAATGCGCTAGCCGAGATTGGTAAAGTTTCTCGTGAATTGGCAAGGTTGATTGGTTCGATTGCCCATGAAACTGAAGATCAAACTCAATTGGCAAGCCAAGTTAGTCATACGATGCGTGACATCTTGTCGATTACTGAGCAAACCACTGCCGGTACGCAACAGTCTGCCGTTGCGGTAGGCCAATTGACTGGTCTCGCTGCAGAGCTGAAAGCATCGGTTTCTGGTTTCAAACTGTCCTAATAATCTCCAGACCGACCTATTAAAGGTCGGTCTTCATCATGGAGCCCCGCCATGAGTATGCACACCGAATTTGATAAGGGCTCTTTGTTGTGGGTCAAGGCTGAAATTGATAGCACCTTGGCTCGCGCCAGTGATGCACTTTCGCAATACACCACCAACAAAGATGCCGCAGTACTAAAACACGCAAAAACTCATTTGCACCAAGCCTATGGTGCGCTTGATTTGGTTGAGTTGACGGGCTTGGCTCGTTTTTGCGAGGAAGTTGAGCAGCTGATTTTGGTTTTAGAAAATGGTGAGCTGGATGAAGTTGGCTTACCCTTGGCGCTGCGCGCAATTCAAGAAATTGGCCAATACTTAGACCGCTTAACAGCGGGCATGCCAAATATTCCATTATCGCTGCTACCAACTTTCCGCGAAGTAGCTCAATTGCGTTCGGCTAATCCTTCCGGCTCAGAGCTGTATTTCCCGCAGTTCTTATTAAATATGCCTGCAGGCTTGCCACACAAAACAGCAAATGCGGCTGAAATGGTGCAAGTTATTAAACAGCAGCGCATGCGCTATGAAAGTGGTTTATTGCGTTGGCTAAAGGGGCAAAAAGAAGTCGCTCCGGTGATGGCGGCCAGTCTGGCTGAGTTGGCAAAGCATCAAACCAGTACTTTGCCCCGCAATTTCTGGTGGTCAGCAGCAGCCTTAGTGGATGGACTTGCGACTAATCGAGCCGAGTTTGATTTAGATCCACAGCAAGTATTACTGCGTTTAAATTTACAAATCCGTCGATTGGCGGATGGCTCAAGTAAAGTCGCTGAGCGATTGTTTCGCGATATATTGTATTTACTGCCGCAATTAGATTGCGATAGCCCATTGGCGCGCCGTCTCGCTATCGATTTTGATTTAAGTGATTTATTTCCGAACGCGCAAACGGTGATGTCTGCTGAGGCGATGGCCGCCGAGCAAATCGCTCGATCATTACGTGATGAGTTGTCTTTGGCCAAAGACACGTGGTCACGTGTTGCTGCTGGCCATTTAGAAAAAATCTCTACGGTTCGCCAATTGATTCAGCAATTAGCTGAAAAATCAAAACCACTTCATATCGATGGTTTGGGTGAGCTATGGGATGGTTTATCTACGGCGGTATCGCAAGGTCAGGCTAGTCAAGACTTAGCGCTAGAAATTGCAACGGGTTTATTGCTTGCTGATAATGCCCTCGCTATTTATCCAAGTCATGCGGATGATTTTGCTCAGCAAGTCACGGCCTTATTGCGTCGATTACTTGAGCCAAGTGCGAGCAATGAGTTGCCGCATCTGGATGAAATTAGCCGTGAGGCACAAGATCGTCTACTGCTGTCGCAACTTGCTGTTGAGATGCGTAGCAATTTATTGTCTATTGAAGAAATCTTGGATGCATTTTTCCGGAATGCCCAAGAGCGTGAAGCCTTAGTTGAAATCGAGCCGATGCTGCGTCAGGTACAAGGCGCATTGATGATGCTCGATCGACAAACTGCAGTGGATCTCATTCATGAATGCCTAGTGCGTATTTCACATCATGCAGGGGCACAGACCAATCCTGAGCTTCACGAGCTTGAAGAGTTAGCAGAGGCTTTGTCGGCGCTTGGATTCTATGTCAATGATTTGGCGCAAGAGCGTGATAATGAGGCTGCACTACTCCCCTTACTGCAACGCCTAACGGGGCGCGAGGCAGCAGTTGCCATCGTCGATGAATTCGTTGCGCTGGAAGCAGAGCCTGAACTGGCATCTGTTGAGCCATTGCCTGTGGCAGAGCCTGAGTCAGTTCCTGAGTCGCGCGCGATGCCAATTTCAGAAGCGGCGATTGATGCTGAGTTGCTTGAGGTTTATCTCGAAGAAGCCGTTGAAGTCTTGGCTACAATTGAAAGTCAGCAAGTTCTACTGCATAGCAACCCACAAAATCGTGAAGCCTTTACTACGATGCGCCGTAGTTTCCATACGCTCAAAGGTAGTGGACGGATGGTGGGTTTGTACCAATTGGGTGAAGTAGCTTGGTCAATTGAACAGCTGCTCAATAAATGGCTGCAACTGGATAAACCTGCATCAGAACGCCTATTAGCCTTGCTTGATTTCACCCATCTGGCCTTTGTGGGCTGGGTTGACCAATTACAGAAAAATGGTCATGTTGAGGTTGAAGCCAGCGCGATAGATGCTGAAGCATTAGCGCTACGTAGTGAAGTCGATGTCGCTGACGATGAGGATGATGTCGACGTTAGCGCACCTGCTGTAGAAGTCGAAATGGCAGTGTCTAATGATATCCAAATTGGTGATGTCACTGTTTCGGCGACTTTGTTTACTATTTTCTGCGAAGAAGCACGGAAATACTTAAGCGCTTTGTCGCACGGTGTGGAGGTCTTGGCTGAATCCGGTGAGGTGGATGCTAACTTTATTTTGGCAGCACATACCCTAGGGGGGATCACCTCTACAGCTGGCTTCCGGCCTCAAGGTGAGCTTGCATACGCTGTAGAACATGCTCTGCAACAACAATTGCATATTGGGCGTGAGCAAGTGCCCTTGTTCTCCGAGGCGGTCAATCAACTGCATGGCATGATGGACAGTATTTTTGCCGAGCAAGTGCCTGCGACGGCACCCGATGTGATTGCACGCTTGGGAGCCTTGCAAGCTGAAGCAGTCGAAATGATTCTTGAGGAGGAGCCAAGTTCAGTTATTGAGCCTGAGTCAACTGTAGTCATTGATGCTGTGGATGACGAAGTGGCTTTGGTGGATTTAGTTGAAGAAACGCTGCCTGTTCAAGAAGCTGAAGCGACTGAATTGATGGCGCTTGATTTGCCTGCGATTGATTTGAATCTTGATGAGTTAGAGCTTGGTCTGGATGCAACAGATTTAACGTATCCTGCTGATGCTTTAGGATTGATGGCCCCATCCGAAACCGAAACCGAAACCGCCCCGTTCATTGCAACAGAGATGAGCGAGCCCTTACTGCCCGCGCTTGATTTAAGTCGGAGTAGCGAAGATGAAACGGTTTCAATTGCCGTTCCAAATGAAATCGACACTGTTAATGATTTGGTTTCGCCGATCGATTTAATTGACCTTGTGCCAGAGCAAATGACTGAGTTACTTGAGTCTGATTTGCCCTTGCTTGACCTGATTTTGTCGGATGAAATCACACTAGAAGCAGAAGCAGAAATTACGCTTGATGATCTAGTAATCGCAGAAGAAACAGCTCCAACCGAAGCTGTTGTCGAGCTTGAAAGTTGCGAAGCCGAGCTCATTGCTGTGCCGGAAGCTTTTGTTGCAACGGATTTGATTGGTCATTTGGGCCTGAGTACTGCCGCAGATATGGACGAGTCTTCACCGTTATCGCAATTGGTTTCCAGCGAAGATACCTTGAATGCGGCGCGTGCCGAGCTTGATGCCACGCTGATTGATGATATCGACGTTCAACTCTTGCCAATTTTCATCGAGGAAAGCGAAGAGTTACTACCGCAACTGAGCCATGACTTACGGTTGTTGAGCGAAGGTTCAGACCACGATTCGGTCTTGCAACAAATCAAACGCACTTTGCATACCGTAAAAGGTAGTGCGCGGATGAGTGGTGCGATGCGCATGGGTGAAGCTGCTCATCGGATGGAGTCGCGCTTGGTGGAGGCGGTTGAGATCAATCCAGAGTTACTGGCGCGTCTTGAAGGCGACTATGACTTATTGCTCGCTTTGTTTGCCGAGTTAACAGAGCCTGCCAAGCCTGAAATGGCTGCAGAGGTTGGAACAGGCGCAGTGCCTGTTGTGCCTAAATTGTTGGCCGCTGCCGAAACGGATAACAAAACGGTGATCCGTGTTAAATCGGAATTGGTTGACCAATTGCTCAATCAGGCCGGTGAAGTTGCGATTTCGCGGACGCGGATTGAAGCTGAAATGCTGATGTTCAAGAGCTCATTGCTCGATTTGACCGAAAACGTTGCGCGTTTACGCACGCAATTGCGCGAGTTGGAAATTCAAGCTGAAACGCAAATGCAAGCGCGGGAAAAAGAAGTGCAAGAAATGCACGCCAGCTTTGACCCGCTCGAGTTTGACCGCTTTAGTCGCTTGCAAGAGCTGACCCGCTTTATGGCCGAAAGCGTGAATGACGTGGGCACGGTACAGCAAAGTTTGCTGAAAAACTTGGATGAATCGTCTGCCGCGCTGTTGGCGCAATCCAGAATGACCAAAGAATTGCAGCAAAGCTTGATGCGCGTGCGCATGGTGCCGTTTGCTAGCGTTTCAGATCGACTCTATCGTTTAACGCGTCAAGCGGGTAAAGAAGTTGGTAAAAAGGTCAACTTGGAGCTCAAAGGTGGCCGCGTAGAAATTGACCGTGGTGTGCTCGATAAAATGATTTCGCCGTTCGAGCACATGCTGCGCAATGCGATTGACCATGGTTTAGAGAATACCGAAGACCGAGTTAGCCAAGGTAAGAGCGAGTTTGGTGAAATTCTGATTGAAGTTCGCCAAGAGGGTAATGAACTCGTCTTGATGCTTAAAGACGATGGTAAAGGCCTTGATCTACCGCGAATTCGTCAAAAAGGCTTGGATAAAGGGCTGATTCGAGCTGATCAAGTCGTATCCGATAATGATTTGTGCCATCTGATTTTTGAGCCAGGTTTCTCGACCTCTTCGACCGTGACGCAATTGTCTGGCCGTGGTATCGGCATGGACGTGGTCAAAAATGAAGTCAGCAATTTGGGCGGTAAGATTGATGTATCGACCATTGCTGGTCAAAGCACTACCTTCGTGATTCACCTACCGTTGACGTTGGCGGTGGCGCAAGTGTTGTTGGTGAAGGCGGGTGAGCGTTTAATCGCGATTCCGTCGGTGATGATCGAGCAAGTGCAAGAGTTGAAATCAGATGCGCTGGCACGGATTTACGAAAATCGCGAACAAGAGTGGATGGGGCAACGCTATCGCTTCGCCTACTTGCCGCGTCTATTGGGCGATGTGGCGGCGATTCCAGAGCAAAAACGCTATTCAACGGTGATTCTGTTGCGCTCTGGCGCTGAGCGAATTGCGCTCCATGTTGACCAGTTGGTGAAAAACCAAGAGGTGGTGGTTAAGCCAATCGGCCCACAATTAGCGCGGATTCCAGGCGTGGTTGGGGCTACCGTACTCGGTACGGGCGAAATCGTCTTGATCATGAATCCATTGGCATTGCTCGCACAATCAGCGCAAATTATCGCGCAGGCGCAAACGGTTGATACCTCACATCAAGCACAGCCGACGATGCCAGAGCAATTGTCGACTGCGCCAGTGGTGATGGTGGTCGATGATTCACTGACGGTACGCAAGATTACGGGTCGTTTGTTGGCGCGTGAGGGCTTCCAAGTGGTGAGCGCCAAAGACGGCGTCGATGCCTTGCAGCAATTACACGATGTGAAACCGGCTGTGATGTTGGTCGATATTGAAATGCCACGGATGGATGGTTTCGAGTTAACGCGGAATGTGCGCGTTGCCGACGACACCAAACATATCCCGATCATCATGATTACGTCGCGGACGGCTGAAAAGCATAAGAAATATGCGTTTGAGCTGGGCGTGAATGCTTATCTGGGTAAACCGTATCAGGAAGATGAGTTGCTCGGTTTGATTCGTCGCTTGGTTGCTGAATCGGCTTCATAAGTCGTTTTCGCTTGAAATAGACCGATTCAGTAAAATAAAAAACCGCTCATTAATATGGAGCGGTTTTTTTATTGCTTAGGTATTGCTATCTAGCCTTTGAAAAATAATGTAAGGGCTTAGCCGTACCATCACTTTAAAGTTTACTTTTCTGCTAGCAACCGCAGGGGAAGCAATTCATCGATGCGGCTGTTCGGCCAAGTGGGGAGTTTTTCTAAGGTGTCGGTGAGCCAAGCTTGTGGGTCAAGTCCA
>CAUOZE010000043.1:0-28723 GCA_963508915.1 uncultured Deefgea sp.
CATGAGAGTGGACACATTACGAAGGGAGTCAGTTAGGGTGCTTAATCATATAGTAATTAATAATCAAAGAGTTATGTTTGTTTCTGCATCATGCCGGATGGCGATTGAAAAAACAAGCAGCGCTTAAGTTGATACGATTGCCTGCCGCCCCACCATCGGCCGCGCAATACACCAAAGATTTAGAGCAAAAAGTAAAAATGCTCGAAGATTTGCAGTTGCAAATGCAACTTGAAGTTGAGCAACTCAATCAAAGACTCAGCCAACTGAATGCAGCAAGCACCGTCGCCAGCCCTGTCGCGGCGGTGACGCTTGCTCCGGTAGCACCCGTAGTCGCTAGTGCGGTACAAACGAGTAACCCATCAGCCAGCCAAGTCATCATTACTCCTGCAGAGTCAAAACCAGCTACGGGATTTAGTCGTTGGTTGATTTGCGCAGGGCTTGCTTTGCTTGCCGCTTGTGCGGCCTTTGTCGCATGGCGTCGTCGCCGATCGAAAGATGACGATTGGGCTACGGAAGACGAACCAGTACCCCATACTTTAATAGGGCACCTCACTGCCTTTACCAAACGCAGCAAATCGACCGAGCACGCCACAATGATGTCGATGCTGCATGAGCCAGGCCAAGGGATTGAAGTCAGTGACTACGGCAGTAATGATCTAGCACAAATTCAAATTATGCTGGCACAAGGTGATGTTTCTGAGGCGATTGATTTACTGTACAAGACCATTGATGAAGACCCTGAAGACATTGAACGCTGGCTGATGCTGTTCCGCGTTTTCCGCCAACAAGGCATGAAAACCGACTATGCGGCGCTCGCCAAAAACCTACGCTTAGTAGTCAAAGACGAAGCTGATTGGGAATTGGTGCGTAATATTGGCGCCAAACTTGATCCGGACAATCACCTTTATCGCCGAACTGAAAACCCACTCAGCGAAGTGGCCGACAGCTCTCGTCCGCCAGCACCCCGTGTCGATTTAGACATTCATCCTGAGGCTAGCCCCGCATCAATGATGCGTGCCTTCCTAGAGCCCAAAGCAGCAGTTAAAGGCGCCTACGTAGCCGCAGCAGTGACGCCCGCACCACCGATTGAAGAAATCTCGCTCGACTTTCAGCTGCCCGATACCACTGGCAATCAAATCCAAGGCAGTGACACGATCGACCCAGCGTTTGACGAAGTTCCTGTCTTTGAAGTCGATCTTTTGCCACCATTCGATGCCGACGAAACCGACCTGAACTGGGATGAAGCATCGCTGGAATTGGCGCCACAATAGCCAAAGCCACCTAAAACCAGCATTTGATCCACGCACCTGCCGCAATCCAAGTTCAGTGCGGCAGCGGCCATGTTAAACTGCAGTTTTTCAAGTTTGCCGAAGGATGTTCACATGAGCCCAACTCTGCCCTCTAAAGTGGTCATCGCCACCCGCGAAAGCCCATTGGCCTTGTGGCAAGCTCATCATGTGAAATCTTGGCTAGAAAGCACTTATCCGACGCTGATCGTTGAACTCTTGGGCATCACCACCCAAGGCGATAAAATTCTTGATGTCACGCTCAATAAAATCGGCGGTAAAGGCTTGTTTGTCAAAGAGCTTGAGCAAGCGATGTTTGAAGGCCGCGCAGATATCGCAGTTCATTCGATGAAAGACGTGCCGATGGTCTTGCCCGAAGGCTTTGCCTTGGCGGCGATCGGCGAGCGCGAAGATCCACGCGACGCCTTTGTATCGAATCGATATAAACATCCGGATGAATTACCGGAAGGCGCAATTGTAGGTACAGCCAGCCTACGTCGTGAAAGCCAAATCCGCGCCCTTTACCCTCATTTAGTCGTCAAACCTCTGCGCGGCAATGTCGGCACACGCCTCAAAAAACTCGATGACGGTGAGTTTGACGCGATTATTCTCGCGGCAGCGGGTTTAAAACGCTTGGGTTTAGCGGAACGAATCACCTGCGAACTATCGCCAGAAATCAGTTTACCCGCACCAGGGCAAGGCGCAGTCGGCATTGAAATCCGCAGCGATCGTGCTGATTTAATGGCGCTACTTGCGCCGTTCAATCATGCGGTCACTGCCGCTTGCGTCACCGCTGAACGCGCTTTATCACGCCGTTTAAATGGCTCATGCCAAATTCCACTGGCTGCTTATGCGACCGATGAAGAAGGCTTTTTACGACTGCGCGGCTTAGTCGCCATGCCCGATGGTAGTCATCGCGTCGTCGCCGAATCCAATGGTTCGCACGCAGCCGCCGATGGCTTGGGCCGTATTGTTGCCGATTTATTGTGTACCGAAGGCGCACGCGAGATTCTCAAACAACTCACGCCATGAGTTTGCCACTGAGCGGCTATCGGATATGGATTACCCGACCAGCAGATCAAGCCAGGTATTTGACTGAGGCCGTTATTAGAAATGGCGCGCAGACCTATACCTTACCACTACTCACCATCAGCCCAGCTATCGATCAAGGTCAATTGGACGATGCGATTGCTTGCTTGAATCAATTTGATTTAGCGGTATTTATTAGCCCTTCAGCATTAAATGCCATTTTTGCCAAACTGAGTGCGCCATGGCCAGCCGACTTACCCGTTGCGGTGGTTGGTCCTGGCAGCGCAAAACGAGCGGCGGAGCTAGGGGTGAAGCACATCATCTGCCCCGCCACACAGTTTGATGGCGAAGGGTTACTAAAAGAACTCGGCGCACAAACTGGCAAAAAAATCGTACTGTTTCGCGGGAATGGTGGGCGCGATATTCTGCCGGCCGGTTTAAGCACTGCGGGTGCTGATGTTACTTTAGTGACAGCGTATCAGCGTAGCGCCCCTACGCTCGATGCAAGCGAAATCGAACGTCAATTGCAACTCGGCTGTGATGGCATTGTCATTTCCAGTTCAGAAGCGGCACAACACTTATTCAACTGGGCTGGAGGCGAGACGCGCCACAAGCTACAATGTGCATTATATTTTGTTCCGCACCACCGAATTGCCGAGGCACTGCAGGCCAATGGGGCCAACAATATCGTGCAAACCGAGGCGGGTGATGATGGCATTACCCATTCGATTTGCCGGTATTTTGCACCGGTTTTATCTCCAAAAGAGTAATCTCTAAAAGTGTAGAGCCTGATGAATCAAGACAACGCATCCAATACTTTTTCCGCTGCACTCAGCCAGCCACCGCGTCGCAGCTTGCCGCAACCGGCGCTGATTTTGGCCTTGGTCGCACTTCTGGCCAGTGGCGGCGCTTGGCTATACCAACAAAACGCGATGGAAACACTCAAACTCGATTTGAGCCGTGAACTCGCTAGCAATAACAAACTACAACAAGAGTTGCGTGCACAAGCCGTGGCACAAAACCAAACTCAGCAACAACTATTAGCGCGACTCACCGTGCAAGAAGGTAAGCAAGCCGAAGCTTTAGCGCGCCAAGAATCACTCAACAATATGTATGACACGCTCACGCGTGGCGAAGCATTGCACAGCTTGGCTGAAATCGAGCAAATGCTGTCGTTTGCCAGCCAGCAGCTGCAAATCGCGGGTGACGTGAATAGCGCACTGACCGCGCTCAACAATATTGATCAACAATTGCTGCGCTTAAATCGTCCTGAGCTAATCAGCGTGCGCCAAGCCCTCACACAAGACATCAATACACTCAAGAGCACGCCTTACGTCGATGTGATTGGTGTGACTGCTAAACTCAACAGCCTAATTGACGGTGTTGAGCGTTTGCCGCTACTCGTTGATGCGGGGCACAATCCCAAAGACAATCCATTCAAAGCCAATCAAAACCATAACTCGGTTCAACAATTTGGCGCAGAGGTTTGGCATGAATTTAAGCAACTCATTCAAATTCGCCGGATTGACCAGCCCGATTTGATTTTGCTCTCGCCTGAGCAAGGTTTCTTTTTACGCGAAAATATCAAGCTGCGCCTTTTAAATGCTCGCTCAGCACTCCTATTACGCAACGAAGCGGCCTTCCGTGCCGACATCGCAGCCACAGTACGCTATCTACAGCAATTTTTTGATGCAAAAGCCCCCACCACCGACAACGCCATCAAAGTTTTACGCCAATTGGAAACCCAACAATTGGCAATCACTTTACCTGACCTCAGTGCCAGCTTGACTGCAGTTCGCAGTGCACGCACAACGGCAGAGAGGGCTAAACCGTGAAATTCTTGATTTGGTTTATTGGCTTATTTGCACTGGCGGTCGGCTTAACGCTGTTTGCTGAGTTTAATTCTGGCTACGCCCTAATATTCTTGCCGCCATGGCGTGTTGAAATTTCTCTCAATATTTTTATTGTTTTATTGATCACCAGTGTGATTTTGCTCTACCTCGCCTTGCGGATGTTTGCTGAGTTGAGCCGTCTACCGGAACGGGTTCGCCAGTATCGAGCTCGCCAGCAAGAGCGCGCATCAGTGCAACTCGAACGGGAAGCGCGGATTGCTTTTTATGAAGGCCGCTATCAACGTGCTGAGCGCCTAGCGAGCGAAGCCTTTGCTGCTGCGCTACATGCCGATGATGCTTTTGCTGCCAACGGTCTTTTGGGCGCTCGTGCCGCGCATGCCATGCGCGACTACGACAAGCGCAATACTTACTTTGAAAAACTACAAGCGCGACTAGGCCAACAGCACTTAGCAACCTTAATGTCGATGGCAGAATTATTTTTAGATGAACGTCGTTATAACGAAGCCAGCCAAGCCATTGTTGCTGCACGTGAAATTACGCCAAAACTCACTGCGGCCATGAAGATTGAATTGCGTCTTCGTCAAAAAGAGCGCAATCCAGAAGCGGTTCTCAAATTAGTAGAGCAGCTCACCCGCAGTGACGCGATGGATACTGAGCAAGCGGCGCATATTCGCATTGCTGCGTATCAACAGCAGCTTCGTCACCACCCAATGACGGCGAGAGAATTAAAAGATTGGTCGCGCAAGCTACCAGAGACTGAACGCCTGAACCCGCAACTCGCAGCCAGCGTTGCCAGCCAATATCAGGAACAAGGTGAGAGTCTCTTTGCACGCGACACCTTGGCTGGCGCGATTGATGCCGAGTGGAGCGCGGAATTGGTTGAGCAGTATGGTCAGCTTGATCTGACGGGTGAGGCACTGACCCAGCAGTTGCAACAAGCAGAACAGTGGCTCAAATTACACCCGAATGATCATCGCTTATTGCTCACTTTGGGTCGCCTCTGCCGCCAACGCGAACTTTGGGGCAAAGCACAAACCTACTTTGAAGCAAGTATTGCCATTAAAGCAACCGCGATTGCCCATGCGGAATTGGCTGGCTTGCTTGACTTGCTTGAGCGCAACGAAGAATCCAACTTCCACTACCGTGCTAGCTTGGCGATTGCTTTAGCCTAATTGAAACTTGCCCGATAAAAAAGGTGGCCTTGGCCACCTTTTTTTATAGCGATTGAATCATCCAATTAAAGTAGATCTGGACTTAAGGCTGCTTTCAGCACGTACTTCACTCGGCCATCATCCATCACTTTACGTTGGATCCACCAAATACCACCCTTGCGGGTATTCCAATCCAATTCTTTGCCCGTGAGAAGTAAAGCCGCCACTTCACCCAAATTGGGCTGATGCCCAACCACCACCACGAGCTTACCGATATCACGTGGCCATCGCGCGACTTCGAGGTAGCAAGCGTTATGGCAGCCTGGATTGATTTTGGCATTGATCTCAAAATCGCCGCGTAGCTGCTGTGCCGTCGCTTGACTGCGCACGGCTTCACTAGCGATCACACGATACTCAGCAGCATCTTTCAATTGCTCACGCAACCAAGCTGCCACCTTTTTCGCTTGCTTGATGCCTTTCGGAGTCAAAGGCCGAGCTAGATCGTCAACGCCGTCCTCGGCATCCGCATGGCGCCAAAGGATCAGATCCATTACGTACGCTCACCCGCGGCCAAATCCGCCAATAATTGGCCTTGTGCCGATCGAATTTTGTCACCGCGCGCCACTTTGCGGCGATAACGACCATCAGACAGCATTTCCCACGCTTGCGTGTTATCGACCAAGAATGGGCGCAAGCTCTCACGAATTACACGACGCTTCACTTTTGGATTCAAGATTGGGAAGGCAATTTCAATACGGCGGAATAAATTACGCCCCATCCAATCCGCACTCGAAAGATAAACATTTTCCTCGCCATCATTGAGGAAGTAGAACACGCGATGATGCTCAAGGAAACGACCGATAATTGAACGAACGCGGATGTTTTCTGAAACCCCTGGAATACCAGGACGCAACGCGCATACGCCACGTACGATCAAATGAATCGTCACGCCCGCTGTCGAAGCTTCATACAATTTATCAATGATAGACGGCTCAAGCAGCGAATTCATCTTGGCGATAATGACCGCTTTTTTACCTGCCTTGGCATGTTCAATCTCACGATCAATCGCAGCAATAAACTTGCTGTGCAAAGTAAATGGCGCTTGCCACAACTGATGATGATCGCCCGCTAGACCCAAACCCGTGAGCTGCATAAACACGTCATTCACGTCACTGGTGATTTCACTATTGGCAGTCAACAGACCAAAATCAGTGTACAACTTGGCAGTACGTGGATGGTAATTGCCGGTACCGACGTGGGCATAGCGCTTAAGCTGGCCCTCTTCACGGCGCACAATCAACAGCATTTTCGCGTGGGTTTTATAGCCATACACGCCGTACACCACGTGCGCGCCTGCGCGCTCGAGTTTGGCCGCCCAGTTGATATTGGCTTCTTCATCAAAGCGCGCCATTAACTCAACGACAACCGTGACTTCCTTGCCGCGTGCAGCTGCTTCTTGCAGAGCATCCATCAAGACCGACTCAGCGCCAGTACGGTAAATCGTCATCTTCAATGCCACCACATACGGATCACGCGCCGCTTGCTGCAGCAAATCCACCACGGGTGTGAAGCTTTGGTAAGGATGGTGAAGTAAAATATCGCCATGGCGAATTGCCGCAAAGAAATCGGCTTGTTTGCGCAGTTCCGGTGGAATGCCAGGCATAAATGGCAAAAACTTCAAATCAGGACGATCAACCTGATCCGGTACTTGCATCAAACGGACCATATTAACCGGCCCATTCACGCGGTAAATATCGTCTGCATGTAGCCCAAATTGCTCCGACAAGAAGTCTTGCAAGTGACGCGGGCAATTATCGGCCAACTCTAAACGCACCGCATCGCCATAAGGCCGTTGCGACAATTCACCCTCAATCGCTGCTCGCAGATCTTTGATATCCTCATCATCCACCGAGACATCCGAATCACGCGTCACACGGAATTGGTAGCAACCGAGCACGTGCATACCAGCAAACAACTCATCAATATGCGCATGCAAAATCGACGACAAGAACACAAAGCCATGCTGCGTACCAGCGATGTCGTCTGGCATTTTGACAAAACGCGGCAAGATCCGTGGCGCTTGGACAATCGCAATACCTGAATTGCGACCAAAGGCATCGCGACCTTCCAGCTCAACGATAAAGTTGAGAATCTTATTGGAAAGACGCGGGAAGGGATGCGATGGATCAAGCCCAATCGGCGTCAAAATAGGCATCAATTCGCGGAAAAAGAAGTCTTTTACCCAAGCGCGCTGCGCATCGGTCCACAAGCTGCGGCGAAAGAAATAAATGCCTTCGGTTTCCATCGCTGGGAATACATTCTCACGCAAGATACGGTACTGGCGCTCGACTAAGTCATGCGCTTCTTTGGTAACCAAATCAAAGGCCTGATGCGGCGTCATGCCTTCAGGCAATAAGCGTGAAGGGTTCAGGCGCATATTTTCTTTTAACCAAGCCATCCGCACTTCAAAAAACTCATCCAAATTGCTCGATACAATGCAGAGGAACTTCAAGCGCTCTAGCAATGGATTACGTACGTCTTCTGCCTGAGCCAAAACGCGGCGATTGAATTCGAGCAAGCCCAATTCACGATTAAGTAAGAGTTGGTTATCGGCAGGTTTATAAGTCATGGCAGCGCTCTTTGGTGGCGATCGATGAAATTGAATGAGGTTTATTTTCGGAGTCCAAAAACAAACGTCATTAAACGGAGTAATAGACGCAACAGGCCGCATTATGCGGCCTGTTGCGTCTATTACTGTGGCACGTAGCCTTGGATGGCATCTGCGCCAGAGCCAAAGAAATAATTCTCTAGCTGTTGCTGCAAGTATTTACGAGCACTTGGATCAGCGAGGCTTAAACGATTTTCATTAATCAACATCGTTTGGTGCTTAACCCAAGCGGCCCATGCTTCTTTTGAAACAGCATCATAAACTTTCTTGCCTAATTCACCCGGCAAAGGCGGAAAATCGAGGCCTTCAGCTTCGCGGCCTAATTTGACACATTGAACAATACGGCTCATTTAAGGCTCCAATTTTATGACAAATATATTTCAAACGAATGACAAGTATTAAACATTGAACAAGAAGTTCAATACATCACCATCTTTAACGACGTATTCCTTGCCCTCGGCGCGCATTTTGCCGGCTTCTTTGGCGCCCTGCTCACCCTTGTAGGCGATGAAGTCTTCAAACGCGATCGTTTGCGCACGAATAAAACCGCGCTCAAAGTCGGTATGAATCACGCCTGCCGCTTGTGGGCCGGTGTCACCTTTGTGAATAGTCCACGCACGTACTTCTTTCACGCCAGCAGTGAAGTAGGTTTGTAAACCGAGCAACTCATAACCGGCACGAATCAAGCGATTCAAGCCTGGTTCATCTTGACCGAGTGATTCCAAAAATTCGACTTTATCAGCTTCATCGAGTTCCGCAATTTCGCTTTCAATCGATGCACACACCGCAACCACTGGCGCACCTTCCGCTTCGGCGTGAGCGCGTACTTTGTCGAGCAAGGGATTATTCTCGAAACCATCTTCAGCGACGTTGGCCACGTACATTGCAGGCTTAATCGTCAACAAGCACAATGGTTTAATGGCAGCTTTTTCTTCATCTGTTAATTTAAGTGAGCGCGCTGGCAAGCCTTCGTTCAGATGTGGCAATAGTTTTTCCAGCACAGCAATCGAAGCTAATGCTTCTTTATCACCAGAACGGGCTTTTTTGCCATCACGTTGAATCGCTTTTTCCACCGTGTTCATATCGGCCAATGCCAATTCAGTACCGATGACGATGATGTCGTCGATCGGGTCAACACGACCAGCAACGTGAATGATGTTGTCGTTTTCAAAACAACGGACCACATTCACAATCGCGTCGGTTTCACGAATATTGGCCAAGAATTGGTTACCCAAACCTTCACCTTTACTCGCACCAGCCACCAAGCCAGCGATATCGACAAACTCGACAATCGCGGATTGTATTTTTTGTGGATTAACGATTTTCGCTAATTGATCCAAACGAGGATCTGGCACTTCAACGATACCGACATTCGGCTCAATGGTGCAGAATGGGTAGTTAGCTGCTTCGATACCAGAATTAGTCAGCGCATTAAAAAGCGTAGATTTACCGACGTTGGGCAAGCCAACAATACCGCACTTGAGACTCATGAGTTTCCTTGCTGGGCGATGCCGCCCTTTAAATACTAAACCGTCAATTTTAACTGATGAGGCGCCCTTATGGCGCCTCCGACTGTCTTACACAGCCATATTCCTGCACTATTTTGCCAAAAGATGCGGCAAATTAATGCAATTGATGTTTGCTGCGCGCTGACTCGGTGTTTTCGCGGAAGAAATCGCGAATTTCAATCACCATTTCAGGGATTTGCTCCGCGACTTCATTGTCATGACGAACTAAATCAATCCCTTCTTTGACCATATCTTCGCGCATCTCATCATCCGAGCCGCTCATTATGGCCATAAACATAAACTGGCCTTCTTCTTCATCAATCAGTGGCTGCCATTCATCTTCGGCCAAACCGGCGCCAAAGCAGAATCCCAAGCTCCATTCTTCGATGCTTGAATTCTGCATTGACTCATCTTCCCAGTACAACAATGGCTCATAAACTGGCGGATCTTGGGCCAATTCATCAGCAATTTGATTGTATAAACGCATCACCAAATTAATGATGGCATCCCCTTCTGGCATGGCAAAAATCGCAGCTTCAGGCCGATCCCAAATTTGGCCTAACCACTGGCTCGGCATCACGGACGCTGGGCCAATTAAAATGGCGGTCAGGTAACCGTGCAGCATCGACAAAGACATCGCGTCTTTACCGACCGCATCTGAATACAAAAATTGATCGAGCTGATCCATTTCTTCATCAGTTAATGGTTGGTCAAGTAATAGGGACATAGCGTACTCCAGATGTGAAACATTGAATCGAACAACACATAATCAACTAGTATTAGGCTGTGGGTATTATTTATCAATGACTACAAGCCTATACATATCAATTATTTTGTAATTTTTGTGGGGCGTTGCCAGCCACTGAGCGTGAGTTGCTTGGCGCGAGCGATGGTCAAAGCATCAGCGGGCGCATCTTTCGTGATCACCGAGCCAGCGCCCGTTGTCGCACCAGCGCCAATCGTGACAGGCGCAACGAGTGAGTTATTGCTACCAATTCGAACATTGTCTTCAATCACCGTGGTGAATTTATTCACACCGTCGTAATTGCACGTAATTGTACCTGCGCCCACATTAACGCCAGTACCAATTTTTGCATCGCCAATATAGCTCAGGTGATTGACTTTCGAGCCAACACCCACCGTTGATTTTTTGACTTCGACAAAGTTACCAATATGCACTTGCTCGGCCAACTCTGCACCAGGGCGCAAACGCGCGTAGGGCCCGATCAAGCTGCCAGCACCAACAACAGCGTCTTCCAAATGGCAGAACGGATGAATCACGGCGCCATCGGCAATCGTCACGTTTTTCAGCACGCAATTTGCACCGATCGTCACGCCTTTACCCAGCACTACATCGCCTTCAAATACGCAATTCACATCGATCAAAACATCCTGACCGTGCTTGAGCGTACCACGAACATCAATACGCGCAGGGTCAGCCAAGCCCACACCAGCGGTCAGCAAAGACTTGGCGACTTCAGCTTGGTGAATACGCTCTAAACCCGCCAACTGCAATTTGTTATTGATACCCTCAGCTTCCCAATGATCTTGTGGCTGCACGGTGGCGATTTCAACGCCATCGCGCACTGCAAGAGCGATCAAATCCGTTGCGTAATACTCGCCTTGGGCATTGTCATTTTTGAGTTCCGACAACCAACCCGCTACGCGCGCTGTCGGCAAGGCCAAGATGCCGGTGTTCATTTCACCAATTTGCGCTTGCTCACGTGTGCAATCTTTTTGCTCGACGATGCAAGTCACCTTGCCAGCGGCATCGCGGACGATACGACCGTAGCCGGTGGCGTCTTCTAAAATATCAGTCAGAATCCCAAGCTTGTCGCCCGCACTAGCCTCAAGCAAGGACTGAATGGTGGCTAAACGTGTGAGTGGCACATCACCATACAACATCAGGGTAATGCCACCCACGCATTGCGGAATGGCTTGCGCAAGCGCATGCCCCGTACCAAGTTGCTCGGCCTGATGCGCCCACGCTAAATCAGTTTGTGCTGCCAATTGCTTTTGGACTTGTTCCCCGCCATGACCATACACGATGACCATTTTTTGCGGCTGCAATTGGCGTGCGGTATCGATAACGTGTTGAACCAAAGGTTTGCCTGCTAAACGATGTAAGACTTTAGGCAGACTTGAATACATTCGCTTACCTTGTCCGGCCGCTAAAATCACCACGTTTAATGCAGAACTCATCTTGGATCCCTGAGAAAAAATTGATTAATTGTCGCTATTCTAATCTTCAACGTAATGCACGGACAGCATGACATCACTTTATTGCAATTTATCTGTCATGCATCCATCCTGCGGATAAAGAAAAAGGCAGCCTAAGCTGCCTTTTTCATTTTCTAGATCGCTAATCTTGCACAATTTAATGCAGGATTAGTGGCCGCCCCGTTTCAATTTCGATACAACAGCGAGTTTCGCTACTGCATCCATCAATTCGGCCTGCGCCATAGCAAAGTCCATCGACGTCGAATAATTTTTCAATGATTCTTCAGCGCGGCGTTTAGCTTCCAACGCTTTTGCTTCGTCAATGTCAGCGCCACGAATCGCAGTGTCGGCCAATACCGTAACCACATCCGGCTGAACTTCGAGCATGCCACCTGAAACAAACAGAATGACATCATCTTCGTTCGAGTTTGCGATCTTAATACGGATCGCGCCCGGGCGAATGCGGGTCAGCAACGGAGCGTGCCGCGGTAAGATACCAATCTCACCCTTATCGGCAGGCGCCGAGATAAACTCAGCGGCACCAGAGTAGATCAGTTCTTCAGCACTAACTACGTCCACACGCATGCTCATGGCCATCGCTTAACCCCTTATTGCATCGACTTGGCTTTTTCGATCGCTTCTTCGATGCCGCCAACCATATAGAAGGCTTGCTCTGGAAGGTGATCGTAATCGCCATTCAAGATGCCCTTGAAGCCCTTAAGGGTTTCTTTGAGCGGAACGTACTTGCCTGGTGAGCCAGTGAAGACTTCAGCAACGTGGAACGGTTGCGACAAGAAACGTTGAATCTTACGTGCACGTGATACAGCCAATTTGTCTTCTGGAGACAATTCGTCCATACCCAGAATCGCGATAATGTCTTGCAATTCTTTGTACTTTTGCAGAGTTTGTTGAACGCCGCGCGCTACTGAGTAGTGCTCGTCGCCAACCACTTGCGGATCCAATTGACGTGAAGTTGAATCGAGTGGATCTACCGCAGGGTAGATACCTAACGATGCAATATCACGGCTCAGAACAACAGTCGCATCCAAGTGAGCGAAGGTTGTTGCTGGTGATGGATCGGTCAAGTCATCCGCAGGAACATAAACGGCTTGAATCGATGTAATCGAGCCAGTCTTAGTTGAAGTGATACGCTCTTGAAGCGCACCCATCTCTTCAGCCAAAGTAGGTTGGTAACCCACGGCAGAAGGCATACGACCCAACAACGCAGATACTTCAGTACCAGCGAGGGTGTAGCGGTAGATGTTATCAACGAAGAACAAGATGTCACGGCCTTCGTCACGGAAATGTTCAGCGATCGACAGCCCCGTCAACGCTACGCGCAAACGGTTGCCTGGTGGCTCGTTCATTTGACCGTAAACCATCGCCACTTTATCAAGAACGTTAGAGTCCTTCATTTCGTGGTAGAAGTCGTTACCCTCACGAGTACGCTCACCCACACCAGCAAACACAGACAAACCGCTGTGCGCTTTTGCGATGTTATTGATCAATTCCATCATGTTAACGGTTTTGCCCACACCGGCACCACCGAACAGACCCACTTTACCACCCTTAGCAAACGGGCAAACCAAGTCAATAACCTTGATACCAGTTTCTAAGAGATCAATACTTTGGTTCAACTCATCGAATTTTGGTGCAGATTGGTGAATTGCACGAGTTGCCTCGCCGTTCACAGGACCTGCCTCATCGATTGGGTTGCCCAATACATCCATAATACGGCCCAGAGTTGCATTACCTACTGGCACCATGATTGGTGCGCCAGTGTTAGTAACGCTTGTACCGCGTTTAAGACCATCGGTACTACCCATGGCAATGGCGCGCACTACGCCGTCGCCGAGCTGTTGCTGAACTTCCAGCGTCAGTTCTGCGCCAACTAGTTTGAGCGCGTCATACACCTTGGGGATATTGTCGCGTGGAAATTCCACGTCAACAACTGGCCCAATGATTTGTACGATTTTACCTTGGCTCATCGTTTTTCCTAATCCAGTTAATCCGTCAGGGCCCAATTAAACTGCTGCTGCGCCGCCAACAATTTCCGAAAGTTCTTTCGTAATTGCCGCTTGACGCGTTTTGTTGTACAGCAGTTGCAGGGAGCCGATTACATTGTCCGCGTTGTCAGTTGCAGCCTTCATTGCCACCATACGTGCAGCTTGTTCTGATGCGATGTTTTCCGCTACGGCTTGGTAAACCAAGGCCTCGATATAGCGGTTCATCAAATCATCAACAACCGTTTTTGCATCTGGCTCATACAGGTATTCCCAGTTGTGCGCAGACTTCGGTTTTTCAAACGCTTCGCTTGCTAGTGGTAGCAATTGCTCAATCACTGGCTCTTGTTTCATCGTATTGATAAAACGCGTGTAAACGATATGTACTTCGTCTACTTCACCAGCGATATACGCATCGATCATCACTTTGATCGGGCCAATCAGCTGTTCCAAGTGTGGCGTATCACCAAGACCAATAGCCGAAGAAACCACCTTCGCGCCATTGCGCTTCATGAAACCCAAACCTTTATTGCCGATTGCTGTTACAACGGTTTCAACGCCATTGTTATGCAATTCTTTCATTTTATTGAAAGCCGAACGCAGGGCGTTGGTATTTAAACCACCGCACAACCCTTTGTCCGAAGACACCATAATCAGGCCAACCCGCTTGACGGTGTCGCGCGTTTGGAGATATGGATGCTCATAGTCGACTAAAGCTTGGCTCAAGTGGCCAGCCACATTACGGATTTTTTCACCGTAAGGGCGGGCCGCTTTCATACGCTCTTGAGCCTTGCGCATTTTCGACGTGGCAACCATTTCCATGGCGCGGGTGATCTTTTGCGTATTTTTTACGCTCTTGATCTTAGTACGAATCTCTTTACCGCTTGCCATGATTTGATCCTTTTATCAACGTCTCAAATCAGTAAGCAGCGCAGGCTTTAAAGGCATTCGCCGCTTTCAAGATGACTGCTTCGTCGTCGCCTGACAATTCACCCTTGTCATCAACACGATTCAATACATCAGCGTGATTGGCTTTCAGTTCGCTCAAGAATGCAGCTTCAAAAGCCAAAGCGCGATCAACAGCAACGTCATCGTAAACGCCTTTGTTAATCAGAAGCAGGGTAACGCCCAACTCGCCGACTTTCATAGGTGCGTACTGAGCTTGTTTCATCAACTCAGTAACCATCTTGCCGCGTTCCAATTGCTTGCGTGTTGCTTCGTCCAAATCAGATGCGAACTGGGCAAATGCAGCCAATTCACGATACTGAGCCAGAGCCAAACGCACACCGCCACCCAATTTCTTGATGACTTTAGTTTGCGCAGCACCACCAACACGTGAAACCGAAATACCCGCGTTCATCGCTGGGCGAATACCCGCGTTAAACAAGTCAGTTTCCAAGAAAATCTGACCGTCAGTAATCGAAATTACGTTCGTTGGAACGAAGGCAGATACGTCACCCGCTTGCGTTTCAATGATAGGCAATGCAGTCAATGAACCGGTTTTGCCTTTCACTGCGCCATTCGTCAACTTCTCTACTTCAACTTCATTGATACGCGATGCGCGTTCCAACAAGCGGCTGTGGAGATAGAAAACGTCGCCAGGGAATGCTTCACGGCCCGGAGGACGGCGCAATAGCAAGGAAATTTGACGATATGCAACAGCTTGTTTAGACAAATCATCGTAAACGATCAATGCATCTTCGCCAAGGTCACGGAAGTACTCACCCATCGTGCAACCAGAGTATGCAGCGATGTATTGCAATGCAGCAGCTTCAGAAGCGGCAGCAGCAACAACAATCGTGTGACCCAAAGCACCGTGCTCTTCCAATTTACGAACCACGTTCGCAATAGAAGACGCTTTTTGACCAATCGCCACGTAGATACAAGTAACACCAGTACCTTTTTGGTTAATGATCGCGTCAAGAGCAACAGCTGTTTTACCTGTTTGACGGTCACCAATGATCAACTCACGTTGACCACGGCCCACTGGAACCATGGTATCAATTGATTTGATACCGGTTTGCAGTGGTTGTGATACTGATTGACGAGCAATAACGCCTGGCGCGATTTTTTCAATCGGCGCAGAAAGCGTTGTACCCAATGGGCCTTTGCCGTCGATAGGTTGACCCAATGCGTTAACAACGCGACCGATCAATTCACGACCGATTGGGACTTCCAAAATGCGACCAGTACATTTAACCTCATCGCCTTCAGCGATGTGTTTGTAGTCACCTAAAATAACAGCACCAACAGAATCGCGCTCTAAGTTAAGCGCCAAACCGAAGGTATTACCCGGGAACTCCAACATCTCACCTTGCATAACTTCCGATAAACCGTGCACACGCACGATACCGTCAGTTACCGACACAACAGTACCAGTCGTGCTGGATTGTGCGCCTTGCGGTAGATTTTGGATCCGAGCTTTAATCAGTTCACTGATTTCGGACGGATTAAGTTGCATGATTTCTCCTAACTCTTCAGGCTTGTCGCAAGGGTGGTTAATTTGCCACTAACAGAGGCATCAATAACCAAGTCACCAATCGTAATTTTCACACCACCGATTAACTCGGGATTGACACTAACGTCGGCACTGATCTTGCGGTTAAGTTGCTGAGTGAGTGTAGCCGTCAGTTCGGCCAGTTGGGCATCAGTCATAGCAAAAGCAGATTCAATGTGAGCTTGCGCTACACCTTCGTCTGCCGCTTTCAGTTGTTCAAACAAAGTCGATACAGCCGGTAAAGTGGCAAATCGACGATTTTCGAGCACTGCTGCCAGGAAGTTTTTAACCTCGGCGTTTGCGTCAGCACCCAGGAGCCCAACCAACAGCTCCTGTACTTGATCAACAGAACACTTCGGATTAGCCACTACGTCTAGAACACATTGGTTATCAGCAATTAATGCCAAGTTACCAAGCACATCTGACCATTGAGAAAGCGTATTGCTTTCTTTAGCCAGCCGGAATACGGCCTCGGCGTAGGGTCTAGCGACGGTTATAAGTTCTGCCATGACTATCTTACAGTTCCGCTTTGATAGATGTCAGCATCTCAGCATGTTTAGCGGCATCGATTTCGCGACGCAAGATTTGCTCAGCACCCGCAACCGCTAAAGTAGCGACTTGTTGGCGAAGCGTTTCTTTTGCTTGCTGAATTTGCTGTTCGATTTCACCTTGGGCGCCAGCGATCAGGCGTTCGCCTTCCACTTTTGCATTGCCTTTGGCTTCATCGAGAAGTTGCGCTGCACGCTTTTCGGCATGGGCGATGATCTCGGCTGCGCTTTGCTTAGCTTCACGCAATTTTTCCGCTGATTTTTTCTCAGCATTTTCGAGGTCTTGCTTAGCACGATCTGCAGAGGCTAGGCCGTCCGCAATGCGTTTAGCACGCTCATCCATCATCTTAGTCAGCGGAGGCCAAACGAACTTCATCGTGAACAGGATCAAGAGACCAAAAGTGATCATCTGACCTATGAGAGACGAATTAAATTCCACGCTGATTGTCCTCCTTAAAGGCTGATCAAATGATTATTGAGCAGCAACAGTCAGAGCAGCCAGGAATGGGTTGTTGAAGGTGTAAAGCATAGCCACACCAACGCCAATCATCGAAATCGCATCCAACAGACCAGCGATAATGAACAGTTTAGTTTGCAAAACTGGGATCATTTCTGGTTGACGAGCTGCAGACTCAAGGAATTTGCCACCGAGGATAGCGAAACCAAGAGCGGTACCGATCGCAGCTAAACCAATGATGATCGCAGCGGCGATAACAGTCATGCCTTGTACGGAAGCAATATGTGCCAGAACTTCAGGTGCAGCCATTTGTAATACTCCTAAGGGTTAAATCAAAAAACAAGGTTGGGTAAAGCTTTGTCTAACATCGTGCACCCAACCGACACACGCTATCAGACAGAAATCTTAGTGGTCTTCTACAGCCAAGCTGAGGTAAACAATCGTCAACATCATGAATACGAAGGCTTGCAAGGTAACAACCAAGATGTGGAATATCGCCCATGGCGTACCCAATACCCAGTTTACCCACCATGGTAGCAAGGCGATCAAAATGAAGATCAATTCACCGGCATACATATTGCCGAACAACCGTAGAGCCAAAGAGATAGGTTTTGCGATTAACTCAACCATTTGCATGGCAAAGTTTGCTGGTGCCAACAAAATGATCATTAATGGAGATTCAGCATGGAACGGTGCAGTAAAGATTTCTTTAATCCAGCCGAACAAGCCTTTTGATGCAATCGAGAAGCCAATAATCATCAACATCACTGTGAGTGACATCGCGAAGGTTAAGTTCACGTCAGCGGTCGGAACAACGCGCAAATATACATGATGCGGGTCGGCGCCGAAGAAAGTGAAACCAATCCATTGCGCCAATGATGGCAACAGATCCACTGGCAAGAAGTCCATGGCGTTCATCAAGAACACCCAGCAGAAAATCGTCAGTGCCAATGGGCCGATTACTTTAGATTTTGCGTGGAAAGTGTCTTTTACCTGGCCATCGACCATCTCGACAATCAATTCAACGAAGTTTTGCAAACGGCCTGGCACACCTGAAGTTGCTTTGCGTGCTACATAAGCAAACACACCAACAAAGAGCAAGCCCAGAACCAATGAAAAACCAAAGGTATCTAAGTGGAAACCACCGAAAACATCTGCCTTAGCAAAGGTCAAGTGATGCTGGATATAACTAGTTGCGTCTTGTGCCATAATTTACTTTTTACCGTCAAATTTAATTAAAAGCCCAAACCAGTAGGCGCTTGCTGCAACAAGGTATCCGACGAACACCCAAACCCAAGCGACTTCCCGATAAAACATAAAGAATGCTGCAAACGCAATCAGCGTCAGCGACAACTTGGCCATTTCTGCAGCGAAGTGTCTGCGCAGCAATTCTGCAGCGGCGGCCATCCCTGCGCTATAGGCAATCAGTGAGTACAACACACTGCCTAGAACGACGATCAAACCACCGAAAAAACTGGCAATTGCCGCTTTTTGACCTACGATCAAAAAAAGCGCAATTGTAAGGACTATTGTGAAAGCGATCTTGAGTCGAATCACGCCCCGAATCTGTGCCTTCCCGTACATAGCACCACCGTAAGAGAAACGA
Organism: uncultured Deefgea sp.; assembly: GCA_963508915.1. Classification (GTDB taxonomy): domain Bacteria; phylum Pseudomonadota; class Gammaproteobacteria; order Burkholderiales; family Chitinibacteraceae; genus Deefgea. The sequence continues at coordinate 18,827 of CAUOZE010000043.1, forward strand.
CGCGATTATACGTAGTTGATTTGCCCTGAGTCAATTTTTACCGTTGACTTTATCAGATTTATTTTTATTTCATGACAAATAAAAAACGGCACAAATTGTTTCAAAAACAGTAACAAATCAAATATTACGGCCGCTTTCACAATCACGCTTCATTTTGAAGCCCTAGCACGCACCCAAAATTTACAAACGACTCAGCAATGAATCCAGCTGATCAAGGCTGCCATATTCAATCGTCACCTTGCCACTCCCCTTCTTGCCAGATTGAATCACCACACGTGCGCCGATTCGCTCCGAAACACGTTCCTGTAAACGCAAGACATCAGGGTCAACTTGTTTTTCTTTAGCTGCGACCGGCTCTTGCTGCATTTTTTTGACCAGCGCTTCTACATCACGTACCGATAGACCTTTCAAGACGACCAATCGTGCGGCTTCAAGCTGTTGCAGGGTATCGAGCGGCAGCAAAGCACGCGCATGGCCCATATCCAGATGCCCCGCCATCAACATGTCGCGCACTGGCTCTGTTAAATTCAGTAGCCGTAAAAGATTAGCAACACTCGAGCGAGACTTGCCAACCGCTTGCGCGGCCGACTCTTGCGTTAAACCAAACTCGTCGACTAAACGTTGGATCCCAATTGCTTCTTCGAGTGGATTGAGATTTTCACGTTGAATATTCTCGATTAAGGCCATTGCCAATGCCGTTTCATCGGCAATCACACGAACCAGCGCGGGGATCTCGGTCAATCCGGCGCGTTGCGAGGCGCGCCAGCGACGCTCCCCGGCAATAATTTCATAACGATCAATATCAATTTCACGCACTAGCACCGGCTGCATCAAGCCTTGTGCGCGGATGGAACCGGCCAATTCTTCGAGTGCTTCTTCATTCATCAAAGTTCGCGGCTGGTATTTACCCGGCTGCAAAGCATCGAGCGGCAAAGTTTTCAGCATATCGCCTGCCGATGGGTCGCCCATCAAGGCATCCAAACCACGGCCAAGACCTTTGAATTTTTTACTTACCATAAAAATTGAATTCCAATTAAACCGTGGGGACTGCTTCAAGTGCATCGTGCCGCGCTAACATTTCTTCAGCGAGCTGCAAGTAGGCTTGCGCACCTTTGGAGGACTTATCGTAGGCCAAAATAGGACGGCCATAACTCGGCGCTTCAGCGAGTCGCACATTACGCGGAATCACCGTATGGTAGAGCTTGCTGGTGAAATGCTTGACGAGCTGCTCAGAGACTTGCTGCGCTAAGGTCGAGCGCGGGTCAAACATCGTCCGAAGCAAACCTTCAATCTCAATTTTCTTATTTAGATTTTGCTTAATTCTGCGCAGCGTATTGACCAAATCCGATAACCCTTCGAGGGCAAAATACTCGCACTGCATCGGAATTAAAACCTTATCGGCGGCCACCAAGCCATTCAAAGTTAATAAATTAAGCGCAGGCGGGCAATCAAGCAAAATGTAATCGTAATTGGCCGCAACACATGCCAAAGCAGTTTTCAAGCGGGTTTCACGCGAATCGGCATCTACCAACTCTACTTCTGCGCCCGCTAAATCGCGCGACGCAGGAAGTAAATCATAACCACCGCTTTCCGATGTTTTGAGCGTTTGCTCAACCGTAGAATCACCCAGCAGCAAAGAATACGTCGAATGCTTGAGTTTGGACTTATCGATACCCGAACCCATGGTTGCATTCGCTTGCGGGTCCAAATCAACCAGCAACACTCGCTTGCCCAAATGCGCCAAACTCGCGGCTAAATTGACAGCGGTCGTCGTTTTACCCACGCCACCTTTTTGATTTGCTATGGCCAACACTTTCATCGTCGTTCCCACTGGAGTTGGAGTCGCTTTGGAGTGAACTGCCTGAAGATCAAACAACTTTAGCCACGTGCACCAAATGGCGTTCCGCATCCAAGCCTGGCACGGCCAAACTATCTACCCCTACCACGTGTACGCTGCTAGGCAATAGCGCAATTTCTTCGTAGGGATATACCCCTTTGAGCGCGGCCCACTCCCCGCCCTCTGCAAGCAGATGGGTGGTGAGGCGAATAAACTCAGCCAAATCCGAAAAAGCGCGGGATGTAATAACCTGAAAACCTGCTTCTGGCTGATACGCTTCAACACGATCGGTCACGACGGTCACGTTATCGAGCTTTAACTCCAAAATCGCTTGGCGCAAAAACGTCGTTTTTTTATGGTTTGAGTCGAGTAAAGTGAGCTGCCAATCAGGGCGCGCAATCGCCAACGGAATACCGGGTGTGCCAAAGCCAGAACCAACATCCAACATCCGCAAAACGTTTGCTGGAAATTTATTCAGCGGTGCCAATGAGTCGAGCAAATGATGCGGCACCATACGCTCAGGCTCACGAATCGCCGTTAAGCTATAGGTTTTATTCCATTTATCCAGCAAACCCACATAAGCCAGCAGCTTTTCTTGTTGTTCGGCACTGAGCGTCAAACCCAAAGCCACCAAGCCCTGCGCCAAAGTGTCAGCCAAACTTTTCTCTGTCACTGTGTTCATTGTATTTCTGCCTTATTTTGCTGGCTTGCGGCAACCAGCTGACTTTTCTTGAGGTAAACGACCAATAAGGCCAACGCAGCGGGGGTGACACCCGAGATGCGCGAGGCCAATCCCAAAGTCTGTGGTCGTTGAGTACTTAATTTTTGCTGGATTTCTTTCGACAAGCCCGAAACCACGCTGTAATCGAAATCGTTCGGCAACACGACATCCTCTAGGGTATCGCGTTTTGCGACTTCGTACTGTTGTCGTTCAATGTAACCTTGATATTTAACCTGAATCTCAATTTGTTCGGCGACCTTTTCATCCGTCACGCCAGGGCCAGCAACCTCCAACGTCATTAACGTTTGATAAGTGACTTCTGGGCGGCGCAATAAATCGGCCAAGGTGTATTCACGCTCAATCGCCTTACCCAGCACGCGCTCAGCCTCTGAAGCGGCAAGGATTTTTGGGTTTACCCACGTTGATTTAATGCGCTCCAATTCCACCGCCACCGCTTCGCGCTTGGTTTCAAACGCTTGCCACTGCGCATCACCCACCAAGCCCAAACGGCGGCCATGCTCGGTCAAGCGCAAATCGGCATTGTCTTCACGCAATTGCAGACGGAATTCCGCGCGACTAGTAAACATACGGTATGGATCGGTAACGCCCTTGCTAACTAGGTCATCGACCAATACCCCAAGATACGCCTCATCACGACCTGGGCACCATGGTGCTTCGTCGCGTGCATACAGTGCGGCGTTCAAGCCCGCAAACAAGCCTTGTGCTGCTGCTTCTTCGTAACCCGTCGTACCATTGATTTGACCAGCAAAAAACAGGCCCGCGATCGCTTTCGACTCAAAACTATTTTTGAGCGCTCGCGGATCAAAATAATCGTATTCAATTGCATAGCCTGGGCGAATAATCCGCGCATTTTCCAGCCCCACCATCGACTGCACTGCAGCAAGCTGAATATCAAACGGCAAGCTGGTTGAAATCCCGTTTGGATAAAACTCATGCGTCGTGAGGCCTTCAGGCTCAAGGAAAATTTGATGGCTGTCTTTGTCGGCAAAGCGATTGATCTTGTCTTCAATACTTGGGCAGTAGCGCGGGCCAACACCTTCAATCTTGCCAGTAAACATCGGGCTACGATCAAAGCCAGAACGAATAATGTCATGCGTGCGTTCATTGGTATGCGCAATCCAACACGGCATTTGTCGCGGATGCATCGCCTGATTACCGCGCACCGAGAACACAGGCTCTGGTGTATCACCCGGCTGAATTTCGAGAATAGCTAAATTAATCGTGCGACCATCAATACGAGGCGGCGTGCCCGTTTTTAAACGGCCAACAGGTAATTTCAACTCGCGCAATTTATGCGACAAAGTAATCGATGCCGGATCGCCAGCTCGGCCACCGACTGAGTTTTCCATCCCGACGTGAATTTTGCCACCGAGGAAGGTGCCGGCAGTGAGTACGACACTGGAGGCCATGAACTCAATGCCGATTTGTGTCACCGCACCAATGACTTTATCGCCATCGAGCAATAAATCATCTACCGCTTGCTGGAAGATATCGAGATTGTCTTGATTTTCAAGCATGCCACGAATTGCGGCTTTGTATAACACTCGATCCGCTTGCGCACGCGTTGCGCGTACTGCGGGGCCTTTACTGGCATTAAGGGTCTTAAATTGAATCCCCCCCATATCCGTCGCCAAGGCCATAGCGCCACCCAATGCATCCACTTCACGCACTAAATGGCCTTTACCAATCCCGCCAATCGAAGGATTGCAACTCATTTGCCCTAAGGTTTCGATATTGTGGGTCAGCAGTAATGTTTTACGCCCCATACGGGCACTGGCTAGTGCAGCTTCGGTACCGGCGTGGCCACCACCAACTACAATCACATCATATCGAACGGGATAGCGCATGGCGCAGTTCCAAAATAAGGGCAAAGGGCGAATATTCTAAGGCAAAACAGAGACTTGCGCGAGTCATTCACTAGTTTTTACTAGAAAATTTACTGATCGAGCGATGAGCGTTTTGATGATGAAATAATTAGATACGACAAAAATAGATAGCATCACGGCTAGCTTAATTCAATTTTATCCAAGTAAATCAACATTAACGTCGTAACTCAATGAAAGTAGTTATGGTATCAAGTACAGCAATATCGGCATTCAAACTAAAATATGAGTGCACGATAAAAATCGCCCAGCAGATGCCGGGCGATTTTATGTACTGAACACGAAACTCACTTACATGCCATTACAACGCGCGGCCTCTAATGCAGCTCCTACAATACCAGCATCGTTCTTTAAATCCGCAGGCACAACTTGAAAACGCAAATCCTTTAAATCGGGGATGAATTTCTCATGCTTTTTGCTAATCCCTCCTCCGATGATCATAAAATCAGGAGAAAATAGCAACTGTAGGTGAAGCAAATATTTATTTAGTCGCTCGGTAAATTCAGACCACTTCATGTCAGAATCTTCTCTTACTTTGGCTGAGCAATATTTCTCTGCAATGTCATTTCTTGGAAAGATCAGATGGCCGAACTCAGTATTCGTGATTAGTTGCCCATCGACAATCAAAGCACTGCCAATCCCCGTTCCGAGAGTAATGACAATAGTTTTACCACCACGACCTTTGGCAGCTCCGAAAACGACTTCAGCCAAACCTGCAGCGTCGGCATCATTGAGTAACACCAAAGGAAGTCCCGCCGCTTTAGCCAAAATCTCTTGTGCAGGGGCTTGTATCCAACTTTGGTCAACGTTCGCAGCCGACATCGTCATACCGTTATGCACAATCGCCGGAAACGTACAGCCAATCGGCCCAGTCCATTTAAAATGATCCACTAGGGCTTTAACCACCTTGCCAACCGCTTCAGGCGTCGCTGGCTGTGGCGTTTCGATCCTATGCCGTTCAGCCAAAAACTCACCCGTATCAATATTAACTGGTGCACCTTTGATGCCAGTCCCGCCAATATCAATCCCAAGGACCGCACGTACTTGCGTATTTTGTTCTGTCATTTTTGCTTACTTCTTTCTAAAGGAGGGATTGTGCCATTACCGTAGCGCTCATCAAACACGGTAAAACCCGCAGCTTAAAATTATCGTGCCAAACAGGCCTTGTCAAAACGCAATTTTAATTAGGCTGAACATTTTTCAACTCAATAAAACGCTTTTTCTGCGTGGCAGCACGGTCATGAATCATAACGATTTCATTTTGTTGTGCCATTAATAGTTTATCGATGCCTTCTATTTCTTTATGGCTCACATCAATTTCAGCTTGCAAATCAGCAGGAATCGCGCGTTTTGACTTTTGCAAGCGCTGAACTTGTTGCTGCTGCTGGTCAGCACGTTTCATTATTGCTTCACGGCGTAGTCGATTCGTCTGAATACCCGCCTGAACCGCTTCAATTTGACGATCGCGCAGTAAGTCAATTTCTTCTGGTTTAGAGAATGACTGCAATAATGCTTTATCTGTTCGACGGCGTTCTTGTTCCGCTTTCTTTTTTTCCTCTAACTCAGCTTTCTCCGCCGGAGAAAGCTGCGGTTCATTGCCCTTGCGAATGCGGCCTGACTTATCTAATTCCATCAGCGCTTTCGACTGACCTGCTGGTGGCTTATCGCTATATTGGACTTTGCCTGTTTCATCCACCCAGCGATAAACTGGCGCAGCATAGCTAGGCAAACAAAGTACCGCGAATATCAAAACCAACACATAGCGCATAGCCAACCTTCAAAAATTATTCAATACCGTATTGATTACGGTAATTTTGCACACGAGTTAGATTGTCAGTCATTCCCTCTTTCTCTGCAAGAAATACCAACAAATCTTGTAAGCTTGCAATAGGAATAACAGGAATACCAACGGATTGCTCAACTTCTTGGACTGCCGACAAAGTGCCTTGACCTCGTTCCATGCGATCTAGTGCAATCAAAACGCCTGCAGGCTCAGCACCGGCATCGCGAATAATCTTAACGGATTCACGGACCGACGTGCCAGCAGAAATCACATCATCAATAATCATCACACGGCCTTTGAGGGGAGCGCCAACTAAAACACCACCTTCACCGTGATCTTTTGCTTCTTTACGGTTAAAGACAAATGGTACATTGTGCCCTGCATTGGCCAAAGCCACTGCGGTCGCAGAAGCCAGAACAATCCCTTTATAGGCAGGCCCATACAAAATGTCGAATTTAACACCCGATGCCAAAGCAGCTTGCGCATAAAAACGGGCTAACTCACCAACCGATGTTCCGTCGCTAAAAAGTCCCGCATTAAAGAAATAAGGCGAAGCACGCCCTGCTTTGGTGATAAAATCGCCAAAATAAAGTACTTGGCTATCAACAGCAAATTGGATGAAGTCGCGGCGAAAATCAGTCATGCGGTGTATTTCCTCTAAAACGTTACACATTTTTAATAGCCCCGAAGCATATCACCCTTGAACAAGGATTTCTCTACGTGCGCGTGATTTCAGCCAATCTTAACGGTATTCGTTCTGCCACCACCAAGGGCTTTTTAAACTGGCTAGCGACCCAAAATGCCGATATCGTGGGTGTACAAGAATTAAAAGCACAAGCAGCAGACCTCACGCCAGAAATGCAAAATCTCAACGGCTTATTCGGGTACTTTCATTATGCAGAAAAAAAAGGCTACAGCGGCGTCGGTCTCTATTGTCGCCGCCAACCCGATGCCGTCATCGTCGGGCTCGGCATTGCCGACATCGATAGTGAAGGCCGTTATTTAGAGGTTCAGTTTGGCAATCTTTCGATCATTTCGCTGTATTTACCATCGGGTTCATCGTCGGAAGAACGACAAGCGGTTAAATTCCAATTCCTAGATCATTTTTGGCCACGCTTGGCTGAACTGGCTGCATCGGGCCGCGAAGTGATCATCATGGGCGACTGGAATATTGCACACAATGAAATCGACTTGAAGAACTGGAAAGGCAATCTTAAAAACTCTGGGTTTCTACCCGAAGAACGTGTATGGTTCGGCAAGATGCTCAGCGAACTCAAATGGGTCGATGTGTGGCGCACGCTTTATCCGGCAATTCCCGGTTACACATGGTGGAGTAATCGCGGGCAAGCTTATGCCAAGGATGTGGGCTGGCGGATTGACTATCAAATAGCGACACCAAAGCTGGCAGCAACGGCGACACAATCTAGTATTTACAAAGATGAAAAGTTCTCAGATCACGCGCCTTTAATTGTTGACTACGATTACCCAATTTAAGCGCAATTGTTCAAAATCGTTTAGTGTAGAACACTATTTACAGCGAATGAATTTAATAAGAAGGGTATTGCCAGCTAGCAATTACCTATAAAAGCACAGAGAGAAATACACATGTCTTCAAAGTATCTTGCCGTATTTAATAATCGTCGAATCTGCGCGGCGATGTTGCTGGGATTTGCCTCTGGTCTGCCTTTAGCTTTAACGGGCTCGACACTCCAAGCATGGCTATCTGATGCTGGGCTAGACATCAAAACCATAGGCTGGTTTACCCTCGTGGGTCAGCCCTACACTTGGAAATTCCTCTGGTCACCGCTCGTTGACCGTTTCCCGATGCCCTTTCTTGGCCGCCGCCGTGGTTGGATTTTAATCAGCCAAATTGCACTGGCGCTCACGATCGCCACGATGAGTGGCATCGACCCCAAAACGCATTTAGCCACGTTTGCTTTGCTTGCGGTGATGATTGCCTTCTTCTCAGCGACGCAAGATGTGGTCATTGACGCCTATCGCACTGAGGTTTTACAGCCCGAAGAACGCGGCGCAGGCGCAGCAGTCGGCGTCTTTGGCTACCGCATGGCGATGCTTACCTCGGGTGCGATTGCGCTTATTTTGGCCGATGGTTATTTAACGTGGGAGCAAACCTACTTAGTGATGGCGGCATTGATGGGCGGGATGGCTCTCATTACCTTTATCGCACCCGAGCCGACACTACAAATTCGTACTCCCCGAACTTTGAGTGAAGCCGTTTTTGCGCCATTGCAGGAATTCTTCTCTAGAAAAGGGGCTTGGATTTTATTGGCGCTGGTGATCGGCTATAAACTAGGCGATGCATTTGCCGGAAGCTTGTCGACCAAATTTCTGCTGGATATGGGTTATAGCAAGTCGATTATCGGCCAAGCCTACAAAGTGTTTGGCTTAGTCGCTACGCTGCTGGGTGGATTTCTGGGCGCGATCCTGATGCTGCGCTGGGGCTTATTTCGCTCACTACTGATTTTTGGCCTACTGCAAGCCTTTACCAATTTAGGCTATTGGCTCATCGCCATTCATGGCAGCCCCGATATTGGTCTGCTGATGCTTGCGATCAGCGCTGAAAATTTAGCCGGTGGCATGGGCACAACAGCTGCGGTCGCACTCTTGATGAGTTTATGTAACACTAATTTCACCGCCACACAGTATGCGCTTCTATCTGCATTGGCTTCATTTGGCCGCGTTTACGTTGGGCCTGCTTCGGGTTATTTAGTTGTTTCTCTCGGCTGGGCCAACTTCTTTGTTGCTTCCGCTATAATCGCGATACCTGGCTTATTATTAGTCTGGTGGCTACGCCGAACGATAGAACAGCTCGATCAAAGTACGGACGAAAACCAAGCCGATCTTTAATCCTCATCGATTACAGTAGGCGGCGCACTCCACATACCGTCCTCAAATCTTAAATGCTTTCCGACTTTGCCATGCTGACCGGCTGCAAATGCCTTTTTATCTGCCGCACTTAATTGCTTAATGGCATACTCAAGTTGCAGCGCCACACGCTGATTCAAACAAGGCCATTGTGCCAGTATCGATTCCGGGAGGAATGCGCGCGTAAATCGTGCTCCTTTGCCCGCAAGATGCGCCTCAAAGCGCTGCGCCACATCAAGTGCGACCCCCGTATATAAGCGCCCACCGCGACAATTTAAGATATAGACATACCAAACCATGCCAAAGACATCCCGTTCAATCGATTAGACTTAAATTAAAAGCGACATGTATTTGATTATGCCTGCAACAAGATGATGATCTCGATCAGATTGCCACTAACTAATTTATATATTGTTCAAAACAAGCTCTTTCTCTTCGTATTCAAACTTTGCTATCAAAATCATTGACCCAACTAATGAGCATTCAAATATTAACCGGTATTACCATCAACGCATTGATTTGCTTTAGGTAGATAGCTATACATACAAGCATTGCGATTCATTACCCACAACAAGAGTAAGGGCTTAGCCGTACCATCACTTTAAAGTTTACTTTTCTGCTAGCGACCGCAGGGGAAGCAATTCATCGATGCGGCTGTTCGGCCAAGTGGGGAGTTTTTCTAAGGTGTCGGTGAGCCAAGCTTGTGGGTCAAGTCCATTCAGTTTGGCCGTCCCAAGCAGCGTTTGAATCGCAGCGGCCCTTTGCC
>CAUOZE010000044.1:0-28541 GCA_963508915.1 uncultured Deefgea sp.
ATGGCACTGGCCTGCCAAAGTTGCACGGCTTCCAAGCCAAGATGTAGTCGACGAATACCCATGCTGCAGCTCCAAAGATAAAAAGTGCAGCATGCCAGAGTTAATGTAGAAATTGAGGTGGTACGGCTAAGCCCTTACAATATACAAAATAAGGGTACCATAGCTTCCACGGTCATTTACAACCTAAAAGTTGCCTGTTTACATCATAATCTTGCAGGCTCATCTACTCACACGGAAAGTAAAATAAGTGATTTTTACAAGCTCGTTTCTGTGCGTCGTAGCAAATGTCGTAGCAAAAAGCTATTTTTCGAAAAGAATAAAAAATGGGTTACAACCGTCAAGTTGTAACCCATTGATTTTATTGGTCGGAATAGCGGGATTCGAACTCGCGACCCCTTGCACCCCATGCAAGTGCGCTACCAGGCTGCGCCATATTCCGAGATGAGAGATTCTATCTCAAAGTAGCTTACTGTTCAAGCCATGATAGTAAGTCTTCTAACTCATGACGTAACTCAGTCAAGCTCACTTCGCCATCAGCATACTCACCCATTGTAACCGCACTACTACCTAACTGATTTCGCGCGCCGCTAATGGTAAAACCTTGCTCGTACAATAAACCGCGAATTCGACGCACCAGCAGCACTTCATGGTGCTGATAATAACGGCGATTGCCACGCCGTTTTACCGGCTTTAACTGCGTGAATTCTTGCTCCCAATAGCGTAAAACATGCGGTTTTACGCCACACAAATCGCTGACTTCACCGATGGTGAAGTAGCGTTTTGCAGGTATTGAGGGCAAATCACTGGTTGGAATAACGCTGCTGGAGTTTTGCATAGTGGATTTCAACCATTCCCTTCAGCTTTTGACTTGCGTGAAATGTAACCACACGACGGGCAGAAATTGGAATTTCTTCGCCAGTTTTAGGGTTACGACCTGGACGCTGCGGTTTATCGCGCAACTGAAAGTTACCAAAACCAGACAGTTTGACGGTATCACCTTCAGCTAAGGAGATACGGACTTCGTCAAAAAATGACTCAACCATATCTTTTGCTTCACGTTTATTTAAACCCACCTTGTCGAACAGCATATCGGCAAGGTCGGCTTTTGTTAGTGTTAATGTGCTCGTTTCGTACTGCATTATGCTCTCAAGATCGCGCCGCATTCCTCTGCCTTCTGGAGTAATTTTGTTACTGCTTCATCGACTTCTACGTCAGTCAAAGTTTTGAGAGTATCTTGCATTAAGACTTTGAATGCAAGGCTCTTTTTACCATCAGGCAAACCTTTACCACGGTAGACATCAAAAACTTCAATACTAGAGACTACTGATAAATTTGCACTTGCAAAGGCTGCTTGCAAGGTGTTAACAGAGACTGATTCATCCATTAACAAGGCCAAATCGCGCCGTACAGCTTGAAATTTTGATACTGGCGCAGATTGTAGTTTTTCAACTTGCACTAAAGCAGCAACATCTAATTCAAGCACAACTGGTGCGTGCGTTAAGTCGTACGCTTGTACCCACTTCGGATGCAACTCACCAACAACACCGATGATTTGCCCATCGAGCACAACTTCTGCGGAGCGGCCCGGATGCAATGCAGGATGATTGGCGCGGCGATATTCTGCCACTCGCGGTGCCAGCAGCGCTTCAACATCGGCTTTAACATCAAAGAAATCAACGCGTTCTTTGCTGGTGCCCCACTGCTCAGCAAAACGACCGCCCCATGCTAAAGCAGCAATACGTTCTGGTTGTTGATCTGCGGCAACACCATCGAAGACACGGGCCACTTCAAATAAGCGCACTCGATCTTGCTTACGATTCAAATTGTGTTGCAAACCCGCGACTAGGCCACCAATCAACGTTGAGCGCATCACACTCATTTGACTAGCGATCGGATTCATCAACCGAATTGGATCGATATTGGCGGCAAAATCGTTTTCCCATTTCTCTTCAACAAAAGCATAGGAAATAGTTTCTTGATAATTGCGAGCGGCCAAGATTGATTTGAGTACATTTTTGCTACGACGATTACCCGCTTGTGGCAACATACTCATACGCGCTAGTGATGGGCTCACTGGAATATTGTCATAGCCAAAGACGCGAGCAACTTCCTCGATTAAGTCTTCTTCGATTTCAATATCAAAACGATATGAAGGTGGCGTCACAGTAATCACATCACCCACTGAATCACACGCCAGACCTAGGCCTTGCAACATTGCCATAATTTCAGCAGCAGGTATTGTAAGACCAAGTACTTTGGCAACACGGGCTACGCGCAGTTGAACTGGTTTACGATTAGGTAGTGTCGTGATTTGTTCTGTCACAGGCCCAACTTGACCACCACAAATTTCAACGACTAGTTGTGTTGCACGCTCAAGTGCTTCACGGGCATTACCAAAATCAATCCCGCGCTCAAAGCGGTGACTAGAATCTGATGAGAAGCCAAAACGACGCGCTTTGCCAGCGATCACTTCAGGCGCAAAGAAGGCCGACTCAAGGAAAATATCGGTGGTCGCTTCAGTTACGCTCGAGGCCAAACCGCCCATAATCCCAGCCAAAGCCAACGCCTCACGATCATCGGTAATCACCAATAAATCGTCACTCAACGTCAACTCTTTCTCATTAAGTAAGGTAATCGTTTCACCTGCTTGGGCAAAACGAACTTGAACGCTACCAGATAATTTTGCTGCGTCGAACGCATGCATCGGTTGACCGAGTTCGAGCAGAACGTAATTGGTAATATCAACAATCGCTGAAATTGAACGAATACCCGAACGCTCTAGGCGTTGTTTCATCCAATCTGGCATTGCAGCGGCTTGATTAATCCCCTTAACAATACGGCCCGCATAACGTGGGCAAGCATCACCTGCATTCAATGCAACAGCAATCGACGACTCAGTACTCAGTGCTGCAGCTTGAATCACAATTGGATTTAACGGGGATTTTGTTAATGCCGCAACTTCCCGCGCAATACCGCGAATCGACAAGCAATCAGTACGATTGGGCGTGAGTTTTAAAGTCAGTAAGCGGTCATCCAGTGCTAAGTATTCACGAATCGACATACCTACAGGGGCATTGCTTGGTAACACATATAAACCATCAACGTCTGAGGCTATACCCATCTCATCACCCGAGCACAACATACCAGATGATTCGATACCACGAACTTTGGCTTTCTTGATTTTAAAATCACCTGGCAACACCGCACCAATGCGCGCGCAAGGAACTTTTAAACCAGCAGCTACATTGGGGGCGCCACAAACAATTTGCAGCGGCTCAGCTTCACCCACATTGACACTGCATACATTCAAACGATCAGCATCCGGATGTTTAGTTACACTCAATACTTCAGCGACAAAAACATCTGTAAAAGCAGGTGCTGCCGCTTCATTTTCTTCTACTTCCAGACCCGCCATCGTTAACAAATGCGCGAGTTCATCCGAAGTCAACGCGGGATTGACCCAGCTACGTAGCCATTGTTCTGAAAATTGCATGATTGATGCTCCGCTTATTTGAATTGAGACAAGAAAGTCACGTCGTTTTCAAAAAACAGCCGTAAATCATTCACGCCGTAGTACAGCATCGCAAATCGATCTAAACCGATACCGAAGGCAAAGCCGGTGTATTTTTCGGAATCAATATTCACGCTTTTCAAAACATTTGGATGCACCATGCCGCAACCACCAACTTCCATCCAACCTTTCGACCACTTCACATCAATTTCAGCCGATGGCTCGGTAAATGGGAAAAATGATGGACGGAAACGAACTTCCAAATCATCGCGTTCAAAAAAGCGCCGAAGAAAATCAACAATCACACTTTTCAAATCAGCAAAAGAGACGCACTCTTCAACCCACAAGCCTTCCATTTGATGGAACATCGGTGAGTGGGTCGCATCAGAGTCAACGCGGTAAACACGACCCGGTGCAATAATCTTGATCGGAGGCTCGTTATCGAGCATATAACGAACTTGAATTGGACTGGTGTGTGTACGCAGTACTAAAGGCTCACCTTCATTCTGAACATAGAATGTGTCTTGCATTGCGCGTGCAGGATGATTCTTAGGAATATTGAGTGCTTCAAAATTATGAAAGTCGTTCTCAATTTCCGGACCATCAGCGACCGCAAAACCCATACTGCCAAATAAGGCTTCAATGCGTTGCTGCACGAGCGTTACAGGATGCAAACCACCTTTAGCGTGCCCGCGACCAGGTAATGAAATATCGAGTGCTTCTGCCGCCAACTGAGTTGCTAATTTTTCCGCAGCCATTGCATCACGTTTAGCATTCAGTGCAGTTTCAAAAGCTTGTTTGGTCAAATTAACCTGAGCACCAAACGCTTTTTTCTCTTCGGGTGGCATCGCTGCCAATAGCTTCATCAGCGCAGTGATCGAACCTTGTTTTCCGATATAGCTTGCTTTGACAATTTCGAGCTCAACGGGGTCGTCAGTCGCATTCAACGCCGCTAAACCCGCGTCAAGCAAGGTCTGCATATTTGCATCCATGTTTGTATGCCCGATAAGGAGTGTAATGAAAAAAAAAGCTAAATAAAAACCAGATTGTAATCTGAGCTTGATTTAGATTTTTTACATAAATTTTGAATAAAAAAGGGAGGCTAAAAGCCTCCCTTATGACCGGCAGAACCGATTAAGCAGTCAGCTGAGCTTTTGCTTTTTCAACAAACGCAGCAAATGCTGGTTTATCAAATACAGCGAGATCAGCCAATACTTTACGGTCAACTTCAATACCAGCTTTTTTCAAGCCATTCATGAAGCGGCTGTAAGCCAGACCGCACTCACGAGATGCTGCGTTGATACGAGCGATCCAGAGTTGACGGAATTGACGTTTTTTCTGACGACGGTCACGGTATGCGTATTGACCTGCCTTCATTACCGCTTGTTTAGCGATACGATAGACATTTTTACGACGACCACGATAGCCTTTAGCCAGGGCTAAGACTTTCTTATGACGAGCGCGAGCTGTGACACCACGTTTAACGCGAGGCATATTTTATCTCCTTAGTTAAGCGTATGGCATCATTGCACGTACAGACTTCATATTGGTTGAATCAACCATAGAAGTACCGCGCAACTGGCGTTTAGTTTTAGTCGTTTTCTTAGTCAAGATGTGACGTTTGAAAGCGTGACTACGCTTAACACCACCACCACCAAGAACAATGAAGCGCTTTTTGGCGCTACTTTTGGTTTTCATTTTAGGCATTACTTACTCCAGCTAGCCTTGGCCACAACGGCCTATTAGTTTAGGCAAAAGGGCGTCTGATGTTGCCATTAGAACTTAATACCCTTCACCCCACCGCGACTACTGACCAACAATTTCATTGGCCTTAACAGATGTAGTCGCCAATCCGTTATGCTTTTTTCTTCGGCCCTAGCATCATCACCATTTGGCGACCTTCTAGCTTAGGATATTGCTCAACCACTGCAAGCTCAGCCAAATCAGCTTCTACGCGCTTAAGCTGTGCCATACCAATTTCTTGGTGAGCCATTTCACGACCGCGGAAGCGCAAGGTAAATTTGCATTTATCGCCATCGTTCAAGAATCGAATCGCACCACGCAATTTAACTTGGTAGTCATTTTCATCTGTACCAGGGCGCAGTTTAATTTCTTTAACCTGTACCTGCTTTTGCTTGAGCTTGGCAGCGTGCTTTTTCTTGGCCTCTTCGTACCGGAACTTGCCGTAGTCCATCAAACGACAAACAGGCGGTTCTGCATTCGGGGCGATCTCTACCAGATCTACCTCAGCATCTTCCGCTAACTGGAGAGCCTGATTTAGGGAGACGATACCTAGTTGTTCGCCTTCCACACCTTGCAATCGAATTTCTCGCGCGGTGATTTCACCGTTAATACGCGGGCCTTTATCTTGAGCAGCTATTGTTATTACTCCAAGTCATTCAAAAACAAAACCGTGCACCTGCAAGCGTTAAACTTTTGGCAAATCAGCTTTTACCAGCGCAATCAGTGCTTCCACTGTCATTTGCCCTAAGTCTTCACCACTGCGGTTACGCACGGCCACCAAACCTGCATCGCGTTCTTTGTCACCAACAATGAGCTGATAAGGAAGACGTTGCAAGCTATGTTCGCGGATTTTATAGGTAATCTTCTCATTTCTCAAGTCCGTTGATGCACGAAGTCCACTTTGATTCAATAAATCAGCAGTTTTTTGCGCATATTCACGTTGTGACTCAGAAATATTTATCACAACAAGTTGAACTGGAGCCAACCATGCGGGGAATGCACCCGCGTGGTTTTCGATCAAAATACCAATAAAACGTTCTAGCGAGCCTAAAACAGCACGATGCAACATGATTGGACGATGCTTTGCATTGTCCTCACCCACGTATTCTGCACCAAGACGTTCAGGTAAATTCGGGTCAATTTGCAAAGTACCACATTGCCATAAACGACCTAAACAGTCTTTTAAAGTAAACTCAATTTTAGGACCGTAAAATGCGCCCTCACCCGGCAGATATTCAAATGCCAGATTTTTAGAGTTAAGTGCAGCAGCTAATGCAGCCTCAGCTCGATCCCATGCTTCTTCTGTACCAATACGCTTTTCAGGGCGAGTTGACAACTTAACTAGAATTTCTTCAAAACCAAAGTCGGTATAAACCTCTTTCAGTAAATCAATAAATGCCGCAGCTTCTTGCTGAACTTGATCTTCAGTACAGAAGATATGCGCATCATCTTGCACAAAGCCACGCACACGCATAATACCGTGCAGTGAGCCCGAAGGCTCATTGCGATGGCAAGAGCCAAACTCAGCGTAGCGCAGAGGCAAATCACGGTATGAACGCAATCCTTGGTTAAACACTTGAATATGACCAGGGCAGTTCATTGGTTTTACTGCGTAATCACGTTTTTCAGATTCAGTGGTAAACATACCGTCATGGTAGTTCTCCCAATGGCCTGATTTTTCCCACAAGGTGCGATCCATCACCATCGGCGTACGAATTTCTTGGTAACCATGCTTGTTGAGCTTGGCACGCATGTACTGTTCAATAGTCTGCCAAAGCGTCCAACCTTTCGGATGCCAAAACACCATACCAGGCGCTTCATCTTGCATATGAAATAAATCAAGCTGCTTGCCCAGTTTACGATGATCGCGCTTTTCTGCTTCTTCAATCATATGGATGTATGCAGCTAGATCCTCCTTCTTAGCAAACGCCGTGCCATATACCCTAGTGAGCATTTCATTTTTACTATCGCCACGCCAATATGCACCAGCGACCTTCATTAACTTAAATACTTTTAATTTGCCCGTTGAAGGCACATGAGGGCCACGGCAAAGATCAGTAAACTCACCTTCACGATACAAGCTTAAAACTTGATCGGCCGGAATCGACTCAATAATCTCAGCCTTATAGTTCTCGCCTATGCCTTTAAAATAGCTAACGGCTTCATCACGGCTTAATTCATAACGTTCAACAGGAATGTCTTTTTTAGCCAGTTCAGTCATTTTCTTTTCAATGGCCACCAAGTCATCCAATGTGAATGGACGCTCATAGGAAAAGTCGTAATAAAAGCCGTTTTCAATCACTGGGCCGATTGTTACTTGAGCCGTTGGATATAATTGCTTCACCGCATAGGCCAACAAATGCGCCGTTGAATGGCGAATCACGTCCAAGCCTTCTGCATCTTTGTCAGTGATAATTTGCAGCGTAGCATCAACTACCATTACAAAACGCGTATCGACCAATTGGCCATTGACCTTGCCCGCTAACGCGGCCTTAGCTAAGCCAGGAGAGATACTGTGGGCAACGTCGTACACAGACACTGCAGCGTCAAATTGACGCACTGAACCATCGGGAAGCGTAATAGCGGGCATAGTCATCGCCTAAATCAAATTGTCTGGTAATCCGAGACAAACAGCATTTAAAAAAACAAAAAAAAAGTGCGGACTAGCCGCACTTTTATATCAAACTCGCGTACGACTAGCCCGTAATCATCAAGGTGGTCGTATCGGTTTTCAACATGAGTTTGATCCCTAAATTTTTTGGTAGGCACGATTGGATTCGAACCAACTACCTCTTCCATGTCAAGGAAGCGCTCTAACCAGATGAGCTACGCGCCTAAAGAAGCAGTATATTAATTACCTAGCGACGTTTTGGCAAGTAAAGAAGTAAGCATTTCTTTTTAAATACCCGGTTTGCGCCAAAAATACCGCCAAACAAATCCTGGCCACGCAAAGACAATGAACAGCGCAAAAGTTGTCGCATAAAACGGCCAATTCTGTTGATGAACCGGACTCAATCGCCCTTCTTGCCAATACGCAATCAGACCAACAATAAAATAAAGCAGAATCAATTCAGTAAATCTAAACACAAAAGCTTTAGTTTCTTTTTTGGGCTTGGCAAAGAAAAAAATCTTTTCAGAAAAAAAAGGCAGGTTAGCCGCAATCGCAGCTAACCCGACAATGAACAGAAAGTTTTGCATTGAATCAGAAAGGTAGCGTGTTAAAAGATTGAGACACTGCGTCTGACAATAAGTTCATCAAACGATCAGGCATAAAGCCCAATACAAGTAGCAACAAACAGTTAACAGAAAGTACTAACTTCGCATCAGCACCTGCTTCAATCGGTGAGTTGTCAGTAGCGTCATCGAAATACATTACTTTGACAACACGTAAATAATAGAAAGCACCGATCAAAGAGAATACAACAGCAATAACGGCAAGACCAACAAAGCCCGAGTAAACAACCGATTTAAGCACTGCAAGCTTAGCAAAAAAGCCAACAAAGATCGGAATACCAGCCATTGAGAACATCGTAAATAGCATCATTGCTGCGAACCAAGGGCTACGTTGATTTAAGCCTTTCAAGTCTGCAATTTGATCCGCTTCAAATCCTTTACGTGACAAGAGCATGATCACACCAAAGGCTGCAGCACTCATCAAGATATAAGCAACGACATAAAACAATGCTGCTGAATAACCAACTGGGTTTGCAACCAAAATACCAAGCAGAACAAAGCCCATGTGTGAAATAGTTGAATAACCCAACATACGCTTGATATTGGTTTGAGATATCGCGGTGATGTTACCCAAGCCCATCGACAGCACTGCCAACACCATCAACATACCACGCCAATCAGGTGCAAAACCTTCGAGAGCCTGAGCCAAAATACGCAATGTAAATACAAACACCGCCGCTTTTGGTGCCGTAGAAATCAACTGTGTAATTGGTGTTGGTGCGCCTTGATAAACGTCTGGTACCCACATATGGAACGGCACAGCACCAAACTTAAAGCCCAAACCAGTAACCACAAACACAATACCAAATACGGCAAGTAAGCTATTTGCTTGACCTGATTGAATAGATTTAGAAACTTCAAAAATATCCAAAGAGCCCGTTGATCCATACAACATTGAAATACCATACAACAACATACCCGAGGCTAGAGCGCCCAAGATAAAGTATTTCATTGCAGCTTCGGTTGACTGCGTTGATTCACGATTTAGCGCCACTAAGGCGTAAACCGACAGAGACATTAATTCTAAGCCTACGTACAACGCCAAGAAGTTAGATGCCGAAGCCATTACCATCATTCCCAATAATGAGAATAAAGATAGTGTAAACAACTCACCACGGAACAAGCCGCGTGCGGCGGCATAACTGCGGCCGTATATCAGCACGAGTGCGACACCAACAATCATCGCAAGCTTGGCATAACTCGCCATCGGATCAGCTAAAAATAGGCCGCTGAACGCAAGGTTTGAATGAGCATCATGACCATTCAATACCAAGGCAGCAGTAACGCCGAGTGTGATTAAGGTTAGTACATAAGTGATATGCCGTTTAGCATCACTAATAAAAAGGTCAAGCAGTAGGATGGCGCAAGTTGCACACAGAAGGAAAATTTCTGGTGCTGCCACCCATGCATTAAGACTGGTCCAGGTCATGGTTCTAGCCTATTTCTTATAATAAGGATTAATTAAGCTTGGTCTGTGAAACTTGCCAAATCAGATCATTTACTGATTGGTGCATCACCTCGGTAAATGGCGCTGGATAAATACCCATACCTAATACAGCAATTGCCAAAATCGCCAAAATAAAGAATTCACGCTTATTTACGTCTTTGAGTTCAGCGACATTGTCATTGGCCACTTCACCAAAGATGACGCGTTTATACATCCAAAGCGTATAAGCTGCACCAAAGATCAAAGTTGTAGCACCGGCCACGGCATACCAGAAATTAACCTGTACTGCGCCCAAAATAACCATAAACTCACCAACAAAGCCGGATGTAATTGGCAAACCAGAATTGGCCATTGCAAACAACATCATAAATGATGCAAAGATTGGCATTTTATTAGCTACACCACCGTAATCGGCGATTTTACGGCTGTGTACACGGTCATACATTACGCCAACACAGAAGAACATTGCGGCCGAGATAAAACCGTGAGAAATCATTTGCACTAATGCGCCTTCGACGGCCCAAGAGTTCAATTGATTACCGCTAACACCACCGAACATAAAGAAGCCCAGCGTCACAAAGCCCATATGTGAAATCGATGAATAAGCGATTAGCTTTTTCATGTCTGTCTGAACCAAAGCCACCATGCCAATGTAAACAACAGCAATCAACGACAACGTCACCATGATCCATGCATATTCACGTGAAGCATCAGGCAGAATCGGTAGAACAAAACGCAAGAAACCATATGCACCCAGCTTCAACGTAATTGCGGCTAGCACCATTGAACCACCCGTAGGCGCTTCAACGTGGGCATCTGGCAACCAAGTGTGAACTGGCCACATTGGAACTTTCACAGCAAATGCAAAGAAGAAAGCAATCAACAACAGTGTTTGTGCACCCATCGTCAACGGCAAGCGTTGGAATGCCGCGATCTCAAAACTGCCGCCACTTTGGTAATACAAGTAAATGAACGCCACCAGAGTCAGCAATGAGCCCATCAAAGTGTAAAGGAAGAACTTAACCGAAGCATAAACACGGTTAGCACCACCCCAAACACCAATGATCAGGTACATCGGAATCAACATTGCCTCGAAGAATGCATAGAACAAGATCGCATCCATCGCAGCAAAAGCGCCGTTAATCAAACCTGACATAATTAAGAATGCAGCCATGTATTGCGCCACACGCTTGTCAATCACTTGCCAGCCAGCCAATACCACCAATAAAGTGGTAAAACTATTCAAGATGATGAACAGCATCGACAGGCCATCCACACCAAGGTGGTAATTGATATTAAAGCTTTCAACCCACGGGGTTAATTCCGTGAATTGCATGCCACCATGAAACGTATCAAAACCGGTATAAAGCGGAATTGTTACTAAAAATGAGACCAAAGCGCCAGCCAGCGCCAGCCAGCGCGCAGCGGGAGCATTTTTATCGCCACCCGTCGCGAGCACAATCAGACCTGCCACGATAGGCAGCCAGATTGCAAGGCTGAGGAGATTACCCGTCATAAGTTAACCTACTTGTTATGTATTAAATCTGGATCCGTTTTAAAAGCTTAAATGATCAAGCTATTAAAACAAATGCTTTACCAACCAAGTCATCATTAGCAACAGGCCAATGATCATCGCAAATGCATAGTGGTAGATGTACCCTGTTTGAATACGACGAATGATGCTAGAGAAGAAGCCAACCACTTTCGCAGCCCCATTCACGACCAAACCATCAATCAATAAGGTATCACCCACTTTCCACAGCACTGTACCTAGTACACGAGCGCCAGCGGTAAAGACATTGATATATAAATGATCCATGTAATACTTTTCTTCGAGTAACTTTCTAACACCAATCGAAGTAAAGAAACGATCAAACGCAGCAGGAATCGCTGGTTTTACCATGTAGAACACGTAAGCAGAAGCAACACCTGCCACAGCAAGCCAGAATGGTAGCGTCACAAATGCATGCATTCCCATGTGGTACCAATCTTCAGCATGCTCACCGACTGCTGCCATCGCACCATGCAGATCATGATTGACAAAGATTACATCTTTGAAGAAATCACCAACTAGCATTGGGCTCATCGCTAGCAGACCAATAAACATCGAAGGAATCGCCAGCAAGATCAATGGCAATGTAACCACCCACGGCGACTCATGCGGTTTGTCATTCGGGCCCAAACCATGGTGATGATCGTGATCGTCATGCGCATCATGTCCATGATGATGATCTTTCTTCTGCATCCATTGTTCTTTGCCGTGGAAGACTAAGAAATACATACGGAAAGAGTAGAACGCAGTAACAAAGACACCAGCAACCACTGCAAAGTAGGCAAAACCAGCGCCAGGCAATTTAGAAGCTTCAACCGCCAAGATGATTGAATCTTTCGAGTAGAAACCAGACAAGAAAGGTGTGCCAATCAATGCCAAGGAACCAATCAATGAAGTGATCCAAGTGATCTTCATGTACTTACGCAAGCCGCCCATATTGCGAATGTCTTGGTCATGGTGCATTCCCATGATCACCGAACCTGCCGCAAGGAATAGCAAGGCTTTAAAGAACGCATGCGTCATCAAGTGGAATACGGCGACGGAATATGCAGAAGCACCCAACGCTACCGTCATGTAACCTAGCTGTGACAAAGTTGAGTAGGCGACAACACGCTTGATATCGTTTTGAATAATGCCTAGGAAACCCATGAACAAGGCAGTAATTGCACCGATTACAAGTACAAAGTTCAGCGCAGTCTCAGACATCTCAAACAACGGAGACATACGTGAAACCATGAAAATACCAGCAGTCACCATCGTTGCAGCATGAATCAAAGCTGAAATTGGTGTCGGACCTTCCATCGAATCAGGCAGCCACACATGAAGTGGGAACTGTGCTGATTTACCCATCGCGCCAATGAACAACAAGATACAAGTCACAGTCATCAATGACCAGTTCGTACCTGCAAACAAGCTAATCGTAGCGTCTTTTAATTCTGGCGCTTTAGCAAATACCTCGGCGTAGTCCAAAGTACCGAAGTGGGCCAAAACTAAACCGATACCGAGCAAAAAACCTAAGTCGCCCACACGGTTAACAAGAAAGGCCTTCAGATTGGCAAACGTCGCAGTTGGACGTTTAAACCAGAAGCCAATCAGTAGGTATGACACCAAACCCACAGCTTCCCAGCCGAAGAACAGCTGCACAAAGTTATTACTCATCACGAGCATTAACATTGCAAAAGTAAAGAGTGAGATGTAACTAAAGAAACGTTGATAGCCTGGGTCTTCGTGCATATAGCCGATGGTATAGATATGCACCATCAACGAAACGAAAGTCACCACACACATCATCATGGCAGTCAAATTATCAACCAAGAAGCCGATATTCAAATCTACGCCATTGACCGATAGCCAAGTGTAAATATTGCCATTGAATGATTCGCCACCATTGAGCAAATAATTCAGAGTGTAAGCCGACAAGGCAAATGACACCGCAACGCCCGAGATGGTCGCCACATGCGCCGCGCGCCGCCCAATCGCCCAGCCGAACAAGCCGGCAATGAGCGAGCCCAGTAATGGCGCTAGCGGTATAAGCAGATAAATCGATTTCATATCCATTGGTATTCGTATCCGATTCTATGTTGTCCGGTTTAACCCTTCATGCTATCCAAATCTTCGACGTTGATCGTCCGTAAATTACGGAAGAGCACCACCAAGATAGCGAGGCCAATAGCCGATTCGGCTGCAGCAACGGTCAGGATAAAGAAGACGAAAATCTGGCCACCGGTATCGCCCAAAAACTGCGAGAACGCGATGAAATTCATATTCACCGACAGCAACATCAGCTCGATTGCCATCAGCAATACGATCAGATTTTTGCGGTTCATGAAAATGCCAAATACACTGGTCGCAAACATAATTGCGCCCAGCACAAGGTAATGAGTCAGTGTAAGCACATATCCTCCTAAACTCTTATCTAGGCCAATTAGGCTGCGGTTTGATCGGGAGAAGTAGCTGAATCATCAGCCACATCTTTTGGCTCGGATGCCATTTTCACAATCCGCAAGCGATCTTCACGTTTAACGCGAACTTGCTCACCCGGATTAATGTACTTGCTGTTTTTACGTTTACGCAGTGTCAACGCAATCGCAGCAACCATACCAACAAGTAGCAATACAGCCGATAGCTGGAATGGCAAGAAATATTGGGTGTAGATCAACATACCCAAAGTCTCTGCTGAAGCCGTGTTGAAACTTGGCTCAAGTAAACGTGATTCGTCGATTTGTGCTGCGCGATGCGTCAAAATCATTACCATTTCAATCAGCATAATGATTGCAACAGTTGCCGCCACTGGTAAGAACTTCCAAAAACTCTTACGCAGCGCTTCAAAATTGATATCCAACATCATGACAACAAACAAGAACAACACCATCACTGCGCCAACATAAATCACAATCAGCGAAACAGCCAAAAACTCAGCTTTAATCAGCATCCACAAAACGGCACTGTTAAAAAAGGCCAATACCAAATACAGCACAGCATGAACTGGATTTTTTGCAGTAATCACGCGGAATGCGGCAAAAATCAGTACAGCAGCAAAAACATAAAAAAGCGCTAAAGTCATGTTTGTTTCCTAGCGGTATTTAGCATCAGCAGCTTTACGTTCAGCGATTTCAGCTTCGTATTTGTCACCGACTGCCAACAGCATTGGCTTGGTGTAATACAAATCGCCACGTTTTTCACCGTGATATTCATAAATATGCGTTTCAACAATTGCATCGACTGGACAGGCTTCTTCACAGAAACCGCAGAAAATGCATTTTGTCAGGTCGATATCGTAGCGGCTAGTACGACGAGTTTTGTCGTCTGGGCGCGCTTCTGATTCGATCGTAATCGCCATTGCAGGACAAACTGCTTCGCACAATTTACAAGCGATACAACGCTCTTCACCATTGGCATAACGACGTTGTGCATGCAGACCACGGAAACGTGGGCTGTATGGTGTCTTTTCCTCAGGGAATTGCACTGTAATCTTCCGTTGGAAGAAGTGACGACCTGTTAACAACAAGCCCTTCACCAACTCAACCAACAAGAAGGTTTTAAAGAAATAAAGAATTTTATCCATGGTCTCAGTCCTTTTCCATTACCAGATTGACCAAGGGGTCATCATCCAAGCACCCACTAAGACAATCCAAACCAAAGTTACTGGAATAAAGATCTTCCAACCAAGGCGCATTAATTGATCGTAACGGTAGCGCGGGAATGTAGCGCGGAACCACAAGAAGCAGAACAATAAGAACGCAACTTTGAGAACCCACCACAACGGACTTGCTGCGCCCAATACTGGCACTGATGCAGGGAATGGAGACAACCAGCCACCTAAGAACATCACTGACGCCATTGCTGAAATCAGAATCATATTGGCGTATTCAGCCAAGAAGAACAGTGCAAAACCCATGCCTGAATACTCAACCATGTGACCAGCTACAATCTCAGATTCGCCTTCGGTAACGTCAAATGGTGCGCGGTTAGTTTCTGCAACACCCGCGATGAAATACACAACAAACAGTGGCAATAGTGGGATCAGATTCCAAGACAAAATAGAACCACCCGCCATACCCTGCCCTTGTTGTTCAACAATCGCAGTCAGGTTCAAACTACCTGAAACCATAATCACGCCAACGAGCGCAAAACCCATCGCGAGTTCGTATGAAATCACCTGAGCTGCAGCACGCATACCACCGAGGAAAGCATACTTAGAGTTTGAAGCCCAACCAGCAAGAATCACACCGTACACACCCATTGACGTAATCGCCATTACGTAGAGCAAACCTACGTTCACATCAGCCAATACATACCCAGGGTAAAACGGTACAACCGCCCATGCGCCTAGCGCAGGGACCAATACCATGATGGGAGCTAAAAAGAATAGTTTCTTGTCGGCGGCACTCGGCGCAATAATTTCTTTAAGTAGAAGCTTTACACCATCGGCAACAGGCTGTAGCAAACCAAACGGGCCAACCCGATTTGGTCCGATACGAATCTGCATAAAGCCAATCACTTTACGTTCCGCCAAGGTGAGGTAAGCAACCCCCCCCATAATTGGCGCAACGATCAAGATGATTTTAAGCAAAGTCCACAAGAAAAACGCACCTTGGTAGGCTGCTTCTGCGCCCATAAAGCCAGCGAGGAAGTTTTGAATAAATTCCATTATCTCCCCCTTAACCTTTGAGCACTTCAACAGCGCCGACCATCTCACCCAAGTTACGGGTTAATGGGTGCGAAGTTGCGGCACGAATCACGTCATCAACTAGGCCATCATCAACAGCCACGATCAATTCAGCGCTACCCTGCCCTTGCTCCACAATCGCTTTATCACCAGCACTCAAAGACAATTTTGCAAGTGTCGCTGAATTGGCGCGCAATGTGCTTGCTACTGCAGCTTCTGAAGTTGCTTGCAAGCTAGGAGCACGGCGAACTAATGAATCAGTTTGATACAAAGGTACTTCGCCTAAGCGAACCAATCCTTGCACTGACTGCGCACTAACTTGAACCGTATTTGTCAGTGCATTATTCAAGCGTGCTGAAATTTCACCAGCCAGCGCTTCATCGCGAATTTCTTCAGATGAATTGTATTCAAAGCCATTAAAGCCCAGAATATTGCCCAATACGCGGAACACTTTCCATGCTGGACGTGTTTCACCCAATGGACGTACAACGCCGTTAAAGCTTTGTACTTTGCCTTCCATATTCACGAATGAACCTGAAGTTTCACTAAACGGCGAAACAGGTAAGATTACGTCGGCATAATCCATCGCACAGCTTTGGAATGGTGACATTACAACGACCATTTCAGCTTGCTGTGCAGCTGCCAAAGCTTGAGCACCATTGTGAGCATCAAATTCAGGCTCTACACCCAAGAAAACGTATGCTTTCTTAGCTGCGCCAGATGCAAACACATTCCCGCCCAAATCAGCACCAATCAATTGTGCGCCAACACTATTGGCCGCCATCGCTGGCACACCTAAAGTGGCACCTGTCAATTGAGCCAATGCTGATGCTGCGGCATAAACTTCAGCATAACGCGCTGACGTTTGAGCAATATTGCCAAGCAGTAGAGCGGCTTTTGGTTTGCCTTCAAAACTTTGCGCAATTGCACGAGCGGCATCAGAAACGACAACACCATCCAAGTTGATACCGGCCGGAGCTGTAACTGATTTCAACTCAACAATTGCTTTAACAACTTGAAGCACGCCTTCAACCAATTGATCAGGGCGCACAACAACTTGTCCAACAACTTTAGTGAGCAGATCATCAGCATGCGTATTGACTAATGACAGTGCCAAACCTTTTTTAACCGATTGGCGCAAACGCTGAGCGAGTAAAGGCTGCTCTTTACGTATAGTCGAACCAATAACTAAGACTGATTCATTCTGCGACAATTCAGCCAATGATTGACCGAGCCACTGAGCGCCTTGCGTTTTCACACTAAAGTCTGCGTTGCGAGCAAATGCCTGCACCGCTTCAACACCAAGGCCTGCCATAACTTTACGTAAAGCAAAAAGCTCTTCTACTGTTGAGTTGGGTGAAGCAACAGCAGCGACACTGTCTTTACCGTGCTCGGCGATGACTTGTTTCAAGCCATTTGCTACATATTCAAGTGCGGTTTGCCAATCTGTAGTTTGCCAAACGCCGCCTTGTTTCAACATAGGTTGAGTCAGGCGCTCTTCCGAGTTCAAAGCTTCGTAAGAATAACGATCACGGTCAGACAACCAGCATTCGTTAATCGCTTCATTTTCAAGTGGCAATACACGCATTACTTTGTTGTTCTTAACTTGAACCACCAAGTTAGAACCTAAGCCATCATGAGCAGCCACCGATTTACGACGTGACAATTCCCAAGTCCGTGCTGAGTAACGGAAAGGTTTACTTGTCAACGCGCCCACTGGGCACAAATCAATGACATTGCCAGAGATTTCAGAATTCACTGTTTTACCAATAAATGGCATCACTTCGGTAAATTCGCCGCGGTTAGCCATACCCAATTCTTGGAAGCCCGCGATTTCTTCAGTAAACCGAACACAACGACTGCAATGAATACAGCGCGTCATATCCGTTGAAATCAAAGAGCCAAGATCTTTATTGGCAACAACACGCTTTTCTTCTGAGTAGACAGAGCCAGTTTGACCATAACCAACAGCCAAATCTTGCAATGAGCACTCACCACCTTGATCGCAAATAGGGCAATCTAGTGGGTGATTAATCAGCAAAAACTCCATAACGCCTTTCTGGGCAGTCACTGCCTGATCAGAATGGGTAAAAACTTTCATACCATCGGTAACAGGCGTTGCACAGGCCGGTAAAGGCTTAGGTGCTTTTTCGACCTGAACTAGGCACATACGGCAGTTTGCGGCAATTGATAGTTTTTTGTGATAGCAAAAATGTGGAATGTGCACACCAATTGAATTGGCTGCGTCCATCACAGTGCTACCACCAGGGACTGTCAATTTTTTACCGTCGATTTCGATTTCCAACATGCTCGACTCGATTCAAAGGCAATAATTCAAAAGAAAACTCGACTAATTTCAATCTGGCTAATTACAGCGCGACCAATTTATAAGGCCTTGGCAGATTGCGATTTATTAATCAAATCTTCGAATTCATGGCGGAAGTGTTTCAACATTCCACGCACAGGGAATACAGCAGCATCACCCAAAGCACAAATAGTGCGACCGGCAATGTTGTCACCAACACGTGACAACAAATCCAAATCTTCTATTTTACCTTCACCATGAGCAATACGATGGACAACACGATACAGCCAACCCGTTCCTTCACGACAAGGTGTGCATTGACCACACGACTCCTCATGATAGAAATACGAAAGTCGCTCTAAAGCACTGACCATGCTGACAGTTTCATCCATCACAATCACTGCACCAGAACCTAACATCGAACCTGCTTTTGCAATCGAGTCATAATCCATCGTGCATTGCATCATGATATCGGCAGGTAACACAGGTGCAGAGGAACCACCTGGAATAACTGCTTTCAATTTTTTACCATCACGCATGCCACCGCACATTTCTAACAATTCAGAAAATGGTGTGCCTAGCGGGATTTCATAATTGCCTGGACGATTTACATGTCCAGAAACCGAGAACAATTTGGTACCACCGTTATTAGGTTTACCTAGCTCAAGGAATTTCTGGCCGCCTTCGCGGATAATGTAAGGTACGGAGGCAAACGTCTCAGTATTGTTGATCGTCGTTGGCTTGCCGTATAAACCAAAAGAAGCAGGGAATGGCGGCTTAAAGCGTGGCTGCCCTTTCTTGCCTTCTAATGATTCAAGTAAAGCAGTTTCTTCACCACAAATATAAGCACCATAACCATGGTGGGCATGCAGTTGGAAACAGAAATCTGAACCAAGGATATTGTCACCCAAGAAGCCGGCAGAGCGGGCTTCTTCAAGGGCAATTTCAAAGCGCTCGTAAGCTTCAAAAATTTCACCGTGGATATAGTTGTAACCCACGGTAATGCCCATCGCATACGCACCAATAATCATGCCTTCAATCAAAGCATGTGGGTTGTATACCTGAATATCCAAATCTTTAAAGGTACCTGGCTCGCCTTCGTCCGTATTACAAACCAAATATTTTTGGCCTGGAAAACTACGCGGCATGAAAGACCATTTCAAACCTGTTGGAAAGCCTGCACCACCACGACCACGGAGGCCGGATGTTTTCATCTCTGCAATGACTTCATCTTGAGTGATTTTGTCATTGATAATTTTCTTTAAAGCAGCATAACCACCACGCTTAACATATTCGTCTAAGTGCCAGCAGTTAGGATCTTCAAACTCGACACCTTCAAATACAACGCCTTTTACGTAGACGGTCATTATTCAAGCTCCGCCAGTTTTTTATCAACAGCTTCAGGCGTCATGTGATTACACATACTGTGATTATTAACCAGCATAACTGGTGCATAACCACAGGCGCCCATGCACTCACCTTCTTTTAGAGTGAACTTGCCATCAGCTGTCGTTTCATTAAAACCAATACCGAGCTTTTTCTTGAGGTAATCAGCTGTGGTATAGCCACCCGACAAAGCACAGGGTAAATTCGTACAAACAGTGAGCTTGTACTTACCAACTGGCTTCATATCGAACATATTGTAGAAAGTTGCTACTTCATACGCAGCCAAAGGAGCGATATTAAGATAAAGCGCAATCTGTTCAATCAAATCATTCGTTAAAGACCGTTTTTCAACCTGAGCAATTCGCAGTGCACTCATCACAGCAGAGCGAGACTGCTCAGCCGGATATTTAGCGACTTCACGATCGATTTGCTGAATTGAATCAGCGGACAGAAGACTGTGTAAAGACATTAGCGGTCAATCTCCCCGAAAACGATATCTTGCGTACCAATAATTGCCACCACATCAGAAATCATATGACCGCGCGACATTTCATCTAGCGCTGACAAATGAACATAACCTGGAGCACGAATCTTCATGCGGTAAGGTTTATTTGCACCGTCAGACACCATGTAAATACCAAACTCACCTTTTGGATGCTCAACAGCAGCATAGGCTTGGCCTTCTGGCACATGCATACCTTCAGTAAACAGCTTAAAGTGGTGAATCAAGTCTTCCATATTTGACTTCATACCTTCACGTGAAGGTGGAGCAACTTTATGGTTTGTAGTAATTACAGGACCAGGGTTGGCCTTAAGCCATTGCACACACTGCTTGATAATCCGATTTGATTGGCGCATTTCTTCAACACGAACCAAATAGCGATCATAGCAATCACCGTTCTTACCGACAGGGATATCAAAATCCATTTTGTCGTACACTTCATACGGTTGTTTTTTGCGCAAATCCCACTCGACCCCTGATCCGCGTAACATCGCACCTGTGAAACCTAGCGCCAGTGCACGCTCAGGTGACACCACGCCAATACCAACGGTACGTTGTTTCCAGATCCGATTATCGGTGAGCAATGTTTCATACTCATCAACATAAGTCGGGAAGCGATTAGTGAAGTCTTCGATAAAATCGAGCAAACTACCTTCACGATTCGAATTCATTCTTTTAATGGCTGCTGCATTACGGATTTTTGATGCCTGATACTTTGGCATTTCATCCGGCAAATCACGATACACACCACCTGGACGATAGTATGCAGCATGCATACGCGCACCAGACACTGCCTCGTAGCAATCCATCAAATCTTCACGTTCGCGGAAAGCATAAAGGAAAATTGTCATCGCGCCACAGTCAATACCGTGAGCACCAATCCACAACAAATGGTTTAGAACACGAGTAATCTCATCAAACATCACTCGAATGTATTGAGCACGAATTGGAACATCAAGATTGAGTAGTTTCTCAATCGCCATACAGTAAGCATGCTCATTAGACATCATTGACACATAGTCAAGGCGGTCCATATAAGGCAATGATTGAATATATGTTTTGCTTTCTGCTAATTTTTCAGTGCCACGGTGCAAGAGGCCGATATGTGGATCGGCACGCTCAACAACCTCACCATCCAATTCCAACACTAAACGTAAAACGCCATGTGCTGCGGGATGCTGTGGACCAAAATTTAGGGTGTAGTTACGGATTTCAGCCACCGTAGTTCTCCTCGCGGATAATGCGCGGCGTAATTTCACGCGGATCGATGGTAACAGGCTGATAAATTACGCGCGCTTGCTCAGCGTCATACCTCATTTCAACAAAACCCGACAACGGGAAGTCTTTGCGGAAAGGATGACCAACAAAGCCATAATCAGTCAGCAAACGACGTAAATCAGGGTGACCTTGATAAACAATACCGAACAGATCAAATGATTCACGCTCAAACCAGTTAATTGCAGGCCACACATCAACGACTGATGCAACTACGGGGAATGAATCATCGGTACAGAATACGCGAACCCGCAGACGTACATTAAATTTGTAAGATAGGAAATGGTAAACCGTCGCAAAGCGACAACCTTCCCAAACAGTGT
The DNA here is from genome assembly GCA_963508915.1 of uncultured Deefgea sp. Classification (GTDB taxonomy): domain Bacteria; phylum Pseudomonadota; class Gammaproteobacteria; order Burkholderiales; family Chitinibacteraceae; genus Deefgea. The sequence continues at coordinate 21,948 of CAUOZE010000044.1, forward strand.
CTTTGTAGGCAAAGTAATCCATACCACAGGCATCAATCAATTGCTCAAATTGCAATTGCACATGATCGCGAAGTTGCAAAGCAACCTCTGACCAATTTGCTGCTGAGACTTCTAGCGTCACTTCATCCAATGCTGTTTCAAGCGAGACAATCTTGTCTTCACCTAAAGCGGCACGCAGACTACCCATGAGCGTTTCTAACTTAGTCGCCATAGTTCACCTCACGAGCGCGCAATGGTATTGGTACGCTTAATCTTGTTTTGCAGCTGAATGATGCCATACAAGAGCGCTTCAGCCGTCGGAGGACAGCCTGGAACATAGACGTCAACTGGAACAATACGATCACAGCCGCGCACTACAGAATAGGAATAATGATAATACCCACCACCATTCGCACAGGAACCCATAGAGATTACCCAGCGTGGCTCTGGCATCTGATCGTAAACTTTACGCAATGCAGGTGCCATTTTGTTACAGAGAGTCCCTGCAACAATCATTAAATCGGACTGACGTGGTGACGGACGGAACACGACACCAAAACGGTCTAAGTCATAACGAGCAGCACCGGCATGCATCATTTCAACGGCACAACAGGCTAGACCAAAAGTCATTGGCCACAAAGAACCTGTACGAGCGCTATTGATTACAGCATCCACTGTCGTCGTAATAAAACCTTTATCTTGGGCTTCCATTTGCTTTACTCCCACTCTAGAGCGCCCTTCTTCCATTCGTAGATGAAACCAACCACCAAGATGGTTAAGAAAATCATCATCGATAAAAAGCCGAACATTCCCAGTTCTTTAAGCACAACAGCCCAAGGAACCAAAAATGCAACCTCTAAGTCAAACAAGATAAACAAAATTGCCACAAGATAATAGCGCACATCAAATTGCATGCGTGCATCTTCGAATGCCTCAAAACCACATTCGTAAGGCGAGTTTTTTGCAGTATCTGGTCGAGCTGTACCCATCACCTTGCCGATACCATAGCCCATCACCAGCGGCGCAACACCGACTAGCAATCCGACAAACAGAAACAACAAGATTGGGAAATAGTTTTCCAGCATAAAAATCCCCCAGCGCAGAACATTTACAAAAAGTCTAAACAGCTTATTGTTATTTTTATCACACAGAAACGCTGGGTCACCCCAGCGCATTTGAAACACCAAATCTAGCAATCCTACATAGGATTTTTAGTATTTGGCTTTAAACCGACAAGCCTGCAAAAAAACGCAAAACTTAATCAGGAATTTTTTGACCTGAAACTTGTGAAGCTGCTACTGGCTCAACAGTGGTCATAATTGACTTCGCTTGCTTAGGTGCAGTCAAAAGCACCAAGGACATTGAAGTCACAAAGAAAAACGTTGCCGCGACTGCAGTAGCTCGACTCAGAAAGTTGGCAGAACCTGAAGAACCAAACACACTACCGGCAGAACCGCCACCGCTACCAAAAGCAGCCCCCATGTCAGCACCTTTGCCATGCTGCATCAAGACCAACACAATGACAGCAATCGCTGAAATCACATTTACTACAAGCACTAAACTGGTAACGAAGTCCATTATTTTCTCATTTCAATCGCGGCGTGAATTGTACCATCAGCGCGCTGCTTTGCAAATCTCTACAAACTCGAAGGCGGATAGCGCTGCGCCACCCACCAACACCCCATCGACATGCTGCACAGCCAAAATTGACTCAGCATTATTCGACTTAACACTACCACCATAGAGAACCTTAACTCGTTCATCCAATTGACTTTTAATCAATGCGTGCATCAGTGAAATCTGCTCGCTAGATGCAACCATTCCGCTCCCTACAGCCCAAGATGGCTCATATGCAACAGCAAATAAACCAATTGGCAACTGCTGCAGCACCTGTAACTGTGCAGCAACAACATCTTCCGCCCGACCCTCACGACGCTGCTCTGCTGATTCACCTACACAGTAAATACCAAACAAGCCAGCATCTAAGGCCGCACGCATTTTAACACCAGCTTGCTCTGTCGTCTCACCAAATAATCGCCGACGCTCGGAATGACCAATTATCACCATTTCACAACCGATATCTGCCAGCATCCCTGAGGACACCTCGCCAGTATAAGCCCCAATATGATACTGACTAAGGTCTTGAGCACCACACTGCACATGAGTATTGTGTAGTAATTGTTTCGCCAGCATTAAGTAGGGAAATGGTACACACACACCCACATTTGATTGCAACTTAGCCTGTGCAATTTCACCCAGCACCGACTTGATCTGTCCAATACTACCGTGCAGCTTCCAATTACCCACTACAAGTTGCTTAGCCATACAGATTTTAACTCCTCATATGAGGCTGAAATGGTAACGCCCACACAGAATAAACGTCAAACGCTAATATCCCCTACCAGTCAACACAAGCAACGCCCCCTGCCAAGCCCGATATTAAGGGAACTCCGTCCACATAAACCACCCAAGTCTATTCATAATGAGATTTTGTAATATTACGGAAACAATTTGTGTTTAGGATGCCTACTGTTCAATAAATATTCACTTCTGATCACTTAGGATTTTAATTACCATGACTTTAGCTCACAAAATGCTAATTACTGCTGGCTTAGCTGCTGGTCTGTTTACACAAGCCATTGCTGCTGATATCACAGGTGCTGGCGCAACATTCCCATACCCACTGTATGCAAAATGGGCTGAAATGTATAAAGCAAAGACTGGCACTGGCATGAACTATCAATCAATCGGCTCTGGCGGCGGCATCAAACAAATCTCTGCAAAAACTGTAGATTTTGGTGCTTCTGATATGCCACTTAAGCCAGCCGATATGGATAAAGAAGGTTTGATGCAATTCCCAACAGTACTGGGCGGTGTTGTACCTGTTGTTAACATCCCAGGCGTACAACAAGGCCAAATGAAGTTGAACTCTGCAGTACTGAGCGACATTTACCTCGGCAAAATCAAAAAGTGGAATGATCCAGCGATCGTGGCTTTAAATCCAGGTGTTGCACTTCCTGACTCGAACATCACCGTTGTACGTCGCTCTGACGGCTCTGGCACTACTTTCTTATTCACTGACTACTTGTCAAAAGTGTCACCAGAATGGAAAGAGAAAGTAGGTGCAAATACTTCAGTGCAATGGCCGGCCGGTGTTGGTGGCAAGGGCAACGAAGGGGTTGCTAACTACGTTCAGCGTATTAAAGGTGCCATTGGTTACGTTGAGTTTGCTTATGCAAAACAAAACAAACTTTCATACACGCAACTAAATAACTCTACCGGCGCATTTGTTAAGCCTTCTGAAGCAACATTCATTGCTGCAGCAGCTAGCGCGGACTGGAAAAACGCGACAGGTATGTTCTTGGTAACAACAAATGCAACGGGTAAAGATGCTTGGCCTATCGCTAGCCCTACTTTTATTTTGATGCACAAAAAACAAGACAAACCAGCACAAGCAGCTGAAGTCTTGAAGTTCTTTGACTGGGCATATGGCGCTGATGCAGACAAAGTAGCACTTGATCTTGATTACATCCCAATGCCAGAGAATGTTGTCTCAATGATTAAAGCCAACTGGAAGTCACAAATGACCGACGGTAAAGCACCAATCTGGAAATAATTAACACACTAATTGAGCGCAGAGTTACAATCCGCGCGCGAAAAGAAGCACACAGGCAGCTCTGTCTGTGTGCTTCTTAGTTTGTAGAAATGTAGGTCTGGAGAATTTCCGATGTCAAATTTGTCCCAACGGATGAAAATACAAAGATTGCAAGATACAATTTTTGTAAATAGCACCCGTTTCTTTGCTTTCTTCGTACTAGCACTACTCAGCGCCATTATTATTTCTCTGCTGTATGGTGCGCTACCCAGCATCAAAGCATTTGGCTTTGGATTCATTACTTCTACTGATTGGAATCCAGTCACCGAGCAATTTGGTGCTTGGCCTTCGATTCGCGGCACCTTAATTTCATCCGCAATCGCACTTTTAGTTGCAGTGCCAATTAGTTTTGGTATTGCCATCTTTTTGACTGAGCTTTCACCGATATGGCTACGTCGCCCACTCGGCATTTGTATTGAATTACTTGCTGGCGTGCCATCCATTATTTACGGCATGTGGGGTCTGTTTATTTTCGCTCCATTATTTTCCGAACATGTACAGCCTTGGTTAACTGAGAGCACTGCTGGCATCCCATTTATTGGCGCGCTGTTTGATGGCCCACCAATGGGTATTGGTATGTTTACGGGCGGTTTAATCCTTGCCATTATGGTGATTCCATTTGTGACGTCGGTGATGCGTGATGTGTTCGAAGTCGTACCACCACTATTAAAAGAATCTGCTTACGGGCTAGGTAGCACCACATGGGAAGTGGTCCGTCATGTTGTGGTCCCGTACACCAAAACAGGCATTATCGGCGGCATCATGCTAGGTCTTGGTCGCGCCCTTGGTGAGACCATGGCGATTACATTTGTGATTGGCAATTCGATGAATGAAATGAATTCACTGTTTGACCCCGCAACGACCATATCAGCAACACTGGCCAATGAATTTACTGAAGCACATGGTGAACTATATACCGCGTCATTGATTCAACTTGGTCTGTTATTGTTCTTCATTACCTTTGTGGTATTGGTGCTTTCTAAACTGCTCCTCTTGCGCTTAAACCGCAATGAAGGCTCACACTCTTAATCGGTGGCCATCATGATGACAATGAATAAAAATCTCTACTTCCGCCGCCGTCTACTAAATAAAGTCAGCTTGATTTTATCTATGCTAGCGATGGCTTTTGGTCTTTTTTGGCTTTTTTGGATTATGTATACCCTGTTTTCACATGGTCTCGCAGGTCTAACAATCCAGACACTGACACAAAGTACACCAGCACCTGGTAGCCAAGGTGGTTTAGCCAATGCCATTATGGGCAGCCTGCAAATGACTGCGGTTGGTGTTTTGATCGGCACGCCGATTGGCATTTTGGCAGGTACTTACCTTGCAGAGTTTGGCGCAAAAGGCTGGCTAGCACCCGCAACTCGCTTCATTAACGACATTTTACTTTCTGCACCATCTATCGTGATTGGTCTTTTTGTCTTTACTGTCTATGTGGCACAAGTGGGGCACTTTTCTGGCTGGGCAGGCTCTTTTGCCTTGGCTATTTTGGTCATTCCAGTGGTGCTTCGTACTACAGAAAACATGCTCTTGCTAGTTCCAACTGCGATGCGTGAAGCGGCCTACGCTTTGGGTGCGCCAAAATGGAAAATGGTTACTCAAGTCACGCTAAAAGCTGCAAAATCAGGTGTAGCAACTGGCATTTTGCTAGCTATTGCTCGTATTTTGGGTGAAACGGCACCACTAATGTTTACCGCCTTGAATAACCAATTCTATTCAAACATGAATCAACCGATGGCCAACCTGCCTGTCGTGATCTTCCAATTTGCAATGAGCCCTTATGAAGATTGGCATCAACTTGCTTGGGCGGGTGCGCTGATGATTGGCTTGTTTGTACTGGCTATGAATATTATTGCGCGCGTCATGCTGCGCCAGCCTAATCAACACTAATTACTGACTTTGCGACGGAATAAATTATGAGCACTCAAATCAAATCAGGCTTGGCCATCAAGAATCTGAATTTTTATTACGGCAATTTTCATGCCTTGAAAAACATCAACTTAGATATTCTTGCGGGCCATGTAACCGCCTTTATCGGCCCATCAGGCTGCGGCAAATCAACGCTACTGCGTACTTTTAACCGTATGTATGATCTTTATCCAAAGCAACGCGGCGAAGGCGAAATCATTCTGAATGGTAAAAACATTCTCGATTCGGATGTTGACCTGAACATGCTACGTGCCAAGGTTGGCATGGTGTTTCAAAAGCCAACGCCATTCCCAATGTCGATTTACGACAATGTGGCCTTTGGTGTGAAGCTATACGAATCACTTAGCAAGTCCGAAATGGATGATCGTGTTGAGTGGGCGCTTACCAAAGCGGCACTATGGAACGAAGTTAAAGACAAGCTCAAACAATCAGGTTTGGGTTTATCGGGTGGTCAGCAACAACGTTTATGCATTGCACGTGCGGTTGCCGTTAAACCTGAGATTTTGCTACTCGACGAACCAACCTCAGCATTGGATCCAATTTCAACCGCTCACGTTGAAGAATTAATTCATGAACTGAAAAAAGACTACACAATCGCCATCGTAACCCACAATATGCAACAAGCAGCTCGTATTTCTGACTACACCGCTTATATGTATTTGGGTGAAATGATTGAGATGGATGAGACTGATACCATCTTTACAGCACCTAAAGTCAAGGCGACTGAAGACTACATCACTGGTAAATTTGGCTAAGACCTTAAATTACACCAATATAAAAAAGCCGCTTCTGCGGCTTTTTTATATTGGGTATCTTCTTCCAGGCAATATCAAATATTACTTAAAAGAAAATACCCATATAAGTACCTAATAATTTATAGATGTAACAGTAAGGGCTTAGCCGTACCACCTCAATTTCTACATTAACTCTGGCATGCTGCACTTTTTATCTTTGGAGCTGCAGCATGGGTATTCGTCGACTACATCTTGGCTTGGAAGCCGTGCAACTTTGGCAGGCCAGTGCCATGA
>CAUOZE010000045.1:0-27645 GCA_963508915.1 uncultured Deefgea sp.
AGAGTGGACACATTACGAAGGGAGACAGTTAGGGTGCTTAATCATATAGTAATTAATAATCAAAGAGTTATGTTTGTTTCTGCATCATGCCGGATGGAGATTGAAAAAACAAGCAGCGCTTAAGTTGATACGATTGGGTTTACTTGCTCGTCGCCGCAAAGCCACCAAAAAGGATTAATTCATTATGAAACTTAAGCAACTAATGCCATTGGCCTTGTTGGCCGTATTCAGCACACAAGCAAACGCTGCTTTTTTCTTTGAGCAAGAAAATAACGACACATGGCAAACAGCACAACAGCTCGGTATTTTACATGGCGAAAATGAAGTGATTGGATTTAGACACCAAGACCTTGAAGGCGGCAATTCGCCCGATTTTTTTAAATTCACCGTCGGCGCTGGCCAATTGGTACTGAATGTATTTACTGCTAATTCTAATAGCGGTGAAAATCCAAATGGCCGTGATTCATACTTAGGCCTATTTAATGACAAAGGCCAGTTACTACGCCAAGACGATGATGCGGGTATTGGCTACGATTCTGCAATTTACTTTAACGTAAGCGCACCGGGGACTTTTTATGCCGCTGTATGGGGCTTTGGTGGCTCATACACAAATAGTGCAGGCAGTGGTAATGGCCTTTGTATACATTAAATATCAATGCACCAGTCGCACCAGTTCCAGAGCCAGAAACCTATGCTTTGATGGGCATGGGCTTGGCAGGTTTACTCGCCGCACGCCGCCGCAAAATGAAAGCAGCTAAGCAATTGCAATTTAGTAAATAAAAAAAACCGCTCACAAAAATGGGCGGTTTTTTATTTAAAGCACTTAATCTCGCCCGTATAAGTCGCGAGTAAATACTTTATTTTTGACATCATCGAGCTCATCGGCCAAACGATTAGAAACAATAATGTCAGACAATGCTTTAAATTCGGCCAAATCCGTAAACACCCTGGAATGGAAAAATTCAGTTTCTTTCATTGCAGGTTCAAAAATAATGACTTCAATGCCCTTAGCTTTAATGCGTTTCATAATCCCCTGAATCGCTGATGCACGGAAATTATCAGAATCTGCTTTCATCACCAGACGATAAATACCCACTACACGAGGATTTTTTTTCAAAATCTCATTCGCAATAAAATCTTTGCGGGTGGTATTGGAATCGACAATCGCACGAATAATGTTATTGGGCACTTCTTGGTAATTGGCTAAAAGCTGCTTAGCATCTTTCGGCAAGCAATAGCCACCATAGCCAAACGATGGATTATTATAATGATCACCGATTCGTGGATCGAGGCCAATCCCTTCGATAATTTGGCGCGTATCTAGGCCATGGCTAATCGCATAACTATCTAACTCATTAAAATAAGCCACCCGCATCGCTAGATACGTATTTGCGAATAATTTAATGGCTTCGGCTTCTGTCGATTCGGTATGCAATACCGGTACATAGCGTTTGATTGCGCCTTGCTGTAGCAATTGCGCAAACTGAATTGCAGCGGCTGATTGATCGCCAACGACGATCCGTGAAGGATGCAAATTATCGTAAAGCGCTTTGCCCTCGCGCAAAAACTCTGGCGAGAAAATGATATTTTGAACGCCAAATTCTTTACGCATACGCGCAGTAAAACCAACTGGCACTGTTGATTTAATAATCATTGTTGCATTCGGTGCAAATTGCAGCACATCACGGATCACAGACTCTACCGAATTAGTATTGAAATAATTGGTTTCTACATCGTAATCCGTCGGCGTAGCGATGACGACAAAATCAGTATCAGCATAAGCAAAAGCTTTATCGGTACTAGCAGTCAAATTCAAACGTTTATTCGCTAGATAATGCTCGATTTCTGTATCGACAATTGGACTTTGTTTATTATTAATCAGCTCAACCTTGGCCTGATCAATATCAAGCGCCACTACCGTATTATGCTGCGCCAATAAAATGGCATTAGAAAGCCCAACGTATCCCGTACCAGCTATCGTAATCTTCATTAAAGTACCCAAGTATAAAAAAACATTTAACTACGAGATATAAAAATCATCAAAATCAATAAAGATAAATACTGCAGCAAAAAAAAATACAATTACCTATTAATAAACCCTGCTAAATTGCCAATTAAATCAGAATTAGCATATTCAGTGAAACCTTCACCAGATAGCAGAGAATGACTATGATCTAAAAGCTCGATTAGTTTAGCCTCATCCCATGCGACAAATATTGAAGCTTTCTTTTCTAACCAGCCTGCAGTTGCTAATTGATGCTCATTACGATGCTCACCTAAGGCAGCTCTTCGAGGGAAAATGATAATTGGCTTATGAAATTTAAGCGCTGTTAAAACTGAGCCCATCCCTGCATGAGCCACAATTAATCGTGAATCTTTAAAATATTGATTCGATAAATCAGGAGGAACAAAATTTACACAATTTAAATTGGCAAATTTTTTTTCACTTGGCCCAATTTGAGCAATAATTTTTTGATTTGGATTAGAGCTAGCCCAATCATTGAGCACATCCATCATGCGATCAAAGGCCAATTGTGTACCTACAGTGGCGAAAATCATAAGACGCCCCCCCAATAATGTGGGCCATCGGGCTGTGCTAAATGCTCCCACTGCGTGAGCCATGCATGAGCAAAGCGACCGGCTTGGCGGCCAGAACTAGAGAGCGTTTCCGAATTTGCAATGCTATCAATCCAAATCGTTTTGGCGCCCAATAAACGCCCAAACATAATCGCCGCAAAGCCAGGTGCCGCACCTGTTGTCACCACAATATCGGGGCGAACCTTGATCATCACCCACAACACATCCAAAAACATACCGGCCAGCTTTAATTTATTCCACATATTGGCATCGGTAACGACATGCAAAGGCGCATCAACCTCTTTTGCATACCCCTGATTAGTACTCATAAACTCAAGCACACAACCCTCAAAAGCAGGTCGCAAGCGAAGTAATTGCACCCAATGCCCACCGCCTGATGCAACAGCTAGTACATGTTTTTTTTTCACAGCAATGACTCAATCAAAAAGTTTAAACATAAAAAAGCTCAAAATCCCAAGCAAATAATACATAACGTATATAGCTACAGATCATATTAAATATAGCGTAGAGAGATATACGCTAAATAATAGCAAAATAGATCTCTTTAATTTTTGGAAATGCCACCTTAGATGTAAAGCGCTGTTCATACAAAGCGCTGGCATTCTGAACCAATTCCTGAGCAAGTTCTGGCTCTGTAAGAACTCGTGTTAATGCAGCCGCAATCTCGTCGACATTGCCAGGGGTGACCAATAAGCCAGAAACCTCATGCTCTACAACATCCGGTATTCCACCAACAGGCGTAGTAATTAAAGGAATATCCGAACCCATTGCCTCAATCACCACCATAGGCAAACCCTCATTGTACGAAGGTAAAATTAAAGTAGAGCATTCTGCTAATAACATACTTTTTTGCGCTGCACCGATCCAGCCATGATTGATTACTGACTTTTCCAAACCTAATTGTTTTACTTTTTCAGTGACAAGCTCATTCTCTCCACCTCCACATAAATGAAGCTGATAAAGTGCTTGTGTATTGATTTTTGAAAAAGCAACTAATAAATCGTAGATTCCTTTTCGAGAAATAAACGCACCAAGAAAAAGAATATTTCCACTCTTACGCGTAACAGTCGCTCGTTGTACATCAACATAATTATTAACCACAACAACATTAGATTTAACCGCAATGCTAGAAATAAAGTCCGCCCATGATTCAGACAACACAATGACTGCATCTGCCTTTTCAAAAACAGCTGCAATAATTTTTTTTACTCGAGAATTAGAACGAGAGAAAAAAACTTTAAATTCTGAACCATGTAAATGAATAATGAATTTAGCGCCAAACAATTTACTTAACCACAAGTAAATTGCTTTACGCCAAAAACTACCATTCATTGACATGTGTGCGTGAACGATAACATCAGCTTTAGTTACTAACGTAAAAAATAAAATAATAAAGCCACGAATAAACAAAAACAAATCCAGTAACTTACCTGAACCAGAGTGTGTTGGAATACGTGTAAAGGTACAATCGTTATATAAACCATCCTGAATATAGCCTTCAATTACAGAATTGATGCCACCCGATGATTTTGTACCTAATATTGCAATATGCACTTTAAACCTCTAATCTAATATGTATCTACCTTAATACCAAGCTATCCTCAATTTCTTAGCTCGTGTCGCGATAGAATGAGTGAGTTAAACAAAGTAAAATACTCAAAACCAATTTTCTCAACCGAAAAATCTTCCGCTCGCTTGCGCTGTAACATCGGGTTAAAAGGATTGGTTTGTAGTACATCATCTATCGCAGCAGCCATCGCCATCGCATCACCAACAGGTACCAGTCTCCCAAATTGGCCATTTTTAAGAATTTCTGCAGGCCCAGAGTCGCAATTAGTACTTACAACCGGCAGTCCAAAAGACATCGCTTCTACAATGACATTGCCAAAACCTTCCCACGCAGATGATAGAACAAATAAATCGGCATTCCGATAAAAAACTTCAGGCGTATTGGTATAACCAGAAAACTGAACGCGTTCACTCAAATTATTTAAATTAATATAATCTTGTAGTTGCTGAAATAATATTTCATCAGAAACACCACCCAATATTGTGAGTGTTGTATTCTGGTGCTGGATCATACTAAATGAACGAAGCAGTGTAAGAAAATCTTTCTGCAATGTTATACGGCCAACCGCTAGTATATTTCTGAAACTTCTATTTTTTACAACCTCATCAACATTAGTTGCAAATCGAATTGGATTATAAATTGTCGAAATATTTTCATTTTTACTACATAGAACACTTAACTCATCTCTCAGTCCATTTGAAACGCAAATAATGTGATCTGCGAGCCGATAAATATAAGAGACAATAAAATCAACTTGCTTACGTCTTTTAAAACCAGAATTCTTAAAATGATTTTTAATGGATGAGTGTTCCGACACCAAAACAGGACATTTATGCTTACTCCATAGCTGCGACAATAGAGCTGCGCCATTGGTATCTGGATAAGCAGACAAAACAATATCAGGCTTTATTTTTTCTAGTACTTTCTTAAATGGCAGAATAGATTGAATAGTTCGTTTCACATCAAGTGAAATGACTTGAATTCCTAAAGCTTGTGCGTTGATATCATTTTCACCTGCTAAGCGATCAACGACAAAAATAACTTCACAACCTTGTTTGCGGTATAAATATTCAGCAATCGATAAAAAAACTCGCTCAGCACCGCCAAACCCAAGTACCGATATTCTCAAGATCACTTTCAGTGGCATATCAAATCCCATTTTGAATTACAACTTATTAAACTACTGCTTAAACTGATAAATAAAATTAGAAATTCTAGGGAACATAAATATTCTAAAACGTCTTGAACCAACAGATGTGTAACGCCAAAACCTCAAACGCATAGCGAACAGGTCCTTTTCAATTTTATTATCTAACTTAGAAAAGCTATTCGTATTTTGCATACAACGATAAAGAACATAAAAAACAGCTATTTTTAATAGATCAATATGAAATTCTTTCCTAGGCAGCAATGCGATATATAAATCCTGCAATGGTTTCATATACTCACGTGACATACTCATAGTCGCACCAGCAGGGTTCATTCGATAAGCATACAACGGTTTTTTTATCTGATATATCTTATCAGAATTACAATACAGTTCATGAATGAGAATCATATCTTCACAAAACCTCACCCCAACCGGAAATATTTTCCCAGCAAATAATTCACGCTTAAAAAAACGAATTACAGGGTACCATGTTGATGCCGAAAAAATCTCATTAAGCAATTCTTTTGCAGAGTGCAATCCAAAATTTAGATGTACATAATGCTCAGCCGCATACTTTAACTCTTCATCTTTAGCAAAAGTTTTCCAACCAATTTCAACTATATCGACCTGTGTTTCATGAATAGCGGATAAAATTGCAGCATAATAACCATGTAGAATTAGATCATCAGCATCAACAAAGCCTATATATTCACCGCGAGCATGAGCAAGCCCCGTGTTTCTAGCAACACTGACCCCTTGATTTTCTTGCTCTAATAAGATTAATTGCCCAGTTGCTAGCTCTGCACTAAAACGAGTTTTAACTAAATGAACACTCTGATCCTTACTACCATCATTGACCAAAATAATCTCTACATTATTTGGCTTTTCAGCTAACAGTGAATCAATACACTGAATGACATATTTTTCAACATTATAGATTGGAACAATAATAGACAGTATGATGGACATTACTTTGTACTCACTACATAAATGACAGATTGCCATGCTATTTTTGGCATAAAGAAAATACTCAACAATGATTTAGATGCAATAAAAAACACATCTCGCGTTGATTTGAATACCGCGTAAATAAAAAAGTCAGCCACTGCATAGGAAATCACAGAAGCAACTGCCGCCGCCACAATGCCATATTTTGGGATTAAAGCAAAATTAAGTGACACACTAATGACGGCGACCACAATGGATTTAATCAACTCATACTTGACTTGACCACGCATAATCAATAAGCGGGAGTATAGCGATGCGGGTATCACAAATAGCCAAACCCAAGCCAATACCCTCAGCGCCGCGGCACTTTCAGCGAATTGATCGCCGTACAACAGCAAAACAATCTGCTCTGCCCAAATTGATGTAATCAATGCAACTGGAAAAGCGACAATAAAAAATATTGTTACCAAACCGCTGACCATTTTGGAAAACTCCAATTGGTCATCAATCCGATGAGCTAAAGCAGCATAAAAGGTCATCGTGATAATAGGGCCAATAAAGTTAAACTGAATCACTAATTTAGATGCCGCAGAATAAATCCCTGCCGCATGATTTGACATTAGATGGGCAATAATCAATACATCTGATTGCATAAAAATGGGGAAAATTGCAGCCGATAGTAAGGCCGGGGCAGCTTCTTTAACAACCTGAATCATTCTCGACGAATCAACCTGCCAATCTCGCCATCCAATCACACTTAATTTTTGATATTGCCAAAATAGCATGGCACACTGAATCAAGGCTTGTATTGGTAAAAACGCGATCACCCATTCATAGCTAAAGCCAAAGTAAATCGCAAATCCTAAATAAAGCAAAGCACCACCCCGCGAAACCATCGCCGAAGCCGCAATTGCTCTAGGTTGATTAGTCGCCTGAAAATAGAGCTTGCCTAAGGTAGCCCGTGTAAATAGAGTCGCTAATAAAACAAACAGTACGATCAGTAACATTTGTACAGAATCGAGTTTACCCATCCAGTACAAGCACAAAAAGAGGCTAGCTGAATATAGCAACCAACCAAAGAATTGGGCCATCATGACACTACCAATGTAACGCCCATCGTTGCGATCTTTAGCCAAATCACGAACGATAAAATGATCTAGACCCAATGTGGCCAAAAACATAAACAATGCAGATGTCGATTGCACTAAGCTTAATTTACCCAAGTTCTCTGGGCCGAAAAAGCGTGCCACAAAAAAAACGCTGACTAAACCAAACAAAATAGTACTTAAATTCTCACTTGCATACCAAATTACATTCGTTAAGTTTCTTTTTTTTGACATCAAAAATTGCCGTAAATTATTAAATGAATATTAAACATCACTCTCTACTGATTGAGTAGAAAAATAGTAAGCCCAGCCAAAGCTAAGCCATGCCATCCAAGCATATTTGGGGTCTGTTAGTACAGTTGAGCTAATAGTATTTAACAGCATAAAAATTAGAATTGAAAATGCTGCGGCACGATGTGCTCTGGCATGCACTGTTGGTGTTTTAAGTTGATATGCAAATAATAATATTAAGCAAAAAATAGCAGCCAATACATATGCAGCATATAGACCACCTTCAGCATAGATATTTGGCCAATAGGTATCCATCAGAAACATACCTTGACGATACCAATAATAATATCGATAAAATCCTAAATCATCATAAAGGGATGGATCAAATTTCATTGCGGCAACGCCACCATAGGTGCCTAATCCAGCACCTAAAGGATAATATTGTTGTGCGACTTCGTAACCATGTACCGTAAGCGCGACTCGATCTGTGAGTTTATATAGCTCACCTGTTATACCCCATAGCCACAAGAGGTCATTCAATTGCAATTGTTCAGCCAGCAAGAAAATACCGATTCCAAGCAGAATTAAACTTAATCCAGAAAGAAACACTTTCTGCCATATAGGACGTTGCACAAATAGCAAAAAATAAATAGCAATACTAATTATCAATGCAACTAGTTCATTTCTTTGGCCGGTGAAAATCAAAACAATCCCATAAGCCAGCAATCCATATATAAAAAAAGAATTTTTATGCCTGAGCCATCCGGTAAGCATAAAAATAAGCCCTACGGAAGCTATGGCAGCAGTGTTAGTGCTTAACGTATAAAATCCACCGAGTCTTTTTATGAAAGGAATAAATGGATTACTTTCACCACCATAGGTATTAATCGAATACGCAAATAGACTATTCAAAAAGCTTGGCGACACAATTTGCAGCACAGAAAAAAATAGCAGTACAAATGCAAAGCCAGTTAAAAAAACCCACACTTTATTTTCTAGCTTACTTTCCCAAGCGATTGCAAAGCCTGAGATAAACATTAAAGGCCATTTTAAGTTATAACCAAATTGATACACGGCAGGAAACCAATTAGAGCGGCCATAGATACTTGATGCAAGCTGTAAAGTCCACATTAAAAGTAAAAGTATAAAAGCAAAAAGCAAAATTTTAGAGCGCGCTAGATAAGGCAATGCGGCAAATACAAAACCAATTGAAGCTACAAATAAAATCAGATCTGCTAAATTCTGCACAGCAAAAGGTGACACTCGCGCTAATAACGGCGAAATGGCGGTACCGAATACAATGACGATTAAAATCCAAGCATAAGAGCGACTCAATAAAACTGTTGGCGTTTTAAATTTTAAAAAACTAAATGCAATTAGCAAAAAAACAGCGGCAGGAGCCATCAGCAACGTAGATCGAAAAACTATCGCGACGCCAGCGAGTGCTGCACAGATGGAAGCCACTAAAAAAATAGCCACGCCTGAATAATTAATATTTTTCAAGCGGGAAACAAAGTGATTTTGTCCTAAAATACGGCCAATATTGACAGAATTAGCGTTCACCTTTAGCACCTAACACTCGAACTAATTTAGAATTAGCGATCTCTTTGGTTTGCCCTGCCGACATCACAATCCCTTTATGAAGGATTCTAAATGCTTCAGCTGTGCTATCTCGATAAGCTGGCGTATACACACCAAACTTATAAGCGGGGGCTCTATTTTCATAAACAGCTGCATTTGGGATAGTTTGACCGCTATATTTCCAAATTAATCTATTGTCTAAATAAAACTCCCAGTATCCCGCTTTAAGTTCATCTGAGTAGTAGTCTTTTTCCCACTTGGCCAATAGTTTTACGGTATACCATTGGCCATAATTGATTTCAGCTTGACATGGCGAATTCACATAGCTAAATCGCGATACATGCTCTTCAATCGCCATTGTTAATTTCCCTGGCGTCGTCGATGCATAGAGCGTTAAGCCTATCGGTGGAGGACCATCTTTACTGGCATGCCATTGGGTAATCCACAATGGATTACCGCGCTGTCTAGTATTTCCCATGTAATGCGTTGCCAAGGTTTCTTCATTACTCACATTAATAAAAGAGGCTGGATTATAAGGATCATCAGTCGGTGAGTATTTAAAGTTCTTCGGTACATAAAATGATACCCAGTACGCATAATGGTTTTCTTGTCTTCTTTCCCACCATTTATCACGGCCTAATTCATTTCGTTCCGCTTTACGATATTGATGCGTAAATTCGAATACGGGTTTATTGCATTTAACTGGATCAACAACGCGCTCCAAAGTGCCACTGTGTGACTGCACAGACATATTTGTAACTACATATTGCATAGTTACTGGTATGACTAAATCAAATACTGGATATGCATCCATCCTACCTCCCCCCAAAAAATACTTCTTTTGCTGCTGGATGTAAGCTTCTGTAAAAATCATCAATAAATTTTCTTTGTACACGAAACGATGCGCTAGCATCCGCATCAATAGTCGAAACTCTAAATATAATTCCATCTGGAATTGCATCTTTAAAACCATACTCTATTTGCTTTAGTTTCTGATCCGTTTTATTTTTCACAATATCGTTACCAACAGATACCCAATAAGTGAGTGGCTCTTTTCTTTCTCCATACTCTGTGATCAATTGAGTTACCGGAATAATATGCCCATCAATATCGAATTGGTCTGTCTGCCGCTTTAACACTGTAAAACCTTGTGCGGGATAACATATATCTGGTCGATGCACATTTGCAAAGTCTGATTGCTCTTTACTATAAGCAATCGAGAGCATAACAACGTCGCCGTGCGAGTTTCTGTAAGTTTTTGACACTGTTTCGCTATAAATCCTGTTCACAGTTGCCAATAGCTCAGGTGGGACTTCAACACTTGATATATTTTTTTCTTCACGCCAATCACCAAAATCAATTGGAACTAACTCAGTCAATTTAGTTTTTCTAGTTTCATGCATATATTGCGTAGGAATTAATTGCCATGCCGATAAGGCAGAAAGCACCATCAATAGACACAATATTACTTGATGTGTTGTTTTCATTATTTCACCGCCTTATCATGTAAAAACAATCCCAACACCATATCCAATACAAACATGCCAATTAAAGCAATGGCAAATAGCGCCATTCCGGCAAAGTCATGAATAAAGCCCTGCCCTGCTGCATCGCCATAATGGTAAGTCACCAAGATTAAAGTCATGACGCGAATGATATTAGCGGCAAAGGCAATCGGCAAAATGGCCAAGATCAGTAATAGATTGCGAATTTTGTTGCTGTGGTTGGTGATATAGACATACAAAGAGCCCACGGCTAATAGGCTAAACATTGAATTCATACCAGAGCAGGCATCGGCGACTAATAATTGGTATTGGCCCACGGTAATCAGTACACCACTGCGCGCTACGGGATAGCCTGCGGCATACAGTAATACCTCGGCAATATGCGAGACTTGCCCTTTTAATGCCCCAGTTAATGCATCCACTACCGAGCCAGGCAGCGGAATCAAAAACAGCATAAATAAAATGGCAAACCATGCAATCGGTATAGCGCGCCAGCCTTTGCTAATCAGCAAAAGCCCACACACTAGCGGTATAAATGCGCCCACTTCAAATAACAAAATCGCTTGCGAACGGCCTAATACATAAAATAGCAATGCGATAATGACAAGGCTAAAGCCAATTATGGAATTTGATTGGGCATCTACTGCGGCGATTTTGTCTTTCACTTGCCAAAATAACCAGATCACAATCGCTAAAATAATTGGCCCGTGTGCTTGATCATCACTTTGCCAAATGCCTTTTGCTAAGCTAATAATTGTTGGAATTGCAAGCGCCAAAAATCCAATCAATATTAGAATATTCTGTTTAAAAAAAACGGCCAAATCAAATTGGCCATTTTTGCTTACCGCGCTGGTCTGTTCCATATTATTCTTCCTGCGATAACACACAACCAAGCAATGTGGCATTGGCTGATTGTAGTTGTGATTTTGCGGCTTCTAGCCCTTTTACGGGGGTTTTATTACGGCTAGCGACCAAGATCGCGCCTTTCACCCGTGAGGCCACCAACTGCGCATCTGCGGCATTTTCAAGTGGCGTTGTGCTATAGATCACCACATCGTAGGCTTGCGCTAATTCGGCCACGATATTGCTAAATGTCTCGCGCGAAAGTAATTCTTGCGGATTGGGCGCTGTGGTTCCCGCTGTTAATAACGATAAATCTCTAAACTCTGCAATTCGCTGTACGGCGTCCAATCCAGCACGCCCAGCAAGGATATCGCTCAAACCTTTACGATTTTCGACGCCAAACAATTCATGCTGTACAGCATGACGCAAATTGGCATCGACTAATAAAGTCCGTTCGCCCAATTGAGAAAATACCACGGCCAAATTGGCAGCCAATAAATCACTGGTTTGATCGGCATCATACGATGCCAATGCCACCGATTTATTACCGCCCTCTACCCAGCGCAATAAAATTTGGCTGCGTAAACTGCGTAGCGCCTCTACCCGCGCATCAAATGGGGAGTATGCGGCTAAAAGCCTTTCACTTACTTGGCCCTGGCCAGATACTAAATAGGGATATTCAAACTGCTTCGCCAGTACGTCTTGAATGTCGTCTTCGGTAATGAGGCCGAGCTTAATCGCGGCCTCGCCAAAGCGCATGCCGGTTTCTTTTTGCAGGCGCAGCACTTTTTCTGCTTGCTGAGTATTGATTTTGCCGTTTTCGAGCAATTGTTGGCCGATATTGCCTTTTGCCGTTTCAGGCACGATTGCATCAGTTATTGCGTTCATGCTGCTGCTCCTACTTTACGACCAAATCGACGCTTGGTTTTTGGGGGTAATAAATCGGCCAATACCGCCAAGCCCAGCATATTTTCAATATCGCCTTTTGAGCGCACACGGCGATCAATCAATTCGGCCAGCATCGCAAAGCCAATCGCCAATAAGCCACCTACAAATATCGCCAAGATCAAATTCAGCAGCGTTTTTGGGCTGGAATGTTTGATTGGCTCTGAGGCTGATTTGATAATCGAGATATTGCTTTGATCAGCGCGGCTTTCGAGCATGGTTTGGCTAAAGCGCTGCAAGGCTTGATCGTAGCTGCGTTGGGCGTTATCCACATTGCGCTGCAATACGTCTAATGCCGCACGTTGCGATTTCAAATCCAATACTTTTTCTTTTTGTGCTTGCAATGCGGCGGCGAGTGCGGCTTGGCGCGATGCCGAATTACCGGCTGCGCTGTTCAAACCACCGGCGTATTGCCCCATTAATTCATTGAGCTGATTACGTGTTGCGTTCAGCTCGGCCATGGCTTGTTGGTTGTGCGGATGATTGGGGCCGTTTTTTTCTGATAGCTGTTTGTATTTTGCTTCTTGGACTGCGAGTTGCCCCTTGAGCTGCTGAATCAGTGGATTATTTAGTACATCAGGGGCCACATTGCCACCGCGAGCGCGCGATTGCGCGTCAAAGGTTTGCGTTTGTGCGCCAACGACTTGGCTAGATAATTCATTCAAGCGTTGGTTTTCAACATCCAATCGCTCATCGCCGCCAACAATGCCATGCTGTTGCTGATATTCAGAGAGTTTGTTTTGCGCTTTTTCTAAATTGCTTTGCAGTGATTTGAGCTGCTCTTGAAAAAACACATTATTTTGCTGGGCGGCGGCGGTTTTGATATCAATCGTTGTGCGGATATACGCTTGCGCAAAATTATTGGCTAGTGCTGCGGCAAATTTTGGATCGGTCGCGGTGTATTCCAAATTAATCACATTACTTTCACGGCTAGGCTTTACATCCAATCCTTTTAGCAAAGATTCGGCAAACCAATTGCGGATATCACCCTTGCCCTTGGTGGCCTCTTGAAACTGCGCTTGCGCTTCAGGCAAATTAGCAAAGCCTAATGTATCAACCACTTTCAGTGCCGTATTTTGGCTGGTAATCATGTCTACTTGTGTAGCCATAAAGCTTGGCGCCATATACCCTACCACTTGCTGTCCAGTTACTGGGTCGCCCGCTTTTACATCAATGGCCAGTGCAGCCTCTGCCGTATATTGCTTAGGCAGCAAGAGACTGACAATCAGAGTGGTCAGCATGACGGTAAAAAATACCGATATCGCAATCCACTTTCTGGCGCGCAGGATGTTTAAGAATTGTTCAAAAGTCATCGTATTTACTCAGCAATAGGGGGCGATTAAAACAAACTTTCTTTTACAAAAACGGTATCGTTTTCTTGGACAAAATCA
Organism: uncultured Deefgea sp.; assembly: GCA_963508915.1. Classification (GTDB taxonomy): domain Bacteria; phylum Pseudomonadota; class Gammaproteobacteria; order Burkholderiales; family Chitinibacteraceae; genus Deefgea. The sequence continues at coordinate 13,869 of CAUOZE010000045.1, forward strand.
GTGAGTTTTGCGGCGATTTTTTCTACTTGGCCGTCTGCTGAAACACGATGAATTTCAATACTGCGGTGCGAAGCACGTGGGTTAAATCCACCCGCTACTGATAATGCCTGCATCATGGTCATTTTCGGTTCTAAACGGAAAACACCAGGACGATTGACTTCACCGTAAACATAAAATTGCTGCGCTCTAGGCACATAGACCGTATCGCCATTCATGATTTGAATATGGCGTTTTTCTGGATTGGATAATTGGGTAAGTTTACTGAGCTTGTATTCAATGCGTTCTTCACCACGCAAAATCACAATTGTGTCGCCACCCGCCCCACTGATGCCACCAGCAATTGATAGCAAATCAATAATATTGGTGGCGCTATCAAGTGCATAGCGGCCAGGCTTGTTCACTTCACCCAATACCGCAACGCGTTGGCTGCGGTATTGCACAATCAGTACATTCACATTGGGCTTTTTAATGAAATTACCTTCCATTAATTTTTTAGCAATCAATGCTTCGGCTTGGGTGTAATCTAAATCTTCGAGTTTCACTTCACCAATCAATGGAAAAGCTAAGCCACCTTCATTATTGAGCTGCACTTCAGTCGTTAAATCAGGATGGTCATAGACTTGGATTTTCACCACATCGCCCGCGCCCAGCACATACTCGCCTTGTGGCTTGGCCCAAGAAACTGCGGCCAGCAGACTGAGTAAGCTAAAGCACAGCAGCATGCCCAATTTTTTGATCATTATTTCAATCCTTTTAATCCGGCTTTGAGGCTGTCATCCGTGCCTGATGCGTTGTTTGCCGCAGGTACAGCTACGGGTGCCGATGCAAATTTTTGCAGATACTCAATTTTTGCTGCTGCTTGCAAGGCCTTTAGCTTGGCTTTTGCATTTTCTTGCGCATCATTCGTGCTCAAATAACGCTTGATCATTGGCTCCGCATCAGCTGGTGCAACCGGTGCAGCGTGGCTTGCTTTGAGTTGCAACAGCACCATTTTGTCGCCCTCAGCCATCGCCAAAATATCGCCTTGGTTCATTGCGGCAAATTTAGGCAACATCTGCATCGGCAATTGCTCAGCGGCTCGGCTGGACTCATTCGTTTCAAATGGAATCTTCGCGGCATCCAATACCGCTTTCACTTGCATCGCCGTTGTTGCCGTATTTAACTGCTCAGCAATCGCTTCACTGTAATTGGCTTTTGGCAACGCAAACATCACGAAATCATAGGTTTTTCTATCCGCAAACAAGCCTGGATTTTTGGCATAGAACTCATCGACCGCCGCTTTACTTGGCTCAGCAGGCTTTCCAATCACTCGTTCGGCAGCCGCTTGCGCTAAAATTTGGCGCTTAGAGGCTTCAATTGCCTGAACAATGTTTGGCTCGCGATCCAATTTCAATTCGGCCGCTTTTTCGACCAATAGCTCTTGATCAATTAATTGATCTAAAATTTGTTGTTTTTGCTCTGGGCTAGCGTTTGGTGCCTGTGCCAAGACAAAATTAAGTTGATGCACGGTAATTTCCGCGTCGTTGACTTTGGCCAAAACTTGGCTAGGTGACTTTTTTTCATCTTTGTCATTACACGCAGTAAGTACAAAAACAGCGGATAATGCTAACACGATTGGACTGAATTTTTTCATTTTTGAATCCCTATATATAAGTTCAAAAAAATATTTAAAATGCGTTTTTATCTCTAAACATGCTGGTGGCGGTCATCCAGATGATTTTAATATCTAGCCAGACCGACCAGTTTCTTAAATAATCTAAATCGTAGGCAATACGACCTTCCATTTTGTCCAGCGTATCAGTTTCACCACGAAAGCCATTGACTTGCGCCCAACCAGTAATGCCTGGCTTGACCATATGGCGAATCATGTAGCCTTTAATGAGTTTTCTATATTGCTCATTGTGCGCATTAGCATGTGGCCGTGGGCCGACAATACTCATTTTGCCTTCCAGCACATTAATGAATTGCGGCAATTCATCCAGTGAGGTTTTACGAATAAAGCCACCAATGGGTGTTAACCGAACATCATTCTTGGTGGCTTGAACAACTTTATCGCCGTTTTCCATCACCGTCATCGAACGAAATTTGTACACCAATACGCTTTGCCCATCTTCACCATATCGTTTTTGCTTAAAGAAAATTGGGCCTGGCGATGTGATTTTGACTGCAATCGCAACGACCAATAAAACAGGCCAAATCAAGGCCAAAATGACGAGCGATAATACAATATCACTGATGCGCTTCACTACGCCGTTCAGCCCTAAAAATGGGCTTTCACAAATAGCCACAACAGGCAAACCGGCAACATGGTCAAAGCGTGCGTTAATTAAATCAAATACAAATAAATCAGGCACAAAATACACCGATGCCGTGCTGTCTTTTAAACAATCTAAGACCGCCATCACGCGCGGCTGAGCCGTCATCGGCAATGTAATGTAAATTTGCTGCACATTATGTCTGCTAACGAACTCAGGAAAGGCGGTGAGATTACCAATAATTTCTTCTTGATTAATATCGCCCAAGCGCGAGGTATCTCGATCTTCAAAAAAGCCCAAGAAATTCATTTTTAAATAGGTGTGGGCTTGGATATTTCTTGCCAGAGTTTGCCCAGGATTGTTAGCGCCAATAATCACAACATTTTTAATATCATGCTTATCTGGGTGAAGTACAAACAAACGAAACAGTAAATGCGTCAACATCAATACAAACGGTGCAACTATGGCCCATGCAATAAAATAAGGAGGGTGAATATAGGCATCAAAACCTGACACTAGGCCCACTAAAAACAAACTCAACAACACGGTGAGCCATTCAATTGCAAAGCGCCCTAAGCCCAATAAATGCCTTGAATATCCCGGCACAAATAAAAATACGCCATCTAGCATTACAGCGGTTAATAAGAACGTAATAACCGCCATTAACACCAATACGCCATCATGCGCAATCTCAAAGGGTATGGTTAAAGCATAAAGCGTCGCGACCACCAGAAATGGGTCTAAAAATAGCTTAAAGAAACCAATCACGGGCGATGAATTGCTGAACTCGCGAAAACGGTCACCTAACAGGCTTGGCTGGCGCAAGGCGTGATCGCCATCTGTGCTTGGTTTTAAGCTTAGTTTTTCAGAAACATCTTGGTGCAAAGCAGATTAATCCTATTAGAAGTTATATTTTAACGACACGCCAATTTGTTCATCGCTGTAATCAAATTGGTTAATTTTTTCATTGCGCTGTTCATACTGCACATACGATCTGATCAGCATGCTACTGAGAATTTTGTAGTCATACGATAATTGAAACGTGTCATAGACAGAATCTTGAGTGAGCACATCCAGCGATGTTTGCGTTTCTACTTGGCGATAGTTATAGCGAGCACCAAACTTTGACTTATCTGAAAATTGCCAATCGGCAGCTAAATATGCAGTTCGCTCTAAATCACGCCCAACAAAGTTACTACCAAATGAATCAAAATTTTGCCCAGCCCCTGTTCTCAGCGTTGTTTTTGCAGTGGTTTTCCAAACTAAATCAATGGCGCCCGTTGGTTTAGTACTTTTTACGCCGTTGAAATCCGATTTCCATTGGCTGTAGCCCCCCGTAACATTGGCGCTAAATTTTTCTGTCACGGGCCAATTCAAGCCTAAGCTGGTATTTTGTTCGGTATATCCCCGCAAATCAGCAGGAATAATGAAATTCTCATCGTATTTGTGTTCTGACCAATTGTGCAGCAAGGTCAGTGCAAATCCTCGATCTGAGGTGTATCGCACGCCAGCACCCAAGTTGCGATTATTCGCATTTTGGTATTTGCGTACATCATGGTCTTCCTGAACATATGCCGCATTGGCAATCAACGCCCAATTACTGAGCAGTTGATAATTCGCACTCCAGCTCACACGGTCTGTTTGTACGGTATCAACGACGGAGGTACGCACATCGTCAAAAGAAGACAGGGCATTACTCGTAGAGACTGCTAAATTACCGCTCCACTGATTACCCACCACCCAATTCCAGCCCAAGCTCAAATCCCAAGCGGGGCCATTTAATTCATCGAATGTAAAGTAATTGCTATACGACACATTCGCGGTGGCATACAGATTTTGCCGACTGAGCGGTATATCAACACGGCCACCAATACCGGCGGTGATGCTCGAATCACTTTTTTGATTGTGCCTGCGAGTCGAGTTGTTTTCTTGCTGATCAGATATACGAAACACGTTTGAATCGTATACATAAACAAGATCAGCAAATAATTTAACGGTGTCTTCCTGATCGTACGCCGCTTGCGTGTTACCGATGGCAAGTACGCTCAACAAAACAAATTTCTTTTTCAACATTACCATTTAATCCAGTTACAGAGCGCTTGACCACCACAGTCAATCGGCAGCTTACTACAAGCCTGATTCAATTTGGTTTCAAGTGGCGATTCTAACATCAGCAATTGATATCATGCAGCAACATCATTAAATAAGTATTTGGTAATTTATGAATAACTAATACTAAAGCTGATATTTTTTTTGGAGTTGCGAACTCACTTAGCTTCAAAAGCATTGCAAATGGTATGAATGGTATATGGCGATTTATGTTATCATTTATGATGTAATTCACATTACTAGCGACAATTTTTGTTTATAATACTGTAGTAATTGATTATATTTCAGTGCATTAATGCAATACAATTAAACGCTAATATAAAAGCAGTGTTTGGCCTTGGCTGACTGCCAATTGATTTAACAAATTATTACAATTTATTAACAACGGTGATGATTGCTATTAAAATGAAATTTAATTTTGCCGCTTTTATTTGCTTTATTTGCTTACAAGCACAAGCTGCGATTACCCAGCCACGAGTTCTGGTTGATACACCAGTGGTATCGGTTCGCGCTGGCAAGCAGGACAATGGCACCGTCGGTGTTGAGCAATTGTTTACGAACAACACCAGATCAGCTCAAGATTCATTATCAGGTAGCGTTGTGCCTTTTAGTCGTTCATCTGGTTTTAGTGGCTCTGGGCCACGCAGTGCGCCAGCAGCTTTTGCTTCATTGCCAGAAACGCCAATTATCCCACCGACAACAATTATTCCACCAGCAAATATCCTACCATCTCCAGTAATCCCTGCTGTGCCAGAGCCTGATACCTATGCACTGATGGCCATTGGACTCTCGGGACTGCTTCTCGCTCGACGTCAACGCTCAAAACGCTAAGCCATCAGCAAGCCAATACTTGTATCAAATAAAAACCCAAAGAATTAAAATTCTTTGGGTTTTTATTTGCTCGCTGCGCAAGCACTAAGCCGAAAGCCACTACTTTAGCGTCGTGCCATGCAAGTATCGTAGCGCCACTTCACTCGATTGGCAAACCATTCAGTCGTTAGTTTTCGGGTTATTTTTGGGCTTTTTAGATCAATCTGTGGCATCGCAGCGCGGGCGTGGGTTTGGCCATTTTTCTCGATGAGTGCGAAGGTTTTCTTGTATAGCTCGCTCTGAGAAAAAGCGGCCAGTTTTTCTTGCTTCAAATCCCGCAAGATGGCGTCTTGGCTCATGCCCAACTTAGCACTTAAGCTATACACCGCTGTTTGTGTACCGCTCACTCCGGTTGGCGCCCCGCCACTATATCGCAGCAAGTCACCATCGAGCACCTGCTCTTGCCCTGTCAATTTGCTAACCACCTGTTGGTAAGCCACATTGCGACTGGCATAACGCCCAGCATTAAAATCAGCAAAGTGGTAGACCATATCGGTATATGTCGCTGGGTATTGCAGCAGAATGGCTACACCGAAATACGTACCCCCTCGGCGAGTAAATACTTCGTTTCGCACACTGCCTTTCATCGCATAGGGATAAGGCCAAGCTTTCACATGCCCCTGTGCAAATTCAACACTAACTTGCATCGGGCCACCAGTGCGGATCGGGTTTTTCATATTCAGAGGCAGCTTTAATCTTTCTGCTTCATCTGCCAAATCTTCAAATAAATTATTCATTTCACGCTCGGTACGTAGCGTATCAATCCGCTCTTTGTAACTTCGGCCGGTTGGCGATGTTTTTAACAGCGCCGTCTGCACTGCAATCAAGGGAATATGATATTTCTCGGCTCGTTCAGCAATCGCACTCCAGACGATCTTTGGTAGACCGGGCACCGTTGGGTCACCTTGCCAGCTCGACTCTTGCTCTATCGTTGCTGCAGCAGCGCAGAAATATTCAGCAGTGTAGGGTAATTTCAGCGCAGTAAACGCATCCAAAATATCCGCATTCCAACCCGCTCGATCTGGCATTTTTGGTGGCAGCAGTTGATTCAATAAGCCTCGCGCTTCATTAGTAGTCAGCGAAGGCTTTGGGCTAGGCGTTGCTACTGGCGTAGGTGTTGGACTTGGCTCTACACGAACCTGCGGTATTGGACTGGTTAGTGGTGTTGGCGTAACCGCAACAACAGGCGTAGCGGTCACCTGCGGAGTCGGTACGGGGCTCGGTACTGTACTGGGCGTAGCACACCCGACTAAAACACCACCGAAACTGATTGCTGCCAGACTACGTAAAGACATGAGCTAAACCTTTTTTGCTTAATCGCGTAGCTTAAAAAAACTTCCCACGAACAACAAGCAATAATACAAACCGTTACCTCACAGCATGGGAAAGTTCAGTCTCCGCTCGATTTAAGTAGAATTCTCAACTAAATCAATGACTTCATGTCATCAAACATCACCATTAAAATCATCAGTAGTTTCACTATCGCGATTTCTAGCACTAGGGATGTAGTGTATTTATTTTCACTACACAAATTTGATATAAATCAAATTCCTTGTGCTGATTACGGTTTAGCATGCCCGTATTGATGATTTATTCATCACCGATCTGATACGCAAGGATTGCGGAGGCGCTATGAGTAAGGTTTTAGTAGTAGGCAGTATCAATATGGATTTAGTCGCTCAAGTCGACCAATTCCCTCGTTTGGGCGAGACCTTATTTGGTCGATCATTTAAAACTTATCACGGTGGCAAAGGCGCGAATCAAGCGGTCGCTGCTGCGCGTTTAGGCGCTGAAGTCACGATGATAGGCCGTGTGGGTGACGATGCGTTTGGTCATGAGTTGACAGCATCGCTCGCAACAGAGGGCGTCAATACCGAATGGATCCAGCGTAGCGCCAATACCACCAGCGGCATTGCGATGATTACGCTCGCAGGCAGTGATAACGCGATTATTGTCGTGCCAGGTGCTAATGCTGATTTATCAGCTGAAGATCTACTTGCTGCCGAAAATGCATTCCGAGACTGTGATGTGGTGATAGCCCAGTTTGAATCGCCACTCACCACCATCGAGATGGCCGCGCAATTGGCACACCGCTACGGCAAGCCTTTCATTCTGAACCCAGCGCCAGCGATGCCACTCTCTCCAGCCTTGTTGAGCCAAGTAGCACTACTTACACCGAACGAGTTCGAGCTCAGCATCGCACTTGGTACGCCAGAAAATGAATGGCAAGCCGCGCTACAACAATATCCAGGCCAAATCCTGATGACCGCAGGTAAAGACGGCGCTTGGTACACCACTGAAAGCGGCGAACTGCGTCAGCAAACCAGCTTTAAGGTCAATGCGGTCGACACCACCGGTGCGGGCGATACCTTTAATGGGGCACTGGCTGCGTTTTGGCATTTGGGATTAAGCGAAGCCAGCCGCATAGCCTGCGCTGCCGGCGCTTTGTCGGTAACGCGTACAGGAGCACAAGGCGGGATGCCAACTTTAGCCGAACTGAATTCGTTTTTAGCTGGAGACACAAAATGAAAAAGCTCGGTCATCTTAATCGCGATATCAGTCGCATTCTTGCCAGCATGGGGCATACCGATTGCATCGTCATTGCCGATTGCGGGCTACCGATTCCACCGCATGTGGAGTGCATTGACCTATCTCTTGGTCGTGGTACGCCATCGTATTTTGCGGTACTCAACAGCATCTTGGAAGATTTCCAAGTCGAGCGCGCCGTGCTGGCGAGCGAATGCCAAAGCCACAATCCAGCAGTGGCTGCGCAAGCACAAACCTTGTCAGGTGTTAGCGTTGAATTTGTGCCGCACAGTGAGTTCAAGCAACTCACACAGCAAGCTCGAGCGATTATCCGCACCGGTGAAGCCAGCCCTTACGCCAATATCGTGTTGTATTCCGGCGTGATTTTTTAGGAGACGGCGATGTTGATCAAAATGAGTGGTATCAGCAAGGCATTTGGTCCCGTCAAGGTACTCGAAGGCGTTGAATTTTCGCTCGATCGTGGTGAAGTTCACGCGCTGATGGGTGAAAATGGCGCAGGCAAATCAACGCTAATGAAAATTCTATGTGGGGTGTATCAAGCCGATAACGGCACTATCGCTGTCGATGGGAAAGATACCCATATCAAAAATACCGTCGACGCCGAAAAACTTGGCATTGCCATTATTCACCAAGAACTCAACCTGATCCCACAGTTGTCGGTGATGGAAAATATGTTTCTCGGCCGCGAGCCACAACGTTTTGGCGTGATTAACACGATAAAAATGCGCTCAGACTGCTTGGACTACCTCAAATTACTCGGCATTGAAAATCTCGATCCCGATGTTGAGGCAGGTACTTTATCAATTGGTCAGCAGCAAATGGTCGAAATCGCCAAAGCGCTGTCGCTCAATGCACAAACGCTGATTATGGATGAGCCCACTGCAGCCCTGTCAGAACGCGAAACCGAAAAACTGTTTGAGATTATTGCCGACTTGAAATCCCGTGGCGTGGCGATTGTGTATGTGTCGCACCGCATGGAAGAAATCTTCAAAGTCTGCGACAAGATCTCAGTCTTGCGCGATGGGCAATTTGTTGGCGAGCGAGAAATCGTTAAAACCAGCTTTGATGAAATCGTCCGCATGATGGTGGGCCCTGAAATTGGCGAACGCTTCCCGACTCGAAATGCCACCTTGGGTGACATTCGTCTCAAGGTCAGCGGTTTAGCCGATGCCAGCATTAGCAATATCAATTTTGAAGTGCGCGCGGGTGAAGTACTGGGTATTGCAGGATTAATGGGCGCAGGCCGTAGCGAGATTCTCAAAACCATTTTTGGTATCAACCACAAAGTCTCGGGCGATATTGAACTCGATGGTCTTGCTCTACACGTTAAAAAACCAAGCGATGCGATTGCTGCTGGCATTGGCTTTGTGACCGAAGACCGCAAAAGCCAAGGCTTGGTGCTGGGTTTGTCGGTCAGAGAAAACGCCACCTTAGCCAATTTATCTCGTTACGCCCGTTTTGGGGTCATCAATCAAAAACAGCAAATGAGTGTGGTGCAAAACGAAATTGATCGGATGCATATCCGTACTCGCGATGCCGAACTGGAAGTGAAATCGCTTTCCGGTGGTAATCAGCAAAAGGTGGTGTTTGCCAAATGGCTGGGCATTGCACCCAAAGTACTGTTTCTCGATGAGCCGACACGCGGTGTCGATGTGGGCGGCAAGGCTGAAATTTACCAAATTATCAACGAACTAGCTCAGTCGGGCGTCGCCATTGTGATGGTGTCGTCTGAACTGCCCGAAGTTTTAGCAATGAGCGATCGTATTCTCGTTATGCATCAAGGCCAACAGGCAGGGATTTTTGCCCAAGCCAGCGCCGAAACTATCATGACTGCAGCAACTGGAGGTTTGAAATGAACGTACAACACAAGGCCACATTACAAAAACTCGGCCCCTTCTTGGCACTCTTGGTATTGGCGACCGGCCTCGCCATTACCAGCCCAGATTTCTTAACGATGGGCAATTTGCTCAATGTATTCCGCCAAGTCTCGATCAATGCGCTGATTGCCTTTGGTATGACTTTGGTGATTTTGCTCGGCGGGATTGATTTGTCGGTGGGTTCAATCTTGGCGCTCTCGTCGGTACTCACGGCACTCATGCTCAGCCACGGGATTGATCCGATTGTCGCCACCAGCGTCGGTATTCTGGCTGGCGCCGGCATGGGGATGCTCAATGGCTTGGTGATTAGCAAGGGCAAAGTCGCTCCATTTATTGCCACGCTCGGCATGATGACGATTTTACGTGGCGTGTCTTTGGTGTTCTCGGAAGGTCGCCCGATTACTGGCTTAAACAGTGACTTCTTTGCCATGCTTGGCGGTGGTTATGTGGCAGGCATCATCCCAGTGCCAGTCATTATCATGCTCGTGATGTTTGCTGTGTTCTGGTTCGTCTTGAAAAACACTGTTTTTGGTCGCCACGTCTACGCAGTGGGTGGCAACGAAGAAGCATCTCGTCTTTCAGGCATCAATACCGATGGCATCAAAATCTGGGTTTACACGATCTCTGGTGCGATGGCGGCGACTGCGGGGATGATTTTGACCTCACGCCTTAATTCTGCCCAACCGACTGCCGGTACAGGCTATGAGCTCGATGCGATTGCAGCCGTGGTGCTCGGCGGAACGAGCTTAACAGGTGGCCGTGGCTGGATTTTTGGCACCTTGGTCGGCGCGCTATTGATCGGGATTTTGAATAACGGCTTGAACTTGCTCGGTGTGTCTTCGTTTTACCAACAAGTCATCAAAGGCGTTGTGATTTTGCTGGCCGTATTACTGGATCGCGCAAATAAAAATAAGTGATGTATCGCCCTGTAAAGAATAATTAGCAGTGCATAAGTAGCAATACCCCTTAGTTTTACTTTTCGTTAAAATTATTTGGAGTCAATCATGAAACGCATTCTTTCACCACTTTTAGTCGGTCTACTCGTAACGGGCCTGATCGCCTGCTCGAAACAAGGCCCAGACACCCAAGCCGCGAGTGAACCCGCCTCTGCAGGCGCGCCACTCAGTATTGGCTTGGCGATTTCCACACAAAATAATCCGTTCTTTGTTGCTCTGCGTGATGGCGCAGATGCCGAAGCGAAAGCCCAAGGCGTTAAACTCATCACCGTGGATGCGCAAGACGATTCGGCCAAGCAAATCTCCAATATCGAAGATTTGATTCAGAAAAAAGTTCAAGTCATTTTGATTAACCCCGCCGACTCTGATGCAGTGGCTGGCGTGGTGAAAGAAGCGCTTAAAGCAGGCATCAAAGTCGTATCACTCGATCGCAGTGTGAACGGTGCCGAAGTGAACGCGCACATTGCGTCCGACAATGTCGCTGGCGGCAAAATGGCCGGTGAATTCTTGCTCGAAAAAATTGGCGGCAAAGGCAATATCGTTGAGCTAGAAGGCATTCCTGGCTCATCGGCAGCGCGTGAACGCGGTCAAGGTTTTCACGCTGTCGTTGATGGTAAAGCTGACGTGAAATTAGTCGCTAAACAAGCGGCGGATTTTGACCGTGCAAAGGGTCTCACCGTGATGGAAAACATCTTGCAAGGTAATAAAGACGTGAAAGGCGTATTTGCACATAACGACGAAATGGCTCTCGGCGCGTTCAAAGCGATTGAAGCAGCAGGCCTGAAAAACGTCGTTGTCGTGGGTTTTGATGCAACACCAGATGCAGTTAAAGCCGTTAAAGCGGGTCAATTAGCCGCCACAGTGCAACAAAAGCCAGAGTTAATCGGTAAAATGGGGGTTGATACCGCCATCAAACTCGGCAAAGGCGAAGCAGTCGACAAGTTCATTCCAGTGCCACTTGATCTTGTAAAACAATAATTTGAATGAAAACCACAAAAGCCGATGTGTGAGCGTCGGCTTTTTATGGGATAAAAATGAGTCTTTACCAACGCCTCACCATCTCAGACATTGCCAAACTGGCTGGCGTCTCAAAAACTACCGCCAGCATGGTGCTCAATGGTCGCGCCGAACAATATCGTATTGCCGCCAGTACGGTCGAGCGCGTGCGGCAAGTCGCTGCCGAGCATCACTTTCAGCCGTCCACATCGGCGCGTTTATTGCGCTCACGGCGCAGCGAAACCCTAGGCTTGGTAATCCCAGAGCTGAGCAATTTGGCACATGCCTTACTCGCGCAAACACTAGAAGCACTGTGTCGCGAAGCGGGGTTTCAACTCTTTATTATGTGCAGCAACGATCAAGCTGAATTGGAAACCAAAGCGGTTGAGCAATTACTCGCCCGCCAAGTCGATGGTTTAATGCTGGTGCCTTGCAGTAATAACGCCAAACTCTATGCCAAATGGAGCAAACGACTACCCTTGGTGCTGGTCGACCGGCGCGTTATCGATAGCAATCTACCATTTGTGGTCACCAATGCAGAAGAACAAGTCTTCACGCTCATCGCGCAAACCTTGGCGCAAGGCGTCAACGAAATCGCCTATTTTGGTGGTCAAGTGGCTTTGTCACCGAGTGTCGATCGTTTAAGCGGCTATCAACGCGCGTGGCAAAGCGCGGGCAAAACGCCAGACGCTAATCTGATTTTTCACCGCGATTATCAGCAGCAAAGTGGCTATGCAATGATGGCTGACTGCTTCAAACAATTGGGGCGCTACCCCGAAGCGGTCTTTGCCGCCTCAATTTCATTGCTAGAGGGCGCATTAGCCTTTATCAACGAACACGATCAGTTCAAAGTCGTTCCGCAGCATTTATTGTGTTTTGATGATCACCGCCTGCTCGATTACATGCCGCATCCAATAAATTCCATTGTGCAAGACAGCGCCCAACTGGCCCAGCACAGCTTAAGTCGTATCATGGCGCTGCTAGCCAGCGAAACCATTGAATCGGCATGGATACCTGCCCGCATAAATTGGCGACAAAAACCGCGATGACTGTTGCTAAGGACAAAATACCTGTATAGTGTAGGGCTGTTCGTGAACCGCCCTTCCTTGTATGGGCCGTTATACGTAGGTAAATAAGTTGCTCCGCGCCTTGTTTACAGCAAATTAGCCTATGTCCGGCATCTGATCGTTCGCAAGTTCGGCTATTCCCGCATAGATCATACTCCCGCATTTCGGGAGACTGCCGACCGCGCCCCACTGGGAATTTGCAGCGGCAGGCACCGTATTAATTGCTTATGTGCAAGAACTGGAAAAGTAAATGTCAAAAGAAGACGTTGTAGAAATGGAAGGTGTAGTAGCCGAGGTTTATCCGGATACTCGCTTTCGTGTGACCCTCACAAACGGTATCGAAATCACGGCTTATGCCTCAGGTAAAATCCGTAAAAACCACATCCGCATTATTGCGGGTGACCGAGTGACTGTTGAAATGTCACCGTACGACTTAACCAAAGGCCGTGTGAGCTTCCGCCACAAAGACGACCGCCCTGCTCCAGCACGGAATAACCAATTCCGTCGTCGTTAATACCTATGGGTATATTGCTATAGCCATTACTTAACAATGGCTAGCGAGCAATACATCAACAACGAGCCTTCAAGGCTCGTTTTTTTTGCGCAAAACTTTAGCAAGCATCAACCACAGACATAAAAAAACCCGATCAACAGATCGGGTTTTTTTGAGGGCTTGCTTAAGTCGCCAAGCCACGTGACTCAAAACAAGTACGTGTTGCACATGCATGGACACAGCCTAAAAGCCACGTAAAATATAGGTTTAAAGCAATTATGCGTAATGTCCATGATTTATGCAATTTTTAACCAAAATTTGCGGTAAATGTCCATAGCAAAGAAAGCATATAATCCCGAGTGTTTCATGAAGCAATTATCGACTTCCGTACTCTCTCACTAAGTACACGACCGAATGAGAGGCAAGTAATCATCTGTAAGCGGTCGCTCAGCCATTTTTACCGAGTGGCAGCAGTTCGGCCTTGGACTAAACCGCTCGCGCGGTAGGGTGGCTCCGATTAGCCATTGTGATATTTGATTAATAGCGCTGTTTCCTACTTTGAGAATTGAGGCAATCCGCCTCGTTCTTGAATAGGAGCACAGCCATG
>CAUOZE010000046.1:0-26988 GCA_963508915.1 uncultured Deefgea sp.
AAGCTTGCGCTGACTGAGATCAGGAAATCGTTGATCAATTTTAATCCCAGAGCGAGGAAAGAACGCACCAATCACCCCAAACCTCACGATTACATTGCTTACAAAGCAACGGTCTGAAGGCTTAAGTTGATAGGATTGAATGGGATCCGGATGATCACTCGGCAATGGAACAACATGGAAATAATTTAATTCACAGCATGCTAATAGTTAGCTCTGAAACACTATTAAATCTCGGGTTTGACTCATAACAACTGGTTCAAATCGCTCGCTTCGTTCACTGGGACGGGCCAAAGTGCGTTGGGCTAAATGAAATGCAGCCCAACGGTCACCGCGATTGTTGGGCTTCGCAAGCTCAGCACCAACCTACAAAACATTCCGCTTTAGGTCGGGTGCTGACACTCAAGCCTAGCCAGATTAATGCATTACTGGAAGTAATAACATCTAACTAGAATCGGTGTTTGCCAGCGAAAAAAGCCCAAGCTCAACGTGGGCTTTTTTTAATTAGATTACCTCACCCCGTGCATCATTTTCTGCAGCGGCTTACTGGCCAGCAATAAGAGACCACCAGCGGTTAAGGACATTGCCACAAACAGCATAAAGAATTCATGCAGATTGCTGATGGTGAAGCCCATAAACGATGGGAATGGCTTACCCGCTTCCGGATAAAACCCAGACAAAATACCAGCAAACCAATTAGCCGCCGCATTGGCCAAGAACCAAACTGCCATTAATAGCGAAGCCAAACGGGCAGGCGCGAGTTTATTGACGAGTGAAAGTCCAATCGGTGACAAACACAACTCACCCATCGTATGCAGCCAGTACATCGTGATCAGCCAGAGCATGGATACTTTCATACCATCGCCAATGCCATCCACACCCAGTGCAATTACGACATAACCCAACCCGAGCAAAATCAAGCCCCACGCCATTTTGGTTGGCGATGCCGGTTCGCGACCTTTCGCAGACAAGCTCATCCACAAGCGCGCCATAATCGGCGCGAAGATCAATACAAATACAGGGTTAAGCGATTGGAACCACGAGGCGGGCACTTCAAAACCCAAAATCATACGATCGGTAGATTCGCGCGCAAAGAAAGTCAGTGACACGCCCGCTTGCTCAAAAGCAGACCAAAAGAAAATCACAAAAAACGACAAGACGCCAATCACGGCCATACGCTGAATATCGATTGTCGACAGGGACGTATCGACTTGGGCTTTTTCAGCCGCAGTCAGCCGTTTTGGTGGCAATCCCAGCAACTCACCGGATGGCGATAATAGATATTTCTTTTTAAAACTTTGAAACACCACCAAAGACATCAACATCCCGGTGCCAGCGGCCAAGAAGCCCCAGCGAAAATCCGCCGGATTACCCGTATCGCCCAAGGTGCCGCAAATCAATGGTGCGGCAAATGAGCCAAGGTTAATCCCCATATAAAAAATCGTATACGCGGCGTCTTTGCGGGAATCATTCGGCTCGTACAATTGCCCCACCATGGTGGAAATATTGGGTTTAAAAAAACCATTCCCAATACAAATCAAACCCAAGCCAGAATAAAAGAACGGTAAAGCTACGGATAAATCGGTATAGAACGTACCGGCAAAAAACAGCATAAACTGCCCTGCGGCCATCAATAAACCACCGACTAAAATCGAGCGGCTATTACCCCAGTAACGGTCAGCCACAAAGCCACCAATCAGTGGCGTAAGAAAAACCAAACCCGTGTATTGGCCGTACAGTGCGGCGGTAAAATGCTTGTCGAACGACAAGGCTGAAATCATGAATAGAGCAAGTAATGCGCGATTACCGTAATACGAAAATCGCTCCCACATTTCAGTGGCAAAAAGTAGGTAGAGCCCTTTCGGGTGTGCTTGTGTTGCAGACATAAGGTGCTCGCTTTTAAATCAAACTGCATAGAACTTAATTGAATTTAGGTCTGTTTGGATAGTCTAGACGTGAATTCTCACGCCGTTTTCCAGCAAAGTCTGACGAATCGCAAGAGTTTGAGCGACTGCATTAGGGTTATCACCATGGATACAAATCGATTGAACTTGCCCCACCAAAGCCAAAGCCTGCGCCTGTACTTGCGCTAAATCAGTCAATACGGCCCCATCTTGCTCTCTCGGCATTAAAGTGCCATTGGGCAAGTACGCTCGATCAGCAAAGCCTTCCGCAATCGTCGTCAAACCACGCGCAGTCGCAGCTTGAATCAAGCAACTCCCCGCCAAGGCCATCACCGCCAAATCAGGGTCGATTTCAAAAATCAACTGGGCGATTTGATCGGCCAACTCCGGATTTACCGCCGCATCGTTATACAAAGCGCCGTGCGGTTTCACGTAAGAGACTGAAATCCCATCTTCGATACAGACCGCTTTTAATGCCCACAATTGAGCTGTAATGCTAAACACCAATTTCGAAGGTTCAATCTGCAAAGATCGGCGACCAAAGTGCGCTCGGTCTGGATAACTTGGATGCGCGCCAATGCGCACACCATGAGCATGCGCTAAATGCACAGAATTACGCATTGAATCTACATCACCGGCATGCCCACCACATGCAATATTGGCCGAAGTAATCAAAGGCATTAGTAAAGAATCAAAATCGCCGCCTTCACCTAAGTCGGCATTTAAATCGATGAGCATACTATCCTTTGGATTTGACTGAGCCATGTTTGCTGAGCGCGTAAGGCTAGCACAGCTTCATCAGCATCGACCATGACAAATTGAATTCTATCATTGGCACGACACTGCCCAGCCAGCCATAAATCAGCCTGAATCACTTGCCCTACAATCGGGTAGCCGCCGGTGGTTTGCGCATCTGCCTGCAATAAAATCGGCAAACCATTGGGTGGCAGCTGTATCGTTCCTGCAAACACCGCCTGAGAAGCCATTTCAATGGGTATTGCCATCTCAAGCTTATTGCCCAATAGCTTCATACCCATACGGTCACTTTTATTACTGACTTGCCAATGGTTATTTTGAAATAGCTGACGAGCATTGTCGGATAAATTACCCCATTGCGGCCCGCGCATCACACGCAGTTGTGGCCGCCATTGTGGTGCAGCAATCGCCAATGGCAATCGTTGACTTAGTATTTGCAATTCCGCTTGCAAGACATCTCCAGCTCGCAAAGCGCGGCCAGCCATACCCCCCAATCGTGCAGACAATAGCGTAGAGGGGCTACCCAAGACCTGCGGCACTTCCACGCCACCTAAGAGCGCAAGATAAGTCCTCATCCCACGCGCGGGTGCTTTTAACTTGAGCGTTTGCCCCGCCTGTGCTCGCTGGCGTGAATACGGCAACAAGGGTTTTTCATCCAACAGCGCGGTACAATCAGCGCCTGCCAGTGCAAAATCGGTTTCGGCCCAAAAGCGCAGCTCAACACCACCCAAAGTCATTTCAATACAGGCCGCATCGGGTGAATTACCCAGTAGGAGATTGGCCAAAGCAAAAGAAAGTAAATCTGCAGCACCAGCCTGAGGCACGCCCCATTGAGCGGCATTGCTGCGGCCAATATCTTGCACCGTACTTTGCACACCAGCACGAATAACTTCAAACCCGCTACTCATGCTTCAATACTCACGGGAATAAAGCGAACTTGATCCCCTGCTTGCAATAAACTCGGTGGCAACTTTTCTGCATCAAACAAAATCACATCGCAATGACCGATTAATTGCCAACCTCCAGGACTGGCACTCGGATAAATGCCAGTTTGTTGACCACCAATACCAACACTCCCTGCAGGCACATGAGTCCGTGGACTCGCTCGCCGTGGGCAAGCCAAGAAATTGGGTAAACCCGCTAAATACGGAAAACCCGGCAAAAACCCAATACACAAAACATCATAAACAATCGATGAGTGAAGCTCTGCAACTTCAACACAGCTTAGCCCGGCATGAGCCGCCACCACGGCCAAATCAGGCCCATATTGCCCGCCATAACGAACCGGCAACTCATGCAAACACGGCTGAGCT
Source organism: uncultured Deefgea sp. (assembly GCA_963508915.1). Classification (GTDB taxonomy): domain Bacteria; phylum Pseudomonadota; class Gammaproteobacteria; order Burkholderiales; family Chitinibacteraceae; genus Deefgea. Next base: position 3,971 of record CAUOZE010000046.1, read on the forward strand.
TGCCGAAGACTAGCGCTGTTGAGATACAGCGTTTTTAATTCAGTCGCCAACTGATGACCGTCTGTCTGTAATGGATTAAATCGAAAGGTCAAATTGCCGACGCCCAATACCGCAGCCAGAATATCTTCACGAAGCAATGCTGCAGCTTGTGTTGCGTGTAACCGCGCCTGTTCCTCCTCACCAGCAGCAAGAACCTGTGCGGTTTCACCAAGTGGGTAAAGTTGTATTTGATCCAATAACTGAATCGTTTCTGCTGTATTTTGCAATTTATTAGCCATAATTAAACGATAATTTCTGACACGTGCATTCATGCCCAACGCTGACGCTGACCACTTCATTCATCCCGAGCAATTACAAATCGGTTTATTTATCCAATTGGATTTGCATTGGATGGAGCATCCGTTCACGTTTGGTAGTTTCAAAATCAAGTCAGCCGATCAAATTGAAACGCTAAAAAAATTAGGCCTGAAGCAAATTCGGTACTCGCCGATTAAAAGCGACGTATCCCCTTTGGCCATTTCGCCCCCTGAAGCAAGCCCTGCAATTACAGAATTTCCAACGCCTATTATCGAAGCTGAACCAGAGCCGGATCCCGCTCTGCAAGCACTGCTTGAGGCAAAGCGAGCGAGGCTCAAACAACACGAACATCGCCAAGTGCAGCTTAATGCCTGCGAAAAAGCATTTGGGCAAGCGGCCAAAGTCGTGCGCAATATCAATGCACAGATTCATACCCAACCCAAAGAAACCGTCGCTACCGCCGATGAGTTAGTCGGGAAAATGCTCGATTCACTGTTGTCTGACAGCGATATCGCCATTCATCTGATGAACGGCAAAGCAGCGGGTGATGACGGCTACTTTCACTCACTCAATGCTTCGGTATTAGCATTGATGCTAGGCCGCGAAATGAAATTGTCTCGCGAACAAATCCGAATTTTGGGTTTGGCCTCATTATTTCACGACATTGGTAAAAGCGAAGTACCCGATCGTATTTTACTCAAAACTGAAGGACTCAACCGCGCTGAACAGGCGATTGTCGAGCAGCATTGCCAATGGGGCGTTGAGGCCGTTCATCGAGCAGGTTTAGAAGTCGCCGTATTAAAAGTCATCGCCCAGCATCATGAAATGTGTGACGGAACAGGCTACCCCCACAAACTCTCGATCGACAAGATTGACCCACTCGCGCGTATTTTGGCACTCGTCAATACTTACGACAATTACTGCAATAAAATCAATTCCGCTCAGTCACTCACGCCACACGAGGGTTTAGCACTGATGTTCGCGCATCAAAAGGCCAAATTTGACCCCGTGCCGCTCAATCACTTTATCAAATGCTTGGGTGTATATCCGCCTGGTACCTTAGTGATGTTATCCAACGAGTGTTATGGCCTTGTCGTATCGGTGAATACTTCACGCCCGCTGAAACCACAAGTGCTGGTATTTGATCCAGAAAATACGCCCAATGAATCAATCGTACTGGATTTAGAATTTGAAAAAGGGCTCAACATCAGTAAATCAATCAAAGTCGCGCAATTACCGCGTGACGCCGCTTTTTTCTTAAGCCCCAAAAAGCGCATGACTTACTTTTTTAGCCCGAGTGAACCGACATGACGCTCTCTGCCCAACATCTACTCGACGCCTGTTCGACCGCAGTACTGGCTGTTACGCCCAGCGATGGCCTTATCGTAGCCGCCAATCAAGCGTGTGAAGAGTTACTTGGCTACGGCACACAGAGCTTAATTGGTCGGCCCATCACTGATATTGAAGTTGGGCTGCAAGACTTATTTTTTTGGGAAGAAATTCGCGAAGGCGGCTGTAGTAATACCAGCAACGTCGAAAGTGAATACCGTCATGAAAACGGGCACTTTCTTCAAGTTCGTAAATCTGTCCGCTGTATTGACGACGAAGGTCAGCTATTGTGCGTTATTTCGGTCAATGACATCAGCCATGCCAAACAAATCGAAATAGACTCGGCCCTTGCATCGTCTTTATTGGCCGCGACCCTCGAATCGACAGTCGATGGGATCTTAGTCACGGATTTAGACGGCAATATTCGTAATTTTAATCATCAAGTCCCCAAAATCTGGCATTGGCAAATGGCACAAGGCGTGTCGGGCAACGCTTTGTTTTTACACATAGAAAACCAATTACTCGACCCAGCTCAATTTCGTGAATGGTTAGATGAGCTCTACAACGACCCCTACCTAGAATCTCAGCTTTCTTGTGCACTGCGAGATGGTCGATTTTTTGATTTAAGCAGCCGCCCACAGCGACTTGGTGACACCCCCGTAGGGCGCCTGTTTGGCATACACGATATCAGCGCAATTAAACACAATGAAAATGAATTAAGAATTGCACGCGACGGCGCCCAAGCAGCGAGTAAAGCTAAATCCGATTTTCTCTCCCATATGAGCCACGAATTACGCACACCGCTCAATGCCATTTTGGGCTTTGCTCAAATCATCAGCACCGATCAAGATTATAACCAGCGAGAGCTGGGCAGCTATATCTCTAAAGCAGGACGCCACCTACTTGATCTGATCAATGAAGTCCTTGATTTAGCCAGTATTGAAGCCGGCAAATTGGCCTTGCGTGATGAAGCAGTCGATTTGGCTCTGATCGTTCACGATTGCCTTGAGCTTACCCAAAATTTGGCCATTGAAAAAAATGTGACCTTATTGCCAACACAGATGCCCAATTCGCGATTTATGGTGCAAGGCGATGCACGGCGGATCAAACAAATTTTGCTGAATTTTGTTAGCAATGCGATTAAATATAATCGCCCGCAAGGCACTGTAGAAATGAGCGTCACCCATTCATCTCATCGCTCATGGCGCTTGATGGTTAGCGATACTGGGCGTGGCATTAGCGTGGAAGACCAAGCCAAGTTGTTTCAACCCTTTAGTCGAGTAGGTAACCATGCCGATAATATCGAAGGCTCGGGTATTGGCCTCGCCTTCACCCAACGCCTCGCAGGGCTGATGCAGGGTGAAGTTGGATTTTCGAGCACGATCAATGTAGGGAGTCGTTTTTGGATTGACTTGCCTTGCGCCAAAGGGCTAACGCAAAAAAATACGGCGATTGAAACACTGCAATGCGCTGGTGGGCAGCGTACTGTGTTGTACATTGAAGACGATCCACTTTCACAAAAATTGCTGCAAGCCATTTTTAAACAGCAGCGCCCCAACTACAGCATTTTGATTGCGGGTACGGGTCAAGACGGACTCATGTTTGCACAGTCTCAACACCCCGACATCATCTTACTTGATCAACACTTGCCTGACGCCAGCGGCTTTGCGATCTTGGAGCGGTTACGCTCCAGCAACCAAACCCGCTCGATTCCAGTAGTTGCCCTGTCTGGTGATGCCTTAGAAGAAGACATTCAAAAAGCACTGCAGCTTGGGTTTGATGCCTACATTACTAAACCATTGGATATCAAAACGGCCTTACCGCTAATCGACAAAATACTAGGCAACACAATAGAGGGGTATCAGGTTAAATCCAATGATTAGCAATTGCTTGATTAGAATACCCCATGCCGATTTAAGGCCCAAACGATATGTTCACGCACCATGTCATCAGAACTAGTCTGCCGCGCTTGCAGCGACTGAATGATTTCAGCGGAAGTCTTGGCATTACCCAAGCCCACCGCCAAATTGCGTAACCATGCGGCATAACCAATTCGATAAATAGGGCTACCCGCCATTTTTTGGGTAAATTCTTGCTCGGACCAAGCGAATAACTCCAGCAAACTCGCATCATCCAAGCCATGCCGAATCGCAAAATCAGTTTCAGGGCTAGTGGCGGCAAAACGATTCCACGGGCAAACCAATTGGCAGTCATCGCAGCCATACACTCGATTGCCAATCATGGAACGAAACTCGACCGGAATTGCGCCTTTCAATTCAATCGTCAAATACGAAATACAGCGCCGCGCATCAACCGTGTACGGTGCAACAATCGCCTGCGTTGGACAGACATCAATACAGTCCGTGCATTTGCCACAATGCTCTTTGGGTAATGGCGGATCGACTGGCAGCGGCAAATCAATCAAAATTTCGCCCAAAAAGAAAAACGAACCATAATCGCGGTTAATCAATAAGCTATGCTTGCCACGCCAACCGTTGCCACCTTGCTTGGCTAACTCGACTTCAAGAATCGGCGCGGAGTCAACAAAAACACGGTGTCCGTGCTCGCCAATCACTGCGGTAATTTTATCAGCCAACTGCTGCAGACGAGCGCGCAAAACTTTGTGATAATCACGCCCCAAAGCATAACGCGAAATATAGGCTTTATTGGTATCGGCTAGAACGCTTTCAGGATCAAAGCCCCCAGTCAGATACGGCATAAAAACTGTAACTGCTGTCAGTGTACCCGGCACTAATTCTGCTGGTCGGGCACGTTTTAATCCATGCCTTGCCATATAATCCATTTCGCCGTGATACCCTGCCGCGAGCCATTGCGTCAAACCCGCTTCGGCGTGGCTTAAATCAATGCTCGCAATCGCAGCACGCGAAAAACCCAGCTCTAGCGCCCAATCTTTAATCGATTGCGCTAAATCCACATAATTTAAATGATCGAGTGATGGATGTATAAATTCAGTCATATCGCAAATGATACCGCGTTCAGCGCGTTTTTAAGTGATGAAGACGCCACAATCGAATTTGGGCGTCGCTTGGCGCGTGCACTCAAACCGGGCATGGTCGTATTTCTAGAAGGCGATTTGGGCGCAGGCAAAACCACGCTCACCCGTGGCATCTTGCGCGGCTTCGATTTTACCGGCCGCGTCAAAAGCCCAACTTATACCTTGGTTGAGCCTTACTCTTTGCTTGGACTTAATCCGGATTCTAAATTATACTTTTATCACTTTGATTTATATCGGTTTAATGATCCTAGCGAATGGGAAGATTCTGGATTTAGAGACTATTTCAATTCTGAATCCATCTGTTTGATTGAATGGGCCGATAAAGCCAGCGGCCAATTGCCGACCCCCGATTGGATTATCCAACTTCAGCCCGAATCGACAGGCCGAAGTATTTTATTAAGCGCCACCAGTGAGTTAGGCCAAACATGCCAGAACGCTTTGACCTTAGCAGCGAAGTAAATCCCGCCTTTCAACTCAAGCGCCGCGATGTGCTGCGCGCAGCGGCGGCAACACTGATTCTTTCTGTGAGCCCGATTAGCTTAGCAGCTGCTGCCAGCATCGTTGCCGTTCGCGTTTGGCCTTCAGAGGCCTACACTCGCGTGACAATTGAATCTTCTGAGCCACTCACCTTTAATCAATTTTTAGTAAAAGATCCAGAACGCTTAGTTGTCGATCTAAACGGTATCGATTTAAACAGTGAATTGCAAAGCCTATCTAGCAAAGTCGGTGGTGACGATCCGTATATCAAACTCCTGCGAGCGGGCCGCAACAAACCAGGCACAGTACGTTTGGTACTGGATCTAAAAGCGCAAGTCAGCCCACAAGTATTCACACTCGAACCGTTTGGCGAATACAAACATCGACTCGTGATTGATTTGTACCCAACAGTACAAAATGATCCGCTGTTGGCGCTACTCAACGATATGGCTAAACCCAGCGCCAGCAATCAAATCGCAAGTAAACCTGTAGAAACAAAAACCTCTGAATCGAAAATAGACCAAGCCAAAGCTTCAGAACCCAAACAAGCGGAAACCGCATCGGTTGATCGCAGCAAACTCAAAGTTGACCGTCTGATTACTGTCGTGCTCGACCCTGGTCATGGTGGTGAAGACCCGGGCGCAGTCGGCCCTGCTGGCACACACGAAAAAGCAGTCGTGCTACAAATTGCGAAAAGACTCAAAACACTACTGAGTGAAGATCCGAACGTACGCGTGGTATTAACACGCGATGGCGATTATTTTGTGCCGCTCGGTGTTCGCGTCAAAAAAGCTCGGGCAGTGAATGCTGATTTGTTTGTGTCGATCCACGCCGATGCGTTTGTACGCGCCGACGCCAATGGATCATCGGTCTTTGCCTTATCCGAAGGCGGCGCGACCAGCTCGCATGCCCGTTGGTTAGCCCAGACTCAAAACAATGCCGATTTGATCGGTGGCATCAAGATCAAAGCCAGCGATCCATACCTAGCCAAAACTTTGCTGGACTTAACCACCACAGCAACGATTAACGACAGTCTGAAACTGGGAAAAGCAATGCTAGGGGAAATTGGGGGGATTAATCGCCTGCATAAACCGAATGTAGAACAAGCCAGCTTTGCTGTACTCAAAGCGCCAGATATTCCATCGATTTTGGTCGAAACTGCGTTTATTTCCAATCCAGCAGAAGAGCAAAAATTAATTTCTGAAGATTACCAACAGAAAATGGCGATTGCTTTGCACAAGGGCATCAAACGCTATTTTGCTAAAAACCCACCACTGGCTCGTACACGTATCGCACAAAGCTAACAGGCTTAAAGTTGCGTACCCAAGGCATTATTCACGGCAGCAATTAACTTGGCAGGGGTAAATGGCTTAACAATTAAGCCTGACGCCCCCAAAGCCAAAGCTTCTTTGACTCGATAAAGGGTTGGCTCGCCGGTCACCATAATTACTTTCGGTGCGGGTTGCAGCTTCAAAATTTGCGGTAATAAATCAATACCATTCGAGTCGGGCAAATTAATATCCAGCAAGACCAATGATGGATGTAAATCCATACAAAACTTCAAACCATCATGGGCATGACCCGTTTCACCCAAGACATTAAACTCTAAACGGCGCATTAAACTCGCCATTAAATTGCGCAAAATACCGTCATCATCGATCACCACGCAACTTAGTTTTTTGCTCATTCCTTGATTCCCTATGATTAAGAGCTTGCTCACGCCTGGCAAAGCAAACATCAACAAAACCTAGGTGGCTGGTATACTTCGGCCTCACTGTTTTCTAAGCATAGTCCATATTCATGCCGCGTATTCAAAGACTTTCCGATCATTTAGTGAATCAAATTGCCGCTGGTGAAGTGGTTGAACGCCCTGCTTCGGCACTGAAAGAATTACTGGAAAACAGTATTGATGCCGGTAGTCGCAGCCTGCAAATTGAATTACAAGCGGGCGGCACTAAGCTCATCAAAGTGATTGACGATGGTTGCGGCATTGCCAAAGACGATCTTGAGCTCGCCCTGCATCGCCACGCCACCAGCAAGATCGCCAGCATGGATGATTTGGCACAAGTGGCCACGTTGGGCTTTCGCGGTGAAGGTTTGGCATCAATTGCTTCCGTGTCGCGTCTGAGCTTAACCAGTCGTTTTTCCGATAACGGTCAACTGTCACCGCACGCTTGGCGTGTTGATGCTGATCACGGTCGCATGCTTGATCCTGAGCCTGCCGCACTGGCAGCGGGCACGACGATTGAAGTGCATGACTTGTATCATCAAGTGCCAGCACGCAAAAAATTCCTGAAATCCGACAGCACCGAATACGCGCACTGCGCGGCGATGATTGAACGCTTGGCCTTAGCTAATCCGAACGTATCTGTTACCCTCATTCACAATGGCAAAGCGCAGCAGCGTTGGCTGGCTGGCGATTTAGCCAAACGCGCGGCAGCGATTATTGGCGATGATTTCGTCAACTCGGGGATTGCCGTTGACGAAGGCTTTGGTACTTTACGTTTGCACGGCATTACTGGCTCACCCACCTTGGGCAAAACCAACCGTGAAGCGCAGTTTTTCTTTGTGAATGGGCGTTTTGTACGCGACAAAGTCGTGATGCACGCGCTGCGTGAAGCCTACCGCGATGTGCTACATCACAATCTACATGCCTCATTTTGCTTGTTTTTGGATATGGATCCTGAGGGCGTTGACGTCAATGTCCACCCAACCAAGATTGAAGTGCGTTTCCGTGAAAGCCAAGCGATTTATCGTTTTTTGATTACCAGTCTTTCCAAAGCACTAGCAAAAACCAAAGCCGGCATTACTCCAGAGGGTATTGACACCGAAACGGGAGAAATAAAAGCCCCTGCTGCAATACCCGAAGGTCAATCCAATAGTCAAACTGAAAGCAAAACCTATAAGCCGCAAGATTACGCGCAAATGGCCTACCGCCAGCAACACATCCCACTCGCCCCAGCCGTTGGCGAGGGGCTGAAAGTTTATGAAACGATGTTTGGCGATTTGCGTGCGAGCAAAACGTCACCGCCAGAAACCGATGCAGCAGAGATAAGCTATTCATTTAGCACTGCGCCCACTCAGCCACAGGCCAGCATTGGCGGCGCAGGTGCATTGAGCGGCGATGCGATTCCGGCTCAATCCACGAAAGAAGCAGCACCGTGGACGATGGCTGCGAGTCATATCCAACGCGCGACAACGCCAAACCTACCCGCAAGCGATGAAAACGGCATTCCACCGCTCGGATTTGCGCTGGGCCAGTTGCATGGCGTTTACATCCTCAGCCAAACTGTCGAAGGGCTGATTGTCGTCGATATGCACGCCGCGCATGAACGCGTGGTGTACGAAAAGCTCAAAACCGCGCTTGATTTGGCTGAAATGCCAATGCAACCTTTACTGATTCCACACGTATTTAGCGCGGACAAATTTGACATCGCCACTGTCGAGGATTTCGGCGAACAACTAGCCGATTTAGGTTTAGAAATTTCAGTCACCTCACCAACGCAGCTGTCTGTTCGTGCAGTACCAATGCTACTGCAAGGCAGTAATCCAGTTGAACTGGCGCAAGCGATGCTTAGAGACATCCGCCAAGTCGGCGTCTCACAGGTGCTTTCCGGTCGCCGCAATGAGTTACTGGCGACTATGGCCTGCCACGGCTCGGTGCGCGCCAACCGCGCCTTGACGATTCCTGAAATGAACGCCCTACTGCGCGAAATGGAAGTGACTGAGCGAAGCGGTCAATGCAATCACGGCCGCCCAACCTGGTTCCGCCTGACAATGAATGATCTCGACAAAATGTTTATGCGGGGACAATAACGATGAAAACTTTACCATCCGCCATTTTCATTATGGGCCCGACCGCCAGCGGCAAAACGGCGACGGCGATGCATTTACTGGAGTCAGGGTTGCCAGTGGAATTGATTTCCGTCGATTCGGCCTTGGTCTTTAAAGACATGGATATCGGCACCGCCAAACCAACCCCAGCTGAACTCGCCCGCGCGCCGCATCATTTAATCGACATCATAGACCCGACGGCAGTCTATTCCGCCGCGCAATTTCGCCTCGATGCCTTGGCATTAATGGCGGATATCACCGCACGCGGTAAAGTGCCAGTGCTCGTTGGCGGCACCATGCTGTATTTCAATACGCTGGAACAAGGCATGCATGATTTGCCAGTCGCCAATGCTGAGCTACGCGCACAACTGCACCAAGAGGCGGATCTAATTGGTTGGCCAGCGATGCACAGTAAGCTGGCTGCACTTGATCCAATCACTGCTGCGCGTTTAGAGCCGAATGACACCCAGCGTATCGAACGTGCTTTAGAAGTCTGTATCCTATCGGGTAAAGCCATGTCGGCTATATTGGCTGAGCCTGCTAGAGAAATACTCCCCTACGACCCTCTCAAAATTGCACTCGTACCCAGTGACCGTGCCGTATTGCATCAGCGAATCGCATTGCGCTTTGACCAAATGCTGGATGGAGGCTTATTTGATGAAGTCAAAATGCTGCGCGAAAAATACCCACTCAACCTTGACCTTCCCTCAATGCGCTGCGTCGGTTACCGACAAGCGTGGGAATATTTAGAAGGCGAAGTCGACCTTAAAGTCTGTCGAGAAAAAGGGCTCGCTGCAACACGTCAGCTCGCGAAAAGGCAATTGACGTGGCTAAGAGGCATGAATAACTTACACACACTCGATTGTAATGCGACGAATTTAACCCAACTCGCGCAGAATCTTTGTGCAACCCACATCACGATATAAAAACATTTGAATTAACCATCACACAAAATGGCATCAAGCAATAACCAATTCATCACATCCTTAGTATGGGATTTAACCCCGATTGGTGGTTTTTTTGACACCACGAATAAATACCCTGGTACGAGCAGCTCACCACTAAAACAAAGCAATACAAGCGATAATGTCGGGGCGATTTTTCCTAGTAACGCTCAGCAAGATGGCAAATCAACATTAACAATTAATTTTGCACCAAACTCATTTGCAGCAGGCCAAAAATTTATTTTTGGCGTTGATACAGATTATTTTTCATGCTTAGATTGCAATGGAATCAATGAAATCAAATGGCAAAGGTTTTGTTGGTGCTACAGTGAAGGCAATATTCCCCAATGGGGATGCGCGTTTTGGTACTTATGTACTTAGTCAAAAACTGGGTTTTGGTTCAGAAGTCAATATTACGGCTCCAGTTCCAGAACCCGAAACTTATGCCTTAATGGGTATGGGTCTTATTGGACTTTTTGCAGCGAGTCGACGTAAACTAAAATAAGCACTTTAAATAGATCCCCATCAAAAATGGCACCTTAGGTGCCATTTTTATATTTAATCGTGGCCTTATTAAGGCTTAAAAATCGGTAAACACGGCGCTTCAATCGACCATATCCATGCACCATAATCTGGTAGGCCATCGATATACGGAGGTGGCGCTTCGCCAGCGATCAGTGGCGCAAAGTAGCGCCGCGCAGCGGCGGTGATACCAAAGCCATCGGCTGCGATGTACTCTGGCGGCAGCGGTTTTTCGCAGTTGGCGACGACACCCAATGGTACTGCGCCAATATCCCATGTATATGGAACGTCCCCCAAACGCTCAATCGTCACCATCATGCCGCCCTGGCCTGCGACCGCCAACTTGACTGCGGCTTCGCCGACAGCAATCGCTTGCGCCAAATCGGTGGCTGATGCCGTATGACGCGCAGCGCGTTGTAAATAATCGGCGACCGACCAATGGCATTTAAATCCGCAATGTGATTTGATCAGTCCAGCCAAATACGGCGCAAGCCCACCCAATTGCACATGACCAAAAGCATCTTTGCCACCCGCTTCGGATAAAAATGTACCGTTGGTATCCTTCACGCCTTCAGCTGCAACAATGACGCAGTAGCCATACCTAGTGACGGCATTTTCAACTGCGGCGAGCAATCGAGATTCATCAACGGCAACTTCAGGCAATAAAATCAAATGTGGTGGCTCACCCTCGCTACGTGCAGCCAAACCACTTGCTGCTGCAATCCAACCCGTATGCCGGCCCATCACTTCGAGAATAAACACTTTGGTTGAACTTGCCGCCATCGATCGCACATCTAAACCCGCCTCACGCACCGAGGTGGCGACATACTTGGCCACCGAGCCAAATCCAGGTGAGTTATCCGTCATTGGCAAATCATTATCGATGGTTTTTGGTACATGAATCGCCAGCAAAGGATAGCCCGCCGCCTCGGCGAGTTCTGAGACTTTCAAGCAGGTATCAGCCGAATCACCGCCACCGTTATAAAAAAAGTAGCCAATGTCCCAAGCTTTAAATACCGCCAAAATCCGCGCCAGCTCGGCTTCGGTTTTGATTTTGTGGCGGCACGAACCAAATGCGCCACCTGGGGTGGCCTTGAGTTGGGCTAGATCGGCACTTGTAAGAACTGAGGTATCAATCAACTCTTCATTGAGCACGCCCAAGATGCCATTTTTTGCCACAAATACACGGCCAATATGGCTCGGGTGCATCCGTGCGGCTGAAATCACCCCTGCAGCAGAGGCATTAATCACCGGCGTGACACCGCCAGATTGAGCATACAAGGCATTCATGGGCATGGCTGACTCCTGCAAGAAGGAACTTTATTTTGCGCGTTGCAGCAAAATTCGCGATAGGGATTTTCCATCATGATGCTGGTTTTAATTCAACACACCACAGCCATTAAAAAACACCGTCGTGTTTTTTCTTCAAAAAATCAAACATCACTTGGCGTAATTCGGGTTTGTCATCTAATGCCTCAATCACTTTGGCCAAAGTGACTAATTCGCCCAAATCCATTTGAACATGCGGGTATATAAAATCGTAATCTCGGTAAAACATACTCCAATCAGGGAATTGCCGCTGCATCAGCACTTCTTCACTGTGCAAAGTGACGTCATGGTGGCGGGGATCGTTTCTGGTTCGCCTTCGATATATTGCAAAAAATGCCCCTCTTGATACAGCAGCAATCCGGTGACGTCTTGAGTAACGTTTCGCAGTTCGCATTCGCGCATGAGCTTCAGGCGCATTTCTTCGGCATGCAGATCAGTGGCCTGGCTGGTGTAGGTAATCGCTAAAATCATCATTTTTCTCTATTGCTATCTGATTGATTTTTAGTCGAAAAGCCGAAAAACTACAAAATTTAATCGCGGCCCCATAAAAAAAGCCACTTTGCGAACAAAGTGGCTTTTCACAGCAAAGGCAGCGATTACGCGCCGAGTGCTTTTAATGTTTGCTCGCGAACAGCGTCAACTGCTTGCGTGCCATCAATCTTGATGTATTTTGGTGCGCTAGCATCGCCAGAAGCCGCCATTTTGCCGTAGAAGCTTACCAAGACTTCGGTTTGCTCGTGATACACGCCTAGACGTTTGAGTACGACTTCTTCTTTGTCGTCGTCACGTTGCACCAAAGGCTCGCCCGTTTCATCATCAATACCTTCCACTTTTGGTGGATTGTATTTGATGTGGAAAGTGCGACCTGAAGCTACGTGCACACGGCGGCCTGCCATACGATCAACGATGTTGGCATCTGGCACATCGATTTCAACGACGTAATCGATCTCAACACCCGCCGCGACCATCGCTTCGGCCTGTGGAATCGTCCGTGGAAAACCGTCAAACAAGAAACCATTGTCCGCATCGGGCTGAGCAATCCGCTCTTTCACCAAGCCGATAATAATGTCATCACGCACCAAACCGCCCGCATCCATAATCGCTTTCGCTTCCAAGCCCAATGGCGTACCGGCTTTCACCGCTGCGCGCAGCATATCGCCTGTCGAGATTTGTGGAATACCAAATTGTTCACGGATAAAGTTCGCTTGTGTACCTTTACCAGCGCCAGGTGCGCCCAAAAGAATTAATCGCATCGTGTTTTCCTGTGGTTTGAGTGAATATTATTAACAACGAAATTTAAAGGCTTAGTGTCCACGAAATACACGAAAAAACACGAACAAAACAAACTAATTAAACAAATTTATATCGAGAACTAACAGCTCAACAATACTTCATACCTGCTTTTAGTCGTTTTCGTGTTTTTCGTGGATACCATGTTTTTAATTGTTTTTTTTCAAAGCTTCGCAGCAAATACCGAGCGAACACGTTCTAAATCTTCCGGTGTATCAACGCCCACCGCGGGTGCTTGCGCTGCGCGGTAAACACCGATTTTGTAGCCATGCCACAGCACACGGAGTTGCTCTAGCTTTTCGATTTCTTCGAGCCGCGACGCGTTCAATTTAGAATATGCACGCAAAAAACCAGCCCTATAGGCGTATAGACCGATATGCCTTTGTGCGTCTAGCTCAGCAGGCAATACCCAATCTTCGTCATCATTATCTTCAGCAAAGCTATCGCGATCCCACGGAATCGGCGCGCGGCTAAAATACATCGCTTGTTGCTGCGCGTTGCAAACCACTTTCACCACATTGGGATTAAAAAAGTCTTCGCTGCTATCGATTGTGTGACTTGCCGTTGCCATCGCAAGACTAGCATCGCTCGCCAAATGAGCGGCCACAGCGTTAATCAGCTCAGGATCAATCAGCGGCTCGTCGCCTTGCACATTCACCACAATCGCATCATCCGGCAACTCAAGCCGATCAACCGCTTCAGCGAGCCGATCTGTACCCGATGGATGATCGCTGCGCGTCAACAAGCAGGCATAGCCCGCCACCGTCACCGCGTCTTGAATCGCCATATCGTCACACGCCACAACGACCATGCTCGCATTCGATTGCAGCGCTTGCTCAAGCACACGCACCACCATGGGCTGGCCTGCAATATCAGCGAGCGGTTTATTCGGTAAGCGCGTTGATTGCATCCGCGCCGGGATAATCGCGACAAAGCTCATGTTTATGCCAACTCGTCGGCGCTAAGTTCGCGCGCTTCGCTCACTAGCATCACCGGAATGCCGTCTTTGATTGGAAAAGCTAAACGATCAGCTTTAGAAATCAGTTCTTGTTTGGCTTTATCGTAAATCAATGGACCTTTTGAAACAGGGCTCACCAGAATTTCTAGCAGCTTGGCATCCATTTAGATTTTCCTTAATTGTTCGTCTAACCAGCTCGCCAGATTCGGTTCAATCTGCGCCGCCACTGGCAAAACCCAGATTCTATCACCGTCTGCGCCCAAATTTAAGCTAGCGAGCTTCACGGCGTCTTTTTCGGTCACGATGATTGCGCCATTTGCCGGCAAATCTTGCACTGAAAAGGCATGATGATCCGGCATAGCTTGCTCAGTAAATTGGTAATTCAATTCGCGTAAAGTCGCAAAAAAACGCGCTGGATTGCCGATACCAGGCATGGCTGTCAGCACTTCCCCAGCAAAATCATCGGCGCAGCGGTGCATACTTGGATTCGTTAATTGGTAACACGCCTGCGCTTGCAAGCGCATCGAGAACTGCGGTGTAGCATCAGGCAGCGTCAAAATCGAATTGCCACCATTGAGAACCAAGGCTGAAACACTCTGCAAGCGGCGTGGAGCTTCGCGCAGCGGACCTGCCGGCAGGCGCAAACCATTCCCCAAGCCACGTGCGCCGTCGATCACACACAATTCAATATCACGCGCTAAGGCGTAGTGCTGCAAACCATCATCACAGAGCAGGACGTTGACGGTCGGATGCGCCGCCAACAAAGCTCGCCCCGCCACGGCGCGCTGACGTGCAACAAATACGGGAACGCTTGCTGCACGCGCCAATAGTAGCGGTTCATCGCCGACCTCGGCCGGATTACTGTGAGGGGTAACTGCTTGTGGTGCATTCTTATCATTACCTGTACGTGCATACCCACGGGAGACGATGCCAACGTTCCAGCCTAGCTTGGTGAGTTCCTGCGCCAAATACACCGTCAACGGGGTTTTGCCTGTACCACCAACGGTGATATTACCGACGACGATGACGGGAATAGGTAGTTTGCTGGATGACTTGATGTTGCAGCGGTAGAGTTGTTTGTTCAGGTTGGCGAGCAATGCAAATAGCAGTGAGAGCGGCCACAGCAAAATCGCCCAGATTGAAAGGCGGTTGTACCAAATGCGGTTGAGGAAGGATTCAATATTCATGCATCACTTTCAGCGAAATTTTAATCATCAATTTTCTAATTGGCATGGTCGCGCTCATGCCGCGCGGCACTGACTTTCTTTGCTTCGCCAAAGAAAGTCAGCAGTCAACCCTGCCTCTGCGCCGACTTCGTCGACTTGACGCCAAGGGTTTTAACCTGCACAACGGGCTGCGAGACAACAACGATGTATTGCCATCAAGTCCATGTTTTTAAATGGCTTCAGTTGAATACATCCACAACGTAGGGCGGGTTAGCCAAAGGCGTAACCCGCCAATTTAATTCAGGTATAACGATGTCTCAGCAGCGCGGGTTGATAAAACCAACCCGGCCTACAAGGCTAAAAATAGAGGACATATTCGACACGAAGCGGCAATACGCCGAATGATGCCTAACTCATGCAGCGTAACACCTTCGGCTATTACGCCCTATTCGCTCATTTACGGGGGCGGGTAAATATTGAAGCATTCAAATCAAACTTAATATCTTGCCAAGCCTCCTCAAGAATTTTTGAAGACAACTTCTCAATAGACTCAACTTCCTGACTAATTTTCAGAAAGCTGCTTTCATCCAACCTTTTAGACAAAAGCGAAGTAATTTTGTTAGTGCAATCAATTAATGAATTATTGTCTGGCTTTGTTTTATCCAACATTAGACCCATTTTTATTTGCCAATATAGTAACTTACTATAAAGCTCATTTGACTCCGAAGAATACAACCATTGAGAATCATCACGAGAATAGTGCCCGTATAAAATAGCTGCCTCTAGAAATTTTGAAGCAAGTTCACGGAAGTCTTCTATCCATTTAGCTCGAACCCCTGCAATATTAGCTCTAACCTGATTTTTCTGAGCTCGATAACTCACAACAGCCACAATCAAAGCGATTAAAATACTTCCGGTACCAACCATAACTGTCGGCCAATCAGTATCTGTTTTTATTTGCAGTTGTATCGGCACTGGTTGCAATGCAATAGTCAAAGGCACTTGTTTAACAGGTATATCTTCTCGACCAGAAAGTACAATATTTATATTATTTTCATTTATTGCCCTTACCACCTCTGATGCTTTACCTGAAAAACCAATCAAATTAACCTCCTGCATACATATCCTAATTTTAAAATAAATCTAAATCGCAGAGTAGCGTAATTAATCATTATGAATAAATCACAAAAAAACGGCGCCTCAGCGCCGTTTTCAAATATCACTCTAATTATTTCTGCCCAGTAGTCTGGGTCGCGAAAGTCAGCTTACCATACCCTGCTACCCTTGCCGCTTCCATCACGTTCACGACGTTTTGGTGGCTGGTTTGGGCGTCGGCGTTGATGACGATCATTGGGTCGGCGTTGCTGCCGGCGGCGCGGCGTAGTTGGACGGCGAAATCGTCGGGGCTAGAAAATTGCGCGGGTTCGCCGTTGATCATAAATTGACCTGTGCCGGAGACGCCGACTTGAATCGTTTGTGGCTGCTCGACTTGTTTTTCAGCATCGGCGGTTGGCAGATTAATTTTCAGTTCGGCAAACTTTGAATACGTCGTCGTTGCCATCAAGAAAATCAAAATCACCAATAAGACGTCGATCAGCGGAATAAAGTTGATTTCCGGATCAATCCGCCCACGGCGGTTTTTATTGAATTTCATATTTTTACATCCGCAAAGAGCGTTTTTTAAGTAGCGAACCCGCCAACATGGGAAGCCCGCAGTAGAGAAACCGGAATGTACACAAAGTACATGAGGATTTACTCTAGCAAAGCTCAAAACGGAGCGAGAAGTCCAAAGACAAGGCAAAAAGCAGCGAAAAACCGGAGTTTACATTTGTAAATGAGGATTTTGAGCTGCTTTTTAACGCCGTATTTGGGCTTCGCAGCCCGTTTGGATTAGTGGCGTTCGCCGTGGACGATTTCGACGAGTTTAATGGCTTGCTGCTCCATCTCAACGATGAAGTCATCCACCTTGCTGGCAAAATAGCGGTAAAACATTAGCGCCGGTACCGCAACGATAATACCGAAAGCGGTGTTATAGAGCGCAATCGAAATACCGTGCGCCAGTGCGGCAGGGTTGCCTGCGCCGCTTGGTGCTTGCGAGCCAAAAATCTCAATCATACCGATCACAGTACCAAACAAACCCAAGAGCGGCGTCACAGCAGCCAGCGTACCTAGTGTTGATAAATAACGATTGAGGTCATGCGCTACAGCGCTGCCAGTTTCTTCAATCGACTCTTTCATGATTTCACGTGAGCTTTTCACGTTTTTTAAGCCCGCTGCCAGCACACGACCCAATGGGCTAGAGGCGGACAATTTAGTCAGTGTGTCTGCAGTGACGCCTTGGCTGCGATACTCTTGCACGACCTTGACCAGCGTACCTTGCGGTAACACCAAGGATTTACGTAGCGTGAGTAAACGTTCGATAATAATGGTCACGGTCGCAATGGAAGCGGCGATAATGAGCCAGATTGGCCAGCCAGCGGCCTCGATGATAGCGAGCATAATAAAAAACCTTGTGGTAAAGATGGGCAACGGCAAAAACCGCGTAACTTTAGCCCGAATCCCGCTCTAGGGGAAGTGCTATTGCGCACAAGTTACTGCGCAAGCGCCTAGCCAGAACACGCTAAGCGCTAGATATTATTCAGATTTTTATTATTACCCCCAAGATCTGTGGATAACTTTGTGGGGAAGTTCTAAAAAGTGCCGTAAAACAGGGATTTTTACTGCTTTTTGTTAACTTGCCGATTTTTTGTGCAAATAATACAAAGCGATAAAATTCAACAACTTAGCATCAATTTATTAACTACAACATTCAATTGTTATGCCAAATGGCAAAAAACATCAATTTTGTGGATTATTTAAGGCCAGATTCGCGTGAATACTGATTTGTCAATAGCACAAAGCAATGTAGTTTCTGTCACACAACTAAATCGAAGGGTTCGCACTTTGTTAGAAAGCGGCTTGCCGCAGCTCTGGGTGGCGGGTGAAATCTCTAATTTCAAGCGTTACGACTCTGGGCATTGCTACTTCAGCCTCAAAGACGCGGGCGCACAAGTGCGATGCGTGATGTTTCGCAACCGAGCTGGATTACTCGATTTTCAGCCGCGCGAAGGCTTGCAAGTCGAGGCGCGCGTCGTGGTGACTTTATACGAAGCGCGTGGCGACTTTCAACTTACCGTTGAAGCGATGCGTCCTGCTGGTCTTGGCGCGCTGTTTGAGCGCTTTGAAGCGCTAAAAAAACAACTAGCTAGCGAAGGTTTGTTCGATCAAGACAATAAACGCGCGTTGCCAAAATTTCCCAAAACAATTGGGATTGTCACGTCCCCTGCCGCCGCGGCCTTGCGTGACGTTCTCACCACGCTAGCACGACGCACCCCCAACACGCCGATTATTTTATACCCAACACCTGTGCAAGGCTTAGATGCCGCACCGCAAATTGCCAAAGCCATCCGCACCGCGAGCGAACGTGATGAAGTCGATGTGCTAATCGTCTGTCGTGGTGGCGGCAGCTTGGAAGATTTATGGTCGTTTAACGAAGAAATCGTCGCCCGCGCGATTGCCGCCTGCAATATGCCGGTGGTGAGTGGTGTCGGCCATGAAACTGATTTCACCATTGCGGATTTTGCCGCCGACCTGCGCGCGCCGACGCCGACCGCCGCGGCGGAATTGGTCAGCCCGAATCGACAAGAATTACTCAACTTGCTGCATCATCAGCAGCAACGCTTGGTGCGAGCTTTCGAGCGTGACTTACATAATAAGATGCTGCAACTGGATCAACTCGGCCGCCGCCTTCAGCATCCAGGGCAAAAGCTAGCTCGGCAAACCGAGCAGTTACAGTATTTACGCCAACGCTTGCAGCATAGCTTTCACCAGCAGTTGCAACAACGCAGCCAGCGCCTGATGCGCCTATCGATGAGCTTGGCGCATCAGCAACCCAACTTTCAACGCAGCCATTTGCAGCTGGAGCAACTTCAGCAGCGTTTACAGCGCGCGATGCAGCGGCAAATTGAAGTGAAACAGCAGCACATAAAACAAGCCACGCTCAAACTCGAACCTTGGAATCCACAAGCGGTCTTAGCCCGTGGCTACGCCTTAGTGAGCCGCAGCGATGGCAGCTTGGTGCGCCATGCCACCGCAGTTCGCGCAGGCGAAACATTGGCGGTGCAATTTGCTGATGGCAACATCACCGTTAATGTGAATCAAGGCGTGCAGCAACAACAACATGAACTGCCAATTTAATTTCTGAAGTCAAACTGGCTAACTTGATAAAAACCACAGTAAAAACGCCCCAAACAATTGGATGAATATCCAAATTTGGGGCGTTTGTATAGTTGTGATGAATTTAGCTTTTAGATTAATTTGCTAATACTTTTCGACGGCGCATAGCCAACATGCCCAACAAGCCCACTCCCATCAAAGCATAAGTTTCAGGTTCAGGCACAGCAGCCACCAAGGCTGAGCTGCTATTCGTTTGCAATAAGGCGCCAGGCACTGCATTGATATTTAAAATATCACCGTCTACATTGCCGAGCAGCGCAGTTTCAAATGTCTGGTCAAACAACTGAAACTTAAAAGTTGAACCATCAGCGCTTGGACTCGTTTGCCAGTCGCCAGAGAAATCAACTGTAAATTGAAGTCGCTGACCAAATTGAACCTGCTGAGCAAAATAGCTACCGGCACCAATATTGCTCAATCCCAAATTCGAGCCCAGCACGCCAGAAGATCCATCAAAAGCATAGACATCCCCAAGCGAACCCCCTTGGAAATGACTAATCGTCGCTTGAATAGACGGCGATCCAGCTAAACTACCCAGCGCAAAAAACACGCCACCATATTGATTGGCAATACTTCGAGTATCCACATCCACACGATAAGTTTGTGCAGCAGCCCACTGACTAGCAAGCAGTAACGCTGCTGTAGCGATCAGTTTTGATAAGTTTTTCATTATTAATTCACTCAGTTCGTATTAGTAGTTAATTTGAGGTTGCAGTAAGCTAGCGCTGTAGTTCACGGCCACTTTATTTGGATTATTGAATTGCAGATTCAATGTCGTTTTACCGGACGCCAATGCGAGTATTTCAAGGTATTCGCCTGCAGGAATTGTTCCAGATTTATTTACGAGCGATACCCCATTCGGCAAACCATTAATGACTAACTTAAATGGGCCTTGCATTGCGTTGGCAGCATTTAGCGTTAACGTACCATTGTAAGTTTTAGTTTTGAGCGAATAAGTCAGGCCCGATTTGATTTGTGTAACCTGAGCACTCACATCTCGCCACGCTTGTGGCAAATTAAAACGAACAACTTCAGGCTCATGATCGCTTGCTTGATCGGCAAACTCGGCGTTCACATGAACGATGTCATAATCCGCAACACGGCTCAGATTTTCGGTCACCATGATATGATCCAGCACTTGACTATTGCCTTCAAAGACATAGGTATAGCGCTCGTTTTCAGGCAGTTTTTCAACTAAATCAACTAATCCTGCAGCCTTTAGTTTTGCAACGGGCGTAGAAAATTGATAGTCATTCAAATCACCCAAGACCACCACTTTGGCATTCGGATTGATGTTGCGAATGTCAGTCACAAAACTCGCGACGATATCTGCTTGCTTGTTGCGCTGAACTTCTGAACTCAACACAGGGGGCTGAAAACGTCCGCCGATAGGCTGATCGCCCCCTTTGGAGTTAAAGTGATTGGCAACCACAAACAATTTATGACCATTGAACATTAATTCAGCGACTAGTGGTTTGCGGCTACTATTAAACGCAGCATTATTTGGATCAATGCGCCCTGGGCTCGTTGATAAACACGCGATTTCAGGACATTGACTCACCAAAGTTGCCGTTGTTGCGCTACCACCCACACGATCCACAAAACCAAGCCGACTCGGGTTATACATAATCACAGGGCGAATGTTGCCGCCTGGTTCACCACCATCTTGATTGTTGCTTGGATCGATTTGTCTGAAAGAATAATTCGGCCCACCTGCTGAGCGAATCGCATTAGTCAAAGCCGCCATCGTGGCCTCTGCACTCACCATGCCATTGTTCGTAGCGCCATTTCCGTCTTGAATTTCCATCAAGCCCACAACGTCAGGGCTTTTTAGATTTTTAACGATTTGATTGGCTAAACGTGTTAATTTTGCTTGGCCATCAGCAGGATCAAGATTTTCAACATTGAAAGAGGCTACGCTCAACTCATCTGCCGATGAATCACGCGTGACTTCGGGCTGCAAGCCCTTTGCCGACAATGGGCTCAAGTAGGTAGCGAGCAATTGATAATTCGCATAAGCATAGTCAATCACACCGACGGCCTGCGCAAATGAATCCCCAACATTAGCGCGCGACACCGTGGCGGAGCCGTTTGCAAGAATTAAGCGCTGTGGATTGCGATTGTTTTGCGTAATGACCACGCCGCCACGAGGGCTAACTAAATTAGCCCCCATCGCGTAGTTTGGCACGATTGGGGTTTCATTCGTAGCGTGCTGCGTAGGACCTACGACTTGAGCGCCATCAACCTGAACCAACATCCCTTCCATCGACTCAAAGTAATCCAAACCATTGCTTAAATTGAGTTGGGTTGTTTGCTCAATGTCGCCCGCTGGGCCTTGCCAGATCACTTGTTTTGGCACGCTAGAGCCTAGAACGATCGCCTTAGGCAAAGCATTGCCAGAACTTACCTTATAAATCGAATTAGCTGCGTTGGCGTCGATTTCAGTCGTCGATAAATTATTTGAGCCGCCAGCACCGCCAGGACGATACTCTTTCACAACGCCAGTTACTTGGACTGAGTCACCAACGATGGCATTAAATGTTTTCGTATAAACAAACACGCCTTCGGAAGTCAATGCGTCATTATCCGTTTGCGGGTCTTGCAGATAAAAACCATTTGGCGTAACCAGTGTAACAATACCGGGAACATTAAGTACCGTGCGTCCCTCTAGTGGAGAACGGTGTTTACTGCCTTGAATCTCATGAATTCGAACAGTCACCGGACCACCCGTATTGCCACCGCCATCGGGAGGCGTGACAACCGAACAAAGCTTGATTGGTGAACTGCTATTGCGTGGTTTCGGCGCTGAAACAACAAAATCAGCTTTGTTGTCATTAGTATCATTGCAACCGTCATTCATACGAACGATTGCAGTTGAATTCGATGGTGCAGCTGCTGCGCCGGTGCCTTCGTAGAGGCTTGCGTTGCTACCATAACCCACTAAATCTTGCACAGAAGAAGCCGTAACAGAAGTGATAGAGCTAGACAGATTCACCAAAACGACTTTTCCAGTCGTTGCACTTATATTTTGTGTACCGACTTTATCTACCTGTGGCAGTGTATCGCCAGGAACGCCATTACTACCAAGCTGTACCAAGATATACTGACCAGATTTCACCTGTATAGCAGGCAGGGTCGTTACAGCCCAATTAGTGCCCGCAGCAGATGCGTATTGCACACTCCAATTCGTAATATCAACGTCTGCATCACCGACGTTAAGTAGCTCAACAAAATCATTTTTATACACGGCAGCACTATTGCCTCCGCCGCCATAAATCTGACTAATCACCATTTTGCCAGCAGCAAAGCTGCTCGGAGCCCAAGCGAGTAAAAATGCACTCGCCAGCATGGTGAGCTTGTATTGAATTCGATTTGCTTTCATCCCTAATGCCCTATTTTCTTGTTTTAGAATTTTTATCAGTCGTTAACCGACGCAGCACAATAACCAATCCTATCAACTTAAGCCTTCAGACCGTTGCTTTGTAAGCAATGTAATCGTGAGGTTTGGGGTGATTGGTGCGTTCTTTCCTCGCTCTGGGATTAAAATTGATCAACGATTTCCTGATCTCAGTCAGCGCAAGCTT
>CAUOZE010000047.1:0-26714 GCA_963508915.1 uncultured Deefgea sp.
GAGTGGACACATTACGAAGGGAGTCAGTTAGGGTGCTTAATCATATAGTAATTAATAATCAAAGAGTTATGTTTGTTTCTGCATCATGCCGGATGGAGATTGAAAAAACAAGCAGCGCTTAAGTTGATACGATTGGGGTTAGCGCAAGCGTAACCCGACGATATTTGCCGGGTTACAACCCGGCCTACAACTCGTAACGCGTCAGCTTGCGCTGAACAAAATAAAAATAAGCGCCCACGCCGCATAAAATAACGAGGAACATCAAGGTCGCCACTGCCGCGCCCATGGTTGGGCTGCCGATCTGGCTTTGGTAGCCAAAGAAGGTCCGGTAAAACAGCGTGCCTAAAATGTCAGTGCTGTAATTGGGGCCAGCGATCGCGCCTTTGACCGAGTAAATCAAATCAAACGCATTAAAGTTGCCGACATAAGTCAGAATGGTCACCAAGCCTAGCGTTGGCAAAATCAGCGGCAGTTTGATTTCCCAGAAAATACGCCAGCTTGATGCGCCTTCAACATAAGCCGCCTCGATAATGTCTTCGGGCACTGCCAAAAGTGCGGCGTAAATCAGCATCATCGGCATGCCGACGAATTGCCAAGCTGAAATCAAAGCGAGGGTAATCAGCGCTGAGCCTTCTTCACCAAGCCATAGAGAGAAATACGCCTCTAGACCGACTTTCGCCATCAGGCCTTCTGACACGCCCCATAGTGGCGACAAAATCAATTGCCAGATAAAACCAATAATGACCACTGAAAGCAGTGTCGGTAGAAAAATATAAGTGCGATATTGCCGCGCAAATTTAAGCCCTTTGAGCGATAAAAAGGTCGCCAAGATCAAACCAATTGGGTTTTGTACCAAAAGGTGGATGAGAAAAAATTTAAAATTATTAGCCATCGCATTCCAAAACGAAGCGGACCAAGCTGGATCTGTCAGGATGCTGAGGTAATTACTGAGTCCAGCAAAACTGTGCTGGCCTGCATCGTTGCTGGTATAAAAACCGAGACGCAAAGTGTCAATTAACGGTAATGCGCTAAAGACTGAATAAACAGCCACAGCAGGCGCAAGAAATAAGACGATATTCCAAGGTAGGCGTTTCATCGCGGCTCCAAAAATAGTAAAAGGGTGTCAATCGATGACACGTGATGCTGTGGACTGCGAGTTGCGGTGGCTTGTCGCTTCGCTCCGTAACCCTCTCTACGGATAAAAAAACCGGCGGCAAGCCGCCGGTTAAGCTCACCAAGGTGAGTGGAGGGAGAACTTATTTGGCTGCGCTAGCGCGTGATTTTTCAAAGCCAGCTTGGATTTGCGCTGCAGCATCTTTTGGCGTCATTTTGCCGTTCAAGACTTGCGAGCTCACATTCCACAATGCGTTTTCCATTGCTGGCTCACCACGGTTCAAGATTTGTGCATTCAAGCGGATGGTTGATTTGCACGTTTTGCGCCAATCGAGCATTTGCTTAGCCACTGGGTCTTGGACTGAAATCAGATGATTCGACAATGAGAAGAAACCAGTGACTTTGTTGGTGTAAAGATCGGCAAATTCTTGTGAACCGAGCCAAGCCAAGAATTTGTAGGCTTCCGCTTTGTTTTTGGCTTTTGGATTCACGCCCATACCGATGTCGGTGTGGTCTGAGATGTAGCATTGGTCACCGGCCTTAGCCACTGGCGGTGGGAATGTGCCAAAGTCCATGCCTTCTTTGTTGAAGTAGCCAATATCCCAGCTGCCCGCTGGATACACACCGGCTTTGCCCATCGCGAACATATTTTGGCTGTCGGCGTAGGTTTGTGCCGATGCGCCTTTGCCCATCAACGGCGTCCATTTGCTCATTTGTGTCCAAGCAGCAACAAATTGTGGATCGGTAAATTTGGCTTTACCCGCGATTAAAGCTTTACGGCCTTCTTCGCCTTTCCAGTCATTCGGACCGATATTGGTAAAGACAGTTTGATTAGATTCCCATTGATCTGCAGTACCTAAAGCGATTGGCGTTTTGCCTGCCGCTTTGATTTTTTCCATCGCGGCATAGAATTCAGGCTGAGTTTTTGGGACTTGAATGCGTAGCTCTTTAAACATTTTTTTGTTGTAGAAAAAGCCATGAATCACTGAAGCCATTGGCATGCAGAAGGCGGTTTTGCCATCATCCGTTTGCCAAGCCACTTTGGCTGAGGCAGGGAAGTGTTCCATGCCTGCTTTGCCATCGAGTTTTTCGAGATGGCCTTTTTTGAATAGATTGAGTGATACATCGAATGGGCGGCAAGTAATCAAATCACCCGCAGTGCCGCAAGTAAGGCGAGCCGTCAAGCTGGAGTCGTATTCGGTGGGCGCAGTTGGCGTGAATTTAACTTGGATGCCTGGATTCTTTTTTTGGAAAGCAGGGATCAACACTTCTTCCCACAGTGTTTTATCATCTACGCGCCATGATTCGATGGTGACGGTGCCAGCTTGTGCGGTGCCTGCTGCAAGTAGGGAGGCGAGTAAGAGATTGCGTGCGTTTAAAACCTGCATTTCGATATATCCTCAAGTGAATGTGCTTGCTATGCCGTGATCTGTGTCTCGGTGGACCCAAAGTAGCATTGCTGTATGTGTGACACTAGCGACTACGAAATCACACATCCGTTTGGCATATCTTGTTGAGTTTATTGAGCTACATCAATTTTAAAACGACTTATTCTGTTACAAATCATCACGCTGCCCAGCTTAAAAATACGCTGCAATACCCATTTAATAAGGCGTATGCTGCGTAACGCCCTAATAGGGGCAATCTATAGAAAACGATAAAATGAAATCATTTATTACAATTTCCGGTGCATGCTTACGATATAGTCGAGATAATTCATGGAGAATTGCGACAGGTGTTTGAATCAAAAGTAAAAAATCTAAAACGCACGACGATAGGGATGATTGTGTTGCTGTTGTCTAGCTCACTACACGCTGAACCGTTAGATGTGTTGCATTGGTGGACCTCGCTCAGTGAGCGACGTGCTGCTGATTTTTTGCGGACAAAATTAGCCGAAGAAAACATTGAATGGCGTGATGCAGCGATTCCGGGTGGTGCTGGTCTGGGTGCAATGAAAGTACTCAAAAGCCGTGTCTTATCGGGCAATCCGCCGTCGGTAGCGCAATTGATAGGGCCTGCGGTGAGTGAATGGGCGGAATTGGGTTTGATTTTGGAGTTAGATAATGCGGCGGGACGCTGGCAAAGCCAGATGTTTCCAACGATTTGGGAATTGGTTACGCATCGCCAGCACACAGTGGCGGTGCCTTTAGGCATTCACCGAATTAATACGCTGTTTTATAACAAAAAAATGTTTGATCGTTTGGGCTTAAGGCCACCGCATAATTTTATGGAATTTAAGCACGTCGCTTTGCAATTGCAGGCGGCGGGAATTACGCCCTTGGCGCAAAGTAATGAAGCATGGCAAGTGGCGACTTTGTTTGAAACGCTGGTGCTGGCCGAGTCGGATGTGAAATTTTATCGGGAACTGTTTGTGACCCGAAATCCGCAGGCGTATTTAGACCCAAAATTTGGGCAAGCTTTAACTCGCTTGCGACAATTACGTAGCTATACGGCTAAATCAGGCCCTGATTTGCCATGGACTGATGTGTCACGGCAATTTGCCAGTGGCCATGCAGCGATGGTGGTGATGGGCGATTGGATGAAGGGCGAATTGATGGCACAAGGGCTGAGTGTCGATGTCGACTTTGCTTGTGTGGCCGTACCCAATACCGACAACACGCATTTATATAGTGTCGATACCATGGTGATGTTTGCGGGTGATTACAGTAAGCAAATCAATCAAGAGCGCTTTGCGCAGATTATTGTCTCGCCAGCCGTGCAGTTAGGCTACAGCAAACTTAAAGGCTCCGTGCCGGTGCGCAAAGACATCGACATCGCTAGTTTAGATAGTTGTGGTAAAAATTCTTGGCGTGCCTTTGGGCGAGGTACGGCTTACCAAGCGCCGAGTTTGGTGCATCGGATGGCGGCAGACGATACGTTTAAAGACGCGATGGTGAAACAGATTCAAGCATTTTATTTAGATGAAAAAATTTCAGTAACTGAAACACAGCAACGCTTGGCGGCGATGGTGCGCGCATTGAATCGGAAAGAGGATTAATGGAATGAACCGCAAGATTTTAATTGTTGATGATGACTTAAAAACGCGTACTTTGATCAAGGCGTATTTGGAACGCAATCAATATGATGTGCGTCTGGCACCCGATGGCGAAACCTTTTTGAGCGAATTTGAGCGTTATAAAGACGAACTCAGTTTGGTGATTTTAGACGTCATGTTGCCCGATACCGATGGCTTTGGCCTGTGCCAAACGGTTCGTAAAAATAGCAATGTGCCGATTGTGATGTTGACAGCCAGTTCGGATGAGACAGATCGAATTGTGGGACTCGAATTGGGCGCTGATGATTACATTGCCAAACCCTACAATCCACGAGAGTTGCTGGCGCGGATTAAAGCGATTCATCGTCGAACGGGTATTGAAGGCCCGACGACGGGCGGTCGTTATTATCGATTTGTCGGCTTTACTTTAGATACCGTGGAGCGTGTTTTAATCTCGCCTGATGGTGATGTCGTCAAATTAACGGGACTCGATTTCCAATTATTAAAAATGTTTCTGGAGCATCCGGGGCAAATTTTGGACCGTAGCCAGTTGGCCGAAGAAACGCGTGGCCGCGATGCAGGTCCACTCGATCGCTCCTTGGATGTGCAAGTCAGCCGCCTTCGTCAGCGCTTGGAAGACGACGGCAAACATCCAAACTTGATCAAAACCGTGCGTGGCGCGGGTTATGTATTGTCAGCCGAGGTAACGATTAGTCATGTTTAATGCCGCATGGCAGTGGATTCGCTCCCTAGGCCAACGTGCGCGTGTGATGAGCACGCCGCATTGGTTAGAGCGCATCCTGCCGTCGCGTTTATTGTCGCGGCTTTTGTGGGTGATGACGATTGGTGTTTTGACTTCGCAGTTGATTGGCAATGCCATTTGGGCGAATTATCTACAAAATAAGTCGGAGCAAGAAGTCTCGGCAGCGGCCGATCATATCGCACGCGGCGCAGCCAGTGCCGTGCAGTTTTTCCAAAGTTTGCCGCCGAATTATCGCCCCTTAGTGATTCAACAATTGCGGGAAATGGGCGGCACGCGATTTTTTGTCAATGTGAATGACAGCCCGATTGAAGTAAAGGGTATCTCATCGAATCCATTGCCAGAAAAGGTAGTCAAGGTAATACGTGGTGTTTTTGAGCAAGAGTTGCCGCGCTTGGGTGATGTAAAAATTAGTTTTGCTTGGCCTAATGAGTTGGCGGTCGCCAGTGATGGCATGACGGTGGCGCAACTACCCGATCACTGGGTCAAAAATACCTTATTGATGGAGCCGCGCCCAGCGCCGGTATTGGTGATTCAAACCGAAATCGAACCCGGCCATTGGCTGTATTTGGCCACGCTGATGCCCGACCCTTATTTTCTCGATAATAGTAATCCAATGCCACCCGAGCGTTGGCTCTTGCAATTTGCTACTTTGATTACGGTACTGCTGTTGAGTTGGGTGGTGGTGCGATGGATTACCCGACCGTTGGCAGCGCTCTCTGAAGCGGCCGAGGCCTTTGGCAAAGGCGAATCGCCGCATTTACCAGCCGAAGGCAGTGAAGAGTTTATCCGCACCGCACATGCGTTTGGCGCGATGCGCGAACGGATTCAGCGCTATTTAGAAGATCGCGAAAAGCTATTTACTGCGATTTCACACGATTTACGCACCCCCATTACGCGCTTAAAGCTACGCACCGAAATGCTCGATGATGAAGATTTACGGGTCGAATTTCATGAAGACCTTGATGAACTCGATATGATGGTCAAAGGTGCGTTGCAAAGCGTGAAAGACAGTGACATCCATGAGAATCGGACTCGGATTCGGCTTGATGCGATGTTAGGCCGCATGGTGAAAGACGCTCGTATGGCGGGGCACGAAATTGCCTATAGCCGCTGTGGTTTGTGGGTGATGGCCAAGCCCTTAGCCTTGAAGCGGGCGCTGAGTAATTTGATTGATAACGCTTTGTTTTACGGTAAAAAAGTCGAGATCTCGGTACTTGAAGGCGTTGGTAAAGTCGTGATTATTGTCCGCGATCACGGGCCTGGTGTTCCCGAGGAGGCGCTGTCGACCTTGTTCGATCCTTATGTACGACTTGAGCATGGCCGGCATAGCAATATTCACGGTCACGGCCTTGGCTTGGGCATTGCGCGCAATATCATTCAAGCGCATGGCGGGGTGCTCGATTTGAGTAATCATCCTGATGGTGGTTTACAAGCGATGATTACGCTACCGCAAGATTGAGTTTGCGCAGCATACTAGCAAAATCCTCTAGCTCTTTGTGGCGCTACATCCAGTACAATCCATATCTTGCTGACTTTTATTGAGCGATTGCCGTGCTTGAATTTTCGCACCCCATTGATATAAATGCACTCTGTACTGCTTTTGCCGAGCAAGGCGTGCTGGTGCTGCGCTCGTTTGCCTCAGCAGAGCAAGTCGCGGCGATCCGTGATGCGGCTATGGCGAGTTTACAAGCGCGTGAAGAGCCGCTTGAATTAGAAGCCAGTTTGGCCTATCCAGGCGCGCCAACTTCAACTGACGCCCAAGGCGGGCAAACGATACGGCGTTTACGTGGCATGGTCGCTCGCTCGCCAATTTTTATGGATTTGGCAAGAGATGCTGCGCTGATCGACATCATGCGGGCTTTGTTATCGAGCGACAGCATTACTTTAACGCAAGTTCACCACAATAGTTTGATGACCAAACAGCCGAGCTTTAGCAGCGATACCTTGTGGCATCGTGACTTGCGTTATTGGCGTTTTACTCGGCCTGAGCTGGTTTCATGCTGGCTCGCCTTGGGTGTAGAAAGCCCTGAAAATGGTGGACTGGGCTTTATTCCGCGATCGCAAACCGCGCAATTACCAGAGTCGGCCTTTGATGAACGTGAGTTCTTACTGCCCACTCATTCAGAGGCAATGCCTTGGGTGAGTAAAGCTGAATTTCCAACTTTGGCCGCAGGTGATGTGGTGCTGTTTGATGCGCGAACCTTCCACGCCGCCAGTCGCAATAAAACGACGGCCACCAAATATTCGCTAGTGATGAGTTACCATGCAAGTGACAACCTACCATTGGCCAATAGTCGATCTGCAGCGCAAGCGGGTATTGTTTGCTAAAATGCGTGGCGTCACCTATTGATTGAATGTTGAAGCTAAATGCTTCGGCGTCAACACTAGGCTAGATTGTGCTAGGTCTTTTGCCCTTTCATTGAGTGGAGTTCATGCGATGCCGATTAGCCCTGAATTATTTACGTCACTGATTGAGAAAATTCAAAGTTTGGAACCCTTAGCTGCGTATCAAGGTGCGGAGCAATTGGAAAAAATTAAGCATGAAATGACCGATGAGCAACGGCTACATTACGACACGGTATTGGGTGATGCCAGCCGTCAACGCAAAGAAATCGCCAAGGCCAAAGCGGATGCTGAAGCGACTCAAGACGCATGGGATCAGGACGAAAATTAAATCTTGCTGAGTCGCAATCCGTGCCATTCTGAAGGGTAATGGCTGTGGTTGGAGTGCTTGATATTCTTTAGTTATTTAGATAGGTATATTGATATAAGCATTGTTAAATAAGTGCTTTAGAAATATACCCTTCATTTTTTTCTTGCTGCTTTCTGATCAGGAAAAGCATTGATATCGCGATAGCGGTCACTTTCAGTTTGGTGGACTGCATAGGGATACAGCACCATCACGCGTTTGACGTATTGCCGCGTTTCCGGATAGGGTGGAATGCCGCGATAGTGATCAACTTTACCTTCCCCTGCGTTATAGCTGGCGGCGACTAAGGCAACATTGCCTTGGTAACGATCGAGCAGCCAACGTAAATAACGCACCCCGCCTTTTACATTCTGACTGACATTAAATACATCTTTGACATTAAAACGCTCGGCCGTATCAGGTATCAGTTGCATCACGCCCATCGCAGATTTGGGCGAGATCGCATGCGCGTTCAAGCCTGATTCCACTTTGGCAATGCTAAGTGCAAAATTCGGATCAACGTCATGCCATGCGGCGACTTTGGTGATGATTTTGGCCACCATTTTTTGATTCGCATTAAACAGCTTGATATCAATCGGTGGCGGCAGTAGTGCGGGGGCCGGTTCGGTATTTGATTCCACGCAGGGGGGCAAACGATAGGCGCTGATGCGGATGGTTTCAAGCATTTTTTGTGATTCATAATGGCCTTGCTCGGCAGCGACTGAAAACAAAGTGGCGGCCGCTGCGCGATCTTCTGGTACGCCTAGGCCAAACGCGTACAGCATCGCAAGGCGATACTGTGCTTCGGTAACGCCATGTCTTGCTGCTTGGCAATATAAAACTGCCGCAGTCCATGGATTGCGGGCTTCTTGCTTGGCTGCGTTGGCGAGTTGCGCAGTCCATTGCGCGCTGTGATCCGCATTTGTAGGCATGGCGCCAAGGCTGAGTGTGGCAGTCAACAATGCAACGAGCATGGCGGTTTTCCTAATGGCTGAGTAGCCATTTTCAGCATAGGCTCAATTAGCAAAATGCAGATAATTGGCCTGATTAAAGGCAGTCAAGAGTCTGTTGACGTTTGGTTTTTCTCCGCACTGGGAAACCAAGCGTCAACAGACCCTTATCAAGGAGCTTGAATGACGATCCACGTTCGATTGATGCCAGTGAAGCACGAAATGCAAATCGGGATTTTGGCCTTGTCGGCGCCCGAGCGAATCAACGCGCAAAACCTGAGTATGGTGCGGCAGATGGTGCAGGCTTTGCTGCAATGGCAATCGCGGGAAGATGTGGTCGCCGTTGTTTTGATAGGCGCCGGAGAGAGAGGTTTTTGCGCTGGCGGCGATTTAAAAGCACTGTATGAAGCCATGACAGAACCAGTTCAAATCGCGCAAGGCGATGCTTTTTTTGCCGAAGAATACGCGCTATGCCAAATGATTCGTGAATATGCTAAGCCAGTGTTGGCGTGGGGACATGGCATTGTGATGGGCGGCGGCTGGGGTTTATTCGCCGCGGCGAGTCATCGAGTGGTGACGGAATCGAGCAAATTGGCGATGCCCGAAACGGCGATTGGTTTATTTCCTGATGTGGCGGCGAGTCGTTGGTTGCCAGAGCTGGCGGGCTACGGGCAATTTTTGGCGCTATCGGGCGCTGGAATCAATGCGGCCGACGCGCTGCTCATTGGCGCTGCGCAATGGGCCTTGCCCGATGCCTCGCGGCATAGAGTGCTTGAAGGATTGGCCGCTTTACCTTGGCAGGGAAACTACAGCGATGCTGAGCTATTGAGCGATTTTCTAGCGCAGCAGGCATCGGTGCCACTGGCGGCTTCGCATTTGGCAGCGCATGAAGACGTGTTGCAGGATGACAACGGGGTTAGCGTTCAGGAGCGCTGTATACAATTATGTGCTCTGGCTCAATCGAGCGACCCTTGGTTGGTGCATGCGATAGAGCGAATTAACAATGCATCACCGACTTCACTTTGGCTGGCGTGGACGTTACAGCAGCATTGTAAAACGCTGAGTTTTTCTGAGACGGTACAACTGGAAACGAAAGTCAGCGCGGCGTGTTTACGCTATGGCGATTTTAGTGCTGGCATTTATGCGACGCTGATTGATCGCAACATTACACCGCGTTGGCAGCAGACGGATCTCATGCGATTGGATTACGGAAAATTGACATCAGCTTTTCCAATGTTTTTTAACTGAATTTTATTGAAAGCAGGAAACTTTTTTGCTTTGATACTCTCATAGCTGGTGATACAGTACGACCACGAATCATATAGGGAGGTTCATGATGCAATCGTTTAACCAATTTAATCAAAATTCAGTCGCATACAATAGCGGCGCACTGGCTGCAGAACGCAACCAAGTTTTACGCAATACCTACTTTTTGTTGGCTTTAACGATGTTGCCAACGGCAGCGGGCGCATTGCTCGGTATGTCGCTCAATTTCCGCGTGAGCGGTTTTATGGGTTTTGGCTTGTTTATGCTGGTGAGTTTCGGCGCGTTTTACGCGATTGAAAAAACCAAAGAAAGCAGTGCTGGCGTGTTTTTGCTCTTGGGTTACACTGGCTTTATGGGCCTGTGGCTCAGCCAAATCTTGCAATCGGCGATGAAGTTTAGCAATGGCGCAGAAATGATCGGTATGGCTGCGATTGGTACTGCGGCGATTTTCTTCACGCTAGCGACCATCGCAACGGTAACGAAAAAAGACTTTTCCTTTATGGGTAAATTCTTGTTTATCGGTTTGGTGATTGCATTGTTGGCTGCTGTTGCGAATATTTTCTTCGCGATCCCTGCGCTTTCTCTCGCAATTTCTGCTGTGATCTTGATGATCTGCTCGGCCTACATCTTGTACGATGTAAGCCGTATCGTGAATGGTGGTGAAACCAATTACATCAGCGCGACGTTGAGTTTGTACCTCAATATCTACAATGTATTTGTGAGCTTGCTCCACATCATCATGGCCTTTACCGGTAGTAGCCGCGATTAAGCTATTAGTTCGATTTGAATGACAACGCCACCGATTACGGTGGCGTTTTTGATTGTTGGCGCGTACTTGAGTGTCGAGAGAAATGGGCAGGTAGTGCGACTGAAGTGAATTTTCCCCGGATGAGGAATAGTCTTTCGTCGCGATGGGTGTGCCGTGGTATTTCTCATACAGTATCTTTAGCTATGCACTTATTGTATTTATCTAGCGGAATATACTGTTCGTATTACTTAAAAATGCTGATCTTTTAAGATCACTGAGGAGACTGTTGTGAGCACTAAATTTTCAACTTGCCTAGCTGCACTCGCATTACCCTGTTTGTTGTCGCCGACGACAGCGCTGGCCACTGAAAAACTCATTTCTTATTTACCGACATGGCGTGATGCCGCTGTGGTTGCCAAAGTAGGGCCGCAACTCGCTAAGCTGGACCTTGGTATCTTGTCGTTTATTGAAGTTAGCCCAGATGGCAATGCGTTTATTCCCTCGGCGACAAAGGCAGATGCCGACTTATGGAAGGCACAATTTGCGAACGCCAGAAAAACCAATCCCAATTTTAATTGCATGTGGGTGATTGGCGGTTGGACTGGCTCGCGCAATATCGCCAAAGTGGCGCGAACTGAAGCAGGGCGCAATATAGTTAGTTCAATCCGCAATTGGCATTATGCGTGATTTGCAATGTGTGGGTTTGGATTTAGATTGGGAGCATCCAGTCGCTGGCGGTGATTACGCGGCTGATGCGTCGCCAGCTGATTTCCAAAATTGGGTGAGTTTGTTGCGTGATTTACGCAAGGGCTTGGATGCGGCAGGTAAGGCAGATAAAAAAACCTACTTCTTGACGGTGGCCGTGCCCGCCAATAATGGCGGTTGGGTGATGGGCGGGTATGACATGAAGTCAGCGCTGCCACTGCTCGACTGGGTGAATTTGATGGCCTATGACCGCGCTGGCGGTTGGAGTAAAACATCGACCTTGCAAGCGAGCTTGCACGCCGTACCGGGCGATCCCGATGGGAATGTTTTATCAACGAGCAAAGCGATTGAATATTTTATTGCCCAAGGCGCAAAACCCGCTCAGCTGGTGCTGGGCGTGCCGTTTTATGTACGTGGCTTAGGTGGCGTAGCCGCTGGCGAAAAAGGCGATGGCTTAGTTCAGCCGATGTCGGGGCCCGGCTTAAAAGACGAAGCTGAGCAGGGCGTGGCAACGTGGGGCGATTTCCAAACGCGTTATGCTAAAGCGAGTGGCTGGAAAGCGTATCGGAGCAAAGAAGCAGGTAACGCGCCGTATATGTACCACGCGGGTAAAAAAGAACTACTCACTTATGACGATCCGATTTCTTTGGCCGAAAAAGTTAAATTTGTGAAAGCTAATAAACTCGGTGGCGTGATGATTTGGGAAATCACGCAGGACGATGCTGATTTCACCTTGCTCAATAGCTTGAGCCAAAGTCTGAAGGGCAAAAAGTAACAGTTTTCCATCGGTGTATTCATTTGGGCGCATTGAGCGCCCATTTTTATGGCAGTCAGCTTTTGGATTGACGCTAGTCAGAATTAATTTATTCCAATACGATGTGGGGATGACTTCATCGACTGCTACTTTTGGGCAAGCCTTTAAAATCGGCGCTCTAGAAACCTTACCGCTGCAAATGGGCGTTGCGCCGTTTGCTTTGATTTTTGGCACGCTCGCAGGGCCGGCGGGCTTGCCGCCTTGGGCTGCGCTGGCGATGTCCGTGTTTGTGTATGCCGGATCGAGCCAGTTTTTAGCGCTGAGCTTGCTCGCTGCGGGTGCGGCGCTGCCGGTGATTATTTTTACCACGCTGATTGTGAATTTGCGCCACGCGCTCTATAGCGCCACCTTGCAAATGCCGTTTGCGCATCAGCCATTTCTACGCCGCGCAGCCTTGGCTTTTTTCCTGACCGACGAGACTTTTGCCGTGGTGCAAAGCGCCGCCAGCCGGCAGATTGCGCCGCTCGATGCGGTGATGTTTGGTTCAGGCATGGTCAACTTCACAACATGGGTGAGTTTTACCGCCATTGGCATTGTGTTGGGGCAGAACATTCCAGAGTTGCAATATTGGGGTTTGGAATTTGCGATGGTTGCCACTTTTACTGGCATCGTTGTGCCGCTGCTGATTACGCGCGCACAAGTGGTTTGTGCATTGGTCGCTGGGGTAACCGCTTTGTTGGCACACGGTTTGCCGTATAAACTGGGCTTGCTACTCGCTGTGCTATTTGGGGTATCAGCTGCTATGCATTTTAGAGAAAAGGCTTGATGGATATACTTATAACAATCATTTTGGTGCTTGGCATGGCGCTGGTGACTTACGGCCTACGCGTCTCGTTCTTCCTACCCGGCGTTGGCGAGCGTTTCCCGCCCAAACTGCGCCAAGCCGCAGCGTATGTTCCCGTCGCCGTATTAACGGCGATTATCGTGCCGGAGATTTTCATTCCGCACGGGCAATGGCAAGCGTTCAGCCCCCAACTCGCGGGTGCGATGGCGACAGGCCTTATCGTCTGGCGCAGCAAAAAACTGATGCTGGGGATTGTTGTTGGCATGGTGGTATTTTATATATTTAGGTTGGGTATTTTTAGCTAGACTATATTTATTAATGCCTGTGCCTCTATACATCTACTGATTTTAAAAATGCATTCTTAACGCTTACCACCACTGTTTTTTATAGTGTGGTCCGCTATTACTGATGACATAGGCCATGGCTAAAAGTGGCAACCATCCAATAAAATGAACCAGAGTGGTCATCAAAGGGGATAAATCAGCTAGAAGGTATTGCAGTGAGCTGGAGTTTTTTGCGTCTGGTGAGGGGAAAAAATAGGATGAAAGTAAAAAACACATAAAAGCCAGTGCAAGCTCAGCAGGTATTCTAGCCCAGTTGAGTTTCCGCCATAAACCAATTGCAATCAATAAAAGTGTGATCGCGATTAACATTCTCAAAAGTGACATTGGTGTGTTTATCGAGGCAATAGCAAAGTAAATGCCAAGCATGGCACAAATAGTTGCACCTAAAATTCTAGCAACTTGACTTAATCTGAGTTCGTTCATCATTTCTTTTGCTTTGCAAATCTATTTTTGAATTGGCCTATAAATCCGCCGGCACTTGCGGCATAAATGCGCCGCTGCCAATAATTCCCCACGCCATCCAGCCAGCAATCAGCGCATAAATAATTCGCGGCAACCATGCGGCAAATTGCGTGGCGGTGTGCTCGAGATCGGCACTGAGTAGATTGGCATGGCGTTGTAGCATTTCGGGCAGCGTACCACTGGTCTCGCCCGTTTTGACCATCGCAATCAGTGTTGCATCAGCCAGCCATGGCACGCAAGTGAGCGCTTCGGTGAGGCTTTGGCCGCGTTGTAATTGCCGCAGTAATGGCTTGCATTGCGCTTCTAGGTAGGCGCTATGGATTGTTGATTGTGCAATCGGAATCGCTTCAAAAATCGATACGCCGGCGTGCAGTAGCAGCGCCAAACTATCGACAAAATCCCGCTGTTTGCTGCGCAAATACCATGCGCCAAAGATCGGCGTTTGCAGCAGTAATCGAGATAGGCTAGAGGATGTATCTGTCGCTACGCTATTAAAAATAATCTTTCCAAGCAGATACATCGCAGCAATGACCAGCAGTGGTGTGATGATGTCCAATAAGTAGCCGCCTGCGCTCAAGCTTCCGATTATCAACGCAGGCAGTGGGTTGATCAGTAATCCGAGTAGCAGCATCAGGGCGGGTAATGCTAATTTGGCGCGGATTTGTTTGGCCAAACGTGCGTGTAGCGCCGCTTGCTCGGCCAATCGCTTATAGGTGGCGGCGGGGCTACCGGCTTGGCAGGCGGCGGCAATCAGTGCGGTTTCTAGTGAGTTAAAAATCCCTGCTTGCGCGCCCGCTTGGGCAATAGTTTTTCCGCGCGTTAATGCTTTGCGCATCGCCGCTAGATTGGCATGATAGCGCTGCGGCAAGTTGATGCTGGCCAAGGCGTGTTCGGTTGGCAGACCGGCGCGCTCTAAAGTCGCCAATTGCGTAAATAGCTCGGCGCGTATCGTCCAAGGCAGTGATGATGTGCTTTTCATGGCATGAAGTATTGCCGAAGTAGCGCGTAAAGGCGAGGGCGGCGGTTGACACTGCGTGATGAATCGGTTGCAATAGAGGCTTGAACGACAAGAGAGGCGCCTTGCCCAGGTCGTATTGCCGAGGAAATCATATTCCGCCGACGCAATACTAGGGGGTGCAAGGCCGAAGTGTTAACGGATGTGATGCTCGTTAATGCTGGTTGCAGAGGCTGAATCCTCTGGACTGTCAGTAGCCAAATCATCGGCTGCTGGAGTGCTCTTGGTGATGATTTCCCCTAGGCCAGCGCTTTGCTGCCGCATCATTACCGCACTTTTCCTCTCTCCAATCGTCTTTAAATTGGAGAACTGCATGACTTCTGTATTAGCCCCTCAAAATACCACCTTGTGGACTGCGATTATTACGCCGATGTTGAGCGAGGGCGCAATCGACTTTGCCACATTCACGATGCTGCTGCGCGAACAAGCTTCAGCAGGCAATGGCGTGGTGTTGCTTGGATCAACCGGCGAAGGTAGCAATTTGAGCCTTGTCGAGCGCCAAGCGGTGGTTGAACACGCCTGTAGTTTGAATTTATCAATTCCGTTGATGGTCGGCGTGGGCGGCTTGGATTTGCCTAGCCAGCTTGAATGGTTGGCTTTCTGTGAAACGCAGCCTGTGTCGAGTTATTTATTGGTCACGCCGATTTACGCCAAACCCGGTGCGAATGGTCAGCGCCGCTGGTTTGAAGCATTACTGAATGCGGTCAGCAAACCATGTATGTTGTACAACATCCCATCGCGCGCGGGGGGCCCGTTGGCAGAGGGGGCGATTGCGGGTTTGGTCGGTCACACGAAGCTTTGGGCGGTGAAAGAATCTGGCGGTAATGCGGCGCGCTTTGCTGAATTGAAAGCCGCGTATCCGCAAATTGCGTGGTATTCGGGTGACGATGTGTTGTTTGCCGAGCACGCAGCCTTGGGTGCTTCTGGATTGGTATCGGTCGCTAGTAATGTGTGGCCGCAGCAAGTGGCCAATTGGGTGAAGCAGGGTTTGGCCGGTGAAGCGATTGGCGATGCACTGCGCTTGGCATCGGAAACGCTGTTCATCGCACCAAGCCCGATTCCGACCAAAGCAATCATGCATCATCAGGGCCGGATTGCATCCAATGAATTGCGCTTGCCGCTGTGCGCTGAAGATTTGCCATCTTTAGCGTCGATTTTGGCCAAAGATCAGGAGCTTGCTGCGCTAGTGTAATTAAGTGACGCAGGGTATTGCTATTCAGCCATTGTTTTGTATTGGCTGGATGGTAATACCTTTGTTGTAAATGCTTTTTTTAAACTTTCGCTATTTTTCAAGACAAAAATAAACCCGCGTAAGCGGGTTTATTAGATTTGGAGTGAATTAAACCGCAGTTTCGTCGAGTTCTGGAATCGCGATTTGATTGTCGGTACTGAATTGATAGTCTTTGAACACGTGTTCGGCTGTCAATAACTGGTAACGGCCATCAGGTAAGACATTGGTCGTGTCTTTCAAGCGATAGGTGTAATGACCACAAGTCCAGCAATCAAAGTTACGCATGTGTGTGCACAGACAGGTTTTGTCATACACATGAATCTCAGAAATCTTTTTCGCCGTTGGGTTTTCTTCGATGACTTTATTGTACGCATTGATATACGCGCAGCCGCCATTGGCATCGAGCAAGTAGCCGTAGGCTTCGCAGTTAGGGCGAATGCCTGAGCCAATCGCTGGCGTGTTTTTCATCATACGCATCGGGTAGCCCGTTGGCGAGATTTGATTCACTTCGATGATGTCTTCAGAGGCTTTGTAATATTCTTGCTTCACATCATCAGGCAGGCCGCATTCTTTGGTCACGGTAAAGCGCGTTGCCACTTGCACACCACCACAGCCCATTTCCAAATACTGCACGGCATCCGAGCCAGTAAATACGCCACCAGCGGCGATGACTGGCATATTGTCGTAGCCTTGTTCTTTGATCCAAGCGATGACTTCGGCCACGATGTCTTCGAGTTTGAAATCGGCCCAGTCCATGCCAAAACCCAAATGACCGCCTGCGAGCGGGCCTTCAACGACGACATAATCAGGTAGGCGATTGCTACGCGCCGATTTTTTGATGAACAACTGCAAAGCACGAACCGATGAAACGATGATGCCCAGCTTAGCTTCATGAAAACGTGGATGATCTTGAATCAGTGCAAATGAACCTAAATGTAAACCAGCAGCCAAGGTAATGCCGTCGATACCTGCATCGAGTGCAGCGTTCATGCGAACACGGATGGTTTCTTTCGGGCCATTCATCGTCAACTTTTCCATGCAGTTGATGAAGATCAGACCGTTGCCTTGCTTGCGTTTCATCGTTGCTTCAACGTGCAGGCGAGTTGCTTCTTCAAGCTGTTTTAGGTCGAACTGCACCACGGCTTTGTCGGAATTGGCAACGTTGAATTTGTATTGCTTGAGCTTGTCTTTGACGTGTTTGGTGTTGTAACGGCGATCGGTAACGGTATTAATCATCGCATCGGAAATATGGCCAATGCCGCCCAAGCGGCAGGCTTCCAGTGCCAAATCGGCGGTAGAAATATCTACGCCCATGCCACCGATCATGATAGGCACGTATTCTGCTGCATCACTTGCTGTAGAAAACTTCAAACGAAAATCATCAACACGCTTCATGTAGATCAATCCATTCATAAATCCGGTTTTAGCGGACTTAATGATTAGTAAATTTTTGAATGCCGAATGATAACTTGGAATAGGGTGTTTTGGCTCGTGTCAATGATGACAATAAGCAATAAAAACCGGATGCTAGACTGTGAATTTCACCATCTCTTTCAACTTTAGCCGCAAATGACATCAGATTATTTCTTTGTGGGTAAGGCTGACGGAGTATTTCGCCGTGCTCGTTAAATCCATTTAGAATGGCGGCAATAATTTTTGTGGATGAAAGGCATGAGCGAACCCAGCCTATTTCAAGACTTAGCCGCTGATTTGGCCGAGCGTAAAGCCAAGCATTTATACCGAACTCGGCGGGTGCTCGATTCGCCGCAAGGCGCGCGCGTAACGGTAGCAGGCCGCGAATTACTCAATTTTTGCAGCAATGATTATTTGGGTTTGGCCAATCATCCAAGCGTCGTCGCCGCAGCGCAAGCGGGCGCAGCGCGCTGGGGCGTGGGCAGTGGTGCGTCGCATTTGGTCGCGGGGCATTTCGCCGTCGAGCAAGACTTAGAAGATCGCCTCGCGGCTTGGGTGGGCAAACCTGCGGCAATCACTTTATCGACGGGCTATATGGCCAATTTGGCGGTCGTCACTGGCTTAGTCGGTCGCGGCGACGCGGTATTTGCCGACAAAATTAATCATGCCTCGCTCAATGAAGCGATGACGCTGTCGCGTGCCGACGTCAAACGCTTTGCGCATAATGATGTCGCCGCATTAGAGCGCTTGCTCGCAGCGAGTCCCGCCAAACGCAAACTGATTATCGTCGACGCCGTGTTTAGCATGGACGGCGACATCGCGCCGCTGGCCGATTATCTGGCGCTGGCCGAAGCCTACGACGCGCTACTCTACGTCGACGATGCGCACGGCTTTGGTGTCTTGGGCAATGGGCGCGGCACTTTGGCCGAGTTAGGTTTAGCATCACCACGTATTATCTATATGGCAACTTTGGGAAAAGCCGCAGGCGTAGCAGGGGCGTATATCGCTGCAGAGCAAGTCGTGATTGACTATCTGATCAATACCGCCAAGCCCTATATCTACACCACCGCCGCGCCACCGATGATTGCCGCCGCGATGCACGCGAGTTTGGACGTGATTGAGTCGGACACCGCACGGCGCGACACTTTGCATCGCCATATTGCGTATTTCCGCGATTCGTTGGCAGGGACTTGCGAATTGCTACCTTCACGCACGGCGATTCAGCCGATTATTCTGCCCGATGTCGCCACCGCCGTTGCCGTGTCGCAAGCACTGTTTGACGCTGGATTCTGGGTCGCGGCGATTCGCCCACCTACCGTACCAACGCCACGCTTGAGGGTGGTGCTGAACGCGGCACATACCGATGAGGAAGTCGCGGCGCTGTGCAATATGCTGCGGCGGATTTTGAGTGAATAAATGGGTATATCTATGTATCCATTGCTTAATAATTCCTAGAAGGCAATACATCGATAAGGTTGCTTGTGTTCATTTGGTGTTGATACTGAGTCGCGCTCGTTGGGCTGGGGCTTAAAAATCCCGTTTCAGCGCACCGAGGGCAGGAGTGAGACAAACAGCGTTATCGTTTGGCTCACGACTAACCGAGGGCATCGGGGACCGATGCGCGCCCGGGTCGCCTTCTTTTGCTTACTTTTCTTGGCGAAGCAAGAAAAGTGAGTCCCCGTCGCGGATTGCGACTGTAAATTACCGTGCCGAAGGCACTTAAAATGATCAACACTAAATCTGGACATTGCCATAAGGTTTGAGATGAAGACTCTGAATGTTATTGGCCCCGGTCGCTTGGGGCAAAGTTTGGCGTATTTGGCGCAGCACTCTGGGCAATACCAAATCGGTGGCGTGTTGGCGCGCTCAGAGTCGTCGGCTACCAAGGCGTTGGATTTTATTGGTGCGGGGCAAGTGTGTTTGCAACTGACTGATTTGCCAGCCGCCGAGCTATGGCTGCTGTCTGTGCCTGATTCGTCGATTGCTGCGGTGGCGGCTGATTTGGCGGCTGCGCAGGTGGTGAAAGTGGGAGACGTGGTATTTCACGCCAGCGGCGCGTTAGAGGCCAATATCCTTGCACCGCTGCAAGCGCAAGGCGCATTGATTGCCAGCCTGCATCCGGCGTTTTCTTTTGCTGATCCCGCGCGCGCGGTGGCGACCTTCGCGAATCAGCCCGGAACGCCGTGTGCGATTGAGGGCGATGCGGCGGCTTGCGAAATGCTCAATCAATTTGCTCAAGCGATTGGCGGTGTGCCGTTTGCCTTGGCGGAAGGCGGTAAAGTCGCTTATCACGCCGCGCTCTCGATGGCGGCAAATTATCTTGTGACGCTGGCGAATCTTTCCCTACAAACTGCACATCAGGCAGGTATTGCCCCCGAGATGGCTAATCGCTTGGTCTTGGGGCTGATGCAGCAGACTTTGCATAATATCCAAGCGCTTGGCCCTGCAGCGGCGTTAACAGGACCGATAGCTCGTGGTGATGCGGGAACCGTCGCCAAGCATTTGTCAGTGTTGCCAGAGTCTCAGCAAGCGCCGTACCGAGCTTTGGGCGTGGCGACGGTGGCTTTGGCGGGGGAGCGTTTGTCTGAAGTTCAACACACAGGCTTGATGATGACTTTGCAAGTGTCATCACCAACCTGACTGTAATCATGATCAATTGAATGCGGTAAACTGCACGCCTTGGTTTTTTGGAAATAAATGAATGTGGATTGAAACGCGTGGCCGTGGGCCGGATGTGGTGTTGCTGCACGGTTGGGCGATGAATAGTACGGTGTGGAATGGAATTGTCGATGAATTGGCGCAGCATTTTTGTGTGCATCTAGTCGATTTACCGGGGCACGGCGCATCGCCAGCCCAATCTTCGCTGAATTTGCAGATGATGGTCGATGCGGTCGATGCTGCGTTTCCGTGGCCGGTGCAAATTATCGGATGGTCTTTGGGCGGCGCGGTGGCTGCGCAGTGGGCGATTCAGCAACCGGAAAAAGTAAAGTCTTTGACCTTGGTCGCTTCCAGCCCGTGTTTTATGCAGCGGGATGATTGGCGAGCGGCGATGCCCGCGACGGTGTTGGCGCAGTTTGCCGAAGCATTACAATCTGACTGGCAAGGCACGTTAAAACGATTTATTAGTTTACAAGCGATGGGTGACGCCAGCGCGCGTGCGGTGACCAAGGAATTACTTGCCGACTTGTTCAAGCACGGCGAGCCGAGTGTTACGGCGCTAGCGGAAGGCTTGGCGATTTTGCGTGATACTGATTTGCGTGAACAGATGAGCCAGATTTCGTGCCCAGTTTTATTGCAGTATGGTGATCGAGACACGCTGACGCCGCTACCCGCGGGGCATTGGTTGAAGTCACAATTGTCTGACGCCAAATTGATCGTGCATCAAGGCGCAGCACATGCGCCGTTTTTATCGCATCGGGATGAGTTTCTGGCTGCGCAGTTGGATTTCTTGGCCAACAATTAAAAGCGGTTTGATGTTTTATGCATATAAAAAAGCCACCGAATTCGGTGGCCTTTTTACAGATTGCCTTCGCTTATTTTTGTTTAGCGAGGATTTTTTCGATTTCGTCTTTTGGAATCGCACCAGAAACGATTTGGCCGTCAGCAAAAATCAAAGCTGGCGTGCCGTTAATGCCGAGTGACTCACCGAGTTTGACTGTACGGGCGATTGGATTTTCGCAAGTGGCTTTGCCACCTGTTGGCAAATTGCCTTGATGCATAAAGTCTTGCCAAGCTTTGACGCGATCTTCGGCACACCAAATCAATTCTGATTTGCGCGCGGCATCAGGATGCAGGCTGGCCAGTGGCATTAAGAAGGTATAGATGGTGATATTGTCGATGCCGGCCAAGCTTTGCGTTTCAAGGCGTTTGCAGAACGGGCAGTCTGGATCAGAGAACACCACCAGTTGGCGTTTGCCATTGCCACGCACTTCTTTGATGGCATCAGCCAGTGGTAATTTGGCAAAGTCCACTTTATTCAATTCAGCCATCCGTGCTTCGGTTAGGCTTTTTTTCGATGCCACGTTGACCAAGTCACCCACGACAACATATTCACCTTTCGCGTCTGAATAGACAATGTGACGTTTATTCAAAACGACT
The DNA here is from genome assembly GCA_963508915.1 of uncultured Deefgea sp. Lineage (GTDB taxonomy): Bacteria > Pseudomonadota > Gammaproteobacteria > Burkholderiales > Chitinibacteraceae > Deefgea. Next base: position 21,391 of record CAUOZE010000047.1, read on the forward strand.
TCATAAAGGCCTTTGATTGGGGTTTCTTTGACCGAATCAACGGGCTGCCCTAGGCTTTTGGCTAAAGATGCTTTTAAGTCTTTCGGCGGTGCATCAGCTTGTGCGCCGCAGGCGGTCATTGCAATCATGCTGGCGGCGATCAGGGTACGGGTGAAATGTTTCATGCTAATCCTTTTAAGAATAATGCAACTGCCTTGATGTATTGCTATGAAGGCTTTGTTAATTAATGGCTACAGTTAGATACATCAAATTTAAGAGTCCATGGCATGGCGTATCAGTTGCCGTTTAATCCATGGTAATGAGTCGGTGAAGCCTAGCCCGATATTACGTAGGCTTTTTAAAATCGAATTCTGGTTGTTAAACAATTTTTGCAAACCATCGCAGACTGTTTGCATCAGCAGTACTGATTCGCGGCGGGCGCGTTCGTATCGTCGTAAGACCAGCAAGTCGCCGATTCGTTCCGGATGTGTGTTGCTGAGTAATTGCGCTAATTCTGCCACATCGCCAAAGCCAAGGTTTACACCCTGACCGGCGAGCGGGTGTACGGTGTGAGCGGCATCACCCACTAATGCAATCCGAGTCTTAACGCAGGTTTTAATCTGGGTGAGCTTGAGCGGAAAGGCCGCTGGCGGCGTGACGAGCTTGAGTTCGCCCAGTGCTTTGCCACCCGCTTGGGCGACGATCGCAGCTAATTGCGCGGCATCGAGGCCAAGGAGTTCATTTTTGCGTGTTTCGTCGCACGACCAAACCATCGACATTTGATTTTGAGAAAAAGAGGCCTGCTGCGGCAGCGGTAGCCATGCCAAAATACCGTCAGTTTTAAACCATTGCTGCGCAGCGCCGTAGTGCGGTTTTTCGCAGGCAAAATTAGCAACCACGCCAAATTGCTCGTACGGCTTGCTACTGGCCTCGATATTCATCTGACGGCGCACCCAAGAGTTTGCGCCATCAGCACCAATCACCAAACGCGCGTGCAGCTCGCCTTGATTGTTTAAGGTGAGTGTGGCGCCACTGTGATCGATCTGTAGTGATTCTGGCTCAGCTGGCGTGATGATTTGAACATTGGGGCTGTCGGCCAGCGCTAGCCAGAGTGCGCGTTGTAATTCACGATTTTCAACGATATACGCTAATTCATCGACGCCGCTTTCGAGTGCATTAAATTCCAGCTTGGCATTGGGCGCATCGCCGCGAATCTTCATCGCAGTAATTGGCGACAAACGCTCGGCACGAACGCGATCCCATGCACCAATCTGCGTGAGTAGCTTGCGGCTGGCGCGGCTAATGGCATAGACGCGCTGATCCCACGTGGCCAGATCAAAATCAAGCACGGGCTCGCGGCCTTCGAGCAAAATAATCGATAGCGAAGTGTTTTTTAGCGCTAAGGCCAGCGCCGCACCCACTAAGCCACCACCCACAATGATTAAATCAGCATCGTATGTTTTCATGGGGATTGAGTTTATCACCCCATCAAATTGTTGCAAGGCGATTTATGCGCTTGACGAGATGGCGACTTATTTTGCGGCTGGGTCGTTGGTGCAGATATTCAGATTGAAGGTGGCTTTTCGTGGGCGGCTGACTGCTTGATCTTGCTCTAGACTGAGTGAATGCTGAGCCGCTATTTACTTTTTATTGCCTGTTTTGTGCTGGGGGTGATTACCCTGCAGCAACAAGCGAGTTTGCCCGCGTGGTGGTGGGCCGTGTCGAGTGCGCTCGCAGCGCTGTTGTTGTTACGAATACCATATTTTAAATTTCAATGGTTACTGCACTATCTCGCCATCGTGCTGCTTGCCGCCAGTTTGGGATTTGCATGGGCGCAATGGCGTGCTGAACTGCGGATGGCGCAGCGGATTCCGATGAGTCTTGTTGGGCAAACGCTGTGGGTTGAGGGTTATATCAGCGATTTGCCACAGGACAGCCGTTTCGGCCCGCGCTTTGTGTTGACCCCAGAGCAGCCGATTAATGGCTGGCAGCCGCAGCGCATTCAAGTGAATGCCAATCGGAAACACAGCCAATTTAGCGCGGGTGAGCGTTTGCGCTTGCAGTTGAAACTCAAACCAATTCATGGCGCAGTGAATCCTGCCGGTTTTGATTTGGAGAGTTGGTTTTTACAGCAGAATATTGCAGCGGTGGGCAGTGTTAAATCGGTGGAACGGCGCAATGATTTTGCCCATGCCGCATGGTTAGTGAGGATACGCGCGGCACTTCGCGAGCGCATTGTGCGCGCTTTGCCCGATGCGCCGTATCAAGGCGTGATTGTCGCGCTGACCATCGGTGATCAAGGTGGAATTCCCAAACCGCAGTGGCAGCGCTTTGCGCAGACTGGCATTACGCATCTGATTAGTATTTCGGGTTTACACATTACTTTGCTGGCGGCGTTTTCAGCCAGTGTTGTGCTGTTTGTGTGGCGGCGAATTCCGCAATTAGCGCAGCGCTTTGCGGCGCAACGTGCCGCACTGATAGCGGGTGTGTTGACCGCCTTGATCTACAGTCTGCTGGCGGGGATGGCCGTGCCGACCCAGCGCACGGTGTTGATGCTCTTGGTGGCGGCGCTGTGTTTGTGGCGCGCCAAACCGATGGCAAAAAGCGCAATCTGGGCCGCTGCGCTGATGGCTGTGGTGGTGTTTGATCCGTTTGCCGTGTTGTCGGTGGGGTTTTGGCTGTCGTTTATGGTGGTGGGCTATTTGATTTGGGCGGGCTCCAATCGGATTGGCGACTTGAAGCAATGGCAGCTGTGGGTCGGTACGCAATGGGCGGCCACCATTGCCTCGATGCCGATTTTACTGATGGTGTTTGGGCAATTTCCCTTGGTGTCACCGTTGGCCAATGCGGTGGCGATTCCCGTGGTGAGCATGCTGGTTACACCGCTGGCAATGCTCGGTGTGTTAGAGCCTAGCGGCACTTTATTGCAATGGGCAGAGCGAATTTTTTCTTGGGTCGATTGGCTGTTGCAATGGTGTGTAAGCTTGCCGATGATTGATTTGCAGATCAATACACCATCGATGAGTATGTTGCCGCTTGCCATGCTGGGTATTGCCTTGCTCTTATTACCCCGAGGTATTCCTGCTCGGTGGCTAGGGTGGGTCATGTTATTGCCGCTGTTTTTTACACCCAAAATCGCTATTCCAGAGAAGGTGTTTGTTGCTCAAGTTTTGGATGTAGGCCAAGGCTTGAGCGTTTTGGTGCAAACAAGAAATTACGCGCTGTTGTTCGATACGGGGCATGCCGCCAATGGTGAGCGGGTGCTATTGCCGGTATTACGGCAAGCGGGGATACATGTGCTGGATAAACTCATTTTGTCGCACAACGACGCAGATCACATCGGTGCCGCCTCAGTTCTGTTGGGTCAAGAGGGCGGACGTGCTTTGCCGATTGCGCAGATTGTGCATAGTCTGCCGCCACTGCAGCCGCTGTTGGCAACGAGCATTGCGCAGCAACCTTGCCAAGCAGGGCAATCATGGCAGTGGAATGGCGTCCAGTTTTCAATGCTTTGGCTGCATACGGACTATGTTGCGCTCAATGACAACGCCAAAAGCTGTGTGTTGCGGATTGATAATGGCCAGCATAGTCTACTGATTCCAGCCGATATTGGTCGCTTGGAAGAGGGTGAATTGGTCGCAGCGGGCTTACCGCCCACCGACATTGTGATTGCGCCACATCATGGCAGTAAAACCGCTTCCTCTGAGCTCTTTATCCACACGTTACAAGCTAAATACACGGTGTTTTCAGCCGGGTTTATGAATCATTTTCGCCATCCGCATCCTGATGTTGTGGCGCGCTATACGGCGGCGGGCTCAACCATATTACGTACCGATCAAATGGGCGCGATTCGATTGACTGTGGGAGAGCAGATACAGGTGCAGCAACAGCGCGCCCTAAGGCCACGATATTGGTACACTGCGACCACGCCTGCCCTTACTGGAGAAACACCATAATGATGACGCTGTCTGCCATTTTCCGTTACCCGCTGAAATCGTGTCGCGCCCAGTCGTTGACAACGAGCTTGCTGACCGAGCGCGGCCTGCAATTTGATCGGGAGTGGATGGTTGCAACAGCCGAAGGCAAATACATCACAGGCCGCACCGAGCCGCGTTTATTACTGATTGATGCTGAGCCGACCAGTGATGGGCTGTGGCTCAAAGCGCCCAATTGCGTTGATTTGTTTGTGCCGCTGGGTAATTTTAGCGAAACGCATCTGGCTGATGTATGGGAAAACGAATTTTTGGCGCTGCGCGGTGCGCTTGATGCCGATGCGTGGCTGTCGGCGTATTTGGGCCAGCAAGTGCATTTGATGTGGACTGGCCTAGAGAGCCATCGTCGTGTGAAACGTCATCCGGAGATTCCGGTTGGATTTGCTGATACCTATCCTTTGCTGTTGATCGGTGAAGGTTCGCTGCGCGAACTGAGTCACCGCATCGGGCGAGATATGTCGATGCTGCGCTTTCGCCCTAATTTGGTGATCGCCAATAGCGAGCCATTTGCAGAAGATACTTGGCAACGGATTCGGATTGCTGATGTTGAGTTTCAGCTCGGCAAGTCTTGCGAGCGCTGCATTATGACGACGCTGGATCCTGACACCGCCGCGAAAACGCCAGATTCTGAGCCACTGCGTAGCCTTGCAAAATTTAGAAAAATCGATGGTGCGGTGGTGTTTGGCCAAAACATATTGGCACTGAGCGCGGGCGAGTTACGGCGCGGGATGTCGGTTGAAGTCTTATCATTCCTTTAAAATTCAGCACTCAAGGTCATGCAGCAAGGTATGAGCGTAAAACAACTCAAAGGCCTTGGCCCCAAAAGCCAAGCGATGCTGGCGCAAGTGGGGATTGTGAGTGTCGAGCAATTTATGGCGAGTGACCCCTTTGTGATTTACGCGCAACTGCATGCCAGCATGCCGAATTTATCGCTGAATATGCTATATGCCATGATTGGCGCACAGCAATACGTGCATTGGCAGGTAATCAAAGCGGAGAGAAAAACAGAAATCTTAATGCGGCTGGATGATCTGGGTTTAGCGCCAAAATAGATTTATTGTGGAATGTATTGCTCGCTAGCTATTGATAAGCAATGTCTAGATGGATATACCTTATGCGTCATTTTCATGGAAGCGAGCTAAATTGAAAATTAATTTGAGCTATAAGTTTTGGCTAGCGTGTGCCGTTGTTGGTTTATTGCTGTTGGGGGTTTTGGCTCAATCGTATCAACTTAAGCGCTGCTTGTTTTTTCAATCTCCATCCGGCATGATGCAGAAACAAACATAACTCTTTGATTATTAATTACTATATGATTAAGCACCCTAACTGACTCCCTTCGTAATGTGTCCACTCTCA
>CAUOZE010000048.1:0-26435 GCA_963508915.1 uncultured Deefgea sp.
CTGAAGCTTGCGCTGACTGAGCTCAGGAAATCGTTGATCAATTTTAATCCCAGAGCGAGGAAAGAACGCACCAATCACCCCAAACCTCACGATTACATTGCTTACAAAGCAACGGTCTGAAGGCTTAAGTTGATAGGATTGAATCTTAACTCCCTACCGCCCGTCATTTACTTTTCTTTTTATGCCATTTAACACCTCAAGCGGCACTATTTACCTATTGAATCAATTCTTAATGAGGATATAAAGGATACATATCTGTCTTTATTCGTTTTAAGGTGATTAAAATGTCACTCCAAGTTTCCAGTACCAACTCCAGCAGCCTTGCAGCCAACGTTTCCACCCGCAAAGTAGCCACGGAGCCTACAAAGACTAGCGAAGCACCGCCAACCGACAAGGTCAAACTGAGCGGGGAAGCGACTGAATCACTCACCTACAGCAAACCACGTATGATGCCAGCAGAACTATCGAGCATGCTTGCAGATTCAGAACGGCAAGTTGAAGCAATGATGAATTTGATTCGCCCCTTGCTTGAGCAACAAGGTCTGACGATGTCAAAAGTGGTCAGCGGTGAGCAAAAACTGACTGCCGATCAAGGTACTATCGACGCTGCGAAAGCCGCCATATCTGAAGATGGAGAGATGGGGGTGAGGAAAGTCTCTGAGCGAATTTTAAGCTTTGCAAAATTTGCGATGGGCGACGACCCAGCACAAATGAAAAAAATCCGTGATGCCGTCGAACTGGGCTTCTCCCAAGCTAAAGAAGCACTTGGAGGAGCGCTACCCGAGATCAGCCAAAAAACATACAGCACCATCATGGCCGAATTTGATCGCTGGGAAAAAGAAGGTATCCCTGCTGGTGCTACAGTGAGCCTGAAAAAACCTGAGCCAAGCCCAGAGAAAGCAACTTAAACCCATACCGTAAGACCTACCTGATCCGGCTAGCCCTTTTGGACAGGGGTTTGTCGGTTTTGTTACTTAAACGAAAATAAAGTCAGCACATGGTCAGATTCTGCTGGCTTAAGCACGAGAGTTCACTCAAATAGCGCCCCAATTAACATTGACTTATAAATTTCAAATTACTTTCACAAAAAAGCAATAATTTAACCAAAGCTTCACATTTACTCTGCAAAATTCTGACATAATCACAAATGGTTTTGATTATGAGTTTTAGGCAATGCGTAAAATATTGATCGCCAATCCCAAAGGCGGCAGCGGTAAATCAACTCTCTCCACCCACTTAGCAACATACTTTGCATGGCAAGAGGACGCCGTGATGCTGGGCGATTTAGATAAGCAACACTCTAGCCACCATTGGCTTAATTTACGTCCCAGCTCACTTCCGTTTATTCATCGCTGGGATATCGGCGAAGACAAAATCGCCCGCCCACCCCAAGGATGCCAAGTCGCCATTCTGGATACGCCCGCTTGCTTTACCGGAAAAAAACTCAAGCATGTCATTAGCAAAGTGAATCACGTCATCGTACCAGTTTTGCCATCCGCTTTTGATCTCTGGGCCTGCGCTGATTTTTTCGCTGAATTAGCAGAATTGAAAGCGGTACGGCGTGGTGAAGTTAAAATTGGTGTTGTCGGTATGCGCGTCAATCCACGCACACAGTCCGCACAGCAACTGCCCGACTTTTTAAGTCGTTACGACTTACCGCTACTGACTTGCTTGCGCGATACGCAGTTGTACAATCAAACCATTCAGCGTGGCATGACTTTGTTTGACTTACCTCAGTCAAAAACGGAGCGTGATCGTGAAGAGTGGCAGCCACTGATTGACTGGCTGCATGTACGCTAAGATTAATTCTTCAGCCCAAATCCCGCCCAAGCTTGGCGGGATTTTTTATTCCCAAACAAAACGTATCGCTCACTAGCTAAAAAGGTATATCCATCCAAGCCTTATTGAATAATAGCTTGAACAATAGACACCCAACGATAGCAATAAAAAACGCCACGATTTAATCGTGGCGTTTTTCGTTAACTCAGCCAAGCTGAGTCAAGGTCTAGCTTATTGCTTGATACCGTACACTTTGCCGTTTGGCAGAGTGAGGGTTACACCACTTGGTATAGTCATAGGCATAAACACACGCATGCCGATGGTGATGGTTTTGCCTGCGCTAAAGTCAGACACACCCCAACCAGATGCTTTCATCTCGTAGGTTACGCGGTGGAAGCCGTTTGGCAAACCGCCGACGTTACCAACAGTGCTTGATGCTGGCACTGCAGACCAAGTACCGCCGCTGTAGATATCAACGAGGTTTTCAATGCCTGCACCTGTAGGTGGATCGCTAGGTTTCAAGAATTGAACTGTCGCTGGTACCAATGGCGTAGACGGTGCGATATTGAATGATACTTTCGCACCAGTCAGATCAACATTTGAGTTGTTTTTCAGTTTCACACCGATAGCGAGTGGGTAGTTATCATCGCCCTTAGGTTTGAAGCCAACCAAATCAATTGCTACATCCAATACTTCAGCTGGCTGAACAAACTTCTCATCACCCGCTTTCACACCGTACGGTGCTGCTGCACGTAATTTGTTCGCTGCCATTGCAGTCAAGTAGCTACCCATACCGTATGAAGAAGTACCGTTTTGAGCTGGCGTACTGTAGTCACCCGCCATTTCCCAGAACATGATACCGCCGGCACCTTGGTCGATTGCGTACTGTACTTTGGCTGCAAATGATTTCTCATTTTCAGTCGACAAGAACACTTTCTTCGTTGGGTTCCACAGCCAAGATGATTTAGCAACATCATCATAAGACTCGATGTAGTTACCGATGGCTTGACCAGCAGGTTTAGTCACATCATGGCCGTATTGAGCAACGTACGGTGTTGGCAAGCCATCACGCAAGTTGTTCACGTGCCACAACGGATTCACACCGGCAAACATTTCATTACCAGCTGCATCACGGTCGAACCACAAGTTATCAATACCTTGTGCACCAAAGCCGCATGGTGCACCTGCTTTCGGGCTCAATGCATCAGGACCTAAGTTGCCGCCAGTACCGAGGTAGCATTTCTTTTGATCCGCAAGGGCAGAAAGACCCCACAGACCATTTGTGCCGCCCGTTACGTTTTGTGAACCGCGAGTGTAGTACGGCAGACCGATATTGATACGACCACCTGCCAATGCAGTACGGAAGTATTTATAAGCCCAGTCAATGTTCAAGTAACCTTGCGCATTGTAGTACTTGCCATCACCTGCTGTGTCGTAGATCTTCGCATCAGCGATTTCGTTATCTTTACCTGAATCATACAAAGCAGCATTGTGGCCCACGAAGTGGTTCCATGCACCGTGCAAGTCGTAGGTCATGATATTCACGAAGTCGAGGTATTTAACCGCTTCGAAGTCTTCCATACCGCGTAGCAAGTAGCCTGACGATGGTGATGCAATCGTCAATTGGTAGTATTTATTATCAGCAACGGCTTGTTTGTCCAACTCAGTACGTAGAGTTTTCATTAAGGCCATATAGCCTTTCCACAAATCGCCACGTTTTGCATTGCCAATCTTCCAGTCTTCTGGATTACCAGCATCGCTCATTGAAGTTGGGTATTCGTAATCGATATCGATACCGTCAAAGTTGTATTTCTTAACGAAAGCAGCTGCTGATTTAGCAAATGCATCGATACGATCTTGGCGAACTGCGCCCGTCACTGGGTCAGTCGTCAATGCGTAGAAACCACCTGATACGGTACGGCCATCGGCATCATTAAAGAAGCCACCAGTCTCGGCCCAACCACCAACAGAGAGCAGCAATTTAACGCCGTTCTTATTGTTGGCTTGCAACATATTGAAGTGGCCTTTGTATGGCAGATTTGGATTCAAGGCGTATTTAGCGCCTTTCTCCGGCCATTCCATGCCTACTGAAGAGTTGTTTGGATTGTTTACATCACCAATCGACACTTTCCATTGGTCATTCACGTGTGCAAATGCGTAGTTCACGTGAGTGATATCACCCCAAGGCACATCAGCACCAAGGTATGAAGGCTGGTTATTTTTGCCAGTACGCCAGTTGGTGAAGTAACCGATACTACGGCGTTTCATATTGTTAGCGAGTTTTTCACGGCCAGCAGTATCGTAAACATCGCAGTATGGCACGTTGGCAACTTCAGACACCAAGCCAGCTGGGCGGCATTGGTCTTGCGTCCCTACGATTGGAGTGGCTGTCGGCGTTGGTGTTGCTGGTGGCGTAACTGTCGGAGTCGGAGTAGCTGGAGCCACTGTTGGCGTTGGCGTTGCTGGAGCCACTGTAGGTGTAGGTGTTGCCGGTGCTACTGTTGGTGTTGGTGTTGGCGTCGCTACGCTGCCGCCACAAGGACCAAGATCAAGCCACGGCTTGCCAGAACCTACATTAGTCGCTGGTTCATTGCCTTGTGTCCACCATTGTGCTTTGTAGTTGCGGCCATTTGAACTAACTAATGCGCCACCGTTGTAAGCAGTTGCAGCGTTCCAAGCGGCATAAGTACATGCGCCCGGTGCTGGCGTTGCGGTTGGGCTAACTGGTGTTGATGTTGGTGCTGCAGTAGGGGCAACTGTCGGAGCAACTGTTACCACTGGACCGGTCAATACTTCCCAAGGACCCCATTGCTCTGTTCCAGGTACGTTACCTTGTGTCCACCACTTGGCTTTAAAATCTTTACCAGAGTAGGTCACAACGTCGCCAGCGACGTAGGTAGAAGTGCTATTCCATGCAGTAGCAGCAAATGCGCTTACTGAGATCATTGCAATAGCGGCCGGAATAGCTGCAAATGCGATGCGATTCAAATGGGACATTAAAGTCTCCTCCATATTATTGATTGGCATTCATGCTGCAAAATAATTGGTCTTATTCTGCAACTTAGAGCTGTTACCATTTTGTAAGAATTCTGGCATTAGCCCTTGCTGACCGACCACACCACTTCCAGGCCGACCTCGGCAATTACGATTTATCCTTAAGCCAAAACCATTGTCAACACCCTAAATCCAAACAAAATTGTGGGTGGCGAGCAAAAATAGTACTTCCGTATTATTTACTACATAACACGACTAACGCACTTGTACTGCACTGCAACAAAAAAATATCAAACCAATGATTTAATTGATATAAATCGCAACAAAGCTTGAAAGCAATACATTAATTAGCGTTTTCTGATGTAACTACAATCTAATTAGCTCAGTAGTCAATGCAGTAATTTTTTTGCAAAACATGACTAAAATGTGACGAAAACCTCATGTTTTTTCTCTTTCGAAAATCTGTGTCAATCAGGCGCTTTCGTGATTCTTTCACTTTGTTTTCTTGAAAGAAATCACGATTAGCATCCGTTAAGCTCAAAAGCAGTGGTATTAAGTACACCCAAAAATCAGCCAATTACCGAGACCCCGCCTTGCCCTCAAGCGCTGACTCTGTTAAAAACAAGCCTCACTCATCGCCAGCTATTCATATGTTGATTCGCAAACTATTTAAATTTGAAAACGCCCATATCGTTCGCAATTGCTCGTCTGAGCGCTGCCGCACATCGATCCACGGCCACAGCTATAAAGTAGAAGTGCTGCTGGAAGCCGATGCGCTCGATAATGGGCAAATGGTTTACGATTTTGGCTTGATGAAAGGCACCATTCGCGACGTGATCGATGCATTCGATCATGCGATTTGTTTTTGGGATAAAGATGATGCGGAATATATTCGTCTATGCAAAACATTTTCCGCGCGCTGGATCTCGATGCCAGTGTCACCATCGGCTGAACAGTTTGCCCGCCTCTTCTTTGTGATTATTGATCAGGTGTTGGCGCAAACGGTGATGGCCAACGGCGAAAGCGACGTTAGATTGCATTCCATCATCGCCCACGAAACCGAAACGGGTTACGCGCAAGCCTTCCGCCACGATGCCTACAATCCGCGCATGGGCGAAATCCAGCTCTCGCAAATTGAATTTTCAGCGCAATGCCAGCAAGAATGGATTGATCCTGAAATGTATCAAAAGCTGCTCAATGGCGTGAAATTCACCAACTCAGCCGTTCCACAGCAAGTTGTGTGAAGTTAATTCAGCACAAGATTATAAAAAGCCCGCTTAATTGAACAAGCGGGCTTTTTAATGCATTATCAGTGAGTTGACGCTGTGATTAAAATTATTTATTGCAGAGGGTTTAAAACTATGAGAACAGCCTCGCTCACTCAGCTAAAAATCGGCTAATTATTAACTCATAATAAAAAACTGTTATTGATTTTACACCTCTCCCAAAAAATCTAGCACTTCTTTATTTTTTCTAATTTGCTCATTGCGATTCCGCGAAATTGAATCGGAACATTGGGCAAAAACATGCAAGAGCTTCTGAGCCTCTTTTTCTGACATCAAATCAATTTTACTAACAACGTCTACTGACATTGCTTTTGCATCTAATAAAGACTGTTCAAAGAAGCTAGTGTGACTGCTGAAAGTTAAAAGCGCATCTTGCTTCTTGAATTTAGGGATTTTTGAGTTTCTGCTAATATCATTGATAAGTCTTAAATGTTCATTCAAAATACCCTGCCAATCTGCCTCTATTTTTTTCACACCGATCAAGACATCATTCTTAAGTTTAAACAGAACATCATTTCTTGACTGTTTTTTAGAATCAATAGAGTTTCTATAATTTAAAATAACAAAAACCGATCCAAAAATCGCAACAATAATTGCTATACCCTCTTTATGCAGCAGAATGAAGTTATAAAAATAATAAACCATACTCATTTCTAGCCCTCAAAAAATCACAAGATGCATCAAATATTATTGATTGGATTTCAGCAATAATCCCGCCAAAATCAAATCCTGCGGATAAGTCACTTTTAAATTCCACGGGCTACCCATAATCAATTTTGGGGATTTTCCCAACCGTTCTAGCGCGCTGGCTTCATCGGTAATATCTGCCACGTGTTCGGGCAAAGCGGCTTGTAGTGCCGACAGCAGTTCTTGCTGACGGAACATTTGCGGGGTTTGTGCTTGCCAGAGTCCGGCACGTGGCGTCGTGCGAGCGATGCTCTGCTCATTCGTTGCCACTTTCAGGGTATCTGCGACTGGAACAGCTAAAATACCGCCTACCGCGTCATACTCTAACTGAGCAACCATATTATCAACTTGCTGGCTGGTGATACAAGGACGAGCCGCATCGTGAACGAGCACCCACGTATCAGATTGAGGCAACGCCGCTAAGCCATTTAGAACTGATTGCGCACGGCTGTCGCCACCAACGCGCAGCACCAGCAGGTGTGCGAACGACTCGCCGAGTAAATCAGACCAGTCATAGCTTTCCCACCACTCGTCTTCTGGGGAAATAACGACGACCACTTGCGCCAATCGCGCCGCGCCCAGCAAAGCGCGCAACGTGTGCGCGATCAACGGTTGCCCGAGCAAATCCAAGTATTGTTTCGGCGTGGCGGACGCCATACGGCTACCGCTACCTGCGGCGGGAACCAGCGCCAGCGCGCTCATTCTGACTCGCCCTCAGCGTCTTCATCAGCATCAAGCGCGTTGTACACCTCAATGATTTCGACTTCAGGATGCGCAGCTTGCCAAGCGTCGAGCACGTCAGCCAGTGCTTGATCGTTCAGCGCGGCGACGCCATATTCGCGTTCAGATTGCCACTCCTTCACATCCTCAACAACGTGATCGTGATGTTCATGCGGTGTACCTTCACTGCATGCTTTACACAACGTCCGTACATTACTAGCCCAATCTTCGAGCGCCAAACCGGAGTCGGCCACCATTTTACCAAAGGTATTAGTAGCCAATTCAGTAGGAACAATGGCTTCAATCACATACGTCGAATATTTGGATCGTTGCCAGAATTCTAACCAGTCAAATACTGGCACTGGATTACCATTGAGTTCCCGCGTTCCGCGCGGTGCGCCGTCAATTAACACAATATCGTGGTAACGCACGCCACAATCAGGCATCGGCACGCTGACAATCTGCGCCCGCGCCGAATCAAGGCGATTCGCCCACAGCACTTCAACCTGATCGTCTTGCGTGATTCGCACTGGAATCAGGCCCAGTTTTAAATCGGGCGCGGCTGTCGACGCCGCATCCAGCGGCATAGTGATGCCAAAAAATGCCCACGCTTTGGAGGCAGTTTCCCAATCCGAAATCGCCGTTGCGGCGATACCCAGATTCCACCACGCGGCCTCATCTTCGGGATTGAGTTCTGCTGCGCGGCGATTGTAGCGCAGCGACTCGGCCCAACGGCTTTGATATTTATACAGCAGCGCCAAATCGTAGTTCGTCACCGCTTCTTGCTCGTCGATCGCTAGCGCAGCCAAAAAGTGCTGTTCGGCCAAGGCTTCGTCATGGTCGTCCCACGCGGCGTGCGCGGCTGCTTTAAGTTCAGTGGTATTCATGCAAACACTCATTGTGGATTGCCCTCGATCGTCGCTAGCGGCTCAAGTTCACGCCATACACAGCTCCCTTTAACGGTTTTATCAAGGGCATCGAGATATTTTTGATGTAAAGCGAGTTCTTCAGCGCTGGCCTGCGTAATGATCAGCGGTTGGCTACTATTGCGGCGCTCTAAATTGCTGGCGTTTTCTTCGGCAGTCGGCGCAAAGTCGATCAATAGGCTGTCTTGCCCCCGCGTCATCGCCATATACACTTCGGCGAGCAATTCGCAGTCGATCAGCGCGCCGTGCAAAGTCCGCCCAGAGCGATCGACATCATAACGATCACAGAGCGCATCAAGGCTATTACGCTTGCCTGGCCACAGGTCTTTGGCCATTTTCAGCGTATCGGTGATGCTCTCAACGTAATCTTCAATCTTGCCGCGCCCGAGTTTGCCCAGCTCCATATTCAGGTAACCGACGTCAAACGGCGCGTTGTGAATAATCAGTTCACTGCCTTTGACGAAGTCGAGAAAGTCATCAACGATTTGAGCGAATTTGGGCTTATCGGCCAAAAACTCAGTCGTTAAGCCGTGAACATTCAATGCGCCCTCTTCCGAGTCGCGACCTGGATTCACAAAACGATGAAAATGGCACTCCGCTTTGGATAATTTGCGGTCAATCATTTCGACCCCAGCTACCTCGAGCAAACGATTGCCGTCTTCAACGCGTAAACCGGTCGTTTCGGTATCTAAAAAGATTTGGCGCATGCAAGTTCCCCACAAAACAATGGCCGCTATTGTAACTGATGTTCGCACCAGCCTGCGCCCAGAGCGGCGAAATCCAAAGTCAAACCCGGAGTCCACGAAAGGCACGAAAAATACAAAAGAAAGACAAAAAAACAAAGCCTCTTAAGTTTCTACGCAAGAAAATGATTTTATATGTAGGAGCGGGCTTGCCCGCTCCTACACGTTCAATGCTTTGACTCTGCTCGCGCTTGTATTTTTTCGTGCCTTTCGTGTTTTTCGTGGACTCCCATTCTTTTACGTTCTTTACTAAACAGCCCACAGTTCATTTTTTTTCGATGACTCGTTCAAATCATTTCGCCGCAGCATTTTATGCAAAATCGTATGATTGAGGCATCAAAAAGGATGCACTTATGCCACGTACTTTATTTATTAGTCACGGCGCGCCGTCATTGGTGATTGACGATGTGCCAGCACACGATTTTTTAATTTCACTCGGCCAAACCCAGCCGCGCCCCAAACTAATCGTTCTGATCTCCGCGCACAATATTCAAGCGCACACCACGGTTGGCATCGCCCACCAATGGCAGGAATGGCATGACTTTGGCGGCTTTGCGCCTGAACTCTACGAGATGCAATATCGCCCGCAAGGCGATGCTGATTTTGCACAACGTCTAGCGCAGCAACTCGCCAACACTGGGCTCACAGTGGCCATTACCGATGACCCCGCACTGGATCACGGCGCGTGGGTGCCGCTGAAACTAATGTATCCCGCCGCCGATGTGCCAGTAGTGACGATCTCATTAGCGCAAAACACGGATGCTGCCGTGCACTGGGCGTTAGGTGAACGTTTGGCTGAAATTCTGCCGGATGATGTCCTGCTGATTGGCTCGGGTAGTATCACGCACAATTTACGCGACGCATTTAGTCGGATGCAAACCGGAAAAACTGATTTTGAAATTGAACCGTATACGGCTGAGTTCATTGCTGCAGCTTATTCAGCGCTCAATACCTACAGTCCTGCTGATTGGGCAGACTGGCAAGACAATTTGCCCCACGCCCGCCGTGCCCATCCCACGCCCGAACATTTTTTACCGCTACTGATCGCCAAAGCGGCAGCAGGTCAATCAGCGCATCATCAAGCCTTGCATCAGAGTATGTCGCTCGGCGTGATGGGCATGGATGTGATCGCTTTTGAGTCGACAAAATAGGGAAGAAACGGCGATGGATTAAGCTATAAATCTAAAACACGCAGAACGAACCCGGAGGAATTCATGCATTCTGATTTGCAGCGGCTCGCAAAAATTGCCCGCCAGCATCCTCGCATCGCACTGCGTATTTATCAGCAAATTGAAACTTCTGCAAAGAACCAAGGCGACTACGCCTTGCAATTGGATGCGCTCTATCAACGCTACTTTACGCTGGAGCGCATCGGTGAAGCGGCCACCATCGAAGCGGAACTCAAACTCGCACTGACTTTTGCCGAAGAGCATGCACTCGCTTGGCAAGCGGGTCGCCTGTTTGAAGCGCTGGGTCGGATTCACTACACACGCAGCGAATACCGCGATGCATTGCAATATTGGACTCGTTGTATTGATACGAGCTTACTCACTGGCGATGTCGCTTCGGGTATTGAGTCACGCATTGGTCTGAGCCAAATCAGCAAGGAATTGGGCGATCCGGGCCAAGGCACTCGCTACTTTCAAGACGCCGAACAGCTCATCGATAAAATTGATAATCCCTATCTGGCCAGCAAGCTAGCCATCAATATCGGGGTCAATCACTTTTATTACCCCAATGAATTGGAACAATCCGAAGCACAGTTTTTACGGGGTTTGCATTAAGCGACCTTAGGCAATGGAGTACATTGCTGAATCACATTGGCATTTAGGCCACGTCTACCTTGAACAAAATCAAACTATCACCGATTTATCCAGCAAATCAGTCAAGCCGTTATTGCACCGGATGCCCGACTTCATCCAACGACCAGTGAAATGCACAGTATTTTTGGCGAACACACACCGCAATCCTCGCTCGGGCGTCTCGTCGCTGGCATTGCCCACGAAATCAACACGCCGATTGGCATCGGCGTGACGGCGAGCAGCACTTTGCACAGCGAGCTCAAACAAATCGCCGCTGAAATTGATTCTGGCAAACTAGGAAAAAATCGCTTGCTCAGTTTCGTCAACACCGCAATAGAAAACGTCCTCGTCACCGAGCGGAATTTGCAGCGCGCCGCCGAACTCGTGAAAAGCTTTAAAGAAATCGCTGTTGATCAAAATAGTGATATTCGACGCAGAATTAATGTTAGCGATTATCTGAACGAGATTTTGCTCAACCTATCTCCGAGTGTGAAGCACACACCGTATCGCTGGATAGCCCAATGCAATCCTAGCATTGAAGCAGATACCTACCCTGGCAGTATTTCGCAAATTATCGCCAATTTCATCAATAACAGTCTATTGCACGGATTTGAGGGCAAATCGAATGGCCTGATGAAGATTGAATTGACTCAAGGCGCTGCAGGTAAGCTGATCTTGGACTATCGCGACGACGGGAATGGGATGGATGAAAATACGCAAAAACATATTTTCGACCCCTTTTTCACCACCAAGATGGGGCGTGGCGGCAGTGGCTTGGGCATGAATATTGTGTATAACCTGATCACTCAACAACTCAAGGGCAGCATTGAAATTCACAGTCAGCCCAATCAAGGCGTTCACTTTCACTGCGTATTTCCAGTACTAGCCAGCCAATGACTCAACACCCCGATTGGCCAGCTGATCGGCTCGTTCGTTACCGGGATTGCCAGCGTGGCCTTTTACCCAGCGCCATTGCACTTGGTGTCGTGCGACTTGTTCATCGAGCAGTTTCCACAAGTCTTCGTTTTTCACGGGCTGTTTGGCAGCGGTTTTCCAGCCGTTTTTTTTCCAACCGTGAATCCACGTTTCAATGCCATTTTTAACGTACTGGGAGTCGGTATGAATCGTGACTT
Source organism: uncultured Deefgea sp. (assembly GCA_963508915.1). GTDB lineage: Bacteria > Pseudomonadota > Gammaproteobacteria > Burkholderiales > Chitinibacteraceae > Deefgea. The sequence continues at coordinate 12,071 of CAUOZE010000048.1, forward strand.
CGCAGGTACGCGTCAATGCTGCGAGCGCTGAAATAACGCCGAGCAATTCCATGCGGTTATTGGTAGTATGCGCTTCGCCGCCAAAGAGTTCTTTTTCGTGTTCGCCATATTTCAAATAAGCGCCCCAACCACCGGGCCCTGGATTACCTTTACAAGCACCATCAGTGTAAATTTCAATCATCTTTGATTCACTTTCGGATTAGATCATGCGCAAAATTGCGATTAGTTTGGTTTTCATTTTAACCGCAGCACCTAGTTTCGCGGCGACTTTCTGTCCGTGGAAAGTACCGAGCGAAGCCAAGGCCGAACGATTTATTAATTTAACAGTGGTGCAATTTGTCGATGTCGGCGATGAAGACGTTAAAATCGCTTTTGGTGGCGGCAATTTGGGCAGCGGCTACGATATTCGCATCCCCAGCAAAAGCCGAGAAGAAGGCAATAAAATACTCAAATCGATGCTAGAAACCGCCAAGCAATGTGAAAAATAAAACATAAGGTATTACCACCTAGACATTAATTATTAATACCTAGATGGCAATACCTCACTTACATCGATCTTTGCTGGCCTGCTGGCGCATTTTCTCGACCACCACAGCCGCATTTTGGTTCACCGTTACCGTTCGCCATTGTGGTTCAATCACATGCATGCCGCGTACGCGCTTGACGACTTCAAGGCAATACACGCCGCCGCCTGCGGGCCATAAACGATAACCCGCTTGATCAAAAAAACGGCTTTTTTCTAACCAGCCCGCTCGCTGAATCGGTGGGCGATAACACAAATGCTCATCGTTGACGGCTTGCAAATCGAGTTCAGTGAGCCAATCTTTTAATTTGGGCAGCGCGACAAAGTTGCCTTTCCACGGCATATCTTGATTGGGTTTCAGTCGGCGCAAGCCCCATAAACTCCATGGATTAAAGCCGGTAATCAGTAACCGGCCTTCTGGGCGCAAGACGCGCTGGCATTCTCGGAGCACCGCGTGCGGGTCGGGCGAAAAATCCAACACATGCGGTAGCGCGATGAGATCAAGGCTCTGCTCATCAAACGGCAACTCATGGGCAGCGCATTTTAGTTGCGTGCCCGCCGCTTCACCGGCTTGCAGTCGCCAAGGCATACGATTGCTGCGCAAACAATCTAGTTGCGGTAATTCGAGTTGCACCGCTTTATAACCAAACAAGTCTACCGCCGCACGCTCAAACCACGCGGCTTCGCTCAATGCGACATATCGCCCTAGCGGAGTCGCCAACCAAGCGGCAAAATGATCAAACTCAGCATTCATCACAGTGGCTCACAGGATTAATATCGCAAATGCTCAAAATTAGCTGCCTTCCTATTTTTACCGATAATTATATCTGGCTACTGCAAAACGACCAGCAAGTCGTCGCGGTTGATCCGGGTGCTGCAGAGCCATTACAAAGTTGGCTGGCCGAGCATCATTGTGAATTAGCAGGCATCATCATCACCCATCATCATCACGATCATACCGATGGTCTTGCTGAGCTAGCGCGACCTGACCTTCCCATTTATGGGCCAGCGGGCATTCAATACGTCAACCATGTCTTAGCAGGCGATGAAACCATCGACCTGCTCGGTACATCATTCCAAGTGATCGCCACCCCCGGCCATACACTCGATCACCTCAGCTACTATGGCGCGGGCGCGGTTTTCTGCGGTGACACCTTATTTGCAGGCGGCTGTGGCCGACTATTTGAAGGCACTGCCGAGCAACTATTTCACAGTCTAAAGCGACTTGCCGCTTTACCACCGGAAACGCAGGTCTGCTGTACGCATGAATACACGCTCAGTAATTTGCGCTTTGCGCTAGCTGTTGACCCCATGCACTTAGCAACACAAAATCGTCAGGCCATCGAAAGTGAAAAACGTTCCCGCAATGAGCCGACTTTGCCCAGCACAATTGGGCTAGAACTAACGACTAATCCTTACTTGCGAGTCCATGATGCCGCTTTTGTAGAGTGCGTTGCGCAGCATAGGCAGGAGATCAAAACTGCTTTGGATTGTTTTACTGCGCTTCGACAATGGAAAGATTCTTTCCGTTAATCAAATAAACGCTGCTAACGCGTTGACATGGTATGAAAGCGACCTTTAGTATCGCGAGATTCACTTCATCATTTAATGGGACACGGCTCATGAAGCTGCAACTGCCTGCGCTCATCTTCTCCGCTTGTTTATCGGCCTCTCTTTTTGCCGCAGACCCAGCCAACATCAGATTAGATTACAACCTTAGCATTCCTTCTGGCTCATTGGATCATGATACCGCCAAAGTGATGGATGCTTTGTTTGGCAATGTGATGACAACGCAAATGGAAAAAGACTTATGGGCACGGGTGCGCAAAGGCTTTGTGATTCCTGATATCGATAGCCCCTTGGTCAGCAAATGGGAAAACTACTACGCTAGCCGTCCTGATTACTTAAATCGAATCATCAATCGCAGCAATCCCTATCTGCATTTTGTGGTCGAAGAAGTCGAAAAACGCGGCATGCCGATGGAATTTGCGCTGCTGCCGATGATTGAATCGGCCTACAACCCACGCGCCGAATCGCACGCCAAGGCCGCGGGCATGTGGCAGTTTATTCCCGACACGGGCAAACGCTATGGTTTAGAGCGCACATGGTGGTACGACGGTCGTCGTGATGTGGTGGCGGCAACAGGTGCTGCATTATCGTACTTGCAAGATATTCACGGTATGTTTGATGACTGGCAGCTGGCTTTGGCGTCCTACAACTGGGGTGAAAACGCAGTCAAACGCGCAGTGGCCAAAAATGCAGCTGCGGGTCTACCGACCAACTATATCGATCTAAGAATGCCCGATGAAACGCGCAATTATGTTCCCAAATTGCTCGCCATTCGCAATATTATCGCCGACCCCGAAGCCTATGGTGTGACTTTAACGCCGATGAATAACTATGCCTACTTCACTACACTGCAAACCGGCAAACATATGGACGTTTCGGTAGCGGCAAAATTGGCAGAAATCAGCGTGGATGAATTACTTCGCCTCAACCCTGGCTTTATCCGTCCTGTCATTGCCCATAAAGACGATCGCCATATGGTGTTGCCAGTAAGCAAAAAAGCCGTGTTTGAACGCAATTTAGCGCAATACACCGAGCCGCTACTCAATTGGCAGCCGTATGTGACTAAATCAGGCCAGCGTTTTGATGAACTCGCGGCAACCTTTGGCATTGCACCTGCCGAACTACGCGACATTAACGACATCTCGAACAAAGACAGCATCGCCCGTGGGCAAACAATTTTGGTTCCCAAAGTGCCTGGCTTGGATATTTCTGAGCGACAAACTTTGCTCGCGCTGCATAAAAATCGCGAATCTGATGTGATTGATACTGGCGCCAATGACGCGCCTAAAGCGCAGCCCATCCTCGCCAAATCAGCTGCAGCGGGTGAACACAAGGTAGCTAAGGGCGATACCTTATTTAATATTGCCAATCGCTACGGCCTTACGGTGGCTCAACTTAAATCCATCAACGGGCAAAAATCGAATCACATTGCTGTCGGAAATACCTTGAACATTCCTGGTAAAGCCGTCGCTAAAAATGGGAAGAAATCAGCGCCAACCAAATACGTTGCCAAGCGTGGCGATACCTATAGTTTGATTGCAAAAAAATATGACGTTGACCTTGACGACCTCAAAAAATGGAATCGACAAAACTTAGTTCCGGGCATGAAAGTGGTCGTGTACCAACCCAATAGTTAATTGCCTACCATCACTAAAAACCGCTGCTTAAAACCAGCGGTTTTTTTCTATTCGCTCGCGACAAAAATCCAAAAATCGACGTGCATTTTCTAAAAAAAGAGCCTAATCTATACCAACGATAAGACTTATCGATAGGCTCAATCATGAAAGCGCATACCGACCTCAAACTCCAGCACCGCGATATCGTGTTCAGCGCACTGCCAACCGATCAAGCAGTGCAAGCGGCACGTCTACTCGGGCGTATTGTAGGTGTGACCGTGCAAGCGCATCCGAGTGATCATCGTATTTCGGTGCAATACTGCATCAGCGAGCACACACTACTCAAACTTGAAAACGTGTTAATGGAGGCAGGTTTTCATTTGGATAACCACATCCTGCAAAAAATCAAACGCGCCCTCGCCCACTATTGCGAAGAAGTCCAATCTGACAACCTCAATATCCCAGAGCACAACATCAAAAGCCGCGATGTCTATATCAAAGCATGGGAAAAACACTCGCACGGCGATCATGATGACACGCCCGAAGAACTACGCCGCTATTTATAAGACATGTATACCCATCTAGCCATTATTTATAAATGGTTAGATGGATATACTGCCAAGCACTGCATATTTAGATACTTTCTGACAATACACAATCCAAACTCCTCTTCCTGCGCGCTATAATTAGCGCTTCTTTGCTTTTGCGTCTTGAGCTATGACTTTTTGCCCAACCCGATCTGCTCAAATTGACCTCGATGACGCGGCTCTGCTGCGCTACAGTCGCCATATCTTGCTCGACGAAATTGGCATTGAAGGCCAAACCGCATTGTGTAATGCGCATGTTTTGATCATTGGTGCCGGTGGTTTGGGCTCTCCGGTGGCTTTGTATTTAGCCAGCGCCGGCATTGGCACCCTAACCATTGTTGATGACGACGATGTAGATCTGACCAATTTGCAACGCCAAATTGTGCATACTGAAGACCGCGTTGGGCAAAACAAAGCGCAATCGGCAGCAGTCACTTTGCAGCAACTTAATAGCCAGATCGACATTCACCCCTTGGCAGAACGCGCCAGTGGTGATCGCTTGCTTGAGCTCGTCAACGCGGTCGATGTCGTCGTCGATTGCTGCGATAATTTTGCCACCCGCCATGCGGTCAATCGCGCCTGCGTGGCAAGCAAAACCCCTTTGGTATCCGGCGCAGCGGTTCGTTTTGACGGGCAACTGAGCGTGTTTGATAGCCGTATCGCCGGCGCACCTTGCTATCACTGCTTATTTGAAGAAGAAGGCGAGGCCAATGATGGACCTTGCGCGACTTTTGGTGTGTTTGCGCCCTTGGTCGGCATTATTGGTGCCGCACAAGCGGCAGAAACGCTGAAAGTCATTATGGGGCTGGGTGAACCGCTGATTGGTCGGCTGCAACTCTTTGATGCCCGCACCTCGCGCTGGCGTGAAATAAAGTACAAACAAGACCCGAATTGCCCAGTCTGTGGCGTACCGCATGCTGGATAAACCCCGCCGCCCTTCGCTGCAAGACGTCGCCGATCAAGTCGGCACATCGAAGATGACGATTAGCCGCTATTTGCGCGCGCCCGAATTGGTCGCGCCCAACACGGCGGCCAAAATTGCTGAAGTGATGCATGTTTTGGGCTACATCCCCAGCCGCGTGCCCGCGATGTTATCGAACTCACGCAGTCGCGCCATCGGCGTCTTGCTGCCATCGATGTCTAACCAAGTTTTTTCCGCCGTAGCACAAGGTATCGAGCAAATTACGATGCCAGCCGGTTATCACACGCTGTACGGCCATTATGGCTACGAGCCTGAGCGTGAAGAACAACAAATCGAGCAGTTGCTTTCATTTCATATCGATGGACTGCTGCTTTCAGAATCGAATCACACTGCGCGAACGCTGCAAATGCTTGAGATTGCAGCGATTCCCGTCGTCGAAATGATGGACTTACCGCAAAACCCCATCGATCTCGCGGTGGGTTTAGATCACCAAGCCGCTGCGAAAGCGATGGTCGATGCGATGCTCGATCAAGGCTGTCAACACATGGTGTATCTGGCCGCACGGATGGATACGCGAACCCAGTTACGTGAGGCAGGTTTTCGCGCTGCGCTGGAAGCTCGCCAGCTGCCTGCGCACATTGTACAAACTAGCACCTCATCCAGTTTCACACTCGGCGGCGAGCTGATGCGGCAAGCGCTGGCGGAAATGCCAGCTGTCGATGGCGTATTTTGCACCAATGACGACATTGCTGCAGGCGCGCTCTTGGCATTGCAAAGTCTAGGGCGACGAGTGCCAGACGATGTTCGGATTGCAGGCGTGAATCACTTAGATATTGGTCTTGCATTGCAGCCGCAGTTGGCCAGCATTATTACGCCACGTGAAGCCATCGGCCGCTGTGCGGCTGAGCGATTAATTGGCAGTATCAACGGCCAAATTTATACCGATCGTACTCTCGATCTTGGCTTTCAATTATTCATGGGTGCTAGCGTAATTTCTGCGCCGTAAATACCCTTCTAGCGTATATCACGCCAAGGCATTATTGATAATGCATAGCTAAATATACACCTCGTAGTAAATAATCACCCCACTACATACGTAGTATCCCCAAGCTCAAATCATAGCAAAACCGTGGTCTACACTTGAGCTGGCTCAAAAATGTAGGCAGCATGTTACTGGCAACATGTTACCAGTAACAAAACATTTTAGATTGGAGTCGAAAAATGGCAAATACAAAAATATTCGTACTAATGGGTGTATCAGGCTGTGGAAAATCTGCAGTGGCAACGCAACTGGCACAAAAACTCAATGCTGCTTTTCTGGATGGTGATTTTTTGCACCCTAGAGCCAATATCGAAAAGATGGCTTCCGGTCAGCCACTCAATGATGATGATCGCGCACCTTGGCTGGGTTCACTGAATGATGCCGCTTTCGCGATGCAACGCGCCAACCCAGTTTCATTGATTGTGTGCTCCGCGCTCAAAAAGTCTTACCGCGATCGACTGCGCGTTGGCAATCCAAACTTAGCCTTTCTCTTTTTGCAGGGCGATTACGATGTGATTGAGCAACGGCTAATCGCGCGGCAAGGCCACTTTCAAAAAAGCGGCATGCTCAAATCACAATTTGCGGCACTCGAAGTACCTGGTGCAGATGAAACCGATGTCATTACGATCGACATCGACCAGCCGCTTGATGCGGTGATCGAGCAAGCCCAACAAGCCATTTTGGCGCAGGAGTAATCATTATGGAAACGATCACACTGATATTCACCGCGCTAGGCTCGGTACTGTTACTACTATTTTTAGTGATGAAAGCGCGTTTACACGCTTTTGTTGCGCTAATGATTGTTTCAATTGGCGCAGGTATTTTCTCCGGCATGCCGGTGGATAAAATCGCTGACACCATGCAAAAAGGCATGGGCGGCACGCTGGGATTTTTGGCGATTGTCGTCGCTTTAGGTGCGATGTTTGGCAAAATCTTGCATGAAACTGGGGCGCTGGATCAAATCGCAGTCAAATTGTTGGATAAATTTGGCCATAGCCGCGCCAACTACGCGCTGGGCATCGCGGGTTTGATTTGTACACTACCGCTGTTTTTTGATGTGGCAATCGTGCTATTGATTGGCGTGGTGTTTGCCGTGGCGCGTCGCACGGGCGGTAATGTGATCAAGCTTGCAATTCCTTTATTTGCGGGCGTTGCAGCTTCGGCGGCATTTTTACTACCAGGCCCAACCGCGATGCTATTGGCCTCTCAAATGAACGCCGATTTCGGCTGGATGATTTTACTCGGGCTCGCAGCAGCCATTCCAGGGATGATTTTAGCAGGCCCTATTTACGGTAATTTCATCAGTAAACACGTACACCTCGCTTTACCAAGCGACGTGAGTGAACCTACTTTGGGCCAAAATCAAATGCCGTCATTTGGTTTTAGTTTATCGCTGATTCTGTTCCCGTTATTGCTCGTTGGCCTTAAAACCATCGTCGCACGTTTGATCGACCCAAGCAGCACGATGTTTCAATGGTTACAACTGATCGGCCACCCCTTCACCGCAATTTTATTGGCCTGCTTATTAGCCATTTATGGACTCGCAATCCCACGTGGCATGAGTAAAGAAAAGATCATGGAAATTTGCAGTGCAGCGCTGCAACCAGCTGGGATTATCTTGCTGGTGACAGGTGCAGGTGGTGTATTTAAGCAAGTCCTAGTCGATTCGGGTGTGGGCCCAGCGCTTGGCAATGCACTAATTAGCGCAGGTCTACCGATCGCTATTGCTTGCTTTGTACTCTCCGCCGCCGTACGCGTCATTCAAGGCTCGGCCACTGTTGCCTGCTTAACCACCGTGGGTTTAGTCTTACCTGTGATTGAGTTAGCGGGTTTTTCTGGTGCGCAACTGGCCGCCTTGTCGATTTGCATTGCAGGTGGCTCGATTGTACTGAGCCATGTCAATGACTCTGGCTTTTGGCTATTTGGAAAGTTTACGGGTGCCAATGAAATGCAGACGCTAAAAACTTGGTCGGTGATGGAAACGATCTTAGGCACAACCGGTGCCGCAGTCGGGATGGTCGCTTTCTCAATGCTTTAATCTGAGGTCAAAGCTTAGAAAGCCCGTATATGCTGGCAGCGTATATCGGGCTTTTTTGCATCAAAGCTGACCGAACGTCTGCCCCAAGTGAGCATTCTGGGGTAATTCGTCACAAGTCCGCGATATTCACGTTACAATTTAAAGCTCGAATGTGAATTGAGCCCGACCATGCTTCGCAGCTTACTATTGAGCCTTTGTTTTGCCACCTTGAGTGCGTTTGCATCCGCCGAAGTGGGTGAAAAAATCATCCTCACTGTTACAGGAAAACCCGCCACTAATGCGGTGCAACTCACTGATGCAGCTCTGAGCAAATTGCCGCAAAAAAGCATGACGCTGCAAACGCCTTGGTATCCGGTGTCGAAAAAATTTGAAGGACCGCTGCTGCGTGATGTACTCAAACTAGCAGGTATCAGTTCAGGCACGATTCGACTCATTGCCCTCAACGACTATACGATTAGCATTCCTGTCAGTGATGCCTTTCAATACGATGTGATTGTCGCGCGCTTACTCGATAGCAAACCCATGTCAGTGCGTGAAAAAGGCCCACTTTTTATTGTGTACCCATTTCACGAACACGAAGAATTACGCAAAACAGATTATTACCGACGCTGTAGCTGGCAATTACGTAGCATTGCAACGGAATAAACCATCGCATGACTCGATTTAGAATCATTTTTGTTGTGATTTGTATTATCTTGCTCAGTAACTTTGGCATGATGGTGCATTTCGAACTGAAGCAGAAACAAGGACTCAATTACGCCAGTGAAAGTGGCATTGATAATCAACTCTGGCAGTTTTTTCAGCTTAATAATGAATATCAGCGCCTCAGAGAAGTGGTGCAGTATGCTAATACTGAGAACCTAGACGCAGTCCACTTGCGTTTTGATATTTTCTATAGCCGAATCAACAGTTTTGCGGCGGGCGAAATTGAAGCAGCACCGATTTTTATGCACCCAGAGCTCACCAAACCGCTGATGGCACCGCTCATTAGCTACATTCACGATAGCGCCAAAATACATGACGCTCACCCACTGTCTCCAGCACAGTGGCAAGAATTTAAACAAAGAACCATCGCCCTTGAGCCGGCTGTCAATCAATTAGTTCAAGATGCCCGCACTCACGACGCCCATGAAGTCGACGAAAATCGCAAGGATATTCGCCACTGGGGTGAGTTACGAATTATGTTAGCTTCGCTACAAACGCTACTGTTATTTATCTTTGCCGGTTTAGGTTTATACGCGCTGTGGCGCTCAGAAAAAAGCCGCCAAGCGCTCGCTGATACGGCGATCTCACTGCAAGAAGCACGGCAACAAGCGGATGTGGCCAATGAAGCCAAAAGTCGATTTTTGGCGCATATTAGTCATGAAATTCGTACCCCACTGACCTCTATTCTTGGCTACACCGACAGACTGTCTCGCAAATCATTGGCACCTGAAGACCAAAGAGAAGTCAGCTATATCGCCAACAGTGGTGCACATTTACTGCGCTTATTAAATAACGTACTCGACTTATCCAAATCAGATCAAAACAAACTTTGCCTGGTGAATCAAACACTCAGCTTTAAACAATTCAAGCAAGAACTTAAAACGATGTTTGAGATGATGGCGCAAGCAAAATCAATTCAGTTCAAAATAATACTCGCCCCTGATTTACCCGAAAATATCATTTTAGATGCGGGTAAATTCCGGCAAATTATGATTAATCTGATCAGCAATAGCCTAAAGTTTACTCACGAGGGCAAAGTGACCGTCACTTTTTATGGCGAGAATCTCCCTGAGCACTATCAAATCTATGCAGCAGTGTGTGATACCGGATGCGGAATCAAAGCGATAGACCAAGCAAGGATATTCTCGCCTTTTGAACAGAGTGAATCGGGGCAATTGGCTGGCGGAACGGGTTTGGGGCTCGCACTGAGCCGCGATTACGCGCGCTTAATGTATGGTGATATTCAATTTACCAGTCAAGAATACGTTGGCAGTGAGTTTATCGTCAATGTGCAAGCTCAAACCGCATCAGCAACGCCCCCCTCAGACGTGGAGACTCCAGATGTCAAAGGAGCTATCCACCCCCAATCACTGGCCAACAAACTAGTTTTGGTCGTGGAAGACCAAAGTATCAACCGTGAAATGATTTGTGAAATTTTGCATGACTTTGGTGCACAAACCTTGGAAGCCGCCAATGGCCTCGAAGGTATTGAGCAAGCGCTAAAAAACCCACAGATTGACGACATCATCATGGATTATCAAATGCCTGAAATGAATGGCATGGATGCAGCAGAGTACTTGCGAGGACAAGGCTGGCACAAACCAATCTACCTAGTTTCCGCAAGCCCCCTTTCCGAACTGCAAACCAAGGCGGGGTTTGGCGCATTCACAGGGCACTTACACAAGCCCTTCACGATCGATGAAATCGTAGAACTCTTAAATCAAGAGACTGAAACGCCAGCCGCTGCCGTTCACTCCGAAGCCAAGTTGATGCTCGATGCCGCCAATGCAATGCGGCGACTCGGCTTTGCTGTCGAGCGCTTTTGGCCCTTATGCCAAAAAGGCTTATCGCGGATTGAAGAATTAGAAGTCCAGTTTGTTGAGGCCATCAGCCAAGGCGAGAGAGAAGATGCGATTCGCCACGCGCACAGCGCCAAAGGAATTGCCCTGCAAATTGGAGCGGACCTGTTGGCTGATCGCTGGTCGCAATTAGAAGCATCACCCGAGTCCTGCCCGATCAGCGAATTAACTGCGCTACGCCAAGCAACGCAACAAGAACTCATCAGTCAGTCGGTTTAAGTCGCAAGCCAAAAATGAGTAAATCGCGCGCAATTCCATCGAGCTCCGCAACATCGGGTAAGTGACCCCACCTAGCAAAGCCAAATCGCTCAAACATTTGAACACTCGGGGTATTGTGCCCAAATACAAAGCCTAACAAGGTATGCAGAGCAATACTAGGCGCGAAGTCTATCGCAGACTGAAGTAAAAAACGGCCGAGTCCTTGCCCGCGCACCAACTCGGCAAGGTAGATGCTCACTTCAGCGCAGCCTTGATAGGCCGGACGGCCATAGAAACTCGAAAAAGACAGCCAACCCACCACTTGACCCGCCTGCTCCACCACCCACAAGGGGCGATCTTGCCGTTGATGAGCGGCAAACCAAGTTTGTCGGCTCTCCACTGAAACAGGTTCGGTATCGGCAGTCACCTGCCGAGATGCCACGGTGCTGTTATAAATCGCAACAATTTGGGGTAAATCTGCCGCTTCAGCGACACGATAATGCCATTGCATAGGGTATCGATGCCAATCAATCACCATTTTATGATTGGCATCGATCCTTTGATTACAAGCCTTTAGGTGGAATATTTTTGATGGTATTCCATGCCACTGTGGCTGATTTCAAATTACCCGACACATCGACTTGCCAATTTTTCTGGATTTCTTTGTTTTGCAGTACAAATAAATAGCCATCAACAATGCGCCAAGCGGTTGGGTCGCTGTCTAGTTTTGTATCCTTGGCCACGCCCATCGCGCAAAAACCGCCAAATTTAGGTGCGTATTGCGTTGGATTAGCTTTAAATTTGGCCAGATTATCTGCAGAAGCAAACCAGTACGTTGCACCTTCAAATACAAATTTATTTGATTCACTGCCCATCACAGGGGCTTTGCCGCTGAAATAAGAAATTGGATCAAACCCACGCAGCGCAACCCCCTTCTCATTCACATTGACAGGGCGAGTGGAGTTGGTATCAAAAGCCAAAACAGACGTTGGCACTGAAATAAATAAAGTTGCAGCAAGAATAGAAGAGCGAATGACTGGATAGAGCATGACAAAATCCTTATGACAACAGCCTGTTACAAAAACTTACGTAACACATTAAGCCAGATGCCATCAAAGTACGTCAATCCATACCCATGCTGCATTGCAAAAATAATACGTATTAAGCCAAGTAAAGTAGCAATACCAGTCACCACACAGCGAAAAAGTGCTTAACGTTAGCGTTTGCTAATACTCAACTATCCGCCAGCACCAGCATAATGACGCATCCCAGCACGCCACATCCAATTTAGAGCTGCTACACAAATACCTGCCAAAACGGCCATTCCCAGCCAAGTGAGCGGCAAACTGGTATCACGCAACAAAGCTAGGCACGGCCACCAAACTGTCCCCGCCAATGGCAGCGCCATGAAAATCATCGTTGCCAACTTTGGAAACAGGTCAAGCGGATAGCGCGACATATCGACCAACTTGCCCGTGGTCATAAATACCGGATGCGACTCTCGGGCCGCGTATAAAAGCGCAAAAATGCGCCCGTTTTCAGCCAATGCTCCAGCCAAAACATACTGTTGTAACAGGCACTTTGCGGCGCAAAAATACAGAACATAAAGCCCTGCATAAAAATCAATTCACCGCGATGCCAACCGGCAATCGTTCCGGTCGCACCGAGCATGAAATACAAAGTGGCGGCAGTCGACAAAGACGTCACCGCCACACCCAAAATAATCAGCGCAAAATCCGCCCGATTTTCCAAACGCGCCCGCGACTCCGACCCCACCATGCGCCGATACGCACGCCAAAATGGACTTAATTTCATGGCCTAAGCTCCAAACACAATCAATTTACGCAGCACAATCCGCCCCGCCAAACCAGCAGCAAAGAGAAACACCACAGTCCAAACTGCCTGAATTAGCATCGGCTGAATACTGACAATTTCGCCCGTGATATAGCCAACGGGGGTATTAAAGAAATGTCCAAACGGCAAATACGCCAACACCTCACGCATGGCGTCGGGGAAAAACGCCAAGGGAATCAGCGCACCACCTAAAACTGCACCAGAGCGTCTTTACTCGCGGTGATTCCCCACAAATCTGTCGCAATAAATCCGGCTAGCCCGACCACAAAATCAATACAAAATAACAGTACAAATGACAAGGCCACCGACAACACAGCCAAACCAATGGACTGAGGCGCCAAACTCAAATCAAACAACCACAAGAAAGCAATAAACGCCGGCAAGATATACACGGATTGAGCCAAGGCGCGCCCAAGCGAAATAGCAAAATGCCGCAGATTGAGTGACATCGGCAAAATCAATTGCGTCGCAATTTCGCCCGAACGAATCTCGCGCGCCAAGCGCCAATCGGTGCCGACATGCAACACAGTAAACAAAGTTTGCGCGACTGCGACGTGTAAAAAAGCACTTTCAAACGTCATTCCGGCTCGCTGCGAGCTGTCTTTAAACAATGCTGCCCACAGGTAATACAGCAGCCACAACGCTATCAAATAGCCAAAAGTAACGAGCCAGCGCCCTTTACGATCAGTGGCCAAAATTCGCGCACTGCCCCAGACCAAGGCGGCACAGCCTTTGAACGGAATACTCAACATACCGCCTCCGTTTTATTGGCCAAATAAAAACCATGCAGCAGCTCCTCAAACTCTTGCTCAACGGGTTTGAGTTCACTCACCGAATATGGCGCGAGTAATTGCATCAACTCAGCAAACGGCAGCGCGTCGTGGCGCGCCACTTCCAGCCATTCGCCACGCAAACGCACCGGCAATGCTGAATGATGCTGACGCAGTAATAATTCAGCCGCAGCGAGCCGATCCGGATTTAGCCTAGCCGCCCACCAGCGACCATCTCCGGCGTGTGCGCGAAAATCGGCGAGGCTACCATCAAAGCGTAACGTACCCTTGTCGATTAACAGCAAGCGTTGTGTCAGCCGCTCAATATCGCCGACATCGTGCGACGTAATCAACACCGTCGTACCGGCCTCTTGATTGAGTTTGCGAATCAGACCGCGCATCCGCGACTTCATATCCAAATCGAGGCCAATGGTCGGTTCGTCCAAAAACACGACGTCGGGGCTATGCAAAAACGCCGCCGCAATCTCGCACAACATGCGCTGACCGAGCGACAAAGTACGTACAGGTCGATGATAAAACTCGTATATGGACTCCTCTCGGTTTGCAAGCATTTCTCAGTTCTGGTTTTCGGTTCGACTGCTCACGTATATCCGGCCTCAATGTTGAGCGCAATTGCTCGGGCCATAATGGGCTATTCGCGCGGCAGATCCTGATCGTCTAA
>CAUOZE010000049.1:0-26246 GCA_963508915.1 uncultured Deefgea sp.
CTTGCGCTGACTGAGATCAGGAAATCGTTGATCAATTTTAATCCCAGAGCGAGGAAAGAACGCACCAATCACCCCAAACCTCACGATTACATTGCTTACAAAGCAACGGTCTGAAGGCTTAAGTTGATAGGATTGCCATTATCCCAATGTTGCTTACTTCGTTTTAGGGTTTCTAACCAGCGTTGATGATTGGTGCGTTCACTCGCTTTCGGTGTCTGACCTGATACGGAGTCATACGCACGATCAAGCGCTTGAATTAATTTCGCGGTTTCCAGCAAGATTGCAGCGCCAGAGAATTGGCTGAGGCTTTGTGCTCCAAAAAAATGTGGTGCGATGTCTTCATCAATACAGACCAAAAATACATCGGTTTCATGATTGAGTTCAGAGATTGATTTAAGCTCGGCATGACCGGCGAATTGCAGTGTAATTTCAAAAAGATGTTGTAATTCGCGCGGGCTAAACCGCTTCGGATTACAGATAGGAAGTAGCAATAAATATTTATACAGATCGAGTGCTGATTTTTTGCTTTCTGCATTAATTTCATTTAGAAAATTGTTCTCACTGGCAAAGCGAAATAGTTTGTGACTATCGAGCCAAAAAAAATCGGGTAGTGGTAAATAGGCTAAACAGGATAGATTTTGAATGAGTCGATGGGTATTTAGAATTTGCTGTGTCAGGGTAGGCAACTGCTTATTTTTGCCAAAGAAATAGCGTTTGTTTTGACGTCCCTGTAGTACCAATTTATACGCGAAACTCAGCTCAAGACAGAGGTCGCGAACTAGGTGAACATTTTGCAAATCTTGTGCTTTGTAAGGTATCGCGTTGAGTTGGTTCGTGGCGAGATACGCATTATGGAGTAGCGTGAATTCAGCTTGATAGGCTTCAAGTAAATCACTGCGCTCGTCTGGATCAAGACTCGCTCTATTGAAGGCATAAAGTGCGCCGTGTAATTGCTGAATAGAACCGATTACATCCGCTGCAGGCAACTGCGCGAGCCAAAGCTTGAGCTGCTTTAGATTGAGCTTTAATGGTGTTTTAAATTGCGCTTGTGGTGCAGGGAGATAAAGTTGCAAGGGATTCATTTTGATCCGGCCTATGATGGGGCGCTATTTTTAATTGGTATTGTTGTTGGCTGGATGTTAATGCCATTGTGGCCACTATTGTGCCATAGCTAGGCTGCAGCACAAACGATAATTGAGATTGATTTTTGTTTGTAAGTACGTTTTGTTAAAAAAAAGCGCCAAATCTGAATTTGGCGCTTTGATCTATTTCAGTAGACCTTTGCTAATCAATTCTTGCTCGACTAACTCTGCTATTCGGGGGGCGAGCTTGGCTTCGAGTTCTTGGCTGATGTCGCTCGTGAGTTCACGCAGCGTATCGCCATAAAATTGTGCCATCAGCTTGGAGAAGTGTTGCCGTGCCAATTGCTCGACTTCACTGGCAATGTCTACCGCAAGCTGCGCGCCGACGACGGCGGTGAGCTCAGCGACGGCATCGCTATTGAGTAGCGGCGCTGCGTTTTCAGTATTAACACTCGTCGGCTCTGGAATGACTTGGCTTGGTTCTTTGCTGGGTATTGAGTTGTAGCTATTATTAATGAATGGCTCTGGCGCTATACTGGCTTCTGCTTCTGCCGCAGTCTCGTCTTCGCTGAGATTGATTTCAAAGCGCGGTTCAATGTCATTGCTACTGAGGCTGAGATCGCTTGTTTCGGTGTAATCATCTTCCCAGTACAGGCTGATGGGCGCACTGGTCGCAACGATAGCACTTGCGGCGGGAGATTCTGGCGCGAAAACTGTACTGGCTTCGGCTTCGGCTTCGGCTTCGGCTTCGGCTTCGGCTTCGGCTTCGGCTTCGGCTTCGGCTTCGGCTTCGGCTTCGGCTTCGGCTTCGGCTTCGGCGATGGTATTGATATTGAGTTGATCGATGACTTCGCTGGCGCTTGCGATGTGCTCTTCGACTAGATCGATGTTTAAGTCAAAATTAGCCAAATCGCTGGGCGTACTTGCTTCCTCTGCTTGGCTTAATACCGGCGCTTCAAAATGCGCAGCCTCTTCGTGCTTAATGTCGTCGCTAGCATGATTAAATTCATCAATAGTCAGTTCTTTGCTTCTGATTGAATCATCATGTTCCATGGCAAAGACGTTGGCAAAATCGATCACTAAATCATCGGCCACAAATTCAAGCATCGGTTCGGCAGGGATTGGCGCGGGTTTGGCGCTCGGGATGACAGGGGGCGTGTTGATTGCGTCTAAATCAAGTAATGGTAAATCTAAGAAAACGGGTGTTTCGGCAATCGGCGTGCTCGCTGCAGAGCGTGGCGTTTCTGAAAAGCGGGGTATGTCTGCAATAGGATTTGCAGCTTTGGATTCTACGGCAATACTTGGCTTGTTGCTGGCAGCTTGTGATTTGTTGATGGGGGAGGGTTCAAACATCAAACTTGGAATCGCCAACTCGTTTTCACTGGCGAGTTTTTCGGCTAGTTTTTGCCGTGCTTTGGCTGATTGTGCTTCGGCTAGGCTGCGCTCGATGTTTTCGATTTTTTGAATCAATTCTTCATTGATCACATCCGTCAGAATCGGAATATCAAAAGCTTCGGGCGCAATGTCGGTCAGGATAGGGATATCCTCAAACTGCGGGCCCGCAGGGCTGCGATGGCGCGCCATGAGCGCATCCATTTTGTTAAACAGTGGATTTACCGAGTCGTCATTCGGTATTTGTTTCTGATCGGCCACGGTTGAGTAGCTCCTGCATATCGGTCGCGTTGGGGGTGTAACCCTGTGCTTTATAGGCTGCCCAGCGTTGGCGGGCTGCCGCTTTTAAGTCTTCGTCGGTATCGACGATTTCAATTAAACGACCGTATTCGCTAAATCGAGGCGCGATATGGTCAGTCCAGTTAAAGAGTATATCGCGTGGTGTGATGATTTCGACACGATGATCGACAATGATTGGCGTTTCGTCGGCAAATGATGCATCAGCTTGGCTGTGCGGCAGAAAGCCTGCGGGCGGCATTTCCCACAGCAGGCTATCGAGTACCTTGGTCGCCGCTTCTGAGCCCGTGAGGATAATCATGCGTTTACCTTGCATCAGCGCCTTGCCAACCAGTTGGCAGAGCGCGGATTCGCGGTTATTCACATTAAAGTAGAAAGAGATTTCAGTCATGGACAGTGAGGGGAGAGGAGTGAGGTGTGAGGTGCAAGGCGGTTTTCCCCTCACACCTCACGCCTTACCCCTTACTCCGCAAGGCCTCGCAAATATTCAACCAGCAATGGCACTGGACGACCCGTTGCGCCTTTGGCCGCGCCTGATTTCCATGCCGTGCCAGCAATGTCTAGATGCGCCCATTTATATTTCTTGGTAAAGCGCGACAGGAAAGCAGCGGCGGTGATGGAACCCGCTGGGCGACCGCCGATATTGGCCATGTCGGCGAAGTTGGATTTGAGTTGCTCTTGGTATTCTTCAAACAAAGGCATTTGCCATGCTTTGTCATCCGTCTGGCGCGAGGCTTTGAGTAAATCGGCGGCGAGATCGTCGTTATTGGCAAATAGGCCGCTGGTGGTGTGGCCTAGTGCAATAATGCACGCACCAGTCAATGTGGCAATGTCGATGACGGCTGCAGGCTCAAAACGCTCTACATAGGTCAGCGCATCGCACAAAATGAGGCGACCTTCAGCATCGGTATTGAGAATTTCAATCGTTTTACCGCTCATGCTGGTAACGATGTCGCCTGGTTTGACGGCATTACCATTCGGCATGTTTTCGCAAGCTGGAATGACGCCAACCAAATTGATTTTTAGATCAAGCTCAGCAACAGCACGGAATACGCCCAGCACAGTAGCTGCGCCGCACATATCGTATTTCATCTCGTCCATGCCTTCGCCAGGCTTCAATGAAATACCGCCCGAGTCAAACGTGATGCCTTTGCCAACGAGCACAGTTGGTGCGGTTTTTTTGTCGGCGTTGCGATATTCCATCACGATGAATTTCGGTGGAACAATCGAGCCTTTTGCTACCGACAAGAACGAACCCATTTTTAAGGTTTCGAGTTCTTCTTGCTCTAAAATGTGGCAAGAGAAATCATAGGTATGTGCCAAATGTTGTGCTGTGGCAGCAAGGTAATTCGGCGTGCACACATTCGGTGGCAGATTGCCCAAGTCGCGAGTGAGGTTCATGCCATGACCGACACCAAGTCCATACACCAATCCGGCTTCAACGTCGGCGATGTCTGATTTTTTCGGTGCTAATAGGCTGACGAGTTCCAGTTTGGTCGCGGGGGCTGGCTCTGATTTGAATTGCTCAAAGCGGTACGATTCGAGCATCAAAGCTTGGACGAGTTCGTGTGCCAGAATTTCGTTATCTTGCTTTTTAAATTGGGCAAGCGACAAGGCAATGCAAACCGACGAGTTATTGCTGGCAATCAGCACTTTGGCAAGATTGCTGGCTGCAGTGCGTAGTTCTTTGGCGTTTGGCTCTTTGCCGAGTTGGACTAGAATGACACGCTTGAAATCTAAGCTAGCTGGCAAACCTAATGTCAGTGTGCTGCCGGCTTTACTAGCTAGTTCGCCGTCTTTAATCGCGGTGCTGAATAAATGCCCGCAGGTAATGTCTAAATCTTTCGCGAAGGCAGGTAATTTTTCGCCCAGTACTGGTAAAACGACACAATCTGCATGCTCGGGGGCAGGGGAAACTATGGTAAATTCCATGAAAGGCTCCTAGTTGGGGCTGGCACTGCTTAAAGCGTACTTTAAAAGTGCTACGCATCCCATGATAACGGTTCGGGCTGTGGAAGCTAAAGCCCCCAATCTTCATTTACCAAACGTAGATTGCGGTTGCTGTTCCGGTCTCACCGTTGTGATGGGTGCTCGTTACTTTTAAAGCACACTTTAAACATTGGAGCAAAATTGCTCTGGTGGGCTGATTATTCACTGACCCTCGGGCCAAGTCAAAAGACTGATATAAATATTCCATGCTGTTTCGAAAAACATTAATTCATGAAATGACTTGGGTGGCCTTTGGGCTATTCGTCGTTTTATTGGTCATTGTGATGACCTCGCAGATCGTGCGTCTCTTGGGCGAGGCGGCGGTTGGTACATTGGCGTCATCAGCCGTGTGGGCGGTGATGGGTTTTGCCGCCGTGCGCTATTTTCCGATTCTATTTTCATTGATGCTGTTTATTTCCATTTTGTCGGTGTTAACCCGATTGTGGAAAGACCATGAGATGGTGGTTTGGTTCGCCGCCGGCCGTTCTATCCGCAGCTTTATTCCTCCCGTGTTACAAATGGGCGTGCCGGTGGTGCTGCTGATTGCTGCCTTGTCTTTGTTCGTTTCGCCATGGGCGCAACTCAAAGGGCGTGAATATCGCGCTGCGAGTTTGAAAAAAGAAGAAGTGTCGCAGGTTTCTCCAGGTGTTTTTCGCGAGTCGCGCGGTGCTGATCGGGTCTACTTTATCGAGAATTTCTCGGGCGAAGGCGGGCAGGGCGAAAATGTATTTGTACAAATTCGTCAGGATGGCAAGATTTCAACCGTGTTGGCCAATCGGGGCGGTATGTATGTGGATGATATGGGCGATCGCTGGATGTGGCTTAAAGATGCGACCGCCTACCAAGCTCTCGTAGGTTCTCCACAGTACGATATCTTGACTTTTAAAGAAGGCAGAGTCCGGGTAGAAAACCCCGAGCAAGCGGTGATTAATCCCGGTACCGAATCAATGCGCAGTAAAGATTTGTGGCGCAGCGATGTACCACAGCATCAGGCCGAACTCGCTTGGCGAATTGCTTTGCCGATTCAAGCTTTTTTGCTGATGCTAGCTGCGATTCCGCTGGCGTTTACTAATCCACGGGGTGGTAAGGGCTATCACATGGTGATTGCAGCCTTATTGGCCTTTAGCTATTACAACGGGATTAATGTGATGCAGGCGTGGTTGGCGGTCGGCAAGATTCCACCTGCTGTTGGAATGTGGCCTTTGCATGGGGCGGTGGCGCTGTTGACCATGGGTCTATTCTGGTGGCGTAGCAGAGTGCGAGGCTAATGAAATGAATCGTTTAGGTCGCTACGTATTTAAGTCAGTATTTGGCTATGTGCTGATTACCTTGCTGGTGCTCACAAGTGTGTTCTTATTTTTTGACATGATTGCGGAACTGCGCGATGTGGGTAAAGAAGGCTACACGCTGAAAAATGCACTGGTGTATGTTGCATTAACATTGCCAAGCCGCTTGTATCAATTATTGCCGGTGGCGGTGTTAATTGGCAGTATTTTTTCGTTGTCGGGCATGGCTGATACTTCACAAATTACCGTCATGCGCACTGCTGGTGTATCGATTTTACGCCTTAGTGGCTGGATGCTGATTTGTGGAGTTTCTTATGCCGTTCTCACTTTTTTAATCGGCGAGTTTGTTGCGCCGATGGGCAGCGAAGCGGCAAAGCGCTATCAGGTTGAAGCCAAACAATCCGTGTTGTTGAGCAAATTTCGCTCGGGGGTGTGGGTCAAAGATGGCGCGAGTATCATGAACGTTTCCGTGATGAATCCCGATATGAGCCTTGAAGGGATTCGCGTTTATGCTTTGGCGGATGGTGCCAAACTATCGCATATTTTCGACGCGCAACGCGCCACTTTCGAAAGTGACAAAAACTGGCACTTAACAGGCGTCAAACGCACCGATTTTTATGACGACAAAGTGACTGTGAGGAGCCTGCCGAAATATATTTGGCAGAGTGAAGTCAATCCCGATATGTTGGCCGTGCTGATGGTCAAACCGCAGGAAATGTCAGTCGATGCACTGCGTAGTTACATTGGGCATTTGGAAACCAATAAGCAAAGCACCTTGCGTTATGAGCTGGCATTCTGGACCAAGCTTTTTTATCCATTGGCCTGTATCTCAATGATGCTGATTGCGTTGCCGTTCGCATTAGCGCAACGTAGGGCAGGTAATGTTGGGGTGAAAATATTTTTGGGGATTTTGCTCGGCGTGACTTTTAATTTTGCCAGTCAACTTGTTACATATGTGGGTGAGTTGTATGCGCTGCCGCCGATGCTAGCTGCAGGGACGCCAAGTTTAGTGCTGATGAGTTTGGCGGTCTTTTTCTTATGGCGGCAAGAGCGCGGCGGATGATGGCCAAGCCTTTCGTAGAATTGATTTGTAATGGGAGTTTTTGATGTATATCTTGCTAACCGGCGGTGCGGGCTACATAGGCTCACATACCTATATTGAACTGGTAAAGGCTGGTTTTAAACCTGTCATTTTAGATAACTTTAGTAATTCTAAACCTGAAGTATTTAATCGCGTTAAAACTATCACCGGGCAAGAGATCGAATGGGTGAAAGCCGATGTGCGTGATCGTGCTGCGCTCGACGCGGTATTTGCTAAGTGGCAATTTAGCGCCGTGGTGCATTTTGCGGGTTGGAAAGCGGTCGGTGAATCGGTCGCCAAACCACTTGAGTATTACGACAATAATGTCGTGGGAACATTACGTTTGCTCGACGCAATGAAAGCGGCGAATGTCAAAAATCTAGTCTTTTCATCCAGCGCCACTGTGTACGGTGATCCGCATGCGGTACCGATTTTGGAAGACTTCCCGTTATCGGCCACTAATCCGTATGGCCGCAGTAAATTGATGGTTGAAGACATTTTGCGTGATTTACGCGTTGCCGAGCCTGATTGGAATATCGCTTTGTTGCGTTACTTTAATCCCGTTGGCGCGCATGAGTCCGGCTTGATTGGCGAAGACCCGCAAGGGATTCCGAACAATCTGATGCCATTTGTATCGCAAACCGCCGTGGGCAAACGGGCTCAATTGTCGGTGTTTGGTGGCGACTATGCCACGGCAGATGGCACCGGCGTGCGGGATTACATCCACGTCGTCGATTTGGCGATTGGTCATGTCAAAGCACTGCAAAAACTTGAAACTAGTCCTGGCAATGTGACCGTGAGCTTGGGAACTGGCGTCGGGTATTCGGTGTTGGATATGGTTAAAGCTTTTGAGCAAGCCAGCGGTAAACCCGTTCCATACCAAATCGTTGCCCGTCGGGCTGGCGATATCGCTGCGTGTTATGCCAATCCCGCCAAAGCCTTGGCCGAACTGGGCTGGCGCGCTGAGAAGAATTTGCAAGATATGTGCAACGACAGTTGGCGCTGGCAAAGTCACAATCCAAATGGCTATGGTGATGAAACTCAGTGATGAAGTTGGCATGGGGTATTTTCTTCTAGCCATTATCTAATAAAAGCTACACCCCAATACCCATTGGGGTGTTTTTTTGTCTGCTGTCGACTATGGTTTAAGTTCAAATGTATTGAGCTTTGCCGAATGAATATGCCGCCTGCGCGCCAATCCGGTGCGACGCTTCTGATTTTAATGTTAGTGATGATGACGGTGTTTGCTACGTTGCTGGTGTCGAGTTTGCGTGGGCGTAATGCAGAGGATTTACGCCGCGAACAAAGCGCTGCGGCGATTGAAAAAGCACGGCAAGCATTGTTGGCGTGGTCGTTGAGCCGAACGTCGAGTGGTAGTTCGGTTGACTCTCCCGTTGAGTTGCCTTGCCCAGCGGATCCTAATGAATCAAATGTTTCTCAAGTTGGTATGTCGCGTAGTTTGGGTTGTAATGGCGCAGCTGCGACTTACCGAATTGGCTTGTTGCCATGGAGAACACTTGGCATTCCACGATTAGTTGATGGTTACGGTGAACCGCTCTGGTACAGCGTGGATCTTGGCGTTGTTGCACGAAAAAAAGATGAGTCACGTAAGGTTAATGGCGATAGTTTTGCGTTTTTAAAAGTACATTTGGGCACTAATGAATTAACACTCAATGGTGAAGGCGCTGCTGCAGTTATTTTTGCTGCGGGTCCACCGCTTGCGGGGCAGGCGAGGGCAAGTCCATATGTAGCCAGTCAATATTTGGAAGGTGTCGCCGCTTACAACAACAGCAGTTTGGGTGGGCCTTTTGTTGTTAATAATTTAAGCGAGACATTTAATGATCAATTGGGGATTTTAACGAGTAGAGAACTCATTGACGGCGCTCGTACGCGCTTAGGTGTTGAAGTGGCCAAACTTCTCAATGTTTATTACCAAGCCGCTCAGGCGACTACCCCTGTTGGTTCGGGTGCAGGCGGTGCGTGTGGCACGACATGGAGTGCAAGTGCGAGTTATGAGAAAGATGATGTTGTGAGCTATAGCGGCAATAATTGGCGAGCAAAAATTAAGAATGCCAATAATAACCCTCCCGGTGTTTCCAATGCTGGGTGGCAAGATTTGGGAGTTTGTTCTTCTACCGCCGTGCCGCTCACAGCTGGCCCTTATCCCGCAAATCTAGTGAGTGACAGTAATTGCCAAAATAACTCACTTATAGTGGGAGTATGTCCATCACAAACGAATCTGTGTGCAGGTATTTTGCCGCGAGCCAAAGTGAGTTGGACTGGTGAGGGGCTTATGGTGACCGCTGCACCTTTTCAAATGTCTTTATGGTTTCAGCAAAATATTTGGCATCGCGCGGTCTTCTATGCAGTCAAGCAGGGCTCGGTCTGCACGACGCCATTCACAATTGATGGTGTTACAGATGCGACGATTGATGCCTTGTATATTCTCCCCAGCGCCGCCCGCACACAACGCGCAAATAATTTGCGTACCCCTGATACGGTAGCGACGGCTTCGACTAATTTGGCGCTATATCTGGATGACGCAGAAAATCAAGATGCGTGGACTGCTGATAATTACCGCTATGTAACACCGTCCTGTACGAGTAATGATTTGATGTACACCTGTAGTAAAGGGGTTTGCAACAAAAGGAAACGAGCATGTTAGTACATTGGCAACGTGGTTTTTCGCTCGCTGAAATGGCGATTGTGTTGGTCATCGTTGGGGTTTTAATGGCGTCTGGATTGGGAGCGCTCAGTAGTCAAATGAGTAACCAACGCTTGAAAGAAACTAAACAAATGCTTGAGCGAGCCAACGAGGCGCTCATTGGCTTTGCCTTGGCGAATAATCGGTTGCCTTGCCCAGCTGATAGTGCCGGGCTCGAGGCGAGAAATCCATCAGGTGCAAATATGAATCGCTGCGTGTCGGCCTATGGTGACTTGCCTTGGCAATCATTAGGGTTGCCGGAGTTGGATTCGTGGGGACGTAGGTTGAAATACCAGGTCACGGCATACCCAGTGGTGAGTGGTGTTAAAGATGATTTAGCTGGAATCGATCTGACTTCGACGCCTAATTGTGGACTTGCGGCAGTGAAACCGTGTTTTGGCTTGGAGGATGCAGGAAATATTGCGGTGCACTCAGTGAGTACGCGAGATGGGGTGAGTGTTCCTTCGCGAAAGTTGGTGGGTGATGCTGCGGCAGTTATTTTTTCTGAGGGTCCCAATGGGGCTGGCACTTTGGCGGATGAGCTGGAAAATCGAGGCCTTACGGTACAAAAATTTGTGCAAGATACGCCAGATGCTAATTTTGATGACATATTGGTGTGGCTGCCAACCACTCAGTTAATGTATCGACTTGCTACAGCTGAGCGCTTACCTTAGATTTTCGACACTGCCGCGCTCGCCCCCGACAAAGTCACGGCCACCGTCTGCCCAATGGCGTAGTGATTGGCTTCATCAGGGTTAACTAAAGTTGCAATGATTTCATTGCCGCAAGCGATGGTAACAAGTGCGGCGACGCCAGCTGATTCAATCGCTAATAGTGTGCCGGTGAGTTGGAGTCGCCCGCTGGCGCGCTGAGGTAGCAGCACTTCTGCGGGTGAACCCTCTGCGATCAATTGTCCGCGCTCTAGTTTCAAGACTCGTGTCGCCAGCCGGAATATCTCACCTAAATCATGACTCACCACGATGACGATAGCGCCTGATTCGCGTTGCCATTCGACTAAATGTTGTTGCAGTTCGACGCGTAGTTGGCGATCGAGCGCCGATAGTGCTTCGTCGAGTAGCAATATTTGCGGCTCAGCGGCCAGCGCGCGTGCTAACGCAACGCGCTGTTGCTGGCCACCAGACAGTTGCGCCGGTTTGCGTTCCGCTAATTGGCTGAGCCCCATTTGCGTGAGTAAAGCGTCCACTTTTTTCGGGTTGCGCTGGTGCTGTGCGTAGCTGAGTTGCTCGTGCACACTCATATTGGGAAACAGCGCGTAATCTTGAAACACCAAGCCCACGCGGCGTTGTCTGGCGGGGGTATTGGATTTTTGATCAAACCAAATTGTATCGCCATAGCGAATTTCACCGTACTCGGGCGCTTTTAATCCAGCAATCATCCGTAAAACCGTTGACTTGCCTGCGCCAGAGTCGCCCGAAAGCGCGGTGATACTGCCAGCGGCAAACTCTGTTTTGAGCTGCAAAGGCATCGCGCCTTGGGCTGAATGCATGGTTGTGTGGATGTCGAGGATAAGATTATTCATGCGTCACCCGCACACTAAGTAGACGCAAAGCCAGCAAGACCACAAAAGAAAATCCAACCAACACGGCGGCATATAGATGCGCGGCTGAATAGTTGAGCGTTTCTACTTCGTGATACAGCGCAATCGAAGCTACCTGGGTATGGCCTGGGATGTTACCGCCAATCATCAATGCAACGCCAAACTCCCCCACAGTATGTGCAAAAGTTAGAATGAGCGCGCCGATTAAACCCACACGACAGTTGGGCAAAATCACGCGGGCAAGGATATTGATTTCTGATTTGCCCAGCGTGCGAGCGGCATCCAGTAGATTGCTGGGTAGTTGACGAAAAGCGCTGGTTAGCGGCAACACCATAAACGGCAGGCTAAACACCATCGAGCCAATCACAAGGCCGGGGTAGGAGAATACAAGGCGAAGGTCTAAGGCGCTGACTAGCCAAGCCCCGACCGCACTCGTTGGGCTAAATAGTAGGAGCAGATAGAAGCCCAGTACGGTGGGTGGCAAGACTAAGGGTAGGCTGCTGATGACTTCAGCAAGGTAACGTATACGACTAGAGCCAAAAGCAAGCCAGTACGATAGCGGTATACCTACAATAGTTAATAATAGCGTCGTATGGGTCGCGAGCTTGAGGGTGAGTAGTAATGGTTGTGGATCAAGCACGGCTCACCTGCATTTCATTGGATTTCACCAACCATTCAACCTCTTGCCCGACGGCCAGTAGCATCCGTTCGCACGAAGCACGGGTAATCAACGCATGCAGGGTGTGCTCGCCAAAGCGCAGCGCAACTCGGCTCAGTAATGGGCTGAAATCAATCTGGCTAATTTGCGCGTGAAAGCGGTTTCGCAGGCTAATTTCACCTTGCAAATTGACTGCAATCGCTACTTCGTTTTCGGCGAAAGCTAGCTCTAGTGCATCGCCAAGCTGCCATTGCGCTACGTCCTCGCTAATGCCGAGCAGCATCGCGCTCATACTATAACCGCTGCAGTCGGCAGCGACAAAAGCAAAACCACCGTGAATTTCAATATTTTGCAAGGTAGCAGGCAGTCGATTCATGGTGTGGGTGCCAGAAAGCCGTAGCGATTTAAGATGGCCTGCGCGGCAGGGCTTTGCAAGTAAGTCATAAATGCTTTTGCGGCTGGATTGTCTTTGCCGCGCTTACTGAGTACAGCGCCTTGAGCAATGGGCAGGTGCATAGCCTGCGGTATTTCCAACCAAGCTCCGCTTTGTTTTTGATCGGGATTGGCGACGATAGACTGAGCGGTAAAGCCAGCTTGCGCTGCACCCGCGCTCACAAATTGGCTGGCTTGCGCCACACTCTCGCCAAACACCAGCTTGCTTTGTAGTGTGGGAAGTAAATTTTGCGTGTTTAAAACACGCAGCGCTTCGCGACCATACGGTGCGCTATCGGGCTGGGCAATGGCAATTTTTTTTACTGCATTCGATTTAAGCCACCCCGCCCAGTCTTTTGGGATGGCAGATTGTGCTGTCCACAGCACCAAAGCGCCATTGGCGTAATGCACCACCGGTGTGATGGCTGCGCCTGTTTTGATCAGCTCTTGTGGATATTTCAAATCGGCCGACATAAACACATCAAACGGCGCGCCATGATTGAGTTGTGCGAATAATTTACCCGATGCGCCAAAGCTGGTTTGGAAAGTGTGGCTGGTTTTTTGGCTGAAGTCTTTGCTGAGCGCAGAAATCACAGGCTGCAAACTCGCTGCGGCAGCAAGGCGAAATTCTGCGGCGTGGCTGAGGTTTGCCATTAATAACGATAGGTAGAAAAACCAGATTTTCATGCTGTAACTCGAAAAGGTAAGCTCGAACTATAAGTTGATTGGCGCTGAAAATCGATACCCCAATGTGGGCGGGAGCCGTGCAAGTCAAATAGCCGTAAAGCACACTTCCTTATTCCGGCGATGCTCTGGATACCGGCCTTGCCTTTAGGTACGCAGAGCGCCGCCGGTATGACGATCTAAATGAATGGCTTTGAGCTTGTGTAACTACTTATTCCATCTGGGCACAGATGGTCTCTACAGGATGAAGACCACGTAAAAAAGCCCAAGGCTTTTGGCTTGGGCTTTTTTGGTATTAGCTATTTCGATCAATCGCCAGCGTCGCGAGGGCATGCAAGCACTGGGTATATGGATTGTCGGGCAGATTGGCGAGGCAAGCTTTGGCGCGTTCGGCTTCCGCTTCGGCGGTTTTGCGTGCGTAATCGAGCGCGCCTGATTGTTGAACGGCCGCTAGTACGGCATCAAAGTTTTTGCGCTTGGCGTTTTCGAGTGCGTCTTTAACCACGGCAGCGGCGTTCTCTTCACCATATTTCATCACATAAATCAGCGGTAGCGTTGGTTTGCCTTCGGCCAAGTCGTCCCCGAGTGATTTACCGATTTCTTCTTGCTTGCCAGAGTAATCGAGTACGTCATCGACAATCTGGAATGCCGTGCCTAAATGCATCCCGTAATTGGCAATTGCTTCTTCAGTCGCAGCATCGCTATCGGTCAAGATTGCCCCGAGGCGCGCCGCAGCTTCAAACAGTTTGGCGGTTTTGTAACGGATAACTTTGAGGTAATCGTCTTCATCGATGTCGGTGTTGCCGATGTTCATTAATTGCAACACTTCGCCTTCGGCGATGATATTGGTCGCGTCAGAAAGCACTTCCATCACGCGCATCGAGCCGCAGCCGACCATGATTTGAAATGCGCGGCTATATAAGAAATCGCCAACCAATACGGAGGCTGCATTGCCAAATAAAGCATTGGCGGTGTCGCGGCCGCGGCGCAGGCTCGATTCATCGACCACATCGTCGTGGAGTAGCGTTGCGGTATGGATGAATTCAATCACCGCAGCTAGTTCGTGATGTTTGTGGCCCTGATAGCCCAGCGCTTGCGCTGCCAGCAGCACAATCATTGGCCGCAAACGCTTGCCGCCAGAGGCCACAATGTACTCGGCCACTTGGCGCACCAAGACGACTTCTGAATATAAACGGTCACGAATGACGTTATCTACCGAGGCCATATCGGCATCTATGACCGATTTAACAAACTTCATCGACACGCTGGGTTCACCCTGATTGTGATGGCGCGCACCAAAAGCCGCGCCGCCAAATTGAATATAATCCCGCGATTCTAGCAGGAAACTATAAAAGCCGTCTTGCTTGGCGGTGTTGGTTCAGTTAAGTGCTTGACTCTATTGGGAATCGTTAGTAGAATGCCCGATTCCCAATTTTGGGAAGGCACGCGAGCGTTTATGCCGCGTGTTGGGCCAAACTCCCTAGGAGCTTGTTATGTATGCAGTCGTAAAAACCGGTGGCAAACAATATAAAGTTGTTGTCGGTCAAAAATTGAACATAGAACAGATTACTGCAGACGTTGACAGCCAGATCGTACTCGAAGAAGTATTGATGGTTGCAAACAGTGAAGCCGTACAAATCGGCGCGCCTTTGGTTGCTGGTGCATCCATCAAGGCAACTGTAGTATCGCAAGGTCGTGGCGAAAAAGTACGCATTTTCAAAATGCGTCGTCGTAAACACTACATGCGCCGCGCTGGTCACCGCCAGAATTTCACTGAAATCCGTATCGACGCTATCGTCGCTTAATTAAGGAGCTAAATAATGGCACATAAGAAAGCTGGTGGTAGTTCACGTAACGGTCGTGATTCAGAATCAAAACGCCTCGGTATCAAAGTATACGGCGGCGAGTTGATCCCTGCAGGTTCAATCATTGTTCGTCAACGTGGTACTGAATTCCACGCGGGTGACAATGTCGGTATGGGTAAAGATCATACTTTGTTCGCTAAGTGCGATGGCTACGTACAGTACGCAGTGAAAGGCGCTTTGAAACGCCGCACCGTAACTGTATTGCCATACGTTGGCGAAGAAGAAGCTGCTGCTTAATTTGCGGCTTCTTTGGTAGGTTTGAAAGCCCTGTCCATGCGATAGGGCTTTTTTTGTTTTATAAATACGATGCGGTTTTAAGTCTAAGCGGTTTGCTGGATAGCTCTAAGGTACTAAATTTTAGTTTTGAATTCGAATTCGAATTCGAAATTGAAATTAGTTCTATGCAGCAAGCCACTTCGCCTGCAAAGCAATACCCATGCTTTGCACCGAGATCGCCAGGAGAAAAAGATGAAATTTATTGATGAAGCCCGTGTAGAAGTGATTGGCGGTAAAGGCGGTAATGGTTCAGCCAGTATGCGCCGCGAAAAATTCGTACCCCGTGGCGGTCCTGATGGTGGCGACGGTGGTAAAGGCGGTACAGTGTGGGCGATTGCCGACGAAGACATCAACACCTTGGTTGATTACCGTTTCCAGAAAAAATACAAAGCACGTGATGGCGATAATGGTCGCGGTGCAGATTGCTACGGCAAGGGCGGCGACGATATCGAATTGCGGATGCCAATTGGCACCGTGATTACCGATCAAGACACTGGCGAAGTGGTTGCTGATTTGACCACCAACGGTCTGCGCGTGGCGATTGCCAAAGGCGGCACCGGCGGCTTTGGTAATTTGCATTTCAAATCATCGACCAATCGTGCGCCACGTCAAACCACGCCCGGTTTCGAAGGCGAGCGCCGTGATTTGCGTTTGGAATTGAAAGTACTGGCCGATGTAGGTTTGCTCGGTATGCCAAATGCTGGTAAATCGACCTTCATTCGCGCCGTGTCTGCCGCCAAGCCAAAAGTCGCTGATTATCCATTTACCACTTTGCACCCGAATCTGGGTGTAGTGCGTATTGACGAAAACCGCAGCTTCGTCATTGCCGACGTGCCAGGTTTGATTGAAGGTGCTGCAGAAGGCGCAGGCTTGGGTCATCGTTTCTTGAAGCATTTGCAACGCACCGGTATTTTGTTGCACTTGGTCGACTTAGCGCCGTTTGATGCTGAAACCGATCCGGTTGCAGAAGCGAAAGCCATTGTTGAAGAACTTCGTAAATACGACGAAGACTTGCACCAAAAACCACGCTGGTTGGTGCTCAATAAAGTCGACATGATTCCGGAAGATGAGCGTGAAGAACGCGTGAGCGCATTCTTGGAAGCTTATGGTTGGGATGCGGGTGAACAAAATCCATACGCCGATTTTGAGTCATTGAAACCACGCTTGTTCGTGATCGCCGGTTTGACGGGCGAAGGTTGCCGCGATTTGACTTACGCGATTATGGATTACCTCGACGCCGCGAAGAAAATCGCCAAGGAAGCTGCCGCAGTAGAAGCAGCTCGCCTCGCCGAAGAAAAAGCCGCACTGTTGGCTGCACGTGCTGCAGCGTTGGAAGCGGGTGATGTGAAGTAATTGTTGCTGTAGCTTGTGAGCCTTGTTGGCTCCGCTGACCAAATCAAAAAATCCCCGCTGATTGGCGGGGATTTTTTGATTTGGATATGAAATTTTATGAGTATTTGATTAAAGCTATTATTAAATAATGCTTGGGCTTGTATACCCATTGACTTTTTTTGATGGAAAAATAAAAGTGATTTTCTGCGTGTCGTGATCTTCAGTTTTACCCAACTTCTACTCGGTTTCTGCCGCTTTTTTTTGCACGGTAGAGTGCGATATCCGCGCGCTCAATCAGTTCGTTGAAATCCTCTCCGTGTTTGCGTGTTGCAACACCGCAGGAGCATGTGACTGCCATTGAGTGTGGCCAGCTTGTTTTGGCGGCGCTGTCTCTGATGTTTTCTGCGAGTTTAACGGCTAAATCATGTGGCATTTCTGGGCAGGCAACCAGAAACTCCTTACCGCCCCAACGAATGAAGCCATCGCTTTTTCGAATTTTGTTTTTTACCAATTGGGCAAATTGTTGTAGAACTTCATCGCCGACTGCGTGCCCGTGGGTGTCGTTGATTCGTTTGAAGTGATCGAGATCGGCAAACAAAATACTTAATTGGGCGTCCTTTGGAATTTCTCCGGGCCATTTCTTGCTTAGTAAGTTGTTAAGTCCCGCGCGATTGAGCGCTCCAGTTAGTGGGTCTATTTGGGCTTGATTACTCAACACTTCTGCTTGTATTTCAAGTACACGATTGATGACTTCTAATTCGCTACGCAGTGATCTTTCTTGGCTTAGGCGCTGGCGATATTGGAATATCTCAAAACCAAGCCATGCAACACCGAAAGTCAACCATGCGCTCACAATTCCTAGTAATACTTGGGTTAGGCTCAGCCATTTGCCATGAAACTCGATGTATTTTAATGTTATTACGTGCTCACCTTCTGGTGCAAAACCTGGTGTTGATATTTCAATGATCGGGACATTGTCGACCTGCATGTCGGTATCTATTAGTGGAATATTTTTATATTCAACCCACCATGAAGCCACACGAAATAGATTTAAGGGAATGTGGCTCGATGCCATGTCTGCCCCTTTCGTATCAAGTAAAAGCTCATTGACTTTTAATGTGCTGCTGTCGTTGATCTTTGAGTAGGCTTCAAAATTATTCAAATATACTCGGACTTTTTCTGGTCCTGGCCCACTTCGACTTAAGTTGAAATCGATATCGTCAAAGTGAGAAAGGTCCATTCCAGAAGGCATTTTGGTGAGCTGGATACGGATTTGGCAGTATGGCCATTGATATTCGCTCTTGGCAATTTTGCACTTCATCACCATCGCGTCGTTGACTTTACTTAAGTGAGCAACGCTTTTTCCCCCCTGAGTACGGTCATCAACAGCGATAAATTGATGTGCAGAATTTGCGTCGATTCTCAGGTTGCGTTCCATGCCAAAGTGCTGCCACGTCAGCACCCCAATTGACACTACAATTAGAAAAGTCAGTGCATAACGTAGAATATTGCTGGAAGTGGAATTCATGGCAAAACCCTATTCTTGGTTTTTATTACTATAGATGCCTTTGTGATTGAGTGGGTGAGGGTTTTATTGCTGTATATCGACCAAGTCGGCTTCGAGGTTAGGATAATCACCTCGGGACGTTTTTCTTTGCGATGGGCTTTGCCAACGAGGCCAGCAGTACGTTCAAGAGCAGAACAATGATTTTGATGATGTATTGCTATAGTCGGCAAGTAGCAAACCGCAATCATCATCGGCTGGAATAAGCTGAGCGTGTTCTAGCGATTCATAAGTGCTTTGTTCAAGTCCCCCATAGCGTTGCGGCTGAGAAGTTGCAATGAAAGTCAGTTCAATTAATCAGGGCCACTGTGCATCTTCTTTTCTACGATCACTCCGCAAGCTATACGCGGCCCCGAGTTACCTGCGGGTTGGCTTTTGAAATCATCGGGATTGGCATGAATGATAACTGCACGCCCCATGACATTATTGAGTGCGTCTGGAGTCAGGCTGGCTGTATGTAACATAAACTTGACGTTCACATTTCCCATCTTGTCCGCAGTTAGGTTGGGCATATCACCGACATGATGTTCGCTTTCTTGCATGCCGTGGACTTGTTGGCTGGGGTTGAAATGGCCTCCCGCGCTAGTGAAGTCAGCCTTACTGCAATCACCTTTGTCGTGAATGTGAAAACCATGTTCAGAATTGGGCGTTAAGCCGGTAACTTTGGCGTGCACCATCAGGTGGCCATCCATTTGATGAAACATCACCATTCCCGAGGCCGTTTGTGATTCTGCCGCTTGCAGCTTGGCACGTGCCATCGGTGAGTGCTGTTCTTGTGTCGCGCAGCTGCTTAGCACAAGCGCTGTAATCGGTAGCAATAGATAATGATGATGTAAGTACATGATTTTCTCCATTTCATTAATTTCTTAGCCTATGTCCGCGTAGTGGATTAGCAAGCAGATTTAATACAAATGATGTTTTAGCGGTCGTTACTGGATAGGCTTTTGCAGCATTCAAAGATAAGTCACATGTTGTCGCATTGAGAGTCTACGGAATTGAGCGATTCAGCTTAGTTTGATACCTAGCGGTGGTCATCAGTCGTGACCATGATAGGGCGCCATATCCAATGGTGATATTATAAGTATATTGATCCAGTCATTGTTTATTAAAGCTTGGCTGGCTATACATCTGTTTTTTTGTGGTTTTTGTGAAGTGTCTCTATGGTTTGAGATTATGCTCCCTATTTTTATCTTCATTAATACCGCCGCGAATCGTGGAATCCAACCGTTTTTAGCTGTCGCCATCAGTCGAAAAGGATTGTCTTTCCCGTCGTTTAGCTTTAGCCTTGCTCCTCCCTGAATTTTGTCATTCCCATGCAAGACGAAAACGATCTCTCCCAATTTTTTGCCAATGGCTTTGCGCCGGATGATTTGCCTTCGATGGCGAGTTTGCTGCGGGCGCGGCATTATCTGGATGCGTTTATTACGCTGTTTCGCGGTGGCGACGATGAAGTGCTCGTTCGGCTGCTGATTTTGCGTGAAATTGGCGCACGCGCCGATGCCCCGCGCTGGTCGCCGCAAGATTTGCAATCGCATTTTTCCTATCTGAATTCCATCAAGCTCGACACGGTACTCAAACGCTTGCGCGAAAACGGCCTGTTGATTTGGGATGGCGATGAGCAGCTCTACGCCATGTCTGAATCGGGACGCGTCGCGCTGGCGGCGCTTGGTACGGTGGTGCAGTTTGCCGATGGCGATGCAGAACTTGGCTATCTCACGTCGCAAGTTGCCGCAGGGCAATCGCTTGGCCAAGTGTCGAACGAAGTTTTGCTTAACTTATTAGCTCGCTTGAATGAGCTATACGCCGATTTTGAAGCCGCGCTCGAGTCGCAATCGGAATTCCAAATCCGCGCCGCGCGGGAAAAGCTGGAAAAAGTCTGGCAATGGGTCGAAAAAGGCACCGACGTCATTCGTACGGTGCTGACCGACGAAGAAACCGATCCGCGCGTATATCAAATCGCGCAATCGATTGCTTTGGCGCAAGCCAGAATGCTGCGTTTGACTTCCGTTTTCCATCGTCGCTTGTCCGAACTGGCGTCGCAACGCGTGCATTTGGGGCAGTCGGGCTTATCGACGACCAATGTCGCCGATTGGTTGCGCCAGCAAACGCAGGAAAAACTCGCTGATTTGGGGCGCGACCTAGTGTTGTTCCATCCAGAGCCGGCGTTTGTTGTGTCGGACGTGCTGCTCGATATTACCGAGTTTGAGGTGCTGGAGCGCGAGCGCCCGGTGAATGTGGTCAGTGAAATGCCGCAAGGCGCAGCAGCGCAAGTGGTCGGCGAAGTTGAGGCCGAAAGATTATTGTTGGCCGAGTCTTTGTATGAAGAGTTGCAACAAATGGCAGCCAATGGCCTAGGTGCTGATTTGCCAACCGCCGTGCTGGCACCCACGTACAAAGAAACCGCGTATCGACTCTCGCTGTTGTCGCTG
The DNA here is from genome assembly GCA_963508915.1 of uncultured Deefgea sp. Classification (GTDB taxonomy): domain Bacteria; phylum Pseudomonadota; class Gammaproteobacteria; order Burkholderiales; family Chitinibacteraceae; genus Deefgea. Next base: position 20,630 of record CAUOZE010000049.1, read on the forward strand.
CTGGGCGACGCCGAAGCGGGGCTTGAGAAAAGCATCGTCGCCGATATTGTGAAGCTGCCTTTAAGTATAGAAATTACCGGCGAATTGCACGAGCCCGATCATCCCGAAGTTGCCAGCATTAGCGCTGGGCGACTGTTGTCTACTGTTTTGAATAAGGCTGATAAGTAATGGATCAAGCCCTGAATATTTTAGTCGCTCGCCTATTGGCGCAGCGTTTTGTGTTACGCAAAGACCCATTGGCGCGCCGCGCTTTGATTGACGAAGCGTTTCGCGAGTCGCTTGAGCATCGTCTGGCCGATTGTGGTCTGCAATTATTAGAAAATCCCTACGCCGAGCACATTGCCGTGGCGCTGCAGCCGCAAATGGAAGAATGGGTATTTGGCGAAGGCGAAAATTGGTTGTCCAACAATATGGGTCTGCCGCGCGACGGGATTGCGCTGCTCGTGGTTGTTTGGGCGCTGATTATTTTGCCAAAACGCGAACGGCAAATTGCCCGCGTTGAAGTCGGCAACGAAGATCAGAGTGATATGTTCGGTGCAGAAAAACCGATTGAACACGGTGACGGCGTGGCGCAAGGCATTTCGGAAGACGCGCTATACGCTGATTTTGGCAAAGTGCTCGGCGGTAAAATGCGTTTTGCGACCAATTTAGGTCAGCTTTCAAAATTGGGTTTCGTGGTACGTCGTAATCGAATGATTCACGAAGGCCCGCTGCTCGATCTGATGATCGACTACGCCAAACTCGCGCCACGCATTATTAACGGCGCGCTGGCGGATATCTTGAAATTGACCGATACCAAACTTGCGCCAGAAGCTGAGTTGCAAGAATGATTTTGCGTCCAGCGACACGCGATGATGTTGATTTTTTAATGTCTCTGCGGATCGATGCAGAGTCTTTGCGTTTTATGCCGTTAAATGTATTGTCCGTCGCCGAGTTGTCGAGCCGAATTGCAGAATCTGCCGTTGAATTAACGCTCAATGATTCGGCAGAGCTCATTTATGTGCTTGAGTTTGAGGGCAATACAATTGGCATGGTTGGGGCTCGGCAGCGTTCCGCGCAAATGCGATACGCCGAATTGACGTACGCACTATTGCCGCAGTGGCGTCAGCGCGGATTGGCAACTCAAGCAATGAAGATGTGGATTGCACAGTTGTTCGCCGTGGGTTATCGCCGCTTAGGTTTGATGATTTCGGCTGAAAATGTGGCTTCGCTCGCTCTAGCTAAAGCATTGGGTTTTCAGCAGGAAGGCCTTTTGCGCGAGCATTTTTTGATTGGCGGAGTGCAGCAAGATCAAGTGGTTTTAGGTTTGCTAGCAACGGAATGGCAGCAAACATTACAAGGAAGTCAAAATGTTCCAGATTAAAACTTTGGAAATGGTTCACTGGGATTTCTGGCAACGGATTTCAGTGCCGCTCGATGCACAAATCGTCACGGTGGTGGGGCCAAATGGTTCGGGTAAGACGACGCTGCTCGATGCTTTGCGCACGATGTTGGCGCTGAAATGCTCGGGTCGCCGTGATTACAAGCGTTATGTTCGCAATAACAAAGAAAATATCGCGTGGTTGCGTGCGGTGGTGAGTAATCCCAAACGCACCGGTGGTGGATTTTTTCCGTATTTGTTTTTCCCGCTGGCTAGTGAAACGGTGACGCTGTTCTGCCGAATTAAAAAGCAGGGCGGTGATTGGGTGCGTCAGTACGCGATTGCCGAGGGCGACGCACAGCTTGATGGTACGACCGAGAATAATTTGCAATGGCTCGGTGTGGGTGATTATCGTCGCCGCTTGGAGCAAGCGGGTTTAACACCAGCGATTGCTGAGGTATTGGCCTTGGAGCAAGGTGATACTGATAAGCTGTGCGAATACTCCCCTAAGACGCTATTGGATTTGGTGTTTCAGGTCTTTGGCGACAAAGAGGTGCTCGACCATTACCAAGAAGCCAAAGTGCGTTTGCGCGAGGCCGAGGGTGAGCTGGATAAGATGAACCAGCAGCTGTCGCAGCTTGGTTTGGATGTCGAGCGTTTCCGCCTGCGTGCGAGTAGCTATCTGGAATGGTGCTCGCTGAGTACCGATACCGTGCGTTTGGAGCAGGAAGTGATTCCTGCACTGCAGGTTGCCGAAGCACAAGAGAATCTGCGTAATTATCTAACGCAATTTAAGCAAAATCGTCGCAGCTTATGGCATCGTCGCGGTGATTTGGCGCAGCTGGAAAAGCAGCTCGCCGTGGCGCGCACTGCCGCGCAGCAAACTTTGAATGGCGAGCAGCTCAGTAAGGCCGATTATGATTTGCAGTTTCAGGCTTTCCAAGCGGTCCGCGATGCCGCACGCGATACGGAAAAATTGATTAAAGAAGGCGAACGCCTGCGAGAACTTGCCGAGCGCGAGCATGGTGCCGATGCGGTTGGCTTGAATGACCGCTTGGGTGAGTTAAAGCAGCAAGAGGGCGATTTGAAGCTCTGGCTGAAAAATGCCAAAGAAGAACGCCAGCAATTGTCCGAAGCGCAATTTGCCTTGCAAGCGGGTAAAGCACCGTCGCCTGAGTTCGTGCGGCAAATGCGCTCTGCGCTGGATGCGGCCGGTATTCCGCATCAATTGCTGACTGAAATTTGCGAAGTGAAAGACAATACTTGGCAAGATGCCGTTGAAGCATTGCTCGCGCCGTCGAAGCATTTGATCTTGTTGCAACGCGAAGCGGATAAACAGCGCGCTTGGGAAGTGGGCGAGCGCTTGCGTTATCGCAGCTTTATTGTGTCAGAGCGTGAGCCCGCGCCGCGTGCGACTTTGGGGTCGATTTTAGAGATTCTCGATTTCAAAGCGCCGGTGCCTGCGTGGCTGACGCGGCAGCTGAATGGTATTCAACGCGTAAAATCAGTTGAAGCGGGCGCTCGGATTAATGGTGATTGGATTACGTGTGAGGGGTATTTGCGTGAACGCCGTGGTGCGCGATTCATTGGTGTCGATACCCGTGATTATGCCTTTGGTGAAGCTGCGCGACATACGCGTTTGTCTGATATCGCTTTGCGCTTAAAAGCATTAAATGAAGAAATTCTGAATAAAGAAGCTGATCTCAGTAGCCTAATGCGCGACATCGCGGCGATTACCCAACAATTGATGGGAATGCAAGCCGTGGTGCAGTTGGCGAGTCGCCAAGCGGAATTGGCGTCAGCTGCCGCGCGTTATCCAGAAGAGCAAGCCGCAGTGCAGCGTTTGGGTGCGGAGTTGGCCGCAGCGCAAGCAGCGCTGGAGTCGTCACGCGAAGGTCGTGCTGATTTGCGTTTGGGCGCCCAAAAAATTGAAATCGAGCGTGATCAATTGCAGCGTGCCATTGATGAAATGCGGGCGCAGTTACAGCGCCAACGCAATGAAATCAGCCGTCAATTGGGCATGATTCGTGTGCTGAAAGAAAAAGCCTTGCCGGCTTGGTTGGTGCCAGCAACGTTGCGCCAGTTGAAGGAAGACTACAATAGTGTGGCGGAAGTGCGGCACATGATGGCGCGCCAAGCCGAGCAATTGAGCCAAGCGCATTGGGAAAAAGACGAAACTATCGTGCAGCGCCGTGATAAGTTGGTCAATGATTACAAAGCGCTGGAGGGGGAATCGGTCGGTCATCGCCAAGAAGTCGATCGCACCGCGCAACTGACCGATGAAGCACGCGCCGCGTATATTAATAAATTACGTGCGACAGTGCGTGCGTATGGTCGCAATGTAAAAGGCTTGGGTGAGTTGGCAGGTATCGACGTTGAGCTGGATATGCCACATTTGGAAAATGACGATGTGGTTCTGGCGCAAGCGGGCTTAACAGCGCGTTTCAATTTCGACCAAAAAGGCATGATGGGCTTGAACGATGGCGAAGCGTCCGGCGGTCAGCAGGTGATGAAGTCGCTCATTTTGTTGATTGGCTTGATGATGGATGAAAGCAATCCATCGGGCTTTGTGTTTATTGATGAGCCATTCGCGCATTTGGATATTTTCAATATTGATCGTGTGGGGGCTTTCTTGAAGGCGACCAATGCGCAGTATTTAATTACCACACCGTTGACGCACAACACCAATGTGTATGGGCCTGCCGAATTAACGCTAACGACACGTAAAAAACGTCCGGGCGAAACTTGGGCACCGCTCATTATGCAAACCCGTCGTCGTACCGAGCAAAATGTGCTTGATGCGAGTAAAGTGGCAACATCCGTTTAGTTTTTATAGAAGAATATTAGTGCTACAAATTTTTGATTTTTTTGCGCCATGCCCGCGCGGCCTTGAAACCGTTCTGGAAAAAGAGCTTGAGGCCTTAGCGGCCAAGAAGATTCACGTTACCGATGGTGGCGTGGCTTTTTCTGGCCCATGGACTTTGATGTACAAAGCCAATCTATATTCACGCGTTGCAAGTCGCGTTTTGTGGAAATTGGTAGAAAAACCATATCGCTCGGAAGACGATATTTTCCGTTTGGCACGCGATACCGAATGGGCAGAGATTTTTGCAGTCGACAACACGATTAAAGTCAGCGTGACTGCCGTTCGTTCACCAGTACGCAGTACCAACTTTGTCGCGCTGAAAGTCAAAGACGGTATTTGTGATCGTTTCCGCCTCAAATGCGGCAATCGCCCTAGCGTCGATACTGAAGCGCCTGATATGCGAATTAATGTTTATCTGTCAGAGAAAAACGTTACCTTGTATCTCGATACTTCGGGCGAGCCACTATTTAAGCGCGGATATCGCGTTGAAACGGGCGATGCGCCATTGCGTGAAAATCTAGCGGCGGGCATTTTGTCGCTCAGCGGCTGGACGCCGGATCAAGCGTTTTACGATCCAATGTGCGGTTCAGGTACCTTCCTTATTGAAGCTGCCATGATTGCACGTCGCGTAGCGCCGGGTATGGATCGTCAATTTGCATTCCAAAAAATGCGCATGTTCGATCAAACGTTCTGGAATAGTGTTTTGAATGAGGCCAAAGCGCAAGAGTTGAGCGCTGTACCGAATGTCATCATGGGAAGCGATGTATCAAGCACTGTGCTGATTCACGCTAAGGCGAATATCGAAGCGGCAGGCATGCAAGACAGTATTCAGTTAAAGCAATTGAATGTCTTAGATGCAAAACCGCCGGCTGAGTCTGGTGTCTGGGTCTGCAACCCGCCGTATGGTGCGCGTATGGATGAGAAAGAGCATTTAGCAACTCTATATCCACAATGGGCTACGGTGTTGAAACAACGCTTTGCAGGTTGGAATACCTATTTCCTCACTGCAGACTTAGATATGCCAAAACATATGCGCTTGAAAGCCTCAAAACGTACTGTTTTATTTAATGGTCCGCTGGAATGTCGCCTGTTTGAATACAAAATGATAGCTGGCGGCAATCGAGATAAGCCAAAAGAAGAATAAATAGCGGTGTTTTGCTGTTTTGTAGCAGTAAATTAAACAAAGGGCGCGCAAGCGCCCTTTGGTTTTTGTAGTTTTACTTCAGTTTTGTTTCTAGTTGCTCTCCGTGTAAATCAACGACTTATAACCTTTAGTCCATTTTATTTGCGGGTTGGTGTTGACGGGTCTGCGGGGCGTGGGTATAGTTCGGCCTCTCTGCTGCTGACACAGCAAACGAAACAAGCGGTTCTAGTGCTGGTTTCGGTGTCTA
>CAUOZE010000050.1:0-25513 GCA_963508915.1 uncultured Deefgea sp.
AGAGTGGACACATTACGAAGGGAGACAGTTAGGGTGCTTAATCATATAGTAATTAATAATCAAAGAGTTATGTTTGTTTCTGCATCATGCCGGATGGAGATTGAAAAAACAAGCAGCGCTTAAGTTGATACGATTGGGTTTGTACCCAATGTAATTTGCGCCGCAACGACTTAAAAAAAGCCAAGTTCACTTGGCTTTTTTTATTCTAATTTTGCGCGCTCTTGACTGTATTGGCGTTTTACCCAACAAATTCAACAACAAATTCGCCCCAGTGATTGTTTGGTACGCTGGGGAGGCGAGGAATTTTTATTGCTAAGCATGCAAACCAAATTGCTCGGTGCAGCCGGGCTGGCAGAGAAAATTCGCCTTAGCTTGTCGCAAGTGGACTGGCCAAATAATCTAGAACTGAGCTGTAGTGCTGGCGTCGCCGAAATGGTCGAACATGAAGCTTTTGCCAGCCTCGTGGCTCGCGCAGATGCCGCGCTCTACCAAACCAAATCAGCAGGAAGAAATCGAGTCGAGTTGGCCGAGCCCCTGTCTGTGGCTAGATGTATATGACTGTAGCAATTGATAAATAATAGCTACAGTCATATACCTATCAGGCCAAAATATTCATCCCGCCATCAACATAAACAGTACTACCGGTTAAACGAGCCGCGCCCGCTTCGCACAAGAACGCACTGGCTTCGCCGACATCATCAATATCCGGCAATTCACGCAGCGGCGCACTGCCCGTTGCATTGCTAATCAATAAATCAAACTCACGAATCCCGCTGGCAGCGCGGGTTTTCACTGGGCCTGGTGAAACAGCGTGCACGCGGATTTTTTTCGGGCCAAGCTCAGTGGCCATATAACGCACCGCGCATTCCAGCGCCGCTTTTACTGGCCCCATCATGCCGTAATTGGGTACGACTTTTTCGGCGCCGTAATAACTCATCGCCAGCAAAGTGCCACCGCGCGTCATCAAAGGCTCGGCGTGATGCGCCATGCGAATAAAGGAATGGCACGATACATCCATGGCCAAAGCAAAACCAGCTGCCGAGCTATCGACCACGCGGCCATGCAAATCGTCTTTTTGCGCAAACGCGATGGAATGCACACCAATATCAAGTTACCCATATTTTTGCTTGATCGCAGCAAAAAGCTCACTCACAGACGCTTCATCTTGCACATCGCACAATTGCGTAATGCCCGGCTGTAATTCATCAAACAGCGGTTGAATGTACTTCAGTGTTTTTTCAGTTTGATACGTCAAAATCAATTCGGCACCGCGCGCTTTCAGTGCTTTAGCCACGCCATAGGCAATCGAGCTTTCGTTCGCAATACCCATGATTAGCGCGACTTTTCCTTCGAGTGAACCCGCCATCTTGCTTCTCCTTATCAATTTTAAATAAGACAAGCCCTGCTGCGTTGCAACAATCATACTCGTTCAATCATCGCACCGATATGACATTTTTGCTGCGATCCAGCTCAAGTGTATGCGCATTATGTGAACACAAAAAAACCAGCCACAAGGGCTGGTTTTTTCAGTCAGGAACTGCAAAAAAATTAGGCAATCGCTTTAATTGAGGTTGTCGGTTTTTGCTCTGCTTTGGCTCTAGGCTCAGGTTGCGGCCTTGGATTGGCTTGGGCTTGTTGCTGCGCATACTGCGCCAAAGCCGCTGCAGTTTGTCGATTTTGTACGGTTTTAAGCGTATCGAGTACTTGATCGGTACTCACGCCAGTCGCGTTCGATGAGCTCGACGAAGAATCACCAGTATCGTAACGATCTGCCGCATTGGCGGCACTAGCGGCATAGATATCAAATTGCTGCTGCGCTTGCTTAGAAATATACACTTGCTCAGCAACCGGCTTAACCGTTTCGCGCACTTCTTGGCGCTGCTGTTGCAATTGTTTTTGCAGCTCTGCAGCACCCACCGTGGTGTTGGTTGCACTCGTGGGCGGTGTAACGGGCACATTACTAACAGATGAAGAAGTAATCGGTGACATGATAGGTACTCCACGGGCTAACTAATGATTACAGCATAAACCGATCTTTACAAAATCACAGTGTAAAAAAGACCAATGGAATCATATTCATGCGTGCATATCGAGTGTTTTCCCGATATCGATTTTGTCGTCTTGCTCAACACTCGCGGCCATCACCTCATATTCACTCATGCGAGTCATTACCACAGGCCGCATCGGCACCAATTGCATCATCGCCATTGTTGAAATATGCGGAAAAATACTTCGCAGTTGAACCTCTGCTGGCTCGGCTTGCTGCGCAATCACGGCTTCTTTTGTCGCTTTTCGTACCTGCTGAGCTTGTGATTCGTATTGAGCGATCTTCGCCTTAAACTCGTTGTGACCCGCAGCTCGGCTTATCGCGCTGGTCAGCGATAAGGGATTTACTTTGCGGGATGACAAAACAACGGGGGCGGCCATACACGAACAACTCCAAGATCGATGGTATTAGCTTAAAGAAATCACCCCACAGAAAATAGGTAAAAGTCGGCAGTTTCATGGCAATTAATGCCAAAATATCAACCACTAAAGGCCTACTCTGACCATCGGCAGTAAGGCAATTCCCTGTTGGCATGGTAAAATGTCAGGTTACCCCGTATTGATTTCTGGATTATTCATGACCCGCCTCAAATTACTCCAAGATTTACTTGAACAACGCATCCTGATTTTGGATGGCGGCATGGGCACGATGATCCAGCAATACAAGCTCGATGAAGCGCAATACCGTGGCGAGCGCTTTGCCGATTGGCATACCGATGTGAAGGGCAATAACGATTTGCTGGTGCTCACGCAGCCGCACATCATTGCGACAATCCATCAGCAATACCTCGATGCGGGTGCTGACATTATCGAGACCAATAGTTTTAACGGCACCGCGAGTGCGATGGCCGATTATGAAATGCAAAGCTTGGTGTGGGAGCTCAATTTTGCCGCTGCCAAATTGGTCAAAGACCTGTGCGTGGCGCAAACGGCCAAAACGCCAGAAAAACCACGCTTCTGTGCCGGTGTTCTTGGCCCAACCAGCCGCACCTGCTCGATTTCACCCGATGTGAATGACCCCGGTTTCCGTAATGTGACCTTTGATGCGCTGGTCGAAACCTATCTTGAAGCCATCGATGGCCTCGTTAAAGGTGGCGCAGATATTCTGCTGGTTGAGACGATTTTCGATACGCTGAACGCCAAAGCGGCGGTGTTTGCGATCAAGAAATACTTCGCTGATCGCCCTAATGAAGAAGAACTGCCGATTATGATTTCCGGCACGATTACCGACCAATCAGGCCGTACCCTCACCGGGCAAACCACCGAAGCGTTTTTCAATTCGCTGCGCCACGCCGATCCGATTTCGTTTGGCCTGAACTGTGCGCTCGGCCCTGATCTGCTGCGCCCTTATGTCGAAGAAATGAGCCGCATCGCCGATACCTATGTGTCGGTGCACGCCAACGCGGGTCTGCCGAATCCACTGGCCGAAACCGGCTACGATCTTGATCCAGCCATGATGGCCGTCGATATCCGCGAATGGGCGGAATCGGGCTTTGCCAATATCATCGGCGGCTGCTGTGGCACCACACCAGCGCATATCGCGGCGATGTATCAAGCAGTGAAAAATTTACCACCGCGTAAAATCCCTGAAATTGAAGCTAAATGTCGTCTTTCTGGGCTAGAACCATTCAACATTGGCGATAACGATCTCTTCGTTAACGTCGGTGAGCGCACCAACGTGACGGGTTCGAAAGCTTTTGCGCGCTTGATTTTGAATGGCGACTACACCACGGCGCTCGATGTGGCGCGCCAGCAAGTGGTGAACGGTGCACAAGTCATCGACATCAATATGGACGAAGGCATGCTCGACGCCACCAAGGCGATGACGACCTTCCTGAACCTGATCGCTGCCGAACCGGATATTTCACGCGTACCGATCATGATCGACTCTTCCAAATGGGAAGTGATCGAAGCGGGTCTGAAATGCGTGCAGGGCAAATGTATTGTTAACTCGATTTCGATGAAAGAAGGTGTTGAGCAATTCAAATACCACGCGCGTTTGCTGAAGATGTATGGCGCAGCGGTAATTGTGATGGCGTTTGACGAAGTAGGTCAGGCCGATACCTACGCCCGCAAAGTTGAAATTTGCGAAAAATCCTACCGCATCTTGGTCGACGAAATCGGCTTTAACCCGGCCGACATTATTTTCGACCCGAACGTATTTGCCGTGGCCACTGGTATCGACGAACACGCTCGCTATGGTCTGGACTTTATCGAAGCGACTGGCTGGATTACCGACAACCTACCGCACGCCAAAGTCAGCGGCGGCGTATCAAATGTGTCGTTTAGTTTCCGTGGCAATAACAAGGTGCGCGAAGCGATCCACGCGGTCTTCCTTTACCACGCGATTTCCAAAGGCATGACGATGGGTATCGTCAACGCCGGTGCGCTCGAAACCTATGACCAAGTTCCGGTCGTGCTGCGCGATGCGATTGAATCCGTCGTACTAATGAAAACCGACGACGCGCTCGCCGCCACCGAAGCCTTGATTACGCTGGCCGAAGCCTTCAAAGGCGACGCCAATGTCGCCAAAGGCGAAGACCTCACTTGGCGCGAATTGCCGCTGCAGGAGCGCATTACGCACTCATTGGTCAAAGGGCTGACGACCTTTATCGTTGAAGACACCGAAGACGCGCGCTGCTCGGTTGAGCGCCCGATTCACGTCATCGAAGGTCATTTGATGAACGGCATGAATGTCGTCGGTGACTTGTTTGGTGCCGGTAAAATGTTCTTGCCGCAGGTGGTGAAAGCCGCGCGCGTGATGAAAGCCGCCGTGGCGCATTTAGAGCCATTTATCGACGCCGAAAAAATCGCCCTCGGCCTACAAGATCAGCCCGCCAAAGGTGTGATTGTAATGGCAACGGTGAAAGGCGATGTGCACGACATCGGTAAAAACATCGTTGGCGTCGTGCTGCGTTGTAATAACTATCAAGTCACCGACTTGGGCGTGATGGTTCCAGCGCAAAAAATCCTCGATACCGCGCGCGAAATCAACGCCGACATCATCGGTCTATCGGGCCTCATTACGCCAAGTTTGGAAGAAATGAGCCACGTTGCCAAAGAAATGCAGCGCCAAGGCTTTACGATTCCGCTACTCATCGGCGGCGCGACCACCTCGAAAGTGCATACCGCAGTCAAAATCGAACCACATTACCAAAATGACCAAGTCATCTATGTGGCCGACGCCAGCCGTGCGGTCGGCGTGTGCTCTAGCCTGTTGTCGGACGAACTCAAACCCGCGTTCGCAGCCGAAGTCAAAGCTGAATACGCCAAAGCGCGGCAGATTTTTGAGAGCAAAGACCGCACCAAATTGATTAGCCTAGCCGAAGCGCGTTCACACAAATTCGCACCAGACTGGGCAGCGTATACACCGCCAACCCCTACATTCCTTGGTGTACGTGAATATACCAACTATAGCCTTGCTGATATCGAGCCGTTTATTGACTGGACGCCGTTCTTCCAAAGTTGGGAATTGCATGGCCGCTATCCAGCGATTCTGACCGACGAAGTGGTCGGCGAAGCCGCAAGCAGCTTGTATGCCGATGCGAAAGCAATGTTGAAGAAAATCGTCGACGAGAAATGGATCGCCGCCGCGGGCGTGATCGGTTTCTTCCCAGCTGCAAGCGTTAATCACGATGATATCGAGCTGTACGACCCAGCTACTGGCGAAGTCGCTATGACGTGGCACAACTTGCGCCAGCAATTGCCGAAACCTAAGACTGGCGACGTGAAACCGAACTGGTGCTTGGCCGACTTTATCGCGCCGAAAGAATCGGGCGTGAAAGACTATATCGGCGCATTTGCCGTGACCGGCGGCATCGGCATCGACGAGCCAGTCAAAGCCTTTGAAGACGCCAACGACGACTACAGCGCGATCTTGCTCAAGTCGCTGGCCGACCGCTTTGCCGAAGCCTTCGCCGAACACATGCATTACCGCGTTCGTACTGAATTGTGGGGCTACGCGGCAGGTGAAAACCTGAGCAACGATGATCTCGTCGACGAAAAATACGTCGGCGTACGCCCAGCCCCCGGCTACCCAGCCTGCCCGGATCACACGCCGAAAGTCGATCTATTCAAAGTGCTCAACGCACCGAATATCGGTATGACGCTGACCGAAGGCTATGCGATGTTGCCAACCGCAGCAGTGAGCGGCTTCTACTTCAGCCACCCAGAATCACGCTATTTTGGCGTGGGCAAAGTGACCTTGGATCAGGTGGAAGACTACGCCGCGCGACGTGGCGTGAGCTTGGCGCAAGCGGAGCGCGATTTGGCACCGAACCTTGGCTATGTGGCATGATGACCAGTAGGCAAAAGATCCTGATTATTGCCGGACCGAATGGTGCGGGGAAAACGACTTTTGCTCGCGAATTTCTGCCCAATGAAGCGGCATGCCCAACGTTTATCAATGCCGATCTGATCGCCGCCGGCCTGTCACCGTTTGCGCCCGAGTTGGCTGCCATTCAGGCGGGGCGATTAATGCTGGAACAAATCGCATTGCAGCTCGTCAAAAACAAGAGCTTTGCGATTGAAACGACATTAGCAGGTTTAAGCTATGCGCGACAAATCCCGCAGTGGCGGCAGCAAGGCTATGTGGTTGAGCTGTTTTTCCTCGCGCTGGAAACGCCAGAATTAGCTATTGAGCGCGTCGCACAGCGTGTCAAACAAGGCGGGCACAACATCCCCGAAGACGTGATTCGCCGCCGCTTTGCCGCCGGACGGCGCAATTTTGATCAACACTACAAAGCGCTGGTTAATTCTTGGGCCTTGTTTGACAATACCGATGGTACGTATCAACCCATTGAGGAAGGAGAAAATTGATGAAACCCGAATCGGATTTACATCGTCGTTATCCTGATCTACTCAGCGCCCGTGAAGCGATGAAACGCGCCGCAGAAAACGCCCGCAAACTGGCCGAGCAAACTGGCACCAAGCTGGTTGTTGGTCAGCCCAAGCCCGCTAGCAAAATCAATGGCTGAGCTTTGCCGCCAAGCGCGAATAGCGTACAGACGCGGCGTGAGTTTGGCGCAAGCGGAACGAGATTTGGCAGCGTATGTGGGTATATGTTGCAAGCATTTATTTGTTAATTGATAGCAGGTAATACCCATCAAAAAGCCTCGCGGATGCGAGGCTTTTTTGTTGTGACTGAATGGTTGCGAAATTTTGAAACGAGTTGCGCAAATACCGCCAATCACCATCAGGCTTCGCTCAACCTAACATACCCAATATGGTCATAATCGAACCCATATTGGCTATCCCAGATGCGCCAAAGACGTTATTTAACTTGGCATTTTGAGTATTCATCTAGTGCGATATTTCAACGCGAGTCGCGCTAATGCCGCGCGGCACTTACTTTTAGCTGCGCAGAAACTTCGTTTTCTTGCTTCGCCAAGAAAAGTAAGCAAAAGAAGGCGACCCTGTATCAGCGTCCCGCTACGCCCGTGTTGGCCTAAGGCCATGGGCTGCGCTAAGGCAACAAGTTGCCAAGCTTCGCCACACCTCGCTGTGGACAATCGGCAAGGCGGCGGGTTTTAACAAAACAGAACCCGCCGAAACCCCCTTGCCGCTTGTTTCCCGAAAATGGGATCCCGCGTCGCTAAGCGGGAGAAGATCATTCCCGCTAAGCTTTGGCGTCACCTCGCTCGGCGCGACACAAGGGATCTCGCGCAGCTCAACGAGGTTTGATTTTAAGACGATGTATTGCCAGCTAAGCTTTGAAAATAAAAGCCTCCAAGCAAATACATCAACACCGTAGGTTGGCGTTGAGCGAAGCGAAGCCCAACAAATTAGCCGCCAACTTATTGGACATAAGCGGTAAACGCTGGGCTGCGCAGGCTTAGCACCAGCCTACAAAATGCCCAACCTACGGTGCTGGCAGACCGTTTCGCCGAAGCCTTCGCCGAACACATGCACCACCGCGTTCGTACCGAATTGTGGGGTTATGCCAAAGATGAAGCATTGAGCAACGACGAGCTAGTCGACGAAAAATACGTTGGTGTGCGCCCAGCCCCCGGCTACCCAGCCTGCCCAGACCACACGCCAAAAGTCGAGCTATTCAAAGTGCTGAACGCACCGAATATCGGCATGACGCTGACCGAAGGCTATGCGATGCTACCAACCTCAGCAGTGAGCGGTTTCTACTTCAGCCATCCAGAATCACGCTATTTTGGCGTGGGGAAAGTGACCTTGGATCAGGTGGAAGATTACGCGGCACGCCGTGGTGTGAGCTTGGCGCAGGCGGAAAGAGATTTGGCTCCGAATTTGGGGTATGTGGCTTAAGTCGTTGTTGAGTAATTTCTAGCAGCTAATACCTATTGAAAAGCCTCGCGGATGCGAGGCTTTTTTGTTATGACTGAATGGTTGCGATACTGCAAAGTGAGTCGCGCTAATGCCGCGCGGCACCCACCTTATCTTTGCTTCGCCAAAGAAAGGTGGGCCAAAGAAAGGCGACCCTGTATCTGCGTCACAAGGGATCTCGCGCAGCTCAACGAGGTTTGATTTTAATACGATGTATTGCCAGCTAAGCATTGAAAATAAAGACCCCCAAGCAAATACATCAAAACCGTGGATTGGCGTTGAGCGAAGCGAAGCCCAACAAATTAGCCGCTAACTCATTGAACATACGCGGTAAACGCTGGGCTGCGCAGGCTTAGCACCAGCCTACAAAATGGCCAACCTACCGTGCTATTTTGGCGTGGGGAAAGTGACGTTGGATCAGCTGGAGGATTATGCCGCACGCCATGGCGTTTCACTGACTCAGGCGGAAAGAGATTTAGCTCCTAACTTTGGGTATGTGGCGCGAGGTTTTGCTGAATGATTCTTTGGCAGCAATACATATGAATAAGCCCCGCAAGCGGGGCTTTTATTTTTATTGTGTCAAACGGACAGCCATAAATTAAGGAGGTTAACCAGAAGAATGATAATTATTTTTCAATAATTTCTTTTGCGGAGTTTTCTAGCAACTTGCTTATTTGCTTTTGAATCTTGTCTTTAGTGGTTTTGTCGTCGGCTTGATCATGCATTATTTTTAGTAATTGTATTTTTTTAGTTAGCTTTTCTTTGATCATATAAGTGTCAACGCAAAAGCCAATCCATGAAAGAGCTACCGCGAGAAGAAGTGTTAATAAAGCTGAGATTAGTGCGATGCCCTGATCTGTAAATAAGTAATGTAGGCTAGTATCTTGAGAGATTCCTTTGCCAGCATCAATCATTATTTTTGTGACAAAGCCAGTGATGGCGCCGCTTATCGCAACATCACGTGCCTTGATGTCTTTGTTCTTTTGGGTGGATGTGGTCATTGATCCACCCATTTTTTGTTTTCTCGAATTAAGTCCCAGATCTCATCGGATTTTTCTAGGCGAATGGTTGTGCTGTTCTTGTTTCCATTTTTATCAATAAATGTGAGTTTGATTTTTTTTGTTGATATGAGTAATTTTATTACTGGGTAAAGGTATATTATTGCGACGACGCTAATTATTGCCAAAAATTCTATCACAATAATTCTTCCTGAAGACTTGTATCAACTGATATGTGATCAAATACAGTTGTGACTGTGTAAGTAGTTTTTATCTTTCCAGAGAATGATGTTTTCTCCTTTTTCCAATGTAATTGGAGATACAGCAAATCATCTTTTGCAAATTTTTCTCTGTTTGCTGCTACACTGGCCAAGAATTTTTCATCAATTATTGAGACGAAGAATCCGTTTGAGGGCTCATCTTTTGGAATGATTTTCCAGCGGGACTTTTTATTGTAAGATAGTGTTTCAATGTAATATTTACCTGTCACAGTGCCTTCATCTAACAATGTTTTATACTGTCTTTCTATTAAGAGGCTATCTCGTTCTTCCTTGTTAATTTTGATTGTACTATCTTCATTGTGGCTAGGTGATATGTTTAATGTATCAATGCCTTCCTCAAGTAAAGGACGAACTAAGTCACTTATTGAAGCTCTAATTTTCTTGTTCGAAAGAATGGCTGCTTCTAATTCATCAAGAACAACACTTTTACCATCCACCTCTATTGTGTAGTTGCCTTCTTCTTGCTGTGTAATAACAATTTCTGTTTTGTTTGGAGATATTTTTTTCATTATCTCTATGACTTTGTTCAGAGCTTGAGCAATTTTTTTGAAAACTGACTGAAAACTCAAATTTCCCTGTACATTCTCCCCTTGGCCGAGAATGCGAAGTAGCCACCATAGTGAGCCCTCCCCAAAACCACCGTCAATAAATACCTCGGCACCTAATTCAGCATGGTAAATCTTTCTAATTTCTTTATATGATTCATCAATAATGAAATTCATGGCGGAGATGCTGTCCGCTACTAATTTAGCATTCATTTGATGGGCTTTTATTTTTTCACCGGAGCCATCGTAATCAATTCGTATTGAATTATCTTCGAAGATCATGATTGTTTTTTCTTGTTTAATTAAATGTATTCAACAAAGCGACATTGGTACGCCGCGAAACTGTGTAGGGCATTATCTTCAGAGGCTTTATGCTGAATGCAATCGTTCTAGCGATTAAATCTCATGTTACTCTTGCTTCGAATACACTCTACCCTTGCCAGATTACAGCATCATATCTAATTGAAAAATTAGCGTCAGCTATTTGATGGAAAAATGTTAGCTTTGTTGATCAAAAGCGAATTTGGTACACGGCCACGATATGGCGTGCGGTGGTTTTGCGTTTGAGCCATGTAGCCATGTAGGGCGGGTTAGGTTTATCAACCCGCGCTGATCGCGATTTGTGATGTTGGAATCAGATTGGCGGGTTATCCCCCAAGGGGACTTGCTTCGAGGCGCGCCAACGGCTAACCCGCCAATTCTACGAATCAATGTATTTGATTGTAAGCATTTATCTACAATGCTTAGCTGGCAATACATCGACTTTATTGCAAGCCTCGTTGAGCTGCACGAGATCCCTTGTGTCAAGCCGAGCGAGGAACAAGCGGCAAGGGGGTTTCGGCGGGTTCTGTTTTGTTAAAACCCGCCGCCTTGCCGATTGTCCACAGCGAGGGCATCCGACGAAGTCGGACGCAGATACCAGGGTCGCCTTTCTTTGGCCCACCTTTCTTTGGCGAAGCAAAGATAAGGTGGGTGCCGCGCGGCATCAGCGCGACTCACTTCGAAAGATCACAACTCATCCAGCCACAACAAAAAAGCCTCGCAACCGCGAGGCTTTTTACTGATCACTAGGCCGCGCTATTCACGCAACACTCACGCCCGTTCACTCGCCAATTCATTACTTGGCGCGGCGGCGTTTTCTGCGGCCATGCAGGCTGCAGCAGTAAACAACACATCGGTTGAGCTATTGAGCGCCGTTTCGGCTGAATCTTGCACCACGCCGATGATAAAGCCGACTGCCACCACTTGCATCGCCAAATCGGCATTCAGGCCAAACAAGCTGCACGCCAATGGAATCAGCAACAGCGAGCCACCCGCCACACCCGAAGCGCCACAAGCAGCAGCGGCCGAGATCACGCTCAGCAACAATGCCGTTGGCAGGTCAACTTGGATGCCCAAGGTATGCACCGCAGCCAAAGTGAGTACGGTAATCGTAATCGCAGCGCCCGCCATATTGATGGTTGCGCCGAGTGGGATCGACACTGAATACGTGTCTTCATCCAAACCTAGCTTTTTGCACAAAGCCAAGTTCACGGGGATATTCGCGGCTGAGCTGCGGGTAAAAAAGGCCGTCAGCGCACTTTCGCGCAAGCACATGAATACCAGCGGAAACGGATTGCGGCGCGTCATCAAAAAGACGATCAGGGGATTGATCACCAGCGCCATAAAGACCATTGCGCCCACCAGCACCAGCAAGAGATGCGTATAGCCCAGTAGCGAGGAAATCCCTGTGGTCGCGACGGCTTCGGCCACCAAACCAAACACACCGAACGGCGCAAAGCGAATGATGATCTGCACCACTTTGGTCACCGCCGCAGCCATATCATCGAGCGCCAGTTTGGTGCTGGCGTTGGCGCGTTGCAATGCCAAGCCCAAGGCCACAGCCCACGCCAAAATACCAATGTAATTGCCGCTCGCCAGCGCTTTGACTGGGTTCTCAAAAATCTGGAACAGCAGCGTGCGCAATACTTCGGTCACTCCACTCGGTGGCGTTGCCCCCGTTGCAGGTGCAACCAAAGTCAGCATCGACGGAAACATAAAGCTGGCCAACACGCCAACCAGTGCCGCGCTGAATGTGCCGATCAAATACAGAAAAATCACGCCACGCATTTGCGTTTGCGCGCCCTGCTTTTTACTTGCAATCGCATGCATCACCAGCAAGAACACCAAAATCGGCGCAACGGCTTTTAAGCCGCTCACAAAAATCGCCCCAAGCAGCGCGGCTTGTTGGCCCGCAACGGGGAAAGACACCGCCAGCGCAATGCCGGCCATCATCCCAAACACAATTTGCAGCACAATATTGCCCTGCAAAAACTTATCCATCATCACCTTGAACATCTGCCCAACTCCTTATACTGCTTTGTTTTGAGACGCCAAATCGCATTGGCGTGAATGTATACGCCCATCAGACCATGCCAGCGAGATTGTAAGAATTAGGGCTTGCACCAATGAAGGGGATTAATTTGCGCCAGCGCAAATAAGACAAGGCATGCTTTCAAGTATCGTCACGCTGCAGCAAATGGCGACAGAAACTGAATTCGCCCCTTCCCCCTTGACGGGGGAAGGTTGGGATGGGGGTGTTGAGCCTAAATACACTCCGTAGTATCACCCCCACCCCACCCTAACCCGTCAAGGGGGAGGGGATGCCACGATTCTTTAATCGCTATCAAAACCTAATCTGAACATCACCCAACAAATCTTAAGTATAGACCTACAGGCATTATCAATTAATGCCTACAAGGCTATACGTCATCAAGAAGCAATCAGATCAATACTCAATTACAAACGGAACCGCTTCACCACACTGTGCAATGAACCGGCCATTTGATTTAAGCCATTCAAGGTCTGACGAGTTTGCTGCAAGATGTGATCGGTATGAGTCACTTGCTGACTGATGCGCTCGGATACCTGTGCAATTTGCTCGGTGGCCAGCGATTGCTCACGTGTGGCCGACGAGATCTCGTTGATTTGCGTGAGCACGCCCTGCATTTCACCCTGCATCGTGGCAATGCGCGTATTCACAGCATCAATCGTCTGCCGGCTTAATTCGGCACCACTGGCGGTGACAGTGGTGCGCTCAACGGCACGGGCGGTTTCTGAGCAGATATGACTCAATAGCGATTCAATTTCAACCGTAGCGCGGCCCGTGCGCTCGGCCAAGCTACGCACTTCGTCGGCGACGATAGCAAAACCACGGCCTTGTTCACCTGCGCGGGCGGCCTCAATCGCGGCGTTCAGCGCCAATAGATTGGTTTGATTTGCGATGTCTTTAATCACATTGGTGATGCTATTGATTTGCTTGGATTGATTATCGAGCTGGCTAATCGAATCAGCCAGCGCATGCAGCGTCGTGCCCATCGTGGCGGCATGCAGCTTCATCTCGCCCATGGATTGAACGCTGCTGCGTGCGCCCATATCGGCGTGGCTGACTGCGTGCTCGACTTGATTGGTACTATCGGCAATATGCGCGATACTGACGGTGACTTCTTCAATCGTCGCGGCGGTTTCGGAAACCAAGTCCGCTTGCGAACGAGATTCAGTGGCCAATTGATCGACCACTTGTTCAATGTTTTGCACGCCTTGCTTAAGGTGATTGGTTTCAGTCTCAACGGTTTTCATCAGTCGGTGCAGCTCGCCAATAAATTGGTTGAATGCACCTGCAATCTGGCCGGTTTCATCTTGGCGACGGTCATCGAGTCGGATGGTCAGGTCGGCTTCACCGCTATTAAGCTGTCGCATCGCCGCGAGCAAATCCTCTAAGGGGCGGGTTACCAAATTGCTGAGCCAAAACGACACGATCACCGAGAGCAAAATCAGAAGCAGACCAGTGCCCGCTTCCTTCAGCAATAAGTTACGCAGCGTGCTGTCTACCACGGCGAGATCCGCGTCGGCCACCGCGACAATCGTGTTGCCATTGGCAGTACGGAATGGCATATAAATCGAGCGGAAATTACCAAAGCCACTGCTGTATTCGGCCCAAGTGCGTTTATTCTCGCGCAGTGCCGTCAGCAAGGCTTCATTCGGATTTTCGTACACTTTGAGGTATTGCTCTAGCTTCGGATCTTTTTCTTCATCCGCCGAAAGCGAAGACAGCACGTAGTGCGGCTTATTGTCTTTAAGTACAAAACTGTAGATAAAAGGCAGGCCAAGCGATTCGGAAAACCGCGTTAGTTTCACGCTCAAAGCGCGCATCTGCGTTAAATCTGCGCTCTCGCGCGGCACCAGATCATTGTGTAACTCGTCGGGAATCATAAAACGATAACCGTTGGCCGCCGAAATCAGCTGATCGTCGATGGCCTTCATCGCGATAGCTCGCGTCTCAAAGTAGCTAAAAATACAAAAGGTAACCACCGCAAGCGAGGTCAATAGGATTAAAACTATCCGGATTTTGGCCTTGAGCGTTTTCATGTTGGCACCAGGTAGACAGTTTGATGAATCTGAAAAAAATACAATAGGCACGCTGGCCCAAGTCATAGTGCCGCTTTAGTTGAACCCACCTGCGCAGATGACAAAAGCGTTGACTCGCCAAATTGAGTATGGCCAGCCGTCATTCCCGTATCAGAGCATGCTAATCAAATTGTAAGAACTAGGGTTAGCACCAATGTGCGCGCTTTATTTGCGTCTGCACAAATAATACGCCCGCATAAAATGCGCCGATTAATCCACTTTTGCGCTTCTCCCACTGATGCGCAATTTCTTTACAAGCTCTCGACCAAATACCCGACTAGGCAAGCTAAAACTTACTCCATACGTATAAAAAAACAGTATTAACTCATCTTCATGCCCATTTCACACGAATACCATTTGGGCAAAACCATCGCGATGGTTACAATAGTGACAACCATTCTCATTGACATACTATGCGAAATTTAAGTGCCAGCCTCTTGCTGGATGTATTGGGGCAGCAAATCAGCCTTTAGTCGACACGGTAACTGGCGAAATTACCGCCTATGAAGCACTGGCGCGTTTTTACGATCGTAGTGGCACCACGCTGCGGACAGACCATGTTTTTGACGCCTTACACGATAGCCCACTGACCTTGTTTCAGGTGGAGCATCAGATGAAGCAGCTGCAAATTGAGCGCGCGCCAAGTGGTACTTTATTTCTTAATTTGGATCCCGATGCCTATTCAGTGGCAGAAGAAGCCGAAGCAAGCCATCCCTTGCTGGAGTTGATTTGCCAGCGGCCCAATTTGGTGCTGGAAATCATCGAGAATAGTGATTTGTCGGATGCCAAACAAAGCGTTCGGATGGCCGACGCATTTTCGCAGCGGCAAGTGTAATTGGCGCTCGACGATATTGGCGCGCCGCATTCTATGCTGTCGCTACCGCTGTTGATTCAAGTCGATTGCCTCAAGTTTGACCGCAATTGGTTTGCTCGACTCGATTGCCCAATGTATCAAGCCGCCTTGGAGAGCCTGATTCGCTATGCACGTGAAACAGGGAAACAAACGGTGATCGAGGGCGTTGAAACGATGGCGCACCTCGAAAAAGCGCGCGCCTTGGGCGTGGATTTGGTACAAGGCTTTTTATATCGACCGCTATTTATTACACAGCAAGCTTAACTGCATAGTTTAGTGTATTGCCTTGAACACCTTGATTTGCGCCTCATTCCATCATCCACCAAGAGCGAGTTGGGATTGGCAATCCCGCGTAAATTACGACTTGTGAGTGCAGAATCAGACCAAAACCGCAGGCTGCCGATGCTCAACTTCACTGCGCAGAGCGGCAATTTCTCGCATACCAATCACGTGAAAGCCTTCACGAGCGATGATGTCGCGCAGGCCTTGGCTGGCAAAAATCCGATAATCCGCCACACGCGTTTGCCAGTCGGGCGCGATGGCGCGTAGTTCTGGCGTATCGTGGGCCGGATGGCCGATCAAGCTATATACACCGGGGGCGGCAAAGTAATGTTTCAGCACTTGCCCCGCCCAAAAAAGCCGCGCCTCATCGCTGAGGTGCTGACCAAACGGCAGCACGGCCCAGGCATCGATCGGATTAATTTGCTGCTGCGCGGTGGCGATGAGTGCCGATGTTTGCTCGCACAGCACCAGCGGCATTTTACTGTCTTCTGCTAGCGTACTCGGGTCGCGGTAGTGGGGAGTGAGTACGGGGAGCTTGGCTTCTTGGCTTAGGCGCAATACATGCTTGAAAATCTCTGGATGCAGTGCCGTCATCATGTGCGTATCCAGATGCGTGAGCTTGAGCCCCAGTTGCTGCGCACGATGAAGCTGGGCGGCCAACTCGTCATAAGCCAGCTCAAGCCGCGCATTTTGATACGTATCGGCGGCGAGCGGATAGAAATAGCCGATGTGATCACTTAAGCCAGCCAGATCGCCCCGACCAGTAATAGGCCCCCAGCGATAATGGCTGCGCCATTCGCAATTGAGCGTTAGATGCAGACCCATATCGGCGCTATCGCCCGCTTCCTGCGCGGCCTGAACTGCCGCAGGAAACCACGGGCAAGGCGCCATCGCCGAGGCCGAGCTCATATTGCTCACACCATGCAGCTCGCGCCACGCGCTGACCGTGGCTTCGCACATGCCGATATCGTCGGCGTGAACGATGAGAATTCGGTCGGAGGCGCTAAAGCCAAGTCGTTCTTGTAGGGTCATGCTGGCCACCTGCCGCGTAAGATCAGCAAAATTATGCCATGCGCCCTCAGGCTGAGGTGGCTTATCCACAGCGAACAAGCAATTAGCGACTTATTCCCCACAGCGCTTGCTGCGAGGATCCCTTGAAAGCAAAGCTGCCAAATTATATTCAGATGTATCTGACGCTAGGCATTGCTGAACAATGCCTAGCGTCAGATGCGTTGAATTAATTCCGACTTGGGCTAATCGTGAAAATTCGAGAAATAGGCGCGCTGCTTTGTGGGCCAAACCAGCGGTTGAAAATCGCCAACGCTTCGCCGCTTTTTTCCATATCGACCAGCGCATTATTGATTGCGGCTTGCAAAGCTTTTTCGCCCAAAGGGATGCCCACGGCGTAAATTTCTAGCGCCAATGAAAAGTCGCTGAGCGCATAACGGCTGCGCTGCGCTGCGGGCATTTTATTGAGCGCCAAGGCTAATACCGGCGCATCGTCGACCACACCATCGACGATCTCGGCATTCAGCGCTTTGATCATTTCTGGTACATCATCAAACTCAGCGAGCTTGGTTTTGGGGAAATTTTGTCGCAGTAATTTGGCGCCCGTCGATGCGGTCGCGACGGTTAAATATGCGCCAGCTAAGTCTTTTTCACTATTAAAACGCTCTTTTTTCGCCAAAATCCGCGTATCGGTAACGAAATACCCCACGCTGAAATCGATTTCTTTATCACGCTCAGGCGTGCGCGAGAGTACGGCAACGACGATATCGACTTTGTTTTGCTTCAGCCACGGCAAGCGATCATTCGATTCCAGTGTTTTGAATACCGGTTTTACTTTCAGGCGCTTGGCAATACCCTGCGCAAATTCGATGTCGTAGCCTTTCAGCACGCGCGTTTGTGGATCAAGAATCGAAAATGGCGGCGATGAATCACGCACGCCGATGGTGATCGTACCATTACGCTTAATGGTGTCGAGTGAGTTTGCAAAGGTCATCGCGCTGGCGAGCAGCAAAGTAGCGGTCAAAAGAGTACGAAGCATGTTTCTGCCTTTGGTTAGGTGGTCGGTTTAATGTGGCGCAGCGTTCAGGCTACGCCGTCTTCCGCCGCTTGCCCTGTACTGAAGTTGAGTCAGTTTAGGTGAATTTATTACGTTCGCTAGTTAGGGAAAACAACTACATCAAACTCCTAGATTGGCTCCAGCCGCAGCAGTGCTCCATCGGCTTCGTCGGTCAGTAAATAGAGCAAACCATCGGCCCCGACCCGAACGTCGCGAATGCGACCAAACTGGTTTTTGAGTAAACGCTCTTCATGCACCACGCGCTCGCCATCAAGCTCTAAGCGCACCAGCATCTGATATTTGAGCGCACCAACGAATAAATTCCCCTGCCAGCGCTGAAATGGCTTGCCTTGATAAAACGCCAATCCCGATGGCGCAATCGACGGCGTCCATTGATGGATCGGCTGCTCCATACCCGCTTTGGCACTGCCTTCGCCAATTTGGGTGCCGATACCATAATTCACACCATAGCTAATCACCGGCCAGCCATAATTGCGGCCAGCGCGAACAATATTCAGCTCGTCACCGCCTTGCGGCCCATGCTCAGTCGACCACAGCCCTCCATTCACGGGGTTTATAGCTGCACCCTGCATATTGCGATGCCCGTAGCTATATACCTCTGGACGCGCATCGCTGCGTTGGAGAAATGGATTGTCCACCGGAAAACGCCCATCATCGTGCAGGCGCACGGCTTTGCCGGCTAAGTCATTGAGTTGCTGTGCGCGATCTTTGTCGCCACGATCGCCCTGCGTAATCAGCAGCATACCACTGCGATCAAATACCAAGCGCGAGCCAAAATGCACGCCCGCCCCGCTAGCTGGGCGTTGCCGATAAATCTGCTGGATGTTTTCTAAACGATGGCCTTTTGCATCGCTCACCCATTGCCCACGCGCCACTTGCGTTGCTGCACCACGCCCTTCTTGACCTGCGTAGGAAAAATACACCCAACGATTTTGGGCAAAATTGGGATGCAAAGCCACATCGAGCAAACCACCCTGACCGCTGGCGACCACCGCTGGCAAGCCCGCCACAGGGCGCGGATCCAGCTCGCCCTTGGCAGAAATAAGCCGCAAGCGCCCATCGCGCTCTGTCACCAACATTCGACCATCCGGCAAAAAGGCCAAAGCCCACGGATGCGCCAGCCCGCGCGTCAACGTTTGCACCCGAAAATCGTGCCGCTCTGAGCGAATCACCTCACCCGCTGCCTGCACGGACGTCAACACAAACAACATCCAAAAAGCGGTATGGATATAGATTCGCGACATGACTTCACTCCGTGACCGTTTCACCTCAAACTCATCATAGGCTAGGCGTGCGCGGTCATGTGATTAGCTTGGCATTGCGCCCTCATTTTGCGCGCTGAGTCGTTCCTGCATATAGCGGCGAATAGTGCTGCTGGCTGCGAAGGATAAATGACTAAATTCAAGCCCATGCAAGACGTGATCTTCGCTGATTTCACTGAACTTGCTGCGAATCAGCGCTGTTGCCTCAACCGTGAGCGAGCCTTTCTCAAACGGCAAGACCAACAACAGCTTTAGCTCTTCGCCAATGATACCTAAGGGCGCGTGATACTCCACTTGCATGCCTTGCTCAGATAAATTCAGCATCATCGCGCGGCGGCGGACATCACCGGTTCGCTCAAGCAGCACCGCTTGGTGCAATGAGACGCGCGGATAATGACGACTTTGCTCAATATGCATTTGCTCTGGCCATTGCAAGCCAATCGTCCAATGCGGCTGATGTGATTGGGGAACCAGACGGGTTTCAAAACACAACACGCCGTTCGGCACGGCCATACGCACATTCAATGTGCTGGCACTGTTGATTTTAACGCGCACATCGAGTTGATCCAATTTAGCCATCGGTCGAATCAGCAAGGTTTGCCCCGCAATCGCTTGCAATAGCTGAGCGCGCAGATGGATGCTCTTATCCTGCGGCAGCCCCAAAAACATTTCTTTGCCTTCCAATAAATACAGGTCTAGCGCGAAATGTTGTGCTAACTCTAACTCGACTGCGTTTTCTTCGGCGTGATTGATTTGATTCATTTTGCTGCTCCAATATTTTACTCACACAAAGGTGACTTAATTGGTAAGCAAATGCAAGATATATGTTATTAATTTTTTGTTTTTACTCAGCGTCGAAGCGAATTCACTTATTGCAGCACTAACGGAAGAATTCGTGCCAATCCGCACGGTATGCCGCCCATCAGTTGCAAGCCATTGCTGATGCGAATGCCCTCTGCTTGCGATAGATAGGGCCGATAAACTAGCTAGGCTTTGCATGCGATTAATCCTGCATGCGTTCTCTATTGAGGTGCATCATGCGGATTGTTGAATCGAATTTGGCCTTATCAGCGCAGCGTAGTTTTCAGCGTGAGCAAACCGAGCGCATGTCCGTCCGTTATGAAGCACCGCGCCCCGTTTCGAGCAACGTTGACGACTCAGTGAGTATTTCGAGTGCCGCGCGGATGATTGAAGAGCAAGAAGAAGCGGTTAACAACGACCCACGCCTTCGAATGATCAAAAGCCTGCTTGAGGCGATGCTGGGTAGAGAAATAACATTAGGGCATCAAGCCAAAGACAAGGTAGAAAATAGCTCACAGAGCAATACCCCCACCCCTCTCGAAGATGAATTTGAAATCCAATATCACGCCAGCGAACACGAAAGCGAGCAAACCCAGTTTCAAGCAACGGGCGTGATTAAAACCGCTGATGGTCGTGAGATTAGCTTTAGCAGCGAGCTCACACTGAGCCGCAGTTTTAGCCAAACTATCGATATCAACATCGCGACGGGCAGCGCAGCGCGGCCCAAGAAAGACCCGCTGGTGCTCAATTACGATGCCCCAGTCGTGACCTTGTCGGACAAAACTTTCCAATTTGATATCGATGCCGATGGCAATAAAGAAAGCTTGCATATGCTCAACCGTGGTAGCGCTTATTTGGCGCTAGATCGCAATCAAGACGGCAAAATCAATAATGGGACTGAATTATTTGGTGCCCAAAGTGGCAATGGCTTTGCCGATCTGGCGCAATATGATGGCGACCGCAATGGTTGGATCGATGAGGGGGATTCCGTTTATGCCGACCTCAAGCTGTGGCTCAAAGACGCCAGCGGCCAAGACCAGTTGCTCAGCATCAGTCAGCTGAGCATCGGCGCGATTTCGTTAAGCTATGCCCGTGGCGACTTTGATTTGAATAATCAGCAAAATCAAAACTACGGGCAAATTCGCAGCTCTGGCGTTTATCTAAAAGAAAACGGTCAAGTTGGCACTTTGCAACAGCTCGATCTCAGCGCCTAAGCGTCTCCAGCCCTCGCGCCCAAACGGCACGATTGCGGCAAATCAACAAGCCAACAAATGATAATGATTTTCAATTGTATTTATTGCAAAATAGGCTTAAATTGAATCTCAACTCATTCAATCGCAATAGGAGCGTCACGATGACACATTCTCCGCTTTGGGCTGGCGCGCTCAGCTTGGTGCTCATTCACGCCGAAACCGGCTGTCAGCATGCCGCGCAACAAGCCGCCAAGTTATTAGCCCACTTAGCCGATGAAGAAGGAATGGAATCTGAAACCCGCGCGCTGTGCGAGCGCGCCAGTGAGCGGCTGCGTAATCAGCCAATCATCGCGCAGCACCATGTTTAACTGAGACGACCAGCTGAATGAAATCGGCTTATTGTGGATACAGCAATGGCGCTGCGATGGCTTGAACGCGCAACACATCGCGCATGCGGCGATCATCTTTGTTTTGTTGATTGAGGTTTTCTAGCTCTCGCTGATAGCGGCGGCGGTCTTTATCATTGCCTGCGCCCTTGATTTTGTCTTGCAATTTATCGCGCTGACTAGCGTATTGGCTGATGCGCCATTCGGTTTGCTCTAGATTGCGTTGCACCGTATAGCGCTCAAATCCGCGCTGATAAGCACTTTGAAATGCCGCTTGCGTCGCGGCGGGGCAAACATTCGCGACCGGCGTACCGCGCTGGCCCACTTGATAGCCATTCGATGGGGTGCAGTAACTACGCAGCCCTTCATTGCGGCCATTATTGTATAAATTCAGATCGGGTTTTACGTTTTGCTTGCGGCAGGATTCGGCATGATCGGCTGCACGTGATTCATAGCCATTTTGCCCGTCCTTCAAGCCTATGCTGTACCAGTCGCCGGTGCGGCATTCACTGTCACTCAAGGTCGAACAAGCACTTATCAGCAAAACAAGGGATAGGGCAATCAGGCTACGCATTACTAACTCTTTGTCATATTGAATGGCGGCATTCTAATGACGAGCTTGCAGTAAATCTGGTGAAAAGTAACAGCAACGCGCCGCATTATTCACACCGCATAAAGAACAATTTGCGCATATCTAAATGCATTACATTCTGAATAAAAAAGCCGCTCGACATCCCTTTGAAGTCGAGCGGCTTTGCTTGTTAGTAATATCAGCGATTTACCAATGGCCACCCAAGTATTGCATCACCAAACTAGAGCCCGCCACCATGATCCACACCAACAAGCCCAAGGCCACAGGGCGCCAGCCGGTATTTCTCATTTTGCCTAAATCCGTCGATAAACCAATCGCAGTCAACGCTGCAGTAATCATCACGGTAGAAATACTGTGCGCCGTGCTGGTGAGTAATTCGGGCAAATAACCATTAAATAAAGACGCCGCCAAAAACCATACGATGAACCAAGGTACCGCATGGCGAATACTGGCGCGCTCAACTTGACCATCCTCGGCGGCATTGCGCTTCATAAACACGAAACTCAAAACCAGCGTCACCGGAATAATCAACATCGCACGGCTCAGCTTCACGATGGTAGCGTGATCCCCCGCCGCTTGGCTCCATGAATACGCTGCGGCCACCACCGAAGACGTATCATTAATCGCCGTACCTGCCCACAGACCAAAGCCCGCATCCGACATGCCCATCCACTGCCCTAGCGGCGGAAAAATCAGCACTGCAACGATGTTAAACAGAAAAATCGTCGAAAGAGAAAACGCGGTGTCGTGATCATCGGGCTTAATCACCGGCGTCATCGCGGCAATGGCCGAGCCACCACAGATAGCGGTACCACCACCGATCAATACACACAATTTTGTGGGGATTTTAAGCATTTTGCCAAAAGCAAAAGCACTGGCAAACGCAATCGACAAGGTCACCAGCGTGACCGACAGCGACTTCAAGCCGGTATCCATCACCGCGCTAATCGGCAAAGCCAGCCCCAGACCGACAATCGACCATTGCAGCAACTGCTTGCCCGCAAATTGAATGCCCGGCAGTTGGCTGCTGGCAATAGAGAAACGGCTACGAATCAACAAACCCAATAAAATCCCCGCCACCGCTCCCCCCATCAGCGGCAATTGTTCGCCGATCAACTGAGCCACCACGGTAATACCGGCAACGAGAAGCAAACCCGGTATGAGCGATTTAAGCGCGGTGAATTTCATGACTTATTCCGTATTGATTGATTGATTGATTGGCTCAGTGTAAATTTGTTGAACCCATCCTGAATAAGTGATAATTCCACTAAGTTCATCGGAAAAACCGATCAAAGGCGCACGATGCTAAAAATGACATTGCGGGAATTAGAGGTTTTCTGTGCCATCAATCGCACCGGCGGCGTCACCGCTGCGGCCGATGCCTTGGGTTTGTCGCAATCGGCCGCCAGCGGCGCATTGGCTGAGTTGGAGCGCCGCCTCGGCGTGAATTTATTTGACCGAATCGGCCGCCGCGTGGTCCTGAATGAGCATGGCCGCTATCTACTACCACGCGCCGAAGAGTTGCTCGGGCAAGCACAAGAGCTAGAAATCAATTACAGCGATGGTGCGCCCAGCCGTCTGCATATTGCCGCCAGCCTCACCATCGGCAATTTTGTCTTGCCCGGCCTCTTGGGCCAATTAATGCCCACTCGCCCCGAAGATCGCTTTGATGTCGCGATTGGGAATTCTCAGCAGGTGGTCGAGCGATTACTCGATAGTCGCGCCGATATTGGCCTGATTGAAGCGCCAATTACGCATCGGCAATTAGTCAGCGAGCGCTGGCTCAGCGATGAAATGACCGTTTTCGCCCGCTTTGATCACCCAATGGTGCAACAAGCCCCGAGCTTGAGCGAGCTAGCCGCCACGCCTTGGATCATGCGCGAGCCGGGTTCGGGCGTACGCAAAATGCTGGAAGCGATATTATTGCCGCATCTGGGCGGAATGAATTTACTGCTTGAACTCGGTAGTGGCGAAGCGGTGCGCGAAGCGGTTCGCTTAGGGCTGGGGATTTCCTGCGGCTCAAAACGCGCGATTGCCCGTGAGCTAGAGCGCGGCGAGTTTGCGACAATTCCGCTGCCCAACATTCCAATGGAGCGCCGTTTTTACATCGTCTGGCACGCCGAAAAACGCCTCACCGCAGGCGCAGAACGGCTACGAACAGCGTGTCACGCGATGATGGACAATCCACCTTGAGCACCCTGCGTATTTTGACCATTTAAAGCATCCGTTCTGATCAGATGCCGCCACTCGCACTTGGATTTATCCAGAGCATGAGAGACAGCACCCGACCCGAAGCCGTCATTTGATAATAAGTCGTAAGGTGCCAATAAGCGTTAGCGCATTGCACCATATCGCCAAACAAGGTGTAATGCGCTTCGCTTATTAGCACCCTACTGCATTACAACTTACGAGTTCCATGCCGATTCGCATATGTACACGTGTTGCTACACTCACGACCTAGAGCGCAATGCCTGTTCTCTAATGCGCTTCAGCTTCTTCGCCCTCGTAATTGTAGTCAACCAAACCCCCCGTCACCTCTCCAAACTCAAACTCGCCCAAAGCTCTAGTGCCGAGCAACAAGGTATTTTTAATTTCGACGCTAAACTCAATGTCGCGCCCGTGTACATCATATTCTTTTCGATGAGTGCCGCTTGCCGATCCAGAAAAAAGCACTTTTAAGCCTTCGTTAAACGTAATAGAATCTAATTCGTCGATCTCAACTTCATCGTATATAGTATCTGACTCTGCGATGGGGCCTGATAATTCCTCATCATTCAGTATTTCATACTTATTATTTTCGCAGAAATCCCTGCATATCTCTTCCACTTGATCCTCGGAGATCAATTTATATCCTAAGTCGTCGAAGACTAAAATTACATGGTCAAACAGCAGGCTTGCCTCTAGGTCTTCGTTATTCGACATTTCGTCTTGCACGATATTTTTCAGGCTTGAGGCAAGCTCGTCAGGATGGTAGTAAATATATTTAACATTAGTTAGTTTTTCGTTGTTGAAATTCTCATCGAACACCAACGACTGAAAGTTTTTATAGCCAAATATTGTTGCTACAACCTCACCTAGTCCTGCCAGAGATAATTGAACATCGTCCTCTTTTAAGCTTTTTTCGATAGCAAGCATGAAGCTATAAGATGAGGGGAAACGATTTGATGCCTGTGCTGACGTCAACCTAGCACTTGCCAAAGTAAATCGCTGTCTTTCGATTGCGGCTTTCTGCTGTTTTTTATCTTCGTCTAATTGAGCTTGAGTCGCTCGACTTTTGGTTTCCGTCGCTGCGGCAACAGCTGCCTCCGAAGCCAATCGTATCAACTTAAGCGCTGCTTGTTTTTTCAATCTCCATCCGGCATGATGCAGAAACAAACATAACTCTTTGATTATTAATTACTATATGATTAAGCACCCTAACTGACTCCCTTCGTAATGTGTCCACTCT
>CAUOZE010000051.1:0-24872 GCA_963508915.1 uncultured Deefgea sp.
AGAGTGGACACATTACGAAGGGAGTCAGTTAGGGTGCTTAATCATATAGTAATTAATAATCAAAGAGTTATGTTTGTTTCTGCATCATGCCGGATGGAGATTGAAAAAACAAGCAGCGCTTAAGTTGATACGATTGCATCCGCGATACCTTTCATTAGGGATACATTCATTATTGATACATTAATTAACTTGCTCAAGAATAAATATAGCAAAATAGAAGAGTTGATTAATTCAGAAGTCGCCAAAAAGATCAGAACCATTCCTTTGCAAGATTCAATTTGCCCTGTCCATTTTGCAGAGACTATTGTTGAGCAGGATGATTGCAACAAATTTCTTATTGGACGACTGCCAACCATACTGCGCCGCAACTTCGAAATGCACGGCATCCCGCTTGAATGCGTCTGGGATATTGTTGACGGAGAAACATTTGATAACTGGGGGTTACTTACGTTTCAGAGGCTAAAGAGATCGCAAGATAAGCACAGCAACACCTTGTAACCAAGTTACAAGAACGCCCTAAGCCGCCTTGCTAATACACCCCAACGCTGATGCAGGCGATTTTGCGCAGAGATGGCAGTTGTAAATGCGCCACGAAACATCAAAGCAAAAGAGAGAGAAAAAAGTGTTGGGATAGTGTTGGGATGAAACTAAAAAGGGTTCCAGCTTAAAAGCTGGAACCCTTATATTCTTTGGTGCCGACGGCAGGAATCGAACTCGCGACCCCCTGATTACAAGTCAGGTGCTCTACCAACTGAGCTACATCGGCAACAGGCGTGCATAATACCTAGCGTTTCTGCGGCTTGCAAGGGGTTTGTTTAAAATATTTCCACTATTTTCTCTAAAGCCTGTCTACACATTGATTTCAAAGGAGAAAAACTTTCTCCTTTGAAACGCGCTCATAGCAAATGCTACGCTAGCGTGTTTTAAACCAAACAACACATCACAGCCAACCTGCTGCGCCCGCCTTCCGCCAATCCATTGCTGCATAAATCGCGTCACTGAGTCGATCAATTTCACGATTTAAGATGGCATCGGCATCGGGTAGATCCACCCCTGCCCCATGCCAGCCAGCCCATTTCATTAAATGCGCTAAGGCTTCTGGTTGATCGAATAGTCCGTGCAAGTATGTGCCGATGATTTGTCCGTCGGGTGAGATGACACCATCGGTACGGCCATCGCTCAGTTGAAATAGTGGCTTAAATTCAGCGCTACGAATTTCGCTTTGCCCCAAGTGGATTTCATAACCTGCCACAGCCGTGCCATTTGAAATAAATTGCCCGACTACATTGCGAAGTTGCTTCTCTGGCTCTAAACGAGTACTCATAGGTATACACGACAAGCCATTGCTTGAAATAGTCCGTAACTCAATACCCTCACTATCGATAATAGTCTCACCCAGCATTTGATAGCCGCCGCAGACGCCGAGCAATTTGCCACCATAGCGTAAATGCTGTGCGATTTGCGCATCCCAACCCTGCTCGCGCAGCCATGCCAAATCACCTTGGGTGTTCTTGCTGCCGGGCAAAATCAATAAATCACACTTGGGCAGTGGTTGATTCGGATTGGCGAATCGGCAATTGACGCCTGTAATGCGCCGCAACGGGTCAAAATCGGTGTGATTCGAAATATGCGGTAGAGTGGCAATCACAATACTGAAGTCGCCCTCCTTGCCACTGGCCGTCCGTGGCACGGCGTCTTCCGCCGCAATGTCTAAACCATGTAAATAAGGCACGACCGCCAGCACCGGTTTACCCGTTTGCGCCTCCAGCCAATCGCAGCCCGGCTGCAGCAGCGCGATATCGCCGCGAAAGCGATTAATGATGAAGCCCTTAATGCGCGCTTGCTCCGACTCGCTCAAGCACGCCAGCGTGCCAACAAAATGCGCAAACACGCCACCGCGATCAATATCGGCCACCAGCCACACCGGGCAATCCGCTTCTTCGGCAAAACCCATATTGGCAATATCGCCTGCGCGTAAATTCACTTCGGCGGGGCTGCCTGCGCCTTCAACGAGCACCCAATCATATTGGCTCGCCAAGCGTTGCCATGAGTCAAACACCGCGGCTTTGGCGGTCTTTTTGTAGTCGTGATAATCCACCGCATCCAGATTGCCAATTGATTTCCCTTGAATAATCACTTGCGCGCGGCAATCGCTCGACGGCTTAAGTAGTACCGGATTCATATCGGTATGCGGCGCGAGTCCGCAGGCAAAGGCCTGGACTGCTTGGGCGCGGCCAATTTCGCCGCCGTCTTGCGTCACTGCGGAGTTAAGCGCCATGTTTTGCGGCTTGAATGGCGCAACCGAAATCCCACGCCGTTGCAACAAACGACACAGCGCAGCGGTGAGCGTGGATTTACCCGCATCCGAGGTACAGCCTTGAATCATCAACGTTGGCATACAGCCCTTCCATAAACAATAAAGGGTATTTCAGTCAAGCCTTTATAATAAATGGCCAGACTAAAATACCCCGATAAAAAACTCAAAACTAGATCAAGCTAAGCACACTCAATTCGATTACGCCCTGCCCGTTTAGCGCGATAGAGGGCTTGGTCGGCGGCTTCAATCAATTGATCGCTGCGTTCAATCGCTGGATATGCTGCCATGCCGCAAGAAAACGACAGCTGAAAATAAGCATCACCAAAAGGATGGCGAATCGCCGCAAAGTCTTGGCGAATTTGCTCCAAAATACTATGCCCGACAGCCAAACTAGCGCCGGGCAAGGCCAGAATAAATTCTTCGCCACCATAACGCCCCAAAATATCGCCTTGCCGCACTCGCTGCTTGAGCAACCATGCCAAGCTGCGAATGATTTGATCGCCAATCGGATGGCCATAGCTATCATTAACTTGCTTAAAATGATCCAAATCGAGCATGGCCACGCACAGTGGCCGTTGCTGCGCACGGCATTGCTCGAGCATCAAATCCAAATGCGATTTACTCGTCGTATGATTGAGCAAACCCGTCAAACTATCGTGATACATCGAGCGGCGCAAAGTGCGATAACGCTCGATTTTGCTATTCACAATCGCATTCAAAAATACCGGATTGAAGGGCTTGGTCAAAAAGTGATCGCCGCCCAAGCGCAGCGCCTCAACCTGTAAACCCAAATCGGTTTCACCCGATAAATACACAATCGGTATCGACAAAAATTCTGGATGTTGACGAATAATCCGCGCCGCCTCTACGCCAGTGCAATCGGGCATATACATATCCAGCAGCAACAAATCAGGCTGAAATTCGTGCATGCGCTCGATCACCAAACGCGGATCGGTAATCGCTTGCGTTTCAATCCCTTGATCAGCCAAAGCGCGGCGTATCATCGCGTGCGCGGTCAAGGAATCGTCGACAATCAAAACCCGATACGGCTCTTCATTTTGGCAGCTTTGCAATTCCAAAATATGCGCCACCATTGCTGGCAAGCTCATGTCTTGCACAAAACAATGATCACAGCCCAATTGCAGCGCTTGGTGTAGCAAAGTAAATTCAGAGCTCAAACCCAAGGCGATCATCTGGCTAGCCCGATTGGCGGCGCGCAAGGCACTAAGCCGCGCAGGCCAATCATTGGTAAATTTTAAATCAAGCAACAACAAAGCCTGTGATTGCTGCGGCGCCGATGACCAACTCAGCACATCAATGGCCAAGCCAAAATACCCCAGCTGTGCAATCAAATCCTGCCATTGCGAGGGCTGATCCGACAGCAAAACAATCGACGCTTTTTTCGCCTCATAGCACGCAGCATCAGCCTGCTGACGACGCTCGGGCTGTGTGGCCAGCGCATCACCATTGATTAATTGTGACAAGTTTTCAATCTGCCCCGCCAAGCGCGCCTGCGCTTCAAACGAAATCGGGTGGCTATCGGGCGTATTAAACAAAGCCAGTGCATCTTGCTCTAAATCGTGACTCATCCGCGCCAAACCCAAACTTGGGCCTGCGCGCAGCAATTCAGCCAAAGTATTGACACCCAAAGCAAATTCAACGAAATGCTCTTCATTGGGAGCTTGGCAATACGCTTGCCAAGACGAAAGCAAAGTCATTAATTTCTTACGAATAGTCAGAGCAGGCATGGATAAATAGCAAAGAGACCCAAAGGAAGGCGACATTCTACGCCATTTACGGTCAATCTCGCCTTGATGCCATGTGCATGCAGTCACAAAATCATTCGTAATCAAAGGCGCTCGCTCATTTAGGGCTGGATCTGAAAGAGAGAAGTTCAAAGCACAACACCGCACTAAGAGGAATCAGACACGCTCTTGGTGCTTTAAAGTGACCGAAAATTAAAGCTTATGCCGATGGCAATATGGCGAAAATACCCATACACAGTATTTCCGCCACTGATTAAGATTTTTTACTTTTTCAACTTCAAAACAGCATCATTGATATTAATATCATCTTCAGAAAAACTGTACGCCACATTGGTGCGCGTTCTGATATGAAGATATTTTTTCTTTGGCGCTTGGTTTTTTCTTCGAGTAAGAAAAAAACTGATCAAACTGGCTTCCAGTAAAGAAAAAATGCTACCAAGATAGTGATTGTCTTGATAGTAATACCTGATTCTTTTTTCTTCGGCTGATTCAGTATCAACCCAGTATTTTTTAATATCCATGCCATTAAAATTCACGCCGCCGATATCGATCATATTTTCACTCACTTGCTCCACCTTTGACCCCGTTTATAATTTTCTGTTTGCTAAATGTCTACGTACTTACTGAGTTTAGGTGGGCAAGAGTCAAATAAATATCAATTTTATTCGAAGGGATCATCAGCTTTTTTCTGAATAAATTTTCAGTTTATTACTCAAGCCATTGGTACAAACCAGCTTTTCCCATCCTGCTGCATTTCAAATACAGGATGGTGGTATAGCTTGCCAAGCATATCTGCGTTGAGCACATCAGCCAATACCCCTGCCTGCCACTGACCATTACCAAACAAGAGCAAGGCATGAGTCGCAAACTGTGCGGCATGATTGGGATCGTGGCTGACCATAACGATGCTGCGGCCTTGTTGCAGTTCTTCGCGCAGTACGCCCAGCGCTTGCTGTTGATGTCGCAAGTCGAGTTGCGACAGTGGTTCGTCGAGCAACAAGAGCGGCGCTTGCTGCGTGAGTGCGGTGGCAAGCGAGACGCGGCGGCGCTCGCCGCCCGATAAACTCGCCAAATCACGCGCACCGAAATCGGCTAAATCCAACCGCGCCAATTGCTGCTGTGCCAGCGCCAAATCAGCATCACTTTCCCATTCCCAACGGCTTAGATGCGGGTGGCGACCGGTTAATGTTTTTTCGAGTGTGGTCAACGGAAACGGGCATTCATCTTGCTGTGTTTGCCATGCCATCGCTAGCGCGCGCTTGGCGGGAGCGACCTGCGTAATGGCTTGCCCACCCAGCAAAATAGTGCCGCCACTGGGCTTAAACCAGCCGGCCAGACTCGATAACAGCGTACTTTTGCCGCAGCCATTTTCGCCTAAAACAATCCACGCTTCACCCGCGCCGATTGTTAGATTCAGATCCGCAATCAGCACGCGCTCGCCTTGTTTCAGGCTCAAGTTTTGGGTTTGTAGCAAACTCATCGCTGCGCCCTTTTACTGAGCAAAAACAAAAATACCGGCACGCCAAGCAAGGCCATCACCACACCGACCGGCAACTGCTGCGGCGCAATCAATGTGCGCGCTAGAATATCGGCAATCAGCAACACGATGCCGCCCGCAATTGTGGCGGCGGGCAGTAAGAGCCGCAAATCCTGCCCAATCACCAAGCGCAATGCATGCGGTACGATGAGGCCAACAAAACCAATCATACCCGCGGTGGTCACCGCTAAGGCGCTGGCCAATGCGGCAGCAAAATACAAAATCCACCTTAGATGTATATGATTCAAGCCAAGAGAAAAAGAGGCTTCTGAGCTCATACCCATGATATTGAGTTCACGCGCCAAAGGCCAAATTAGTAGCAACAAAACCACTAGCACACCAGTAGCCGACTGCCAATGCGCACCAGCCAAGTCACCCATTAACCAAAAAATCATCCCGCGCAATAAACCATCAGGCGCCATGCTCAGCAGCAAGGACGACAGCGCACCACAAAATGCAGCCAGCGCCACACCAGTTAATAGCAGTCGGGTTTGCGTCGCAGAGTGATCGCGCCCCGCCAACAAAAACACAATCAGAATACTGAGCAAAGCACCGGTTCCCGCCGCTGCATTCACCCCCAAAGTACCCACCCCAAGTAATAGCGCCAACAAGGCACCCACACTCGCCCCGCCAGAAGTACCCAAGATATAGGGATCGGCCAAAGGATTTCTGAGCAACACTTGTTGCAATGTGCCTGCCAAAGCGAGCAATCCGCCAACCGCCAGCGCCGCCAAGGTGCGGGGCAGGCGTAATTCCAACACTACATCACGCGCCAGCGCGGCCTCTGGACTACCATTCCATAATTGCCACGGCCGCAGCGACGTGCTGCCCACACACAAACTCGTCAGCACCGCACAGAGCAGCAAAAGCAGCAAACTACTTAAAGTCAGCGCCACTTTGCGTGACGTCAATCGGCTCGCGCCCATCATACTGCCCTACTTTGCATCAAATGAAACCTCACCTTCATTGCCGGGCCTTTTCAACCACCTCACACATCGCGCGCGCGCCATCCACCAAGCGCGGCCCCATGCGGTTGACCGAGTCTTTGGGCAACACAAAGAAATGATTATTCTTGGTGGCTTTTAGATTTTTCCATTTTTGCCAAGACGCCAGCCAATCGGTTTTTACGCGGGGCTCACCACTGGTCATGATGGCATCCGGATTGGCCGCCAAGACCGCCTCAACATCCACTTTCGGCGTGAGATCGGGCAAATGCCCAAACACATTTACCGCACCGCACACCCGCATCGCGTCCGAAATAATCTGCGTGTTGTTGATGGTCATTAGCGGCCTATCCCAGATTTGATAAAACACGCGCACCGGCTTGCGCCCTGCGTAGGTTTTCTCCAAAAGCGCCAATTGATCACGAAAACTTTTCGCAGCGACCGACGCACCTGCCTGATTGGCTGTCAACTCACCCAAACGCTCCAACACACCCGGCACATCGCTCATTTTTTTGGAGAACGTCAAAAACACGGGGATGCCCAATGCTTTGATTTGATCGAGCTGGCGCTGCGGATTCCCCGTGGCCCAGCCGATGATTAAATCGGGCTTGAGCGCACGAATCCGCTCTAAATCAAAGCCATTGTAACCGCCAATGCGCTCGATTTGATTGGCTTCGGGCGGGTAATCGCTGTAATTAACCGCCCCAACAATCAGCTTACCCGCACCGATGGCGAGTAAATCCTCAGTCACATGCGGGGCGAGGCTGATGATGCGCTTGGCAGGCTGCGTCAAGGTAATCGTCGTGCCGACGTCGTCTTTGACGCTCACGGCCGCGCTTGCTCCTCCTGCACACAAGACAAAAGCAGCAACGGTCAATTTCAATTGCAATATCAAACGCATTTCATTTCCAAATTAGTAAATCTTTGGCAAAAGCCATCGCAACAAGTCGTTTTCAGTTAATCGTAATCAGCGTGTTGTCTTGATGTTTTTGTCCCCTCTCCCTTAACGGGAGAGGGCTAGGGTGAGGGTGAAATATTAAGTCTATCGTTAAATCAGCCATTCCACCCCCATCCCAACCTTCCCCCGTCAAGGGGGAAGGAGTTCATCAGCTACCCTAACAAGCCATATCAAAACCCGAGCCGAATTGAATTAAACCGCTCCAAACAAAGCAGCCGTAGCTGCAGGATGACTCATAAACCAGCCGTGAATATACGAAGCTTTAATATAGCCATGCTCGTATAGTGCTTCACCGCTAGAACCCAAGCGGCATGGCGAGCCATACCCAACTGGTGTTAATTCAGTTATGAGTTTTGAATAATGGAAAGTATGCCCGCGCACATCGCCCGACCGACTGGATACGAAGTCAAAACTTTGCGCACCCAAGGCCGCCAAGCGCGTTTGCATCGCTGCTTGTGCGGGTAACAAACCCCACATAGCTTTAACGCTACCATCCACTAAAGTCAGGCTCTCGCACAGCGCCAGCATGCCACCGCACTCGGCCCAAATCGGTTTATCCTGCGCCACATGCTGCGCCAAATCAGCACGAATCGTTGCATTCGACGCCAGTGCGTCGGCATGCAATTCAGGATAACCACCGGGCAACCAGAGCGCGTCGCACTCGGGCAAAGACTCATGCGCCAGCGGTGAGAAAAATTTCAGCTCAGCACCCAAGGCGGTTAAACACGCTAAATTGGCTGGATAAATAAAGCAAAACGCCGCATCGCGCGCAATCGCAATCCGTTTACCCGCCAGCAATGGCTGAATATCGCTAGCAATCGGCGCAGCGAATTGAACGGAATTGGCCAAATTCGCAATCGGCTGGCTCGCCAGCGCATCAGCCACCGCATCGAGTTTGGCGGCCAAATCAGGGATTTCTTCCGGTAGTGCCAAACCCAAATGGCGCTCTGGAAGTGGCTCGACTTTCCCGACCCACCCCATCCAGTGTTCGGCGGGTGCAGACTCCTGCAACATCTGCGCATGCCGCTCGCCCGCCACTTTATTAGCGAGCACGCCATAAAATGGCAAATCAGCGCGGTAATGCGCAAGGCCGAACGCCAACGCGCCAAAGGTCTGCGCCATTGCACCAGCGTCAATCACCGCCAGCACCGGCAAGCCAAACTTCACCGCCAAGTCTGCCGTACTCGGCTCGCCGTCAAATAAGCCCATCACCGATTCGATCAAAATCACATCAAAATCGCGCGCCGCCTCAGCAAGCATTTGGCGGCATAAATCTTCACCCACCAGCCATAAATCAAGATTATCCACCGGCGCACTGCTGGCAAAACCCAGCATCAAGGGATCAAGAAAATCAGGCCCACATTTAAAGACTTTGACGCGTTTGCCTTGGCGACGATATAGCCAAGCCAAACCCGCAGTGATGGTGGTTTTTCCTGAACCTGAGGATGGGGCGGCGATAAGCAAAACATGCGCAGTATTGTTAAGTTGAGACATTTAGGAACCAAGTTTGGCCAGCGTCGCTGGCGCTATCAGTTTATGCATCGGGCCGACGAAAAACATATACACACGCCCGAGCCAATTGTGTTGATGAACTATGGTAGTCATCGCTATCGCACGCTTTGCATCTGTTGCAATCCTTTGTACCGCTAATTGCACACGCAGATGGTTATCGACATCCGTGAGAACCAACTCATCTCGCGAAATGGAAACAATCGTAAAGATACCAAGCCGATCACCCACGCGATAATCAGCAATGCGCTTACTTTTATCCAGATCACCCAAGCCACCTAAATCTTTTAGCCCAAGTAGTTTCACGACCCGATTACGCAAATTCATCATCGCGTTGACCCATGCTGGCGTTTGTTGAACCATTTGCACAAACGCTGCTATTGCCGACTCAGGCAAAGGATCTACGGCTACCCAGTGCGAATCTGCAAAGTCAGCATCATGATATGACGGGCTAATTGAACAATCCTGCGGTAAAGCTTGCTCTGGCATCACAACCCCCTAAACATGGATCACATAATTCCCACGAAATTTCACCGCAACGCCCTGCTGCGTGACAATTTCCACTAGCAACTCAATCCGCCCTCGCCCTTTGCGATTAAAGAGTTTTAAGCAGCGTTCAAACTCGGCATCATCGCTTAATTCGCAACGGGCGTTGATGGTTTCAACCACGGGTAACAGATATTCAATCTGCGCATCCTGAATCACGATATGCGCGTGCAAGCTTGCGGCGTGTAGCCGCGCGAATACCAGACTCCATCCCGCCAACACCGCCACCGCATATAAACTGCCACCAAATGCCGTGCATTTATGGTTGATGTTGGGCGACAAAGGTGCGGACAGTTCGACAAATTGCGGGCTAGCGGTGATGACTGAAATGCCGATTTCACGCGTCAGCGGGATTTCTTCGTGCAGCGTTTTTTGTAGCAACCACGCTAATTCATTCATCCCTAGCCCTTCAGTATCAGTGCGCACATGTGGGAGCAGGCTTGCCTGCGAAGACAACATCAATCAGAACGATGCATGCACATATTCAGATTGCATTCGCGGGCAAGCCCGCTCCCACGAGAAATCAACTGCGTTTTTCTTGATTGCCTAACTCACCACTCCAACCCTTTCTGCGCCTTGATACCCGATTTGTACGCATGTTTTTCATCCCCCAACACCGTCACCGTATCAGCAATCTCATGCAACTCGGTAATCGCAGCGCGGCCGGTGATGACGACGTGTTGCATCTCGGGACGTGATTCCAAATCACGTAATACGATGTCTTTATCGAGGTATTTGTATGACAAGCAATAAGTCAGCTCGTCGAGCACCACCACGTCGTAACTTGGGTCGTTCAGCATTCGCGCCGCCATCGCCCATGCGGTTTCTGAGCGGACTTTATCGGCTTCAAAATTTTGCGTTTCCCATGTAAATCCGCCCCCCATCACGTGCCATTCACAGTGCTTGCCCAAAAAAGCTTCTTCGCCGGTGTCGGTGCGGTTTTTGATAAATTGCACCACGCCGACTTTCAAACCATGACCAATCGCGCGCGCGACCATGCCAAAGGCCGATGATGATTTACCTTTACCGTTGCCGGTCAGCAAAATCATGATGCCAGTGTCGATATTCGCTTCAGCAATGTGCGCGTCGATGATGGCTTTTTTACGCGCCATGCGCGCGGCGTGGCGGGCGTTTTTTTCTGCGTTCATAATGATTGAAAACTCCGAATATAAGATTGAATCAGCGGCAGGCCGCGCGTAATGGCGGTAATGCCGGGGACCAGCAAATCTTCGCTGGCGATTTCATGGACTTGATTGTGCTGTACGGCAGGGATAGTTTGCCAATCGGCACGCGCTTTGACGACTTCAGTTTCAAATTTCTGCCCGCACCAGCTACCCAAAATTAAATCGGGCGCGGCGGCTATCACTTGCTCCGGCAATACGGTGCGATTTTTGGCGCTGACCTGCTCGGCGATCGTGGCAAACACATCGTCGCCGCCGGCAATATTGATCAGCTCAGACACCCAATGAATGCCCGTGTAGAGCGGCGTATGCCATTCTTCAAAATAGACTTTGGGGCGTACCGCAAAGCGGGCGGCCTCGTCCTTGGCGGCATCGATTTGCGCTTGCAATTGAGCGATCAAAGCGTTGGCGCGTTCATTGCATTCCAGCAACAAACCCAAGGTCGCAATCATTTTAAAAATGCCTGCAATGCTGCGCTGATTGAAAAAATGCACTTCAAAACCCGCCAAAATGCATTCCTTTACGATTTCGCCCTGTAGGCTGGAATACGCCAAAATCAAATCCGGCTCGACAGCAAAAATCTTCTCGGCCTTGGCGGTTGAAAAGCCAGAAATAATCGGGTGTTTTTTGGTGACGCCCGCAGGGTGGCGCGCAAACGCGGTAATCCCTGCGATGCGGTGCTCTTGCCCCAAGGCATAGAGCACTTCAACCGTTTCACTACTTAAACAAGCAATTCGCTGCGGCCCATTCATCACACCAACCCTCGTAAATTATGCTTTTGGATGCACTTGCTGCGCAGCACTGCGCAATCGTCGCTCAAACTCATCACGCTGCGACACAGCCACCGCGCCAAAACGAATTGCATCGATACCGATATCTTGGGTATTGAATGGGCGACCATAAATACTATTGCTCGCCAATGCATACCCCCATTGATCGATCTGTTCAGTCGGGCAAAACTGCATCAGGGGATGAATGCCCGTAGGCGACAAACCAACGTCGGTCAGCAGAGTGGTCAACCACAATGCGTCTTGCGCCAAGCGTTCACGCTGCTCGTTCTGCCATTGGCTATCCGCCAGAGCCAACTCCCCTGCCCACAGCGCAGGGCCACTCACTGCCCATGGGCCGATGATTTTTTCCAGTTGCTCACGCAATGCCAACTCTGCAAATACAAAGCCCAAACGCACGCCAGCTAAACCAAAAAACTTACCCACCGAGCGCAGAACAATTAAACCCGCAGCGCCTACATCAGCACACAGACTTTGGCTAGGCTCAACATCGACAAACGCTTCATCGACAATCAAGCAGCCGCCACGTGCAGCAAGCGTTTGGTGCAGCGCCAGCAATTGCTCGCGCGACCAACATAACCCGGTTGGATTGTTGGGATTAACCAGAATCAGCACATCGAGCTGCATTGCTGCCGACTCAACTTCGCTGACGTCCAGCAGCACCACGGTGTGCCCTGCCAATTGCCAACGCCACGCGTGCTCCGCATAGGCAGCGCGCAATACGCCGACTTTGCAGCGCGGACGCAATAGCGGCAATGCCGCAATCGCCGCTTGTGAGCCCGCTACTGTGAGAAACTGCTCACTGCCGTAGTAAGTCGCAGCAACTTTTAAAAACGTTGGGCTAGGATGCGGCAGACGTTGCGTAACCTCTACCGGCATCGTCGGTAAAGGAAATGCATACGGCGCAATGCCCGTAGAACAATCGATCCAATCGGCGAGCGTGCCGCCAAAATTGCGCATTAAATTTTGCAGATTACCGCCGTGGCGTGGCACTTGATTCATAGCCATTCCTGAAATATCAACATCAATAGTGGCAAGGCTACGCAAGAAAGTAGCCAGAGAGCCAGTGTTTTTTGTACCAAGCGCAGGCTGCGCTCAATATCCAGCGCTTGCGGTGCAGGGCCAAAACCGAGTGGCGTTCGCACCTCGACTTGACCGTGATAGATCGCATTGCCGCCCAAAGTCAGACTCAGCGCACCAGCACCAGCGGCCATCACAGGGCCTGCGTTGGGGCTATCCCACCGTGGTGCTTGCGTGCGCCATGCGGTGAGCGCCAGCCGTGCATTGCCCAGCAAGGCATACGAAAGCGCAACCAATCGGGCGGGAATGTAATTAAGCACATCATCCAGCCGCGCTGCGAAACGACCAAATTCATTAAAACGTGGCGTGCGGTAACCCCACATTGCATCCAGCGTATTGCTCAGTCGATGCAGCAGTGCCCCTGCGCCACCGAATAATGCAAACCAAAACAGCGTGGCAAAAATCGCATCGGCACCATTTTCTAAATTCGACTCGATTGCGCCTTTGGCGACTTCGGTTTCAGTCAATTGTGCGCAATCGCGGCTCACAATCATGCTCAAAGCCACGCGGGCTGCGGGCAAATCACCGCACATCAAAGGCCGCGCAATCGCCCGCACATGCGCAAACAGACTTTTTGCACCCAGTGCAAACCATAACGCTAATCCATCTAAAATCCACGCCGAATTAGCAAAGTAGATTCGCAAGACGATAAAAATAAAAATGGGTATTGCCACCAAGGCCATCATAGAAATAGCCCCCAACGCAATACCCATCCTTCCTTTATTCATTGCACGTTCAACGGCATT
This sequence comes from uncultured Deefgea sp., assembly GCA_963508915.1. Classification (GTDB taxonomy): domain Bacteria; phylum Pseudomonadota; class Gammaproteobacteria; order Burkholderiales; family Chitinibacteraceae; genus Deefgea. Next base: position 13,373 of record CAUOZE010000051.1, read on the forward strand.
TGCGAGTCGGCCAAAGCTCACCAGCAAATGCCAACGCCGTGGCTCACCGAACAGCCACTCGATGGCCAGCCCGAACATCAGGGCGGCTAAAAAATCGAAGGGATTCAGCAAGATCACGGCGTCAGCGTCCGATTACTTCGGTGACCAGCGCACGCTGAGCAAACCATTCACGCCCAGATTGCCGTAGTCTTTGCTGGTTTCATATTCTTTATCAAACACATTATTAATCCGCGCATTCAAAGACCAGTCTTTAGCAAACTGCCAACTTGCCGCGATATTGGTCAAACCATAACCTGCCAATGATTGCTTATTGGCAGCATCGTTATAACGCTGACCTTGTGCCTGAACTTCAATACGCGCAGTCCAAACTTTGCTTTGCAAACCGGCATACACTAAACCTGAATTTTTCGCGCGGCGTGCTAATTGCTTGCCTTTCGTTTGGCTGCCCGCAGTTGCATCTTCGGCATTCAAATAATCGTAGCTAAAGCCCGCGATATACATATCCGACTGCCAATCGCTGGTTAACGTCACCCCTTTGAGCTGAGCTTCGCCAATATTGCTCGGCAACCACACGCCGGTTGAGGTCGGCGCCCAAGCGATGAGGTTATTCACTTTATTGTAATAAGCAGTCACCGAGGCATTCAAATTGTTGGTCGCAAAACGGATAAATGCTTCTTTACTATTTGAATCTTCAGGCTTCAAGTTTGGATTGCCTTGCTTTGGCCAATACAAATCATTAAACGATGGAGCCTTAAAGGCGGTTCCCATCGATGTCCCGACCATCCAATCATTATTCACTTGGTAAGACAGACCGACCGTACCGGTGTTTTGGCGACCATACTGCGAATTGTCATCACTACGGCCATTGAGCTGAACAGTAAAATCAGCGTAGTTCACCAAATAACCCGCTAAAGCACTATTTACGCGGCGGTGGTCAACAGCAAATTGTGTATCGCCGCTCACTTCTTGCTCCAGTGTTTCGAGGCCCAATTGCACATTACCGCCCAGCATCTTGACGTCGTTCATCCAAGAAAGTTGGTTTTGTTGGGTTTTAATTTTGGCCGTCACATCGGCATAGTTTTTCTCTGAAACAGGGGTGTAGCTTTTGCTATCGTCCACACTGGCACCCGCTTGCAATTTGCTTTGCCAGATCGGCGTGAATTGGCTTTTGAGCCAAACATTGCCGCTACCGTTAAAGCTTTCATCACGGTAGTCATAGCTTTGCGCGACATTTTTGTATGATTTGGTCAGAATACTGCCGTCGTAGTGGTTTTCACCCCAAGCGCCCAAAGCGCTTAAACCGACTTGATGATCTTGATTGATTTTATGCTGCGCAGAAAAAGACAGGCTGGTATTGGTGTAGCCATCATCATCCGCGTAAAAACTAGTATGTTTTGGATTAACAATCGCGTTCGTACCATCAGCTTGGAAATGTGCGACCGTCATGGCGTAAGTCGTGCTTTCATTACCACCACCCACTGATGCTTTAGCGTCGATGGTATTGTAATTGCCGTAACCGACTTCTACGCTCGGCGTAAAGCCAGCTGAACCTTGGCGGGTGAAAATCTGAATCACACCACCAATTGCACCACCGCCATATAAACTGGCGGCAGGGCCGCGCAAAATCTCAATTCTTTCAATTTGATTCACTGGAATATTTTGCAGTGAAGCGCTACCCAAAGTTGCCGAACCATACACAATGCCGTCAATCAGCACTAAGGTTTGACCGTTATTGCTACCGCGCATAAAAATGGATGTTGCCTTGCCCGGGCCACCCGAGCTGCTCATTTGAATGCCTGGCTGACGAGCCAAGACTTCTGGCAAACTCGACACACCTTGCGCAGCAATCGCTTCACGATCGAGCACCGTCACATCGCCAATGACTTCGCGCGCTGGCTGCGCAATACGCGTCGCCGTCACGACTACATCTTCCAATTGTGTGACTTCAGCCAATACAGGCATTGTTGCGAGTGCAGATAAAACAAGTAGGTATGATTTGGTAAAGCAGGTATTCATTGGAGTCTCCAGCAATACGCCCGTTGCGTATTGCGATTAAAGCTGGAAACCGCGCAGAACAAATCGACATCGTAAAAACGATACAGAGTATTCCGCCACGGCCTCCCTGCCATGCGTAAAAATTCAACTCGAAGCGCGAGTTGACACAAGGCCGGTCTCCGGACTGATCAGACTTGATTGATCGCCTTCCCATCTCAAATGGACAGTGGCTAAAAATAAGAATTAAAAATAGCGAGCGCCCGATAGAGCGGAGAGCCCGGAGCACAGGAGCCGGAATGTACGCAGGTACATGAGGACTCCGAGCACCGCGCGAACCGCTATAGCGGGATGCGCAGCATTTTTAAACTTATTTTTTGTGATCAACCCACACTGAAATACCGTTGCAGGGGCAGTACAGGATTTGAACCTGTTTCCCGTTTAAATTTGCCGCTCACACGGCAAATCACCTTGAATGGCGCGCATTGTAGCCGAAAGTGTTTTTACTTACCTGTCTTGAATATGACTAGCGCATCAAAGCCACGTAATTAGGCATTCTTTATCGCCCACATAGAAAAATACAATCACCGCAAACATTCATCCACAATTGCAGCCAACGCCCAGTAAGAATATGATCCATATCAAATTTCACAAATTACTGAAAATTCAAAACATACATGAACCTCACTCCACTCGTTCAATCTTTCGTGCTGCATTTCGGTGAAATGGGCAGTCATTGGGGCATTAATCGCACCGTTGGCCAAATGTACGCGCTGCTCTATGTGAGCGAAAAACCGCTCAATGCCGACGAAATGGCCGAAGCACTCGGCTTTTCTCGCTCGAACGTCAGCATGGGGCTCAAAGAGCTAACCTCATGGCGTTTGGTGAAATTGCAGCACTTGCCCGGTGATCGCCGTGAATATTATTCAACGCCGGAAGACGTGTGGGCGATTTTTCAAACGCTGGCCGAAGAACGAAAAAAACGCGAAGTCGACCCAACACTAACGATGCTGCGCGGTGCGCTACTGGAAACACCGAGTAATCCTGCGGATGAACACGCCCAAGCTCGCATGGCAGAAATGCATGATTTGATTGACCTAACCACCAGTTGGTTCACCGATATTCAGCGCTTGGATGTGGACACCTTAAAAACACTGATGAAGCTGGGCTCGCAGGTGCAAAAATTTCTAGAATTCAAACAAAAATTGCCAACCTTTATGGGTGGCAGCGAAACCCCCTAAGGAATAATCATCATGTCGCCCGATGTCGCCTCTGGCCTGCTCGACCCCGTCGTATTGGCGCGAATCCAATTTGCCGCCAATATTACTTTCCATATTTTATTTCCCACCATCAGTATCGCGATGGGCTGGTTGCTGCTGTTTTTCAAACTGCGCTTTAACGCCACTGGCGAGCAAAAATGGCATGACGCGTATGGCTTTTGGGTGAAGATTTTTGCTCTGACATTTGCGTTGGGCGTGGTCAGCGGCATTACGATGAGTTTCCAGTTTGGCACCAACTGGCCTGGTTACATGCAAACCGTCGGCAATATCGCCGGCCCTTTGCTCGCCTATGAAGTGCTGACGGCGTTTTTCTTAGAAGCGACTTTTCTGGGCATCATGCTATTTGGGCAAAAAAAGGTCAGCAATCGCGTCCATACTTTCGCCACCCTGCTGGTCGCGGGCGGAACGACCTTGTCGGCGTTCTGGATTATCGTTTTGAATTCTTGGATGCAAACACCAACCGGTTTTGAAATGATTAACGGCCAAGCGCATGTGACTAGCTGGCTGGAAGTGATCTTTAATCCATCTATGCCCTACCGTTTAACGCATGTGTTATTGGCCTCGGGTTTAACGGCTGCATTTTTAGTGGCGGGCATTTCGGCTTACCGCTGGTTCATCGGCCAACGCACCAATGCCGTATTGGCCGCGATGAAAACTGGCGTGGCCTTGGCGGCGATACTGATTCCCCTACAAATTTTGGTCGGCGATATGCACGGCTTAAACACCTTTAAACATCAACCAGCCAAAATCGCCGCGATTGAGGGCATTTGGGAGACCGAACGCGGTGCGCCATTGCTATTGTTTGCACTTCCGAATGCAGAAACGCGTAGCAATGACTTTGCAATTGGCATCCCCAAAGTCACCAGTTTGATTTTGACGCACGATCTCAATGGCGAAATCCGTGGCCTCAATGAATTTACTGAGCATCCACCCGTTGCTAAAGTATTTTGGAGCTTTCGCGTCATGGTCGGTGTTGGCATGTTGATGTTACTGACGAGCTGGCTGGCCGCATGGCAATTGCGCCGCACCAATACCTTGTCGCCCTTGGTCAACAAACTATTAATTGGTATGACCTTTAGCGGCTGGGTGGCGACCATTGCAGGCTGGTATGTCACCGAAATCGGGCGACAACCTTGGCTAGTGCAAGGAGTTCTACTCACTAAAGACGCTGCATCGCACGTCGGCGGCGGGATGATTTTGAGCACACTGTTGATGTATCTGGGGCTGTATGTGTTCTTGCTGATTTCTTATGTGTCTGTCGTGTTTTATCTAGCCAAAAAAGCAGGCCAGCCTGCTGGGGAGCACTAATATGTTAGCCAATATTGATCTGGCCTACTGGCTGCCAGTTATTTTTGCTGGGCTGATGGTGGTATCGATGTTCGCCTACGTCATCCTCGATGGGTATGACCTTGGCGTAGGCATTTTGCTTTATCTAGAGAAAGATACATCAGAAAAAGACAAAATGATCGCCTCGATTGGCCCATTTTGGGATGCCAATGAAACGTGGCTGGTGTTGGGGGTTGGCTTATTGCTGGTTGCGTTCCCATTGGCGCACGGCATTATTTTGGGAGAGCTGTATTTACCCGTCGCGCTGATGTTGCTCGGTCTGATTTTGCGCGGAGTCGCTTTTGATTTTCGCGTTAAAGCCAAAGCGCACCACCAAGCAATGTGGAACACGCTATTTTTCGTCGGCTCATTACTCGCTGCCGTATCGCAAGGCGTGATGCTTGGCCGCTACATCACAGGCTTTGCCGAGGGCTGGGGCGCGTGGGCGTTTGCGATCTTGGTGGGTTTGAGTTTGGCTGCCGCTTACGCACTACTCGGTGCGGGTTGGTTAATGATTAAATCGACTGGCGCACTGCAAATGCGCGCCGTGCGCTGGGCACAATTTAGTCTTGGTTTTGCTGCGATCGCGACCATTTTGGTATCGGTCGCCACGCCATGGATTAGCCCGCGTGTGTTTGCATTGTGGTTTTCGGTGCCGAATGTATTTTTACTCGCGCCAGTGCCGATTTTTACCGCCGTATTATTTGCCGTCATCGCCTACAGCCTACCGCGCATTGCTGCCCGCCAAGCGCAAGGCAACGACCGGTGGTGCTGGCTACCGTTCGCCGCCACCGTTGGCATCGTGCTACTGGCGTTTTTTGGCTTGGTGTTCAGTATTTTCCCGCATTTGGTTATCGACCAACTCACCATCTGGCAAGCGGCTAGCAGTACTGAAGCTTTATCCATCATCTTGGCGGGCGCAGCGATTGTGCTACCAACGATTTTTGGCTACACGATTTACTCTTATCGTGTGTTCTGGGGTAAGGCGGGTGAATTAAGCTATCAATAGCCCTAATCTTTATTTCATTTTTAAAAGGCGACATGATGTCGCCTTTTTTTGCTCTGTCTTTTAGAACAGAAACACTGACACGTTGCATTGATGCCACGTGAGCAATGCGTAAACATTCAGCTTGATTCAACGGCTGATATGATGGCTTTTTATTGAATTGACCGCGCCATGGATCACGAAATCACTCAAACGGTACTCAAACAGCACCCCAATCTGAAAGTACGTTTCTTACTCAGTAAAATTCTGAAATATCAACAATACAGCCAAACCAAAAGCAAAAACCTCAAACGCACCACCTATTGCCTCAAATTCTCGATGCTGGCGCTGGCGACGGGCACGACCATCGTACTGGGCTTGGATGTCGCCGGATTACAGCCCTACGCGAAAAACATCGCGCTGGTACTGGGTGCGATCATGACGTTTTTGGGTGGGATTTCGAGCTTTTTGAATATCGAAGAATATTGGATGCGCAATAACGCGACCAATTTACGTTTGAAATCGATTCGGGATAAGCTGATTTATCTCACTGGCGATCTGCAAGACATTGAAGAAACTACGCTACAAAACATCATCAACGACTATCACGCCATCACCGAAAGCAATATTCATTACTGGTACGATGCCATTAGCGAACGGCAAGGTGCCTAAAATGCAGTTGCACTACAAAAAACGCCGCGATTACAAATACACGCTTGCCAAGCAGTATATCTTTGAAACTCAATGGGATAATGCGCCAGAAATCAATACCCGCTTTATCCAACTCAATAAACAAGGTCAGCTTATCCTTCATGCCGCCTATTCATGGGATGGTGCGAGCGGCCCGATGCCTGATTTGAGTAGCATTATCCGCGCCTCGTTGATTCACGATGCGCTCTATCAGTTGATGCGAGAACAACACTTGCCATTAAGCTACCGATTGGCGGCAGATCGCCTTTTGTACACGCTCTGCTTGGCCGATGGAATGAATCGAATTTTAGCGCGCGGGGTCTATTTCTGTGTGCGCTGCTTTGGGCATAACCATGCCCAAAACGATTTAATCATTGTCTTAAATTGTCAGCCATTAAAAATGCCACCGAAATTCGGTGGCATTTTTTTATCGCACGAAATACTAACGCTTGATCAATTGTTTATTTTCTAAACGCACCTTATCACCCTGCTTAAAGCCGTGATTCGCGTCTTCAAATGTCACACTCTGCGTACTACCGTCCTCTAGTTTTACTGTTACTTCATAAAACTTTTTGTCGTTCATCGCGCCTTCTACTTTATTGCCCGCATATGCGCCACCCAAGCCGCCCACGACCATCGCAGCAGTTTTGCCTTTGCCCTTGCCAATCAAACTTCCCAAACCAACACCGACTGCGGCACCACCAATTTTCCCCATCCACGTGCACTCTCCCAGTTTATCCACCACATTCACATGGCTTACCACTCCGCAGTTAGCACAGGCTTTTTTATCATCACTCGCCGGTGCGTTCATCGCCGTTTTCAGTGCTACTTTTTTGTGATCGGTGGCCTTGGTTTTGCAAGCGGACTGATTGACAGCATCGAGCTCTTTGCACATTGCGAGCATCGCTTGATAGTCCGCTTCGATTTGTTTTTTCTGGCTGCTCAAATCACCGGTATAAGTAGGCTGGCTATCATTGCCTTGATACTTGCCCCACAGGGTTTGATATTCTTTTTTCTTTTGCGCCGCCGCGTCTTTTTTGCAAGCAGGCTGCTCGCTCTTTTCAAACTCCAAACATACTTTTAAATCGCTTTTGTAACTGGATTCAATGTGTGCGCTGTCGGCTTTCAAACTACTCGCCTGCGCCACCGCCGCGATAAAAAGGCTACTGATCATCAGAGTTAACTTTACAGAGTACATTGAATTCTCCTTAATTTTCATCGACATAGTACTTGAGCATAGCTACCAAACGACTCAGCGCCAGCAAATTTGCGAGATCGACCCACACACAATGCCGTTCCGCTGCGATCCAAGCCGTATCACGGTAATACCTAATGGTCATCAGTCAGCAAGACAAACACAATCATCGGCCAAAATAAGCCACAACAGGGAGTGAGCACGTGCAAGCATGGGTCAATTTAATTAATGAGTACGTATGGAGCCCGGCATTGATTTATCTATGCCTTGGCGTTGGCGTGTATTTTTCAATTCGCACGCGCTTTATGCAGCTGCGCCACATCCGTGAGATGGTGCGCTTGATGTTTGACGGCAAAGCATCCAGCGAAGGCGTATCGTCGTTTCAAGCACTTTCGATGACGCTATCGGGCCGCGTGGGGATTGGTAATATCGCTGGTGTTGCCACCGCCATTGCCTTTGGTGGCCCCGGTGCGGTGTTTTGGATGTGGATGATGGCCTTTTTGGGTGCCAGCACGTCTTATGTCGAATGTACTTTAGGGCAGATTTATAAACAACGCGTCGACGGTCAATTCCGTGGTGGCCCTGCTTATTACATCGAGCGCGGTTTAAAAATGCGCTGGTATGCGATTACCTTTGCCTTAGCTACTATTTTGGGTTGCGGCATTTTGCTGCCGGGCATGCAAGCCAACGGGATCGCCAGTGGTTTGAGTAATGCTTTTGGTATCCCACCTGAAACGACCGCTTTTGGTGTCGTTTTGGCATTGGGTTTGATTATCTTTGGTGGCGTCAAACGCATCGCCCGTGTTGCAGAAATCGTCGTGCCATTTATGGCTCTGGGCTATATCCTGATGGCCGCAGTGGTGATTGCGCTCAATATGAGCCAATTACCCGAAGTACTGCGTTTGATCGTCAGCTCAGCACTCAGCTTTGATGCAGGCTTTGGCGCGATGATCGGCATGGCGATTATGTGGGGCGTGAAACGCGGCGTGTATTCCAACGAAGCGGGTCAAGGCTCTGGGCCGCATGCTGCCGCCGCTGCCGAAGTCACCCACCCTGCCAAACAAGGTATCGTGCAAGCGTTTGCCGTGTATGTCGATACGCTGTTTGTGTGCTCTGCCACTGCGTTTATGATTTTGATTACCGGCAAATACAATGTCGTTGATCCAAACAAGGCAGGCGGATTTTTATTTAACGGGCTTCCCGATATCGCAGCGGGAACAGGCTACACGCAATCGGCCGTTGAAAGCATTTTCCCGGGCTTTGGTGCAATGTTTGTCGGTGTGGCGCTGCTGTTTTTCGCCTTTACCACCATCATTGCCTACTACTACATCGCCGAAAGCAATGTGGCCTATTTAGTCAAACAAGGTCGCGGCAGCGGTACGGCGCTGTTCTTACTCAAATGCGTGCTGCTCTCCACCGTCGTCTATGGCGCGGTGCGTAGCTCTGATTTGGCGTGGGGCTTAGGCGACATTGGCGTGGGCTTAATGGCATGGCTCAATATCATTGCGATTATTTTGCTGCAAAAACCAGCATTATTGGCACTCAAAGACTACGAAGCCCAGCAAGCGCAAGGGCTTGATCCTGATTTTGATCCAGTCAAACTAGGCATTGCCGATGCCGATTTCTGGGTTGAGCGCCAAGCCGCGCAGCAGCCAGAACCCGATCACCGCAAGTAATTAAACTCAATACAAAGCCCACCATGGGATTCCTTGGTGGGCTTTTTTCATAAAAAACCGCCAGAGTCAATCCAGCGGTTTTGATGTTACGGCTAGGCCGTATTTGACTTAAGGCATAAGAGATTAAGCAAAGCGTTTTTCTAAATATTGAATAATGCTGCTCGATTCATACATCCATTGCACTTCGTTATTCTCTGCTATGCGTAAACATGGCACTTGCACTTTGCCGCCCTGTTCGGCCAACACCGCTTTATGCTCAGCTTGTTTGGCATCGACGATTTTGATGTTCAGTCCTTGCCGGCGTAGTGCGCGGCGCACTTTGACGCAAAATGGGCAGGCTTCGTATTGGTATAGGGTCAATGTCTGGGTTTGTTGATCCAACCAAGCTTGGCGCTCAGCCGAGTGTTGTGCTTTTTTCGGCGCGAATACGGCGTTTAAACCTAAGATACCTCGACCGACAATCCAACGTAATGCGCGCATAAATTTCTCGATGATTCAATGACTTTTAAGCGCGCGATTTTATCTAATCGTGGGCGATTGGGCTATGGGTTTGTTGCAGTGGGATACCGATTGCGTCCGAGTTCTCTCAATGTGAGTTGCGCTGATGCCGCGCGGCACTTACTTCGCGAGAGGAATTGCACTTGCGTTCTTTTGACCTAAGTCGCGCTAATGCCGCGCGGCACTTACTTTTCTTGCTTCGCCAAGAAAAGTAAGCAAAAGAAGGCGACCCTATATCTGCACCGACTTCGTCGGCTTGATATCAAGGGTTTTAAAGCCCCAAATCAACGATCAAGAAATAATATCGATGTATTGCCGTCTAGGCATTATAAATCAATAGCTAAAGTCAAATACCCAAGCCTACTTAAATCGTCATTCCGATAACGCTCTGCGTAGCTGAAGACAAGGCTGGAATTCAGTTGCAAGGCCAAGTTTAGTTGTCTGCGTGCAACTCCGCTGATTCAACCCAACTCACGCCGGGCTTGGCGGCTAATGCTGCTTTGAGCATGCTTTGTGCTACTTTTTCGACTTCAATGGCGCGCCATTTTAGTGGTATCCAGCGCCCAAGGTAGCGATCCAAGCACAAACCGATGTCTTCAGCGAGACGTTGTTCAGGTCTTTGCCCTGCGTTCAATAGTGAAGGACGCACGATGGTTAAAGACCCAAAACCCAAAGCCATCACATCGCGCTCGGTTTCGCCCTTGGTCTTTAGATACAAACCACGCGCGGATGCATTGGCACCCATCGTCGAATTGAGCACCAAGCACGGTGTACCCGCTGCACGCAGTCGCTGTGCCGCGTTCAGAATATAGTCGTAATCCACACGGCGAAATGCGGCGGCTGAGCCCGCTGTTTTCAGCGTCGTCCCTAGCGCGCACAGTGCCGCATCGGCATGCCACCATGGTGCATCGATCGGTAGCGATTCAAAATCAATCATCGGATTTTCAAGCTTTGCATGTGCTGGCAGCGCACGCCGAGTTGGGGCAATCACGCGCGTAATGTCGGGGTGCTGCAAAGCCTGCGCCAGTAAATGGCGACCCACTGCGCCTGTTGCGCCCAAAATCAGTACCGTTTTCATGGCTGAGTCCAATTCATTCGAAATTACTGATGAGTATTACCAGCTATGCATTACAAATCAATAGTTGCGGTTGAATACGTCGATATTGAGGTTAGCAAACGTGGCGTGAGGCTCATTACTTTTATGTTCTTTCGGAGTGAGTCGCGCTGATGCCGCGCGGCACTGATTTTTATTTTTTTTACCAAATCAAATACCAAATAGAACGAAGATTCTGCAAAGCTAAATCAGCAGCGTTCTCTCGGCGTGCGTCGCGCTAATGCCGCGCGGCACTTACTTTTCTTGCTTCGCCAAGAAAAGTAAGCAAAAGAAGGCGCCCCTGGTATCTGCGTCCCGCTACGCGGGATGCCCTCGCTGCGGACAATCGGCAAGGCGGCGGGGTTTAACAAAACAGACCCCGCCGAAACCCCCTTGCCGCTTGTTCCTCGCTCGGCGCGACACGAGGGATCTGGCGCAGCTCAACGATTTTTGAAATTAAATCGATGTATTGCCTTCTAGGCATTGCAATTCAATGGCTACGGTTAAATACATCTACGACTTTACCAATAAAACCACCATTCCGGCGTAGGCCGGAATCCAGCGACGATGTAATGTCAGCACCAGCCAGAAACCAAGCACACCAATGGTGGAATTATGGTTTTCCATCCCGTATATGGACTCCTCTCGGTTTGCAAGCATTTCTCAGTTCTGGTTTTCGGTTCGACTGCTCACGTATATCCGGCCTCAATGTTGAGCGCAATTGCTCGGGCCATAATGGGCTATTCGCGCGGCAGATCCTGATCG
>CAUOZE010000052.1:0-23188 GCA_963508915.1 uncultured Deefgea sp.
CTGATAACGTTGGTTTTGGGTGAGATGTTGGTAATCCATTTCTTTGTGCTCCTGACTTGCCGGTCAAATGACAGAGAAATGTACTTCATTTCACCCATTTAGTGACCCGCATTGCCGTTGCACTTACTAGTTGAATCCGCCGTTACTGCATTCACATCTATTAATAAGTCTTGCAACTGAACTGCATGAGAATGATTAGGCATAACATAATATTTAATATAGTTATCCGCAAAATTATTACAGATACCTCGAACAGTTTTTACTTTACTGGGCAAAGTAAAAGTATCGCCACGATGACGTCCAATTGGAACTTCCGTTACCTCTCCATCGACATCCTCCACGGCTGTCTGATCATACTCATCCGGACTTAAGTCAGGCGATACTGGACGCTTAGTTATAAAGCCTTGCAATACAACTAATTCTTCATTTTTAATTGATTTTTTCGCATCTTCTTCCGTTAGGTACAGTTTTCCTTCAGCTTTTTTTGTACGTAACCCACAATCGGAATCAATACCTCTACTATGCGCAAAAAAAGCGCTTTTACCACTCACAGAGAAATCTTTACTCTCAGGAGATCGAAATAAATTAGCAGAACACTCAGGGCAAAAAATATACCCTTTCATTTCACTACTATATTCAGAAACTAGAACAGGCCTAGCTTCTTTTTTTAGTTTTACTTTATCCCCATCAGAGAAACTCCAACCCTTCAAGAATAAAGCATGCTTGATCCTATTATTCATCGTTTGATTATCCTTAATTTTGCCAAAACCTATTTTCGGTTTTAATTACGTTAAAAGATAATACAACGATTGTCAGCGGCTATGCGCCGCGGCACTCACTTTTCTTGCTTCGCCAAGAAAAGTAAGCAGGCGCCACCTGAATCTGCGTCCGGCTACGCCGGATTCTGGCCTAAGGCCATGAGCTGCGCTAAGGCAACAAGTTGCCAAGCTTCGCCACACCTCGCTGCGGACAATCGGCAAGGTGGCGGGTTTTAGCAAAACAGAACCCGCCGCCCCCTCCTTGCCACTTGTTCCTCGCTCGGCGCGATGCCAAGGAATCTCACGCAGCTCAACCATGTTTGATTCAATTAATGATGTATTGCCATCTATACATTGATAAACAATGGCTACATTGAGATACATCATCTCATTAATCTGAATCCTGTAGGGTGTGCAAATCTTGATTTGCGCACGCGGATTCGGTGCTGATCGACTATCGCGATGCTCATTCATCGTAATTGGTGCGCAAATCCCTTGCGGGATTTTCACACCCTACCGCATGCATATGCAATCAGCTCCGTTTTCTCTTCAATGGATTACGCCTTAGGCTCATTCGACCTACGCACAATCAATCAGAACAACCATCGTTGGGCTGCGCCGAGTCCCCTGTATTTCGCCGAGAGAGGAACAAGCGGGGCGGGGTTTTTGTGCTCAATGTTTGAGCGAGGCCGATGCTTTTGTTTTTGAGGCCGAACGAGTTTTGAGCGCAACCGCCTCGATTGTCCGCAGCGAGGGCATCGGCGCGTAGCGACGACGAAATACCGGGGCGGCCTTCTTTTGCTTACTTTTCTTGGCCGTTCAAGAAAAGTAAGTGCCGCGCAGCATTAGCGCGACCCCACATCATCAAATCATTACTGATTAAGCACTCATCAATTTCGAGTTTGGGGGCTGATTGATTATCTATGATGCTTATTATCATCGCTTTTCGGTGCGCAAATCCCTGCGGGATTTTCACACCCTACGGCCGTATGCCAATATAAACTTTCATAATCATTGGCTACAAGCCAATACCTACCCACCTGTCTGCGACATAAACCGAATAATCTTCCCCGGTTGCTCTTTGAATTCATGCCGCTCTGGCTTCAACTCAATCGCTTCTTTTAACGCCGCGAGGATTTCAGAGTCCGATGCCCCGCCACGCAACAACGGTGCAAATTCGAATTTTTCTTCTTGCCCCAAACACATATACAAAGTGCCATCGACCGCCAAACGCACGCGATTGCACGTGGCGCAAAAATGCTGCGAAATCGGCGTGATAAAACCAACTCGACCACTGCCATCCGCCGTTTGCCAATAGCGCGCGGGACCACCGCCCAACTCCAAGACTTCGGGAATGAGGCCAAATTGTTCGACAAGTTGCTCGCGCACTGGATTTAAATCGAGATACTGCGCATTGCGGCCAGTATCACCCATCGGCATTGCTTCGATCAGCCGCAAGATAAAGTCATTTTCGAGGCAGAAGGCGACCATACGACTAATTTCGTGATCGTTGACACCACGCATCGCGACCATATTGAGTTTGATCGGCGCAAAGCCAGCGGCTTTGCCCGCCATAATGCCGGCCATGATCGAATCAAAACTATCGCGTCCGGTGATGGTGTTGATACAGCCTTTATCCAGCGAATCGAGGCTAACATTGATACGTTTTACGCCAGCCGCTTTCAGCGCGGGGGCGTGTTTCACCAGTTGCGTGGCATTGGTCGATAGAGATAAATCTTCTACGCCGGGCAAGGCTGACAAACGTGCAGCCAGTTCGGGTAGATTGCGGCGCAGGAGTGGCTCGCCGCCGGTTAAACGCACACGAGACACCCCCGCCTGGGTGAAGATGCCGACCAATCGCGTCATTTCATCGAAATTAAGCCAATTTTTTGGCTCTTCGTAATCCTCAAAACCTTTGGGCAGGCAGTAATTACAACGCAAATCGCAGCGATCGGTCACCGACAGCCGCAAATAGCGAATGGCGCGGCCAAATCGGTCTTCTAACACTGGCGGAGTGGCGACAATGGTCAACATGATTTCCTTGTACTGCAGTGGACGATAGGCCACGAACACGGCTGGAGCAGGTCTTGCATCATTAGTCGTACTGTACGACCAAATCTAACAGCGCGGAATCCGCATTCAGCGCAATGCGCTATTGCGCCCAGTGGAACAAGCCTAGGTACGCGCAATTCACCTACTACTATAAAAGAAATCCCACGACATGCTTGTTGCATTAAGGACTACCTCTTACTGGTTAGCCCTGAATACCTGCCGCGCGGGCGGTGGCTTCCGTATACTGACGCTCATGCTTTCTATCGTCCATCTTGCCGCGCAACGCGGAGATCGCCCTTTGTTTTCTGAGCTGTCGCTCTCGCTTAAAGCGGGCGATTGCGTGCATTTACGCGGCGAAAATGGTGTTGGCAAAACGACCTTGCTCAAACTGCTGGCGGGGCTCACTCAGCCACAGTACGGAGAGGTTCGCTGGGGAGAGCAAAACATTAGTGCACTGGGCGATGATTATTACGCGCAGCTGCATTACCTCGGTCACAAAGATGCGCTGAAAGACTTGCTCAGCCCGTTCGACAATCTACATTTGGCCGCCAAACTGGCAGGCAATCCACTGGATGAAGCCGCAATTTTGCAGGCTTTGAGCCGCGTAGGCTTGGCGCGGCAATGCGATTTACCAGTGCGTAGCTTGTCGCAAGGGCAGAAAAAACGCGCGGCCTTGGCGCGACTGCTCGCTACACCGCGCCCGCTGTGGTTACTCGACGAGCCGTTTGTGGGGCTAGATGCCAAAGCGCAAGAACAACTCGGCGGCTGGATTAGCGAACATTGCGAACAAGGAGGTATTGCCATCCTGACCTCGCATCAAATACTACCCGAGGCAATACCCAGTATCACCGAACTAACTCTATCGGTGAAAAAATGAGCTACAGCCGTTTTTTTCTCACCGTCATTCAGCGCGACTTATTACTCGCATGGCAGCAACGCGGCGATTTGCTGGTGGGCTTGGTATTTTTTGTCTTGGTCGCCAGCCTATTTCCACTCGCCGTCGGCCCCGAACCGCAACTACTCGCGCGCATCGGCCCTGGCGTATTGTGGGTGGCGGCGATTTTGGCCAATTTACTCGCATTGCCTCGGCTGTTTCATTCAGATTGGCAAGACGGCACGCTAGAACAACTGCTGCTCGCGCCAGCACCAGCCAGCGTGATGGTCGCCGGCAAGCTCATCGCCCACTGGCTGACCACCGGCGTACCGCTGACCTTGATTGCCCCATTACTTGGCATTCAATACGGATTAACGACTGATGCTTTATGGATGCTGATGGCAACGCTGCTGCTGGGCACACCGACACTCAGCGCACTCGGCAGCATCGGCGCGGCGCTAACTTTGGGCGTGCGCCAAGGCGAAATGCTATTGGCCTTGCTGGCGCTACCGCTCTACGCGCCCGTACTGATTTTTGGCAGCAGCGCCGTGGCAGCAGTGAGTGGCGGATTAAGCGGTTACGCCGAATTGTCATTATTGGCGGCAATCCTGTGCGGATCGCTCTTTTTAGCCCCGTGGTTAGCTGCGATGGCGGTACGGTTGGCGGTGGAATAGCGAATGTTTTCAGCCTTCTACTCATTTCAGTGCCTACGGCACATTGCTTTACAGTCGCAATCCGCGACGGGAACTTACTTTCTTTGCTTCGCCAAAGAAAGTAAGCAAAGAAAGGCGACCCTATATCTGCACCGACTTCGTCGGCTTGCTATCAAGGGATTTAAAAACCTCTGTCCACCGATAACGGCGTCGTATCAACACCAAATCTCAATAAAGCAACATCACAAATGCAGTGCCGCGATGATTGAGTTGGGGCTTAAATACCCCGTCAAAGCGCGCACCGCGCGAGGAGAGAGACAAACAGCTACATCGTTTGGCTCACGACGAGCAAGGGCACAGCGGAGCTGGGCGCGCCTCGGGGCTCCTTTGGGGTGAAGGGGGCTTTGGAGAAGCAAAGCCCCCTTCCTGCCGCGCGGCAGCCCGCGCACTTAAAAAACACGCGGCTTAGCCGCAAAAAATGAGTCGTAAATAATGAAACCCAACACCGATGGCCCACGCTGGCTGAATATTTTTCACTTTGCCTCACCGCTGCAGTTTTACCCACTGGCAGGCAAACTAGTGCCAATCTTTGCCGTGCTGGCGACACTGTTCGCCCTCGCGGGCCTATGGCTCGGTTTTGGCGTCGCACCCGCTGATGCGCAACAAGGTGAAGGCTATCGGATTATTTTCCTGCACGTGCCAACCAGCTGGATGGCGATGTTCATTTATATCGTGATGGCGTTTTGGTCGATTATGCATTTAGTGTGGCGCACGCGACTATCGGCGATGATGGCGCAGGCGCTCGCCCCGACTGGCGCATTGATGGCATTTTTGTCGCTCTTCACTGGCGCGCTCTGGGGCAAACCGATGTGGGGCACCTATTGGGTATGGGATGCGCGGCTGACGTCGATGTTGCTGCTGTTTTTCCTTTATCTGGGCTTTATCGCGCTAACGCGCAGCATCGACGAGCCCGACCGCGCCGATAAAGCCGGTTCCGTGTTGGCAATTGTCGGTGTGTTTAATGTGCCGGTGATTTATTTCTCGGTAAAGTGGTGGAATACGCTGCATCAAGGCGCATCGATTTCGATGGAAAAAGGCAGCACGATGGTCGCAACCATGCTGATTGCGATGCTGCTGATGTCATTCGCGGCGTGGATGTACAGCATCGCGACTGCACTATCCCGCGTTCGCACGCTGATTTTGCTGCGTGAGGGCCGTACCCGCTGGGTACAGGAGCTGGTCGGAAAAGGAGAGAAATAATGATTTGGAATTCCTTGAGCGATTTCATCGCCATGGGCGGCTATGGTGTATATGTCTGGGGCTCTTTTGCAGCATGCGCTATCAGCCTATGCCTAGAGTGGGTATTGATAAAGCAACAGCGAAAGAATGTACTCAAACAATTGCGCCGTATGGCCTTGGCGGAAAACCTTCCACCACAGAGGCACAGAGACCCAGAGGAAGAAAAAGCGGAGGTGATGAATTGAAAAACCTGCTTGATTTTGAATTTCTCCGTGCCTCTGTGCCTCTGTGGTTTGATCTTATTAAAACGCCAAGGACAACGCTATGACCCCTCGTCGCAAACGCGCAGCTTGGATTATCGGCGCACTCATCGCACTGGCTTTGGTGACCTTTTTTGTCGTCAACGCCTTTCGGCAAAATCTGGTGTTTTTTTACACCCCAACACAGATTGCAGCCGGTGAAGCACCGCAAGGTCGAGCATTTCGGATTGGTGGTATGGTCGTGGATAAAAGCATAGCCCGTGCGGCCGATGGCGTCACGATTCAATTTGCGGTGACCGACACCGACCAAGTCATCCCCGTGCAATATCGCGGCATCTTGCCGGATTTGTTTAAAGAAGGAAAAGGCGTGGTGGCCGAAGGGCGCTGGGAAAACGGTGTGTTTACCGCCAGCGAAGTGCTGGCCAAACACGATGAAAACTATATGCCGCCTGAAGCTCAAGACGCAGTGAATCAAGCGCATCAAAAAGCCGCTGCGAAAAAGGAACAACAATGATTGGCGAACTCGGAACCTTTGCGCTAATTTTGGCGCTGCTCGTTTCCATCGTGCAGGGCACATTTGGGATATTGGGTGGGATTAAGCACAATCTGCCGCTGATGCGCGTTGCGCGCCCTGCTGCGATATTGCAGCTGCTGCTCACCGCCACCGCGTTTGGGCTATTGACGACAGCGTTTTTGCAAGATGACTTCTCGATTCGCTACGTGGTGCGCCAATCCAATAGCCTGCTGCCCGAGTTTTTCAAAGTCGCTGCAGTTTGGGGTGGGCACGAAGGCTCGCTCTTATTGTGGGTATTGATGCTCGCTGGTTGGGGCGCGGCGGTAGCTGTGTTTGGCCGCAATTTACCGCTGTCGGTACAGTCTTTGGTCGGCGGTGTTTTGGGCTTGATTGGTAGCGGTTTGTATTTGTTTATTTTACTGACGTCGAGCCCGTTTATTCGGCAACTGCCCGCAGCAAGCGACGGTGCGGATTTGAATCCGCTGCTGCAAGACTTGGGGCTGATTTTCCATCCGCCGCTGCTGTATATGGGTTATGTGGGGTTTTCAGTCGCGTTTGCGTTTGCCGTGGCGGCGCTGATTTCTGGCCGGCTGGACGCCACATGGGCGCGCTGGAGCCGACCGTGGACGACGGCCGCGTGGGCGATGCTCACACTCGGCATTATGCTTGGCAGTGCTTGGGCGTATTACGAACTCGGTTGGGGCGGTTGGTGGTTTTGGGATCCGGTCGAAAACGCGTCGTTTATGCCTTGGTTGGCTGGTACGGCCTTGATTCACTCGCTGGCGGTAGCCGAAAAACGCAATGCGTTTAAACACTGGACGGTGTTGCTGGCGATCTCTACCTTCTCGCTCTCGCTACTCGGCACTTTCCTCGTTCGCTCTGGCGTATTGACCTCAGTCCATGCCTTTGCGACCGACCCTGCGCGCGGTACGTTTATTTTGATTTTCCTTTGTTTGGTGATCGGCACTTCGTTGGCGCTGTACGCTTGGCGCGCGCCGATGCTGGAAGGTGGTGGCGCGTTTAATTGGTGCTCACGCGAATCATTGCTGCTGGCGAACAATGTGTTGCTAGTCGTCGCCTGTGCCACGGTATTTATCGGCACGCTGTATCCGCTGCTGATTGATGCGCTCGGCCAAGGCAAATTATCCGTTGGCCCACCGTACTTTAATAGCGTGTTTATCCCGCTGATGATGCCCGCGCTAGTCTTAATGGGGCTCAGCGGCACGATACGCTGGAAGCATCAAGACGGCCACGGCATCTGGCTGGCGAGCAAAGTGCCGATGATCTTGGCCATCGTCGGCGGCGCCTTGCTGCCGCTGTGCTGGGGCGAGTGGCGCTGGGGCGTGGCAGTTGCTCTGGCTGCCGCACTGTGGATTTCTCTGATGGCGCTCCGCGATTGGAGTTTGCGACTACTCAGCTATCGCAAAACAACGAATTCGTGGTGGCAAGCTCTTTGCAAAGTGCCTGCATCGTTTTCGGGGATGCACATCGCTCACTTTGGTATGGCGGTGTTTGTCGCTGGCGTGGCCGTGGTTTCAAGCTACGAGCACGAAGACGATTTACGCATGGCTTTTGGTGACACGCATCAAGTGGCGGGCTATACGCTGCGTTTTGACGCGGTGAAACCCGAGCGCGCTAGCAATTACGCCGCGCTCGTCGGTTATCTGACCTTGAGCCAAGATGGCAAAGCACTCAGCGTGCTCAAGCCAGAAAAACGCCAGTATTTCTCTAGCCAAATGCCAATGACCGAAGCGGCGATTCACCACACGCAAATCAAAGACATCTATGTCGCGCTCGGCGAGCCAATTGGCAAAGACCCGTTTACCGGCGATTGGTTAGTGCGGATTCATTACAAACCGCTGGTGGGTTGGATTTGGTACGGCTGCTTATTGATGGCTTTGGGTGGCCTGATTGCACTGAGCGATAAACGCTACCGCCAAAAACGTTTTGGGAAACAGCCCGTATGAAACGCTATATCCCTCTGATTATTTTTGCAGCGCTAGTGGTGTTGCTGGCGGTGGGCTTAACGCTCAATCCACGCGAATTGCCATCGGTGATGATTGGTAAACCTGCGCCAGAATTTAAGCTAGATCGCCTTGATGCACCGGGGCAGTTTTCGCCCGTGGAGCTTAAAGGCCAAGCTTATTTGCTCAATATTTGGGCATCGTGGTGCGGTGCGTGTATTCAAGAGCATCCGGTATTGAACGACATCGCCAAGTCCTACCAGGTCAAATTGGTTGGCTTGGCGTACAAAGATGAAGACGCGGATGCCAAGACATGGTTGCAAACGCGTGGCAATCCCTATGCCGTAGTCGTTGCCGACCGTGATGGCCGCGTTGGCATTGATTACGGTGTCTACGGTGTGCCGGAAACCTTTGTCATCGACAAGGCAGGATTGATTGTCTACAAGCACATCGGCCCGATTACACCTGAGATATTCAAAAACAAACTGCTGCCCGAGCTGCAAAAGGCACAACGATGAAATTCACAGCAAACCCAGTTGTCCACGAAAGACACGAAAAACACGAAAAAAGGCGAACACAAACTCACTATGATCCGCCGTGCTTTGCTCTCAGTTCACATAGCAATTTATCATTAAGGAGTTGGGTTTATTTTCGTGCCTTTCGTGTTTTTCGTGGACTATTTTTGCTTTTTGTTTTGTGTCTACCCATCGCAGCTCACGCCAAAACCGCCCCACCCGCAGCCAGCAATCCGGTCGCCGAAGCGCGCTTGATTGAGCTATCAACCGAGCTGCGTTGCTTGGTCTGCCAGAACGAAAGTCTCGCCAGCTCACACGCGCCGCTAGCCGAAGACTTGCGCCGTGAAGTACGGGAGCGCATTGCCGCAGGCGACACCAACCAAGAAATCATGACTTACCTCACCGACCGTTACGGCGATTTTGTCACCTATCGACCGCCCTTCAAGGCACGTACGCTGCTGTTGTGGCTGTTGCCACCAGTCTTATTGATTGCGGGTTTGATTTTGCTATTGCGCCAAATTCGCCGCCGCCGCATCTCGCCACAACACATCGACACCGCCGCGCTGGCTGCTTTGCGTGATGAATTTGAAGGATTTGAAGCATCAGAAGGAAAACCCCATGAACGCAGCTAACTTTGGTCTCTTTGCCTTTCTATGCGCCATCATGATCGTGGCCACTTTATTGCTATTGGTGTGGCCACTCTTGCGCGGGCGTTCGCAAACGAGCGACATTCGCCAAGCGCGCTACGCTTTGCACGAGCGGATTTTGGCTGAACTGGATGATGATTTGCGCGATGGGCGCCTTAGTAGCGGTGATCACCAGACCGCCCGCCAAGAAGCCGAAGCGCGCTTAGTCAATGAAATCGGCAGTGCTGATTCGGTTGCTGAGCAGCAAATCGATCTGCCCGCCAAAAAGCTAGCAATCATTTTATTGGTGCTGATTCCGCTGGCTGCGGGTGGTTTTTATGTTCAGCTCGGCACGCCCACCGCGCTTGACCCAATGACCCGCCAACGTCCCGACGTGGGGCCCAATGAAATTGCTGGCATGGTCAAAAAACTCGAAGCGCGCATGGCGCTTGAGCCCAACGACACCAAAGGCTGGCTGATGCTAGCGCGCAGCTACCGCGCCCAAGCTCGCTACGCCGAAGCGACTACCGCTTATGAAAAAGCATGGCCAGAATTGCAAAAGGATGCGGGAGAATTGGCGCGCTTTGCTGGCGTCATCGCCATCGAAAAAACCAGCTTTGCTGGCCGCCCGACCGAGCTACTGGTGAAATCACTCAGCATCAACGCCTCGGAGCCAGATGCGCTAATGCTCGCTGGCAGTGCAGCCGTTGAACGCGGCGACATCGCCGCCGCCGTCGAATGGTGGAACAAACTACTCGCCTTGCTTGAGCCCGGTTCAGAAGACGAAGTTTGGCTAAAAGAAGAAATCCGCGTGATCAAAGAAAGAAAAACGGCATCTGCAACCAGCGCAGTAACACACCCTTGATGTATTGCCCGCTAGGCAATATTTATTAATGACTAGCGGGCAATACTCAAGAACTCCAATCACGATAAGCAATTAAACTACCACCTTCCTACTCTCGCATTAGCAACAAACTAGTGCCCATCCATCCAAAGCGGCATAATTGGCCTCTGACTTGAGTGAGACGCCCATGCCTGCCCGAATTTTGCTACTCGAAGACGATGCCGACATCGCCGCCAATGTGTATGACTATTTGAGCGCGCGCGATTACCAAGTCGATGCGGCGCTCAATGGCGCGGTGGCGCTGCATTTGCTTGAGCAGCAAACTTTCGATGTGCTGGTGTTTGATATTGGCCTGCCGGGTATTTCTGGTCTAGAGGTAGCACAACGCGCCCGCACTCAACTCAAACTCAATACGCCGATCTTGCTGCTCACCGCTCGCGATACGCTAGATGACAAGATCGCTGGGTTTAGCGCTGGCGCGGATGATTATTTGGTCAAACCTTTTGCACTTAAAGAATTAGAGCTACGAATCCAAGCGCTACTCAAACGCAGTCAAGGCCAAGTGCTCGATGCGATTTTGCACTGCGGTGAGCTCAGCTACGATCCACGCTCAGGGGAGGCGCACTGGCAAGGGCAAAGTTTGAAATTGCCGCCGAAAACGTTGCAATTGCTGGTGGTGCTGTTGATGCAAGCCGAACAACTGGTTACGCGCGAACGCTTGGAAATCGCCGTTTGGGGCGAAGCACAAGAAACCAGCGATACGCAGCGGCATCACTTATCGCAATTACGTCGCGCACTCACTTTGGCTGATGGCCGTAGCCCACTACTTACCGTGCATGGCCGTGGCTATAAATTAATCGCCCTCGCCGCTCAAGATCCACAATGAAAAGAAAACTCAGTCTACAGCAACGCCTCGCTTGGGCGATGAGCGCATTAACCAGCGCAGCGATTATCATTTTTGCGATTGCCCTCTCAATGGCCGCCGAAGAGCGCGAAGAAGATTTAATCAATGAAGTCGTCAATACGGCGCTCGATGGCATCATCGCTCAGCCCGCAACGGCTAATTTATCTTTGCCCAAACATTTACAGTTGTTTCATGCGCCACTTGGGCAAACGCCAGCCCAACTCCCGCCTGCGTTGCTGAAGTTTCCGCTTGGCAATGCGGAATGGTATCAAGGTGATTTGGAGTTTCACGTCGGCGTACGCGAAGCAAACGGCGAACGCTGGTATGTGCTGTACAACACCGAAGAGCACGAACGACGCTTGAGCACTTTACACCTCTGGCTTTTGATGACCGCGCTGGGCGTGATTGGGCTGGCATGGATTTGCGGCCACTTCCTCGCCAACTCATTACTGGCACAATTGGCGCGACTAACGCAATCGGTGCAAAACGACACGCCTGTTGATGTGAGCGAGGCAATGGATGAGGAAATCGCCATCTTGGCGCAACGCATCGCCCAATCCCGCGACGCGCAAATCCAACTGCTAGCACGTGAGCGCCAATTCACTGCCCACCTCAGCCATGAAATTCGCACCCCACTCACGCGCATCCGCACCAGCGCCGAGCTCTTACTCGATACCAGCCCACCACCGCTACATGGCCGTATCGATAAAATCGTCAATTCTGTCGATGAAATCGAAGGTAAATTACGCGGTCTCTTGCTGCTGGCACGCGGCGTTGCGCTAGGGAAAATGAGCAATCTCTATTTAGCTGCTGCGCTGAACGCCGCCGAGCAGCGACTCCCCGACACCAAGCGCGCACTGCAGTGGCAAAACCAAGTCGATGCTGATATCCAAGTGAAAGCCGATCCTGAATTACTCGGCTTACTGCTTGATAATCTACTCAGCAACGCATGGCGCTATACCGAGCAAGGCAGTGTGAGCGCGAGCTATGCCGAAGGTGAATTGACAGTGAGCGACACCGGCTGCGGCATTGATCCTGCCGCTTTGCCGCATGTATTTGAGCCTTTTCGCCGCGCCAGCGATGTTGCCGAAGGCCACGGCCTTGGCCTCGCCATCGTCGCCGCCATCTGCAACCGCATGGGCTGGCACTACCACATCCACAGCGAAGTCGGTCAAGGCAGCAGTGTGGTGATTGGGTTTCAATAAAAGCCATAAGAGCCCCCTCACAAAACCCTCACACCCCGCTCGCAAATCATTCACAAGCACTGGCTTATGCTGGCCTGATTGCAATTGAATGAGCTTGGCAGATGCGGGATTTACGGTGGTGGAATTATGTGGCGCCGGCCATTTTTGGCTGCTTTTTATTGTGGGTCTATCCGCAAACCAACTGGGATCACGCGCTGATTGCGCCTTATTTTGATCCTAAACTGCACTTTTTTTGGCGCGACCAACTTTTCCTTAGCACCGTTATGCACGACGGTCTCAAAATTGCGCTGCAGTTAATCGGTTTAGCCTCGTTTTTCTATTGGCTCTACGCCAAAAAAATCAAATCACCTGAGCAAAGGCGCTGGTTATGGCTCTGGCTTGCTATCGTTTTTAGCACGCTATCGGTCTCCTTCTTAAAGCGCTTCAGCGCTAATGCTTGCCCATGGGATTTGACACTCTATGGCGGCTTTGCTGCTGAATTACCCTTGTTCGCCAATTTACCCAGCAGTACTCAGCCGGGCCGCTGTTTTCCCGGTGGGCACGCATCGGGAGGGTATGCACTGCTAGCTATCTATTTTGCGTATACAGGGAGCAATACTCGCCTTGCCTATTGGGAACTTGGGCTAGGTTTATTCGTCGGTACTGCGATGGGCTGGACGCAAATGATGCGCGGCGCGCACTTTTTGTCGCATAACTTATGGACTTTATTAACGGTTTGGTGCGTTTTATTACTGTGGTACAGCGTGTGGCCGCCGGTGGCAAAGAGGAGCCTTGCACATGCTTAAATACAAACCACTGCGCAGCGAATATTTAACGCTGCTGGCTGCGCTGTTTTTCATCCTGATTAGTAATCCTGTGTTCTGGCAGCATTTATATGCGGTGCAACAGCCAAGCAATGTCCATGGCTGGCTGTTTATGGGCATTGGCGCACTATTTTTAATCGTAACCCTTAATCTTTTGCTGACCTTGCTCGCCTTGCCCTACGTACTCAAACCCGTGTTGACGGTACTGCTGATGATTACGCCTTTTGTGGTGTATTTTATGGCGCAGTTTGGTGTGATGATTAATGTCGACATGCTGCGTAATGCTGCGCAAACCAATACGACCGAAACTTTAGATTTACTCACCGCAAAATTGGCACTGTATTGGCTGTTTTTAGGTGGATTACCGTTGTACTTTTTGTGGCATACACCGTTGAAATTTCGCCCATTACGCCGCGAAGTGTGGATAAAACTGAGCATCGTGCTCGCCAGTGCGCTGGTGCTCGGTTTGATTAGCTTTGGTTTTTACAAAGAATTCGCCTCCGTGTTTCGTAATCATCGCGAACTACGCTATTTGCTCGCGCCGACCAATTACATTCAAGCGGCATCGAGCTACCTCAAACAAAACGCAAAGCTCCAACCCGTGGTGGTCGCGCCGATTGGTCTGGATGCAAAACGCAGTATCGTAGTTGGCGCTCGCCCTACACTCACCGTCATCGTCGTGGGGGAAACCGCACGCGCGGCCAATTTTTCGCTCAATGGGTATGAAAAAGAAACCAATCCACGACTTAAACAAGAAGCCGGTTTAATCAATCTGCCTGCGGTGCGCTCATGCGGCACCGATACCGCAATGTCGGTTCCATGTATGTTTTCGATGTTTGAAAAACGCAATTACAGCGCCGACCAAGCACAAAGCCATCAGGGTCTATTGGATGTGGTGCAGCGGGCGGGCTATCAAGTACTGTGGCGCGATAATCAATCGGGTTGCAAAGGCGCGTGTGACCGCGTTCCCAATGAAAACACCAGTACTTTCGCCGAAGCGAAACTTTGCCAAGATGGCGAATGCCTCGACGAAGCTTTGCTGCAAGGCTTGCAGGAAAAAATCGATGGCCTTCAGCGCGACACCGTTATTGTGCTCCACATGATGGGCAGCCATGGCCCTGCGTATTTCAAACGTTATCCAAAAGCGTTTGCGCAATTTCAGCCGACTTGCGATACCGCGCAGCTTGATCAATGTACGCGCACACAAATCACCAACAGCTACGACAATAGCCTGCTGTATACCGATTATGTGCTGTCTAATTTGATTGATTTGCTACGCAAGAACAGCGGCAAAGTCGATACGGCGATGACGTATATTTCCGATCATGGTGAATCGCTAGGCGAAAGTGGCCTGTATCTGCATGGCACCCCGTACTTACTCGCCCCCGATCAACAAACGCATGTGCCTGCGATGCTGTGGCTGTCACCCGATTACGCCAAGCGGGCGCAAATTGATTTGGCCTGCTTGCAAAGTAAAGCGGGTAACACGTATTCCCACGACAACCTATTTCATTCAACGCTAGGTCTACTCAATATCAAGACCTCACTCTATCAAAGCGAACTCGATTGGTATGCGCCATGCAGAAATAAATAGGAAGGTATTGCCAGCTAGCTATTATTTATTAATGGCTAGCTGGCAATACATACATAGCCACATCGTAATTCAGATGGCATACTGATTGTTTAAAGTGCCTGCTGTGTGGCGTCGCTTAGCCGCTGGCGGCTTAGCGACGCCCACACCCTCAGGGTGCACATTTTTTTACAACCGCAATCCTCGACTTGAGCGCGATGAGTAACCTCGGCGAAATCCGCTCCAGAAGGCGATTCGAATCCATCGGCACCAATACGCTCAGTCTGATTTTAATCACATACCTCAGCACGAAACTCCATAGCAAATTTCAATTCATCCAGACCAAACAGCGCCCACGACCAATCTAGCCACATGTGATCGTGAACGAAAGCTCTGCTTGCGTGATCGCACCTTCGCATTAGCTCAAGAGCTAAACGTACTACTTCAAGTGTGACTTTCATCACAAGAAAAACAAACTAAGCCCCATCTCACTTTGCTGACATACCTTCAACACACACAAAAACCCTAATAAAGAACAGTTATCAGTACAGAAACAAAACACCAAAAATACTTACAAAAATACAGGATCACCCCAATTAGTGTTCCAGCAAAAAAATGCACTCCAGGCAATTCCTGTCTTCTCAAGTAAACAAAAAACAAGTGTTTTCAACTGGTAAACGTGTAATTTTATTACCAAAAAATCAGCAAAAATGTCTAGCCTCTGTTTAGCCGACAGGCGGGAAATTACATCGGCATATTCTTATGTAATAATCCTGCAAAATTAAAACGTTCGTTTTTAACGCGAGTAAAAACCCATACGAACTCAGTAAACATTTGAATTTATTCAAATATATAAAATTGAGCAGCATGAATCGCCACCTAAATTAAGAGCTTAGTAACTAGCCAGTGCAATCCGTAAAAAATAGAGCTGCTGTTTTTTATAACGAAAATGTAGGGAACTACATTTTCAAGAAAAATCCTGAGCGTACCAATTTAGACGTAAACAAGGTTCAAAAATACCAACATTACGCAACGTCGATCATTCGCCATTACCTTACTAGGACTCACCGAGTCCGAAGTTCGTCTCGTCAAAAGTATCTGTGCCCTGACAGCGAGCCGCGCTCGCAGCTATTACATTCAGGAAGATCTACAGAAAAAAGCAGATATCTATATCGCGAATGCCGAATCCAGTGCCGTGCTTGATATTCTGCGGCGGCTGAATAGGCACAATCACATGCCGGTCATTTATGTTTCGCGCACTGAAATTGAGCTGGGTGAATATCAACTCAAAAGGCCAATGCTGCCAACAACGCTCCTCAAGCGACTCGAAACCGTCACGATCAGTGCACATAATTTTACACCTGAGTTGGCGCAACTTGGTGCTACCGATTTACAAGGCAGCAATCCAGAAAGCAATCGCCTGATCAATCAGGTGCTGTCGAGTAACGCCCCCAAAGAATATTTTCGCGCCTTGATCGTCGATGACAGTCCGACCGTGCGTAAGCAGCTTGAGTTATTCCTGAGATTGCAGGGCGGCAAAATTGACTGCGCAGAAACAGGTGAGGCCGGCATCACCCTGGCGAATGACAATGATTACGACATGATTTTCTTAGATGTTGTCTTGCCGAATGCCGATGGCTATCAAGTCTGCCGCACGATCCGCAAAAACCGCCAAACAAAAAACACCCCCGTCATTATGCTGACCAGCAAAAGCTCACCGTTTGATCGAGTGCGCGGCACGCTGGCTGGATGTAGCACCTACCTCACTAAACCAGTAGACAGTGCTCTCTTTAAAGAAGTGGTGCAGAAATATCTACCGCAGACGCTAGAAAACGGCGCTTTTGTAGCCGCTTAATGTAACAGACCCAATCAATCCCTATCCCAAGGTTAAACCATGAAAAAAGTACTTGTAGTTGATGATTCTCCGGCTGATTTGGCCAATTTACGCACCATACTGACTGATGTAGGTTGCTTTGTTTCGACCGCATCCAACGGCAGCGAAGCCGTTAAAAAAGCCAAAACCGATAAGCCCAACATTATTTTCCTCGACATCGTGATGCCGGATATGGATGGCTACGAAGCCTGCCGCCTGTTGAGCGAAGAGCCTTCGACCAAAGACATCCCGATCGTGTTTGTGACCAGTAAAAGCCAAAAAGCAGATCGTGTTTGGGGCAAGATGCAAGGCGCAAAAGGCTATGTCGTGAAACCGTATTCCGCTGATCAATTAATCGATCAGCTCAAAGCACTGGCGTAATTGAAGATGGACATGGCTGCCAATAAAGCAAACACAGAAAGCACGCCACAGACTGGCGAATATATCCAGCGCCGTTATGGCGTGATTGCTGGCGCCGCTTGCATTGCGCGGGGTCGCCAATGTACGCGGCACGTTATTGCCCGTGTTTGATCTGGCCAAGCTGATTGCAACCCCCACCAGCTCAGAAGAACAAGTTTTGATGATCGGCAATCACCCCGAAGCATTGGGGCTGCTGGTACAGGGTTTTCCCTTGCCACTGACTGGCCTGCAAGCCCTCGCGGAAGGGCAAGTTCCCGAACTGTTGCAGCCCTATTTGCGTAGCGCTTGGCAGCAGCAAGAACAGCACTGGTTCGACATCGATCTATTGCAGCTATTTCGTGATCTGGCTGCACTAAAGACCCACAAAGAGTAAGGACTCAATCAATGAATTTCTACCAAGGATTGGTGCTTCGACTTGAAGAAGCACTAGGCCAGCGCACGGTTGACTGGCGTACAAAGACTTTATCTAGAGGGATTATGTGGGGCTTTGTCCTGTTGGGGGTGATTTATCTAATCACCTTTGCAGTCGAGAACTTTGCAGACGCTCAATTGGAAAAACTGTCTGCTTTCGAATTGGCACTGAAAGACACCAATATTTCGTATGTTCAAATTCGTCGTGATGAAAAGAATTTTTACCTGCCGTTTAAAACGGACAAACAGCGCTATTTGAAAGAGCACGATGAACAAACAGCCAAGCTGCTTAGCTCAATTGACAAGGTGATAGAGCTATCTCCCGATGAAGCTAGCACAGCGAAAGCCAAAGAAATGCAAGGGGCAATCAAACTCTACAAAGAGAAATTTGATGCCTCGGCAAAAAAGATCTTAGAGGCTGGTTTTAATGAGGAAGGCGGTCTACACAAGTTGATGCGAACGGCGATTGAAGACTTAGAGAGTCAACTACCAACGAATGCCAACGATCTTGAAGTGGCTCAGCTGAAATTGCGTCGTCATGAAAAAGACTTTATCCAGCGTGAAGACATTAAATACAAGGAAAAACATATTGCTGAACGTGCTGCGTTCAGTAGTGCCTTGAGCCATGCTGCGCTGGCGAACTCCGATGAAGTCAGCAAACTCTTGGCGCAATACAACACAGCATTTGATGTCTATGTTGACGCTCAACTCGCCGCGCGTAAAGCAGAGAAAGAAGCCAATAAAGCCTCAGACAAACCAGAAGAAGTGATTGCGACACTCGACAAAGTAGCACTGTCGGCCATTGAAGATCAGAAATCATTTAGTGAATTGCTAAGTTCGATGGCTGCGACTATTTTTACGCTAGTTTTAATTTCTATTGCCATTTTATTGACCGTATTGGTGACTTTGATTGCCAAAGGTATTCGCCAGCCGGTAGAGCATTTGCACAAAACAGTTGAAGCGCTCGCCAATGGCGAAGACGTGCGTACGGATATGGAACAGCCTGACGAATTGGGCGAATTAGGGCGTTCATTTGACCGCATGATTGACGAGCGTAATGCCGTACAGCAAGCCATTGTTGATGAAAATGATAAGCTCAATGATGCGGTACTGAATCTGCTGCAGGCTGTAGCCGTGTTGGCGCGTAAAGATTTGACGCACAAAGTCCCGGTCACCGAAGACGTTACGGGCCCCGTTGCCGACGCATTGAATTTGCTTTCTTCCGAAACCGCGAAGGTCTTGCAGCGCGTATCCGATTTATCGGCTGACGTAGCACAAGCCTCAATGCAGGTGAAAGAACAAAGCGACGAGGTCATGGGCATCGTCGAGAAAGAAGGCGAAGAAGTGGAAAAAGCCTCGAAAGCGCTGATCACCGCCGCCGATTCAATGACTAAAATTGCTGCTGTCGCCCGTAGTGCCAACCAATCAGCCGAGCATGCGATGAAAACCACGCGTCAGGCGATGGAAACGGTTAATACCACTGTAAGTGGCATTAACAATACCCGCGAAACGATCCGTGAAACGGAAAAACGCATTAAACGTCTGGGCGAGCGCTCGCAAGAGATTTCACTGGCGGTGAACTTGATTAACTCGATCTCGGAACGGACGCATATTCTGGCCTTGAATGCGTCGATGCATGCGGCATCAGCCGGTGAAGCGGGTCGTGGCTTTGCGGTGGTGGCCGACGAAGTTCAACGGCTGGCAGAAAACGCCCGTCAAGCAACGCAGCAGATTTCATCGCTGGTCCATAATATTCAGGCCGATACCGCCGAAACAATGAGTGCGATGAATCAGGCGATTGAGCAGGTTGTTGCTGGCTCACGCCTTGCAGAGCAAGCCGGTCAGCAAATGGAAATCACCGAGCAGAGCACCGCCCAGCTGGTAAAAGCCGTTCAGCAAATTGCCATCGCATCTGAAGCACAAGTTCGGATCAACCGTGACCTGGTGGTACGCGCCGATAGTATTAATGCATCTACCCAGTATACGAATGTCAAGCTGAAAGAACAGTCGCTTCAGACACATAGTCTGGTGGAGTATGCACGCGGACTCTTGTCTGCTGTACGGGTGTTTAAGCTGCCAGAATAAAGGCACCACGGGTGCTACGGCACCCGATTCTCTCTTCATTTAAACCACCATCAATAACAATCCAAGCGTTTCACGTATTGCAATTGAATGCAGCGTGAAGACTTTTGCCTGACTACTAAGGGGGCTCTGTGCTCGCTGAATCATCTGCTGCGCTGTTGGCAGCACTTGCCACGGCCATCGCCAACTGCCATGAAGCCGATCAATCGGATCAACAGGCGGCCTTGCTCGACGCAATTACGACCACTCATCAACTTGGCGAACTCGCCGAGCAGGCGGGTCAAATTGGATTTTGGAGCTACTGCTGCATACTGGCTGAACAACTCGCTAGCTGCACAGACGCACCAGCACACATGCCACCGTCTGAGTTGGCATTGGTTATGGCAGACTATCTTGCTAAGCCTGAGGCATCACAACGCCAAGCCTTACTTGAGTTACTCACAAGCGATCACTGGCCAGCCCCCTTGTCTATTGAAACGCAAGACACGGTGACCGAGTTATTAGAGCAAGACGCCGCGGCCCTCCTTGCTGAGCAAATTGAATGTATTGAAATGATCTCGCCTGATAATTTACTCAGTGCTAATTCAACGCCGACTTCGGCTCCGAATAAGAACGAATCTGCCGAATTACTAGCCAGTCTTGCTGCTCTACAAATTAAAGCCGCCGAGTTCAACGAAGAGCACATCGACGTCTTTGGCCTACTCGATGAGCTTGGTCAGTTATTGCAAGGGAATTGGCAAGCCAGTCAGATTACCGATTTGCTGCTCGCTCTATCTCTGACGGCCCAAGTAGAGCAGAAAATCACACTCGATGCCTTGTGTCAGCACCTTAATGCCTTACTCGCGGAACATCACAATCTACCGCAAGTCGCGATGGGCGAACAATTGCCTCTGCTGCTATTAGATGCATTGATGAGTGAACCCGAGCAGCTCACCGAGCTGATTGAGCGCGCTGAGTTAATGCTGTTCAATGCAGAAGACCACGAAACGGAATGCTCGAATATTGCGAATGAATCATTGGGTCATGAGCCACTCAAGCACAACGATTTTGACCAAGTTCTGACCGCAAATACGTCAGTCGTTGGTGAAGATATGCTTCTGATTTTGAACGAGGAACTCGATCAAATCGCCTTGCAGCTGGCCGATATACTGACGCTACCAAATGAAGAAAACGATGCTCCAGCGGATGCAGTTACAGAAATTTGCGAGTTACTCGAACGGTTAACTCAAGCGTGTTACGACATTGGAATGCCGCCACTGGGCGATTATCTAGCAGCACTGAATCTGCGTATCTTTGCAACTTTCGAAACCGGTTGGAATGACTCTTTTTCCGATTTGTTACTCATGCTGACTCAGTGGCTGATTCAATACTGTGCCGCACCACAAGATGAAAATTGCGTCGAAGCGCTGCTGGGCGTGCTGATTCTGATGGACGAAGACGATGCATTACTGTTGGCGAACCTACGTGTGCGTTTGCTTGAGCAACAGGTGAGCGCCGTCACGCCAAACCATCGGCCAGAACGCCAAAAGGTCGCCCAACTCAGCGACGTTTCACTCGCCGTGCCCGACGATATCAGCGCCGAATTGATGGAAGGCTTGCTGCAAGAATTACCAGTGCAAGCTGGCGCTTTTGCGCAAGCGATGCAAAAAGTCGTCTCGGGTCAAGGCAGTATGGCCGATCTGGACATCGCCAAACGCGCCGCGCATACGCTCAAAGGTGCGGCTAATACCGTCGGTATCGCTGGCGTTGCCAACTTGACGCACCATCTGGAAGACATCCTGATTGCGCTCTCTGAATCAGGTAATTTGCCCGGCGCGGCAATGGCCAATTTGCTGACTGAAGCAGGCGATTGTTTGGAAGGCATGGCCGAAGCACTAATGGGTAGCGGGCCAGTACCAAGCGATAGTGTGTCGGTATTCCAGCGCATTCTCGATCTGGCCAATTTAATTGATATTGAGGGGATCAATTCAGAGTGTATCTCTTCAGAAGCCAATATTAGCAAAAATCATAAAGCGATACCTGCGAGCACGCCCATCGAGGCGCAGCAGGAGCAGCTCGAAGCCATGGTGCGAATTCCGGCTAAACTGGTCGATGAAATGCTTAATCTGCTCGGTGAGTCGATTGTCTCTGTCGCGCAAATGCGCGAATTGCTGGCGCAGTCGAGTGAAGTCAATCGCCGTATGCGTGCGCAAAATCAGAACGTGCAACAACTGGTCGGCGAGCTGGAGCAGCGTATTGAAGTAAGTAGCCTAGGCATCGCTACGCCAGCGGTGAATCAGGATTTTGACGCACTAGAATTTGAGAGCTACAGCGAGCTGCATTCGATTTCGCGACGCCTCACCGAGGCAACGACCGACTCGCGCGAGCTAGGTCTGGAAACCGAAAGCCTGTATCAACGCTTAGGCGAAGCAATTGAAGCACAGCATCGTCTGCAGGTAAGTAATCAGGAAGTCGTCATGCGCACGCGTATGGTGCCAGTGAGTACGATCGAGGCGCGCCTGCAACGTGCTGCGCGCCAAACCGCTCGCCTGCTCGACAAAGATGTGGCGCTCAATTTGCACAGCGAGCACACGCTAGTCGATAGCCATTTGCTCAATACGATTGTTGATCCGTTGATGCATGTGCTGCGCAATGCAATCGACCACGGCATTGAAACGCCTGAATTGCGTCTCGCCAAAGGCAAATCTGAACAAGGCCAGATCCGCCTCGCCTTTGCCCGCGAAGGCAATTCAATTGTCGTGCGCTGTAAAGACGACGGTGCAGGGCTAGATTTAGCCGCGATTCGCAGCAAAGCCGAGCGCTTAGGGCTGATTGATGGCCAGACGCTACTGAGCCAAAACGAAACGGCGCGCTTGATTTTGCGCCACGGCTTTTCGATTCGCGATGAAGCCAGTCAGGTTTCGGGACGCGGCATCGGCATGGATATCGTGCTGTCAACGGTGAATGCACTGAAAGGGAATTTGGTGCTGCATACCGAGCAAGAAAGCGGCTTGCAGATCGAAATGCGTTTCCCCGTTTCGCTCGTCGCCAGCCACGCGTTGCTCGTTGAATCACAGCAACAGCGCATGGCCATTTCCACCAGCGGGATTCTCGATCTGGCCTACTTCGATCTGGCCGATGTGCAAATTGAAGACGACCAACGCTTTATCCAGTTGAGCGACAATAAAATACCGCTGATCGAGCTGGAAACACTGTTCGGCCTGCCTGTTCCCGCTTTAAGCCAGCAAAAAACGGGCTTGCCCGCCATCGTATTGCAGCTCGACTCGGGCGCACTCAAGGCGGTGCAAATTCAGCGCGTTATCGATTCGCGCGATATCGTGGTGAAGGATCTGGGGCAGTTTGTACCGCGCATTCCAGGTATGCTTGGCGCAACGGTGCTCGGTGACGGCGGCGTGGCCTCAGTCGTTGATTTGCGTGAATTACTCGATAGCGAATTGATCGCATTGAACGCGCTACATGCCACAACGCAGCAGGAACAAGCTGAAGCGCGTGTCAATGACGGACACCATTACTTTAAACGTCAGCTAATTGCTTCCGCTCATATTCTCTTGCAAACACCGCAGGGGCGACATCACCTAATCGAGAATGGCGACGTTGCCGGTTATAAAAAATCTCAATGTA
>CAUOZE010000053.1:0-22804 GCA_963508915.1 uncultured Deefgea sp.
TGAACCGTTGTCTCATCGAACAAGTCCAAGATGTTTTGCCGCGCTGGCAGGGACTACGCTTGGTCGCGGCAGATGGCTCAGCGTTGTGCTTGCCAGGCCGCCAGATTGGCTCAACGCACAAAGTCAACGCACTAGCTTTTCAATCTAAATGAGCCGCCCTACAGGATTTGGCCTTTATTTCCGCAAATACTGATCTAAAGCTAAAATACGCGGTACAGTCAGTGGCCCATTCTGCGATAATCGGCAGCTTCATTGTTTTGAAATAAAAATAATATATGCCTGAAATATTCAGCGGTTTAGACACCCTAGCAGCGACTAGCCTCGCTTTGGCCATTCTTTTCGTTTTGGCTTATGAGTTTATTAATGGCTTTCACGACACCGCCAACGCGGTGGCTACGGTCATCTACAGCAAAGCAATGCCAGCCAATGTCGCCGTTATTGCTTCAGGCTGCTTCAATTTTTTAGGGGTGATGCTCGGTGGTTTGGGTGTGGCCTATGCCATCATTCATTTATTGCCAGTTGATTTATTACTCAACGTCAATAGCAGTCATGGGCTGATCATGGTGTTCTCGCTGTTAACGGCTGCGATTGTATGGAATTTAGGAACTTGGTACCTAGGTATTCCAGCATCAAGCTCGCACACGCTGATTGGTTCCATCTTGGGCGTAGGGATCATGCACGCCATTCTCACCGGAAATCATTGGCTATACGGCATTAACACCCAAAAAGCCATCGATATTTTACTATCGCTGCTCATCTCCCCTGCTTTGGGTATGATTTTAGCTGGCGTTTTGTTGATCGCGTTAAAACGCTACTTCAGTCAATCGCACATGCACTTAACCCCCGAAGAACGCAAAGACATTGACGGCAAAAAACACCCTCCTTTTTGGACTCGCGTGACATTAATCGCCTCGGCGATGGGTTTAAGTTTTGCGCATGGCTCAAATGATGGGCAAAAAGGGATTGGTTTAGTGATGTTGGTGCTGGTTGGTTTAGCACCGGGAAATTTTGTACTTGATCGCAGCAGCACGATTTACGACATTGAGCGCACTCGCGATGCTGCCATTCACATCCGCGATTTTTATACGCAAAACGCCGACAAAATCAATCCGAGCATTCAGCTCGGCGCAGCTATTCAAGAATTACCCGCTCAATTTGAATGCAAAGCAGAAGTCACTTTAGCGGCAATCGATAAGCTCAACACTATGCTCGGCAATATCCGCAGCTACAATGAACTAAGCACCGAACAGCGAATCACCGCGCGCCGTATCTTGCTTTGCGTAGATGACACTAGCAAAAAAATTGCGAAATTACCGGTATGGACTTCATACGAAAAACACACCCTGAATCAGTTCCGCAAAGACCTGACCGCAACAACCGAATACGCACCGCAATGGGTCATTGTCGCTGTAGCGCTCGCACTGGGCTTGGGCACAATGGTAGGCTGGCGTCGAATTGTTCATACAGTCGGTGAAAAAATCGGCAACAAAGGCATGACCTACTCACAAGGCAACGCAGCGCAAATTACAGCAGCGGCTGCAATTGGGATTGCGAGCTGGACTGGTATGCCCGTATCGACGACGCACATTCTATCGTCCGCCGTAGCAGGCACGATGGTGGCTAACAAAAGTGGACTTCAAGCCAGTACGATTAAAAACATTGTCATTGCTTGGGTACTCACACTACCCGTGACCATTGCAATGTCGGGCGGCCTATTTTGGATCGCGAGCAAAATATTTGTTTAATTGATATTTGATAGAATACAAACCAATAAAAATGCCCCAGATTAATTTGGGGCATTTTTCATATCACTGAAACTAGATGATCAACTTAATTGTATTCATCCATACTCGGGCAAGAACAAATCAAATTGCGATCGCCGTACACGTCGTCAATCCGATTAACCGAAGGCCAGAATTTATTGTCGAGCACATACGGCAATGGGAAGAACGCTTCTTCACGCGAATAAGCACGATCCCAATCACCGGCGATGTCGTTTTTGCTGTGCGGTGCGTTTTTCAATGGATTGTTATCCGCTGGCCAAACACCACTTTCCACCTTAGCGACTTCTTGGCGAATACTCACCATCGCCGCGATAAAGCGATCTAGTTCAGCTTTTGACTCTGATTCAGTTGGCTCAATCATCAAGGTGCCCGCCACTGGGAAGCTCATCGTTGGTGCATGGAAACCATAATCCATCAGGCGTTTTGCAATATCTACTTCGGTAATGCCGCTCGCAGCTTTGAGCGGACGAATATCGATAATACATTCATGCGCAACACGGCCATTCACGCCGGTGTAAAGCACGGGATAATGCGCTGAAAGTTTTTTCATCACATAGTTAGCATTGAGCAAAGCGATCTCAGTGGAGTGCTTCACGCCTGCCGCGCCCATCATCGTGATATACATCCACGAAATCGGCAAAATCGATGCAGAGCCAAATGGCGCAGCCGATACCGCAGATTGGCCCTGTGCAACCGAAGCATCGCCTTGATCGATACCAGCCACTGCGTGATTGGACATAAACGGCGCCAAATGCGCTTTCATGCCAATCGGGCCCATGCCTGGACCGCCACCGCCGTGTGGAATGCAGAAAGTTTTATGCAAATTCATGTGACTCACATCAGCACCGATTTCTGCTGGGCGAGTCAAACCGACTTGGGCATTCAAATTCGCGCCGTCCATATACACTTGGCCGCCGAACTGATGTACCGTTGCGCAAATTTCTTTTACTGCCGTTTCAAACACACCATGCGTCGATGGATAAGTCAGCATCAAGGCTGCCAGGTTTGCACCGTGCAACTCTGCTTTCGCTTTCAAGTCAGCTAAATCAACGTTACCACTTTCATCGCAATCAACGACGACCACTTTCATATTCATCATTTGCGCGGTAGCTGGATTAGTACCGTGCGCTGACTTTGGAATCAAGCAGATATCACGATGCGTATCGCCACGACTATCGTGGAAGCGGCGAATCGCCAGCAAACCCGCATATTCACCCTGCGCGCCAGAGTTCGGCTGCATGCAAATCGCATCAAAGCCAGTAATCGCTTTAAGTTGATCAGCCAAGCCATTGATCATCTCAAAATAACCTTGAGTTTGATCTTTGGGTGCAAACGGATGGATATTGCCAAACTCAGCCCACGTCACCGGAATCATTTCGCTGGTGGCATTGAGTTTCATCGTGCAGCTACCCAAAGAAATCATCGAATGATTCATCGCCAAATCACGATTTTCTAGGCGTTTTAGGTAACGCAGCATTTCGTGTTCGGTGTGGTAGCTCTTAAATACTGGATGCGTCAGATACGCAGACGTACGTTGCAGAGCAGTTGGAATCACTGAGCTAGTTGCCGCGTCAAGCGCCGCCAAATCAGCCGATTTACCCGTAAACAACTGGAGGAGCGTTGCCAAATCGACTTCAGTCGCCGCTTCGTGGAATGCCACACTCAACACTGAATCAGACACTTGCAACAAGTTATAACCCGCAGTCAATGCAGCAGCATAGATTGCGGCGGCTTGAGCGCCGACATTCACTTGCACCGTATCAAAGAACGAAGCATGAACAACTTCACCAGCTGCACGTACGCCTTGCGCGAAAATACTAGCCAAGCGATGCGTACGCTCAGCAATGCGCTTGATACCTACAGGGCCGTGATAGACCGCGTACATACCCGCCATATTGGCTAGCAAGACCTGCGAAGTGCAAATATTTGAATTAGCTTTTTCGCGGCGAATATGTTGCTCACGCGTTTGCAAAGCCATACGGAGTGCCGTTTTGCCTTTGGCATCAATCGACACACCAATAATTCGGCCTGGTGCCGAGCGCTTCATATCATCTTTGAAAGCAAAGTACGCAGCGTGCGGGCCACCAAAGCCCATTGGAATACCAAAACGTTGCGTCGTACCAATTGCTACATCCGCACCGAGTTCAGCCGGTGATTTGAGCAGCGACAATGACAGTAAATCTGCTGCAACAATCGCCACACCACCCCTCGCCTTCAGGGCTGCAATTGCTTGGCTCAGATCAATCACCGCGCCATCTGCGCCCGGATATTGCAGCAAGGCACCGAAGTAATCATCGTCACCTGCAGCTGTCGCCGCGCCAATCACCAACTCAAAGCCGAAGTATTTAGCGCGAGTCTTTACCACGTCTAGCGTCTGTGGCAATACCTGTTTATCAACAAAGAATTTCTCAGTTTTCACTTTAGAAATCCGACGCGCCATCGCCATTGCTTCAGCAGCGGCTGTCGCTTCATCTAGCAAAGAGGCATTTGCTAAATCAAGGCCCGTCAGGTCGATGACCATTTGCTGGTAATTCAGCAAAGCTTGCAAACGACCTTGGGCGATTTCAGCTTGATACGGCGTATAGGCGGTATACCAGCCTGGATTTTCCAGCACATTACGCAAAATCACGCCCGGCGTGATATTTGGGTGGTAACCCAAGCCGATAAAGCTTTTATTGACGACATTTTTATCCGCAATTTGGCGCAACTTAGCCAACGCTTCCACTTCGCTCACGGCATCGGGGAGCGGTAGTTTTTGCTTAAAACGAATATTGTCGGGGATGGTTTGCGCGACCAAATCTTCGAGTGAAGCTGCACCGATTTCGGTGAGCATCGCTGCTTGATCAGCCGCATTCGGGCCAATATGACGCGCGATAAATTCGTCGTGATTAAACAGGGTATGAAGTGACATAAAAAATCCAATCAGAGGCGGCAACGGCCTAAACGGGATAAGGGCGGTTGGTCCGCCCCCATCCATTCAATGCACAATCGGGTGCGTAACGCTTAAACGCCGATTTCTTTAGCGTATTGCTCTGCGCTCATCAGGCCATCTAGCACTGACGCATCCGCAGGTTTCACGCGGAAGAACCACGCCGCGCCATATGGATCAGAATTAGCCAACTCTGGCGCACTAGTCAGTTCATCATTGATCGCGACCACTTCACCAGCGATTGGCGCGTATACGTCGGACGCTGCTTTCACTGATTCAACCACGCCAGCCGTCGCATCAGCAGCCAATTCGTCGCCCACTTGTGGCAATTCAACAAAAACGATGTCGCCCAGCAATTCTTGAGCGTGATCAGTAATACCGATGGTCACAGTACCGTCGGTTTCTAAACGCAACCATTCATGGCTGTTAACGTATTTGAGTTCTGCTGGAATATTGCTCATGATCTTGTCCTTAGGGAGTTGGGAGTAGTTAGTGGGGAGTGGCGGCAGAAACAAGGTTGAATCCCCATTTCCTACTCCCCACTCCCTGAATTATGTTATGCAAATACTTTCTTGCCATTGCGTACAAATGGCATTTTCACGATGCGAACAACGGTCAAAGTACCGCGCAAATCGACCTGTGCCGTTTCACCGGTCGCCGCTGGAACGCGAGCGATGGCAACGGAATGTTTGAGTGTAGGTGAAAAAGTACCGCTGGTGATGATGCCTTTACCGACGCCCGCCACTTCAACGATTTGACCTTCGCGCAACACACCACGACCTTCGAGCACCAAGCCAACTTGCTTCATCGCCACGCCAGCAGCGCGCTGCGCTTCAAGTGCTTTGCGGCCAATGAAATCACGATCAGCCGGTTCCCAAGCAATCGTCCAGCCCATCCCCGCTTCTAGCGGCGAAATGGTTTCATCCATATCGTGTCCGTACAAATTCATACCCGCTTCAAGACGTAATGTGTCGCGAGCGCCCAAACCAATCGGTGCCACACCCACACTCACTAAAGCTTGCCAAAATAGCGGTGCTTCTTCGGCAGGCAACATGATTTCTAACCCATCTTCACCGGTGTAGCCGGTGCGAGCGATAAACCAGCCGTCTTCTACCGCGCCGAATGGGAATCCTTGGAATACTTTCAGTGCTTTCACCGTGGCTTCCCACTCTTCGTGAATCACTTTGCACGCTTTTTCAATCGCGTTCGGGCCTTGCACGGCAATCATAGCTAATTCACGGCGCACATGGATTTGTACGTCCTGACCTTGGGCTTGCTTGAGCATCCAAGCGATGTCTTTATCTGTCGTACCCGCATTCACCACGACACGGTAGCCGTAATGCGTCAGGTAAACGATCAAATCGTCGATGACGGTACCTTCAGGCGTCAACATGCCCGAATACAGCGCTTTACCTTCAAA
This sequence comes from uncultured Deefgea sp., assembly GCA_963508915.1. Lineage (GTDB taxonomy): Bacteria > Pseudomonadota > Gammaproteobacteria > Burkholderiales > Chitinibacteraceae > Deefgea. The sequence goes on from CAUOZE010000053.1 coordinate 6,134, forward strand.
CGCGAGGCGCTCAACGTCGTTAGCGATCAGGCCGCGCAAAAAGGATTTGGCATCCGCGCCGGTGATGTCGAGTACGCACATGTGCGACACATCAAACATACCCGCGTCGGCACGGACGATTTCGTGTTCTTTGAGTTGTGAGCCGTAATGAATCGGCATAGACCAGCCGGCGAAATCAACGATTTTGGCATTCGCGGCAAGATGACAGTCGTATAAAGGCGTGGTTTTTGGTGTTGTCATGGGGTTTCTCAAGGTATATCCCTCTAAGACCGCAAGCCTAAAGCTTAGCGGGCAACACCCATCTGTCCTGACACCTGAGATTTTCCAATCACTACGTGATTGTTGAGCCCTTCGGTGGATGCTACGGGCGTTTGATTCGCCGAACATCGCTCTCCAGAGTTGTACATCTGATCAGCAGTCCCTGATACCTGAGCGATTTGCGGGTGCATTTGCGCCTTCGGCGGTGATTTAAATCAATAAAATGGTAAAAATCACACTCTCCTGCTTACGAGCGGGATTATCGTTGCAAGCCAAGAGAATGGCAAGCCAGAACGCAGCCTTTTTTCTTAACCGACAAGCACGAAAAGGCCAATCCGTAGAAGAATTTTCATACGTAAATACCTAACCTCAGCGGCTCGTATTTACAGGGTTTCGGCCATTTGCCGTAATCCAAGAGCAAATAATCCTTTGAGCGTGAGGACAAACTGAATAGCCACGCCACAGCAATTCTGGGCTCGATCGAGCTAGCCTCTTAATTCGGCAGGTGATCATTACATCGCTAAATGGCGCATCAAAACGGATTAACGAGTAAAACCTGCTGAATTTGTGCCTGCTGTAATGGCGTGACACCCAAAACATGCTCGATATAGCGCGGCAGAGTACCGGATACTTTTTTTACCTCATGCAGCGCAGCTTTTAGGTACTCGGCGCGCACCCCAAAAATTGCGTTCAGGATGCACTCATCAGCGCCATTTGCCACGCATCGCGCAATCAAAGCCTGATACTTGTTCAATATATTTTCATTGCTCGCTAGGTAGTCGCGCAAAATACGCTCGTGCGGCACACCTAAAATCGTCAATAGCAGCACCGCCGCCCAACCAGTTCTATCTTTGCCAGCAGTGCAATGAAATAACACGGGGTATTGATCTGCATCGCAAAACGACATTAAAAATTGCTGCATCACAGTCTGCGCATGTGGGCTACGTACCATGTCGCGATAGACTTCAATCATCATTTGTTCTGCGCGACCTTCACCCAAGTGCTGATTCAGCAAGGCAGGATCTTGCAGTAAAGCTTCAAACTGGACAGCCGTTTTTTGTGCCAACTCAGCCAGCACATCCCCCCATTTGGGCGTCGTATTCGGCCAAACTGGATCAGGGTATTTCGCTACTTCTGTTGGCGCGCGAAAATCCCAGATTTGCCGCAAACCTAAAGCGGCCACTTCCGCCAAGCCCACTTCTTCAAGCGCAAGCAATTGCTCGGCGCGAAAAACCAAACCCGATTTTACCGCGCGACCATCCGCCGTTTTAAAACCGCCCAAATCACGAAAATTGACCAGCCCGCTAATACGCAAAGGCGCTGCGCTTTGTTGGCTTTTCCGCTGCAGGGCAAAAAAATCTTCGAGCATTTGCCGTGACTCTGCTTCGCATGGGCCTTGCTCGATCTGAGTGTGATGATTGAGCTGTGCATCCAAGTAAGGATTGCAAACACTACCCGCCGCGCCTGTTTTGGGCTCGCTAGCGGCGTACACTACACGCACAATCCGAGACTGAAAAATCGCCCCGCTGCACATTAAACACGGCTCAAGCGTGATAAATAGCTCACATTCAGGTAAGCGATAATTACCCAGATGCAAGGCCGCTTGACGAATCGCGACCATTTCAGCATGGGCGCTGGGGTCGTGACTCGTGATCGGCTGATTGTGCCCACGACCGATAATTTCGCCGCGATACACCACCACCGCCCCGACAGGCACTTCGCCCAAAGAAAAAGCACGCTGAGCCTCTTGCAGGGCAGCGTGCATAAAATCTAAATCCGTCATTTTTAAAAACCCCGTACGTATTACTCGCCAGACTAGACTAATCAATAACTAGCGAGCAATACCTTCAAGCCAACATTTCGGCTGCATGTTGCCTTGTCGTTTCAGTAATATCCAAACCGCCCAGCATCCGAGCGATTTCTTCGATTCGAGCTTCATGACTCAAGGTTTCAATCGAGCTAACTACGCCATCTTTGCCCTGCTGTTTCGCCACTTGCAAATGCTGGGCGCCGCAGGCGGCCACTTGTGGTAAATGCGTAATACACAGCACTTGGCAAGTTTGCCCCAGCTCAGACAATAATCGGCCCACAATTTCAGCAACGCGCCCGCCGATACCGACGTCAACCTCATCGAAAATCAACGTCGGCACATTCGCCACTTGGCTAGTTACCACTTGCAGCGCCAAGCTAATGCGGGACAACTCACCACCAGAGGCGACTTTAGCCATCGGGCGTAACGGCGATGCGGGATGATTGGCGACCTGCAGCTCAATTTGCTCCAAGCCATACGCGGCCGGATGCGCTAGCTCTTGCAATACAACCTCGCAACGACTACCTGACAAGGCCAGTACTTGCATTTGTTCTGTGACCAAGCTTGAGAGTTTTTTTGCAGCAACGGTACGCTGCTTCGTCAAGGCCGTCGCCAACTTACGATATTGTGCCTCAGCGCTTGTTACTTGCTTGCGTAGCGCGTCCAAGCCTTCTGCTCCGCCCAATTCCGCTAAACGCGCCTGCCATTCGTGCAGTTGCTCTAGCAGCTGAGATGGGTCGATGCGATATTTTCGACCCATTTTGTACATTGCATCTAGGCGGCTTTCGACTTCCATCAAACGCTCGGGATCCAGCTCAAGGCGATCAGCGTACATGCGCAATGAATTCACCGATTCAGCCAACTGCGCTTCCGCCCCAGCAATCAATTCCAGTGTTTCATTGATTGAAGGGTCAAAGTCAGCCAATTGGCTCAGGCGATGCGCCACCGTAGCGAGCCAGCTTTGGCAGTTGTCGTCACCATCGCTCAGTGCCAGTAAGCCTTCTTGCACACCATCAATCAGTCCCGCGGCGTGATGCAGGCGTTTGTGATCAGCTTGCAATTCAGGCCATTCGCCCGCTTGCATATTGAGCGCAGCCACTTCGTCAATTTGCCACTGCAAACGCTCGCGCTCGGCTTCAAAACGCTCAGCATTTTGCTCAGCATCATAAAGCTGCTGCGCCAAAGTGTGCCAAGCTTGATATTTTTTAGCCATGTCACGCACTTGCTGCGTGGTATCGGCATAGGCATCGAGCAAGTCGCGCTGCGCATCGTGACGCAATAGAGATTGGTGTGCGTGTTGACCGTGAATATCAACCAGAAATTCGCCAACGCCTTTGAGCTGCGCCAGCGTGACTGGACTGCCATTGATGAATGAACGTGATTTACCGCTGGCGTCGATGATGCGACGAATGATCAGCGGCTCGCCTTCGTTATTTAGACCTTGCTCAATCAACCATTCCGCCACTTGTGGGATTTTATCGCAGATAAATTCAGCCGATAGCTCGGCGCGTTCGGCGCCGTGCCGTACAACGCCCGCATCAGAACGATCGCCCAGCAAAAGACCCAGCGCATCAATCAAAATCGATTTACCTGCGCCGGTTTCACCGGTCAATACGGTTAAGCCTTGCGAGAAATCTAAATCCAATTCACGAACAATGACAAAATCACGTAAATGCAGCGCAGCCAGCATGGTCTCACCTAAGCTCACAATAAGATCAAAGTGTACATTCGTTCTACATGAATTGCGAGAATGAACTTGAAGAGGTGTGCATTAAAGCAACTTTTCACCCCAGCGCAATTTGGCACGCAACATGTCGTAATAGCTATAACCATGCGGGTGCAAGATACGCAGCGAATTGGTGTAGCGACGAATTATCACGCGATCCATTTCGTGCAACTCGAAATCGGATTGATTATCAAAATGCACCCGAGCACCCTGCCCGCGCGTCAACAAGAAGGCCACTTGGGCGTTATCAGACACCACAATCGGGCGATTAGATAGCGACTGCGGGCAAATCGGCACCAAGGTAATGGCAGGCAGTGATGGATGCAAAATCGGGCCACCAGAGGCCAAGGCATAGGCGGTTGACCCAGTTGGCGTCGACACCACCAAACCATCAGAGCGCTGACTATAGACAAACTGATTATCGACAAAAATCTCGAACTCAATCATTGAACCAATCGAGCCACGGCTAAATACCACATCATTAAATGCCAGTGACGTTGAAATCGGCTGGCCATCGCGCAAAATCGTGGTTTCAAGCAAAATCCGCTCTTCGGGCACGAACTGCCCCGCAATCATATTACTGACTGTCGTTTCCATTTCATGCAATGGAATATCGGTCATAAACCCAAGGCGACCTTGATTAATCCCCACTAGCGGAATCCGATAAGGTGCGAGCAAACGCGCTACCGACAGCATGGTGCCGTCGCCCCCCAGTACCACGACCAAATCAGCCAATTTGCCGATATGATCACGACTGACTTTTTGATATTCAGCGATGCCGTGCTCAATGGCGATTTCTTGCTCGATCAAGACTTTGATGCCGCCTGTTTCCAGCATATCGGCCAAACGGCAAATCGGATCGCCTAAAGCAGGCGTATGAAGACGGCCAACGAGGGCGATGGTTTTGAATAGGCTATGCATGACGTGTGGTTTTACACCAATTAAGTTTGGGTTTTGTTCGTAAAAAAATTCACAGAACGCATTAATAACACGGCAGACAGGTTAAAATCCAGCGCTATGATGCTCAATGATCGATCCCACATCCTGCTTAAGACACTGGTCGAACGCTATATTGCCGACGGCCATCCTGTTGGCTCGAAAGCGCTCTCCCAATACGCTGGTCTGGATGTCAGCGCTGCAACGATACGCAACGTGATGGCAGACTTGGAAAACCTTGGCTTGATTGCCAGCCCGCATACGTCGGCGGGACGGATTCCGACCGCGCAAGGCTATCGATTGTTTGTCGATCACCTACTCACCGCGCCCGGCTTGCCGCAGCAAATGAATGAATTGCAGCACACCGAATTACCGAACGACAATCCACAGCACAGTATTGCAGCGGCGTCACAGCTCTTGTCACAACTCACACAATTTGCTGGCGTTGTGATCACACCAAAAAGAACCGAGATCGTCTTAAAGCAAATTGAGTTTTTACCTTTATTCGAAAAGCGAGTTTTACTAATTTTAGTGACCGCCGATGGTGAAGTTCAAAATCGGATTGTGCAAACCGAACATCATTTAAGTCATGCAGCGCTGATTGAAGCGGCCCACTTTCTCAATAGTCACTGCGCAGGCAAAACCATTTCCAATCTAATGAGTTTGCTACAGGGCGACTTAGGTCGAGTAAAAAGCGATTTGTACGACTTAATGAATGCCGCAGCGCATATCGGCAGCGATCTAAGCCACGACCATATGATTATCGCAGGCGAGCATCAACTGCTTGGATTGAATGATTTTGGTACTGACATGGCTAGAATGCGGCAATTGTTTGAACTTTTTGAGCAAAAAAGCACCTTACTCAAACTGATGCAGCTAGGGCAAAACGCCGAAGGCATCCAAATTTATATTGGCAACGAATCTGGCATTGCTACACTCGACGAATGCTCCGTTATCGCTGCGCCCTATCGCGTCAACAATGAAATTGTTGGCACATTAGGCGTTATTGGCCCAACTCGGATGGCATATGATCGCGTGATTCCGATTGTTAATATTACTGCGCAGCTTCTTTCTAGCGCACTCACTCAATCTAATTGATACCCATACATGAAAAAACTAACACTCGCTCTGCTGACAACCCTTTCTACGCTAGCAGTTGCCGATGATGAACTCATCAGCCGCCCAGAAGTACAAGAATACATTCGCGCAACCGCAGCCACTCATGGTTTTAGCGAAGACTTGCTCACTTATGCATTACAAAACGCACAAACCACATCCAACATCATTACGATTTTAGATAAGCCTTCCACCAGCCGACCTTGGCATGAGTTCCAAGCGAATTTTGTTAATAAAACGCGTATTAATAATGGTGCCAAGTTTTGGCGCAATAATGCTGAATTGGTTGGAGCTGTTAGCAAGAAATACCAAGTTTCACCCGCAGTGATGCTGGCGATTTTGGGTGCAGAAACCAATTACGGCACGTACACCGGCACTTTTCGGATTGTTGATGCGTTGAGTACGATTGCGTTTAACTACCCACGCCGTGCCGAGTACTTCCAAGAAGAACTCACCGAGTTTTTCCTGTTGGCGCGTGAAGAAAAACAAGACTTCACGACCTTTAAAGGCAGCTACGCCGGCGCAATGGGTTGGCCGCAATTTATGCCTTCCTCATTTCGAAAATACGCCCAAGATTGGAATGGCGATGGCAAGCACGACATCTGGAACAACCCGGGCGACGCATTGGCCTCAGTCGCCAACTACCTGAATAAACACGGCTGGATTGACGGTGGTGACACCTTTACCGCGGTCAATATGAACGCCGACCCGAGTGAGCTATTAGCCGACAAATTCAATATTCACTTCACCGTTGATGAACTCATCGCCAAGGGCGTTGCGCCGATTTCAGAAATCAACACCAAACAACCCGCTGTGCTATTTGCGCTAGAAACTGAGCCTGGTTTTACGCAGCATTTTTTGGGGTTTAATAACTTTTATGTCATTACGCGTTACAACAAGAGCACGTTATACGCGACCGCCGTTTTGCAGTTGACCGATGAAATTCAAGCTGCGTACGAGCGTGGCGATGATTTAATCAAAACGACCAGCAGTAAGACCAAAAAGAAATAAATTAATGTATATGGCTGTAGCCATTAAAATATAAAGGCTACAGTCACATACCTAGAAATCAATAGGTGCATTGGATTGAACTGGTTTCAACAAGGCTTGCATTTCCAAGGCTGGTATCGGTCGACTAAAGAAGTAGCCTTGCCCCACATCGCAACCCATTTTTTGTAACAACTGCATTTGCTTCGCTGTTTCAACGCCTTCGGCGACCACACTCATCCCCATCTTGCGCGCCAAAATCATAATCGTTTCAGCAATGACGACATCATCTTGATTGGCGGGAATCCCTTCGATAAAAGAACGGTCAATTTTTAATACATCGAGCGGCAATACTTTAAGCTGAGAAAGCGACGAATAACCAGTTCCAAAATCGTCAATCGCCAACTGAACGCCGAGTAGTTTCAGCTCGCGCAAAATCTCGACGGCCTCGTTCACGCGCTTCATAATCACACTCTCGGTCACCTCCAATTCCAGCAAATGCGCTGGCAAACCGCTTGAGCTCAGTGCCAACTTGATTTGGTTGACCAGTAAGAGTGGCTTAAATTGCCGCACCGACAAATTCACCGCGATGCGTGGCACTTCCAAGCCAGCTAAACGCCATTGCTGGGCGGTATGGCAAGCTTCATTAAGCACCCAATCGCCCATCGCGACGATCAAGCCATTCTCTTCGGCAATCGGAATAAATTGCGCCGGCGAAATCAAGCCCAACTCGGGATGGCACCAACGAATGAGGCACTCCATGCCCGCTAATTGACCCGTTAACAAATCATATTGCGGCTGATACACCAATTGCAGCTGCTTGCGCTCTAACGCAAAACGCAGCGCATTTTCTAAGCTCAAATGCGAAACATGATGAGCCACATTCATTTCAGAAGCATAAAACTGATAAGTGTTTTTACCCAATTCTTTGGCGCGATACATTGCAATATCGGCATTTTTCATCAGCTGCGCTGCGCCACCGCCATCATGCGGATATAGGCTCACACCAATAGAACCCGTCACAAATAGCTCATGCCCAGCAACTTGGTACACTTCACCCAAGGCACTCAAGATGCGTTCAACAACTTGAATAATTTGCTCGTGATGAATGATGTGCTCAAGCAAAACAGTAAACTCGTCCCCCCCCAAGCGAGCGACAATATCATGCTGCTTGAGATGACCGCGCAAGCGATGCGCCACCACCTTAAGCAACTCATCTCCAACATCATGCCCCAGCGTGTCATTGATCGTCTTAAACCGATCCAAGTCGATAAACAACAAGGCAAATGAGCGGCATTTCGTGCCGGAGCGGATCAAAATCGAGTTAAGCGCCTCTTGAAGCCCGTTCCGATTTAACAAGCCCGTCAAGGCATCATGCTGCGCCAAATGCCGCATGCGCTGCTCAGATTCTTTGCGCGCGGTGTAGTCAGAAAAAACACCCACATAGTTTGAAATATACCCTTGATCATCACGTACGACGCTCATCGAGAGCCAAGCCGGATAAAAATCACCATTTTTACGTCGATCCTGAACCTCTCCCTCCCACTGCCCTGTTGCACGCAAAGTGGCCAACTGCACCGTTTGCAAATCCGACAAATGACCTTGGTGCTCACCAAAGATTCGCGATGTTTTTCCAATCGCATCTTTGGCGCAAAAGCCAGTTATTTTTTCAAAGGCAGGATTGGTCGCGATGATTTTGGCATCGGCGTCTGTGAGTAAAATGCCTTCACTCGCATAGTCGAAGATTTTGGCGGATAAACGCGCAGTATTGACGGCGCGGCGATTTTCCCGATGCGATGCGGTTAAAAAAATTGCCGTTTGCAAGGCGATACCCAACAGAACGAGTACACTATTGATGTAGTGAATCGAACTCAAACCCATAACGTACTGCGCGCCAACCAGCATAAAAATAAAGGCTGAAACAATACAATTACCCAACTGCCCCAAGCGCAAAGAAGACCAAATTAACAATGGAAACATCAAATAAGCAGCTTCCAGTGTTAATGCTTCACGGCCATGCATCAGCAAAATACCACCAGACGCAGCAATTGAGACCCAAAGCGTAAATTCAATCAACCAATTCGCGCGCACCAAGCTACGATCGGTCAGCAGCGCATAAACGCCAGGCACAACAATCAGCACGCTTAAAGATTGACTAAGCCATAACGTCAACCATGTCGCCGTCACCTCAGGGTGCGGCACAAAAACCTGTTGCACCGATATAAAGAGACTGACAAACAAAATATTACCCACAAAGGGCGCCGCCATCATGAGGCGATTGGTATCCACAATGCGAATTTGGCGCTCAGGCGCAAACAATGGCAGCAAACTAAAGATGCACAAGGCTTGCGCAATATGGAGGACAGCAAACAACAAGGTGAGCCACGGCATTTGCGCCTGCAACAGGCCAAATAACATTGCACCGGGAATGAGATAGGGCGTGGCGCGCACACCCAATAGCAACAAACCCGCCACTGCAACACCGAGTTGCAAATTGAAAGGGCCAAAAGTCGCCCCAGTCGGAATAAAGAGATGATCTAACACAACGGCTAGCGCGTAAGTCAGCGCCAATAACCAGTGATTTTTATTCTGCAAAGCCATGAAATCGCGCGCATCACTGAGAGAAGACGACGATCAAAATAAGGCTTTTCTACTACGGCTGTCTAGCGAATGTAGCGAAATACGACGCACTACCAACAACATCGAACCCTAATTAGACTCAGTCGCCCAAAGCGAGGCGCAGCAAGGGCTTAATTGGCAGCAACTAATTCAGTGAGCTGCGCCAATGACGGTAATTCAGCCAAGCTTTTTAAGCCCAAATCAGACAAAAACGCACGATTGGTCGCCAGCAACTCAGGTCGCCCTGGCACTTCTTTGTGCCCGACCACATCCAACCAGCCGCGCTCTTTTAAGGTTTGAATAATTTGGCTCGAAACAGCAACGCCACGGACTTCTTCAATCTCGCCGCGAGTCACGGGTTGCTTATAAGCAATAATTGCCAAAGTCTCCATCACTGCCCGACTATAGCGCGGCGGTTTTTCGGGATTAAGTTGCGTGATATAGCGTTGCATTTCGGGCTTGGCTCGAAAACGCCAGCCACTCGCTAACTCAATCAACTCAACACCTTTGCCCTGCCAACCCTGGCCAATCTCAAGCAAACACTGCAAAACTTGGGCGTGACTTAGTCTGTCATCGAGCACTTTTTTGATTTGCCCCACAGTCAGCGGTTCTTGGCTCACCAAAAGCAGCGTCTCAATGATTTTGTTGCTTTCCAGAGAATTCATAACGGATCACTTCCAAGCTGCATACTCAGTAATTGCACATAGATTGGCGACAGAGGCTCGTACTGGGTTACGGCAATAGCGCGCTCTTTGACCAATTCCAGTAGTGCGATAAAAGTCACCACCAACAAAGGCACGCCCTGCAAGCCATCAAACAACTCATCAAATTCATAATAACGCCCGTTGGCGATCACCCGCAAAATATGCGCCATCTGCGCTCGCACAGACAATTGCTCATTGGCCACCACGTGATGCTGCGTATTGCGATTGCGCGCCAACAAACCGAGCCATGCCACTTTTAAATCCAAGCCAGAGACCGTCGGCAACGCGACAATTGAATCAGGCTCAAACAAGACCTTGACCCAAGTAAAGTCGCGCTCAGCTTGCGGCAAAGCATCCAAAGCTCGTGCGGCGAGCTTGATCTGTTCATACTCAACCAGACGACGCATCAACTCCGTGCGAGGGTCTTCTGCTTCATCGATAAAATCATGGTTTTCAATCGGTCTTGACACTAAGAGTCGCGACTTAATCTCAATCAACATCGCCGCCATCAATAGGTATTCGGCTGCAAGCTCGATGTGATTTGACTCCATGGCCTGTACATAGGCCATGTATTGCGTTGTCACTTGCGCCATCGGGATGTCTAAGATGTCGATGTTTTGCTTACGAATAAGATAAAGCAGCAAATCGAGCGGACCTTCAAACTCATCGAGCAAGACCCGCAAGGCTTCAGGTGGGATGTATAGATCGTGCGGCAGTTGATGCACAGGCTCGCCAAAGACATGAGCGAAGACCGGGGCCTGAGGAATTAAATCGTCGATCTGAGCGATCATTCCTGCCGAGTAACCGATTGCTGAGGTTTTTCCCAAGGCTTTGGTGGTGCAGGCTTGATCCATTTGGAGCGAGCCAGAAGCATCAAGCAGCCACACAAAATCAATAGTACAGGCCACTGAACCGACAAAGCCAAGCCGAACTGTTGGCGCAAAAATGTAGTTGCCGCACCTGCAATCAGCATTGGACCCAGCACAATGGTCGACTTATTGACACCCCCAAGGACGAGCACGGCAATGCCGGCCACCAGCAACCCCAAAATCACAATCCAGCTCACACTTGGAAAGTAATTGATTTCATTCAGTAACCAACCAGCCCCAATGACAATCAAAACAACAGGAAAAATCAAACCCCGCATCGGCATCACCCTATAAAACGATTTGAATAACGCGCATCACCATAGCCATCAGTGGTGCCAAAATCGTACCCAATAAGCCAGTAACCAATAAGCCAATCAAGATAAAGAAACCATAGGGCTCAACCTTGGATAGCATATTCGCCTGTTGGTGCGGCAACAGAGATACTGCAATTCGGCCACCATCCAGCGGAGGAATCGGCAGCAAATTAAGTACCATCAGCACCACATTGATTTGAATACCTGCTTGTGACATTAAAGCCAAGGGCAATTGAAATGAACTGCCATTCAGTGAAGATGTCGAAAAACTAAACATCAGCACCCAGAAAAAGGCCATCACAAAATTGGCCAAAGGACCAGCAACGGCCACCCAGCGCATATCGCGCTTCGGATTTTTGAGCCGACTAAAATCAACAGGAACCGGTTTGGCATAACCAAATAAGAAACCACCCGGTAGCAGCACGCAAATCAAAGGCAGCAAAACAGTACCCACTGGATCAATGTGCTTGAGCGGATTAAATGTCATTCTCCCCAACATAAAAGCCGTTGGATCGCCCAGTTTTTTCGCCGCATAAGCATGCGCAGCTTCGTGCGCCGTAATGGCAAATAAAACCGGCAGCGCCCAAACTGCAACCATTTGTATCGTATTGAGTTCCATAAAACCTTCGCAAAGTGTCTAAATTAAAAGCTAAATAAGGCTAATGAGCCCTTACCTTCGCGAATCAGCATCGGCATATCACCCGACAAATCGACCACAGTGGTTGGATCGGTGCCGCAATACCCGCCCTCAATCACTAAATCGACTTCATGCTCAAGGCGGTCGCGAATTTCCCACGCATCCGTCATTGGGAACTCTTCATTCGGCAACAATAATGAACTCGACAATAATGGCTCACCCAATTCTTCTAGCAAGGCTAGCGCCACCGGATGATCGGGCACCCGCAAACCAATGGTGAGTTTTTTTGGATGTGATACGCGGCGCGGTACCTCTTTGGTGGCCAGCAAAATAAAAGTGTAGCTGCCCGGCGTCGCGGCCTTCAATAAACGAAACGCTTGATTATCGACCCGGGCGTAATTACCTAATTGCGACAAGTCACGACAAGCCAGCGTAAAGTGATGCTTATCGTCCAATTGGCGAATTTTACGAATCCGATCAACACCGCTTTTATTGTCTAATGAACAGCCAATTGCATAGCACGAGTCGGTGGGATAAATCACCAGTCCGCCTTTGCGAATAATATCTGCCGCTTGTTTAATTAAACGCGCCTGCGGATTTTCAGCATGAATTGAGAAAAATTGTGACATGGTTATCCAAAAATAATATTCATGTATAGCTCTGTAGCTATTTATTAGTTTAGCTTAGCGGGAAATACATCCACTAGGGGTGCTTTTAACCAACGCTCCCACACCGGAACACAAGCAATCGGCAAATCTGAATTCAAACCCGGTTCACGAGAACCTTCGCCTGTGGCGTGATAATCCGTACCGCTTGAGCAAAGATAACCAAAATCTTGTGCCAAACGACCAAAGCGCGCCACATCGGCAATACTGTGCGTACCCGAAACCACTTCAATCGCCTCGCCCCCCATACGCTGAAACTCAATTAAAAGTACGCGCAGCGTTTCATTACCTAAATCATAACGACTCGGGTGCGCCAATACCGCGACACCGCCAGCGCCACGAATCCAATCAATGGCATCATGCAGACGCGCCCACTCGTGCTCAACGTAACCAGGTTTACCGCGAACGAGATATTTTTTGAAAACGGATTTAGTATCTTTGCAGCGACCCGACTCTACCAAGAACCGCGCAAAATGCGTGCGGCTAATCATTTCTGGATTATCTGCAAACTTTTGTGAGCCTTCCAGTACGCCGGTCATACCGAGCTTTTCTAGGCCTTTTGCCATTCGCTCTGCACGCTCAGCACGACCCGCACGAACGCCCGCTAAACCAGCCAGCAATTCAGGATTGGTATCATCAAAGCCAAGCCCAACCACATGTAGCGTATGCTTACCCCAGCTTACCGAAATCTCAACGCCATTAATAAACTGCAAACCCAGCTCTTCCGCCGTCTTGCGTGCCAGCGGCAAACCGCGCACATCATCATGATCGGTCAACGCAAGTAATTGGCAACCGCGCGCATGCGCTTTGCGTACGACCTCATCCGGCGGCAACATGCCATCCGAAATATTGGAATGGCAGTGCAAATCAACTGGGGTCATTGTTTATCCTTAGCATCAAAAATCAGTTTCATGACTAAGACTGCACCAGCCAAAATCAAAGTCATGGTATTAGCCACAACAACAGGCATCGCATTGGCTAGCAAGCCATACCCTAGCCACAAAGCCACCCCCAACACAAATAGACTATACATTCCCAATGAGATGTCTTTGGCCGACTTTCGTTTCCACACATGCCAGACTTGCGGCACAAAAGCGGTCGTTGTTAAAGCTCCGGCAACCAAGCCTAACCATTCAATATGACTGGCATTCATGCGGGAAACACTCCAGTCGATAAATATCGATCACCACGGTCACAAACAATACTCACGATGACGGCATTCTCAATCGTTTCCGATAAAGCCAAGGCCGCACACAGTGCGCCGCCCGATGAGATACCTGCAAAAATGCCTTCTTCACGCGCCAATCGCCGCGTCATCTCTTCGGCCTCAGGCTGATTCACTTCCATCATGCGATCGATCAAATCAAAATTGCAGATAGCGGGCACATATTCAGGCGTCCATTTACGAATACCGGGGATTTGCGCACCATCACAAGGCTGCACACCGACTATTTGAATATTCGGATTTTGTTCTTTTAAGTAGCGACGCGTTCCCATAATCGTACCGGTCGTTCCCATGCTAGAGACAAAATGCGTGATCGTACCTGCCGTGTCGCGCCAGATCTCAGGCCCTGTGGTTTCGTAATGCGCGAGTGGATTATCGGGGTTAGAAAACTGATCCAATATCAAGCCCTGCCCCGCCTTGACCATCAACTCAGCTTGATCACGTGCAGCCTCCATACCTTCGGCCAAAATCACTTCAGCCCCATAGGCTTTCATAGTTTGTACGCGTTCAATACTGGAGTTTTTGGGGAGCAAAAGAATCATGCGATAGCCCATCATCGCGGCAGCCATGGCAAGCGCAATACCAGTATTGCCACTGGTCGCCTCAATCAAGGTATCCCCTGGCTGAATATCACCGCGCATTTGAGCATGGCGAATCATCGACAAAGCCGGGCGATCTTTTACCGAACCAGCGGGATTATTGCCTTCCAGCTTTACAAGAATCGTATTGCTCGTTGCACCGGAAATACGTTTGAGTTTGACAAGCGGCGTATTGCCAACAAAATCTTCTAAATACTTAAACATGCGTTCACTCCATGGGTCGCATGATTATACGCAAGCCCATGGCGTTAAGTTCATTTGTTACGTAATAATCGCGCCACTGCAATCAGTACGCCGATGATTTTTGCACCTTGAGCCAGACGACCCAGTGCTGGATGAATCTGCGCCAAGCCACCTGCGATGCGGTTCAGAAAGCCCCATGACGCAATGCCACCCATGAATGAACTCGCCACACTCAAAGGGCGTCTAGACTCAAGCAATTTGGCTTCCAATTGCAAGCGATGTAACTGCGAGCGAAACACCAACTGCTGCTTTTTTTGTTCACGAATAGGATTGGCCATTACTCTGCCTCTGGATCAAGTCGTGGCGTAGAAAATGCCGCATTGATTAATTTCTTGTCCTGCGCAAACTCTTCACTCGTCAATGGAAATGGTGCACTCAAACACGTCATTAATGCATTCAACTTCCACCAAGCAAACAAGCCCAAGCCAGTAAAAATCAAAGCAAAAACAGAGCTGATTAAAATCCGAAACTCCCAAAAACCGAACAACACCGCCAGACCAAGAAACCCCAAAGCCATGACCAATAAAAAAGCAGCCGCAATCGCAAATGCGATCATGACTGCTAATCGAACCAATTCATCGCGCAACTCAAGCCCAAACAAGGAAAATCGGGCGGAAATTAATCCGCCCAATGCAGATCGAATAGAAGAACTCATTTAGCGACGTGCAGCCAAGAAACCAATTAATAGACCTACCGCAGCACCGACACCAACAGCTTGCCACGGATGTGTTTGCACGAATTCATCAGTCTTTTTCGCTGCTACTTTTGCCTTTTCTACGGCAACGGATTCAATCTCAACCAATCGATGCTTGGCGCTTTGCAAATTTTCAGCGATCTTGGCGTAGATTTTTTTTGATTCTTCTGGATTTGCATTCGCAGCCGCTTCGATTAGATCAGCGGTTTCACGAAGTACATCTTTGGCTTCATCAATCAACATCGACTCAACTTGCGACATAAGAAACTCCAAATAAGAATTAAATTCAACACTTTATACTAACAGGAGTAGTCAGCCTTGCACAGGCAATATGCACCACTGAAAATACAATCATTATCAGTACTTATTTTCCACCATGCGGTAGCAAGCCAAGCCGCTCGTTAAAATCACGCTGAATCCGTGCATACGTGCCATTCGATTGAATCGTGTTTAGACCTTTTTCAAAGGCAGCCAACAGCCGTGCAGCATCGGGGTGTTTTTTTGAGAAATTTAAATACAAAAGACTGAGTTCAACCGAACCCACAATTTTGATTGTTTCACGCATTGCTGGATCTGCATTGATCATCAATTTTGCGGGCGTCGTATTGATAATGGCAAATTTGATGCGCCGACTCATTAGCTTTTTTAACTGAACAGCATCGGAGCGCGAAATATCTTTGCTGATTTTCTTGTTTCTCATCAATGAAGTTGGATACGTGTAGCCGTTGGTAGTACCCACTACGTGCCCCTCTAAATCTTTAGGGCCCAAACTTTGTGAAGCAATATCGCTCAGAGCCAAAATAGACAAGCCCTCACTCAGCAAGGGCAGACTTGGCCAGAGGAATTTTTCTTTGTTCTCTTCAGCAATCGACGCATTAAAACACGCGACCGCCTGCCCATGTTCCACTTCAAACAAACAACGTGCAAACGGTACAGGCATAAAGCGGACCTCGATACCTTGAGTTGCAAATGCAGCACGAACTAAATCAACCGACAACCCTTCAGCACTTTTTTTATTTGCCGTAATGGAAGAAAATGGCGCCCAGTCGTCTTCAGCATTGATTGTTATCGTCTCTGCAAAAACATAAGGCATCACGCACAACAAAAGTAAAATCTGCCGAACCAGCTTTAACATCAATCCTATCAACTTAAGCCTTCAGACCGTTGCTTTGTAAGCAATGTAATCGTGAGGTTTGGGGTGATTGGTGCGTTCTTTCCTCGCTCTGGGATTAAAATTGATCAACGATTTCCTGATCTCAGTCAGCGCAA
>CAUOZE010000054.1:0-21656 GCA_963508915.1 uncultured Deefgea sp.
AGCTTGCGCTGACTGAGATCAGGAAATCGTTGATCAATTTTAATCCCAGAGCGAGGAAAGAACGCACCAATCACCCCAAACCTCACGATTACATTGCTTACAAAGCAACGGTCTGAAGGCTTAAGTTGATAGGATTGATGCTGTTGCGGTGTTTATATTCACGGAAAGGCTGCAGACACTTGGCGAACTAGCAATGCAGAACGAATCGGTTTAACCGCGACTGAAACAATTGAATTTAGTCGGTGTTGTTTAAATAATTATCTTTAATAAAAAAAACGCCCAATCCATAGATTGGGCGTATTAAGTTCAAGCGGTTAATTCGTTACGGAACAAATTAGAAATCAGTACGCACACCGACTGACAATATATCTGCACTTTGACCATTATTTACACTAAAGCCCGACTCTGTAACAAAGCTTGCGTTTTTGTCATTATCCAGCATTGTGTAAGTCGCATAAATACGTGATTTCTTAGACAAATTGTAGGTTGCGCCAAAAGAAATTTGCTCGCCACCAGAATCAGCTAACGTATCCACATCATTAACTGTAACGTAAGTTGCTAGGAAATTGAATTTATCGAACTTATATGATGCAGCAATTGCATATGAATCTTGATCACGTGCTTTTTTTCCATCATCACGTGTTACATTTTCATATGTAAGACCTAGACCAAAGTCCATATATTTGGCATTAGCGCCAACCATAAAGCCACTTACACTTGAACCATCGCTTGTACCTTTAAGCGTGATTTTTGATGACTTATAATCAGATGATTGGTCCATTGACATCGAATATACGGCACCAATGTTAAACATTTTGTCACTCCAAGAGCCACCAATTTGGTAGGTTGAAGCATCAAACTTATCTGTTTTTTCGCCAATAGTATAAGAACCATGCGCATTAAAACCACTAAAATTAGGGGTTTCGTAGTAAATCACTGATGCATCACGATTACCCAAACGACGCAGCATTTGTGAAGAGCCCATATAGCTTGACGAGTCGTTTATATTACCATCAAGAGTCGGTGACATATTCTTATAAATATTCTTATATGCATTATCCATTTTACCAAAGCGAGCAAAACCGAAGTCACCTTTGTAGCCAACATAAGTGTCGCGTGAGCCCCAAACAGCGCTGCTTGCTTTAGCGTATGGATCACCAACATAAAAACGATTTTCTAGCACCCAAACCAACTCGCCACCAAAATCTAGTTTGTCTTTGCCTGCCACACGGATACGAGAACCTTGGTCTGCAATGTTGAACTGGTTAGTCCCAGATTTTACGCCACTCGCACCAGCTTTCACGCCAACTTGGTCTGGACTAATGTATTCAAATGCAGTGCGAACGCTACCGCTGATAGTGACTTCAGCGCTAACAAAGGATGATGTCATTGCTGCCGCAACTGACAAAGCTAGAATTTTGTACATGAATTTAAACTCTTAAAAAAATTAAAATATAGTTTGTAGCGAAATAAATATTCTGCTCAGTAAAATTAACAGACTATTATTTTACATATGGCAATATTAACACTTAGACATTTCAAAGAGATGACAAAATCCAAATTGTCTTTTAAAAATGCGCTTTTTTTACCACAAATCATATTTAAAAATTTTCAAACTCACGCAAAAAAGGCAGCCAAAGCTGCCTTTTTTATCTAACTAATGATGATTAAATCACTAGATTAGAAACCAGTCCAAGTACCTACTAAGATACGAGTAGCATTGTCTTGGTTAGCCGCTTTACCATCAGCATTTTGCCATTGAGCGTAGTTAGCGTCCCAGTTTTTGCCGACCATATTGTGGCGTACTTGCAAGAATGCGCCTGTGTTTTTAGACAAAGAATAGTCCCACTGGAAACCGATTGTGTTAAATTCATTGTCGCTGTGGTTTTCACCATCTTTCTCAGCTGTTTGTGCAAAGTAACCAAGGCTCAATGCATTTTTACCGAAACCATAAGTACCGCTCAATAGGTAGCCAATTTGGTCTGCAGACTTGCCACTTACTTCGTTACTTACGCCACGTACAGCTGCACGAATTGCTACGTCACCAATTGAACCACGAGCACCAACGATCCAGTTTTCGAAGCTATCGCCGATTTTGGTTTTAACACCATTTGGCTTGCCTGCAGTTGCAACAGAAGAAGACCAATCACGACCAGCTGGAACTGGAGATCCATCTTGAACAGTGAAGTAACCCATATCCAAGTTTACTGGACCAATAGCACCTTGTAATGTTACTTCGTATGCAGTAGCTGAATCGCTGTTACCGCCACCGAAGTCATAAGCTGCTGTCAAATTGAAGCCACCGAATGTTGGTGAAGCGTAGCTGATACCTTGACCAAAACCAACGTTATCAACTTCACCCATAGTGCCTGAGAAGCCTTTAGAGCCATATGGCCAGTCTTGGATCAGGTAAGTGTTAGACCATTGGTTACCGAACTTCAAAGTACCCCAGTCGCCACCGTAAGCAACCCAAGCTTCACGGATACCGAACGCATCAAAACGATCAGGAGTTGCAACTTTTTGAGCAAGACGCCAAGACAAAGTGCTGCCGTTGTCTAGTTTGTCTTTACCATCAACGTTTACAACGATTGCAATTTCTTGCAACATTTTACCGCCACCATCAGTGGTGTTGTTTGTACGGTAAAACAAGTCCATCTCAACTGAACCGTTGATTGAAACTTCAGCAAAAGCTGGAGCAGATACAGCAGCAGCTACAGCTGCAGCCAATAGAACGCGCTTGAACATTTATTATTCTCCAAAGATACGAGAGTTAAGTTAAAACCACCGTAACAGCAGGCCACAACCTGAACAATTGCCGCCACTGCTTTACAAACTCGAGAATACGCACTTTTAGTAACTCAAGCAAAGGCAAGACACTTGCGCACAACAAACTGTATCTCACGCGCAACAAAAAACGGCACATCACTGTGCCGTTTGAGTACAAAGCCTTTGTTTACAAAGAGCTAAAGGATTAGAACCCCGTCCAAGTACCCACCAAGATGCGCGTTGCAGTATCTTTACCACCATTCGCCGCGCCGTCCAACTGCCATGCACCGTGCATCACGCTAGTCTTATTCGCATTGTCCATCATATGGTGACGGGCCTGGACAAATGCACTGGTATTTTTAGACAACGCATAGTTGTATTGAGCGTTGATCACGTCCATGCCATCATTTGCAGTTACGCCATCTGTTTCACTATCAGCAACACGTTGGTAACCCAAATTGAAGTTATGCTTACCTGTTGTATAGCCAGCACGAACCAAGTATTGGTCTACTGTTGTTTTACCAGTACCAGCATGAATAGCATTATCAACATCGCCAGTCCATTCATTGCGTTTCATACTTGCCGCAACATTAAAGCCATTATCGAAGCTGTAGATTGCGCCAATGTTATATGCACGTGCTTTATTATCGCCAACATTGCTAGTGCCGCCGGAGAAGTCACCTGAGGTACCCCATGCGCTACCACCAAATACATATGCCTCAGAAGACATGGTTGCGCTATTTTTTGACTCAGAGTAGCCAGCATCCAAGCGCAAGCCACCTACAGCGTAATTTGCTGTGATTTCATAGGCATTAGCATCTGAATTACCAGACCCTAAATCATATTGAGCTTGGAAAGAGAACCCACCAAAGTTTGGCGATAAGTAGCTAACCGCATTTGCGTATTGAACGTTATGTGCACCAAAGTCAGCCCATACGTTACCTTGTCCCTGAGCACCGTACGGCCAATCTAGTGTCAAATATTGATTCGAGAATTGGTTACCGAAACGAGCCTCACCCCAGCCGCCTTCATAACCGATCCATGCTTCGCGTTGACCAAAAGAATCATAACGACTTGGTGTTGCGACTTTCTGCGCCAAGCGCCATTTCAACGTGTCACCGCTATCGAGTTTGTCTTTACCATCGATATTCACAATGATCGCGATCTCTTGACCAAACGCGCCATCACCGTTAGAGGCTTGATTTGTACGGTAGAAAAAATCCATTTCTGCAGAACCGCTGATTGCCACTTCTGCCATAGCAGGGGCGGCAAAAGCAGTTGCAAGTAAACTAACCATTAAGATACGTTTGAACATATTTAAATACTCCAGATTGAACAGAGAAAACCCAAGAACCCTAGGGCATGTGGCGCATTATCCAGACTCAGTAGGATGCGCTCTGTGCAAAATGACGCTTCATCAGAATGTAAAACTACACCCATTTGCAACTTAAAACCCTGCTCGTCATATCTAGTTCGGTTGTAACATCAGCAACAAAAAAGCCAGTCGAAAATTTCGACTGGCTTCCCATTAAAAACTGCGCAACTAAATTTTATTTAGCAGCCATTACTCGAACCATTTCCAGCACTTTGCTTGAATAGCCCCATTCGTTATCGTACCAAGATACCAACTTAACGAAAGTCCCATCCAAAGCAATACCGGCACCAGCATCAAACACTGATGTGCAAGACTCGCCACGGAAGTCCGTTGAAACGACTTTCTCGGTGGTGTAGCCCAAAACGCCCTTCATTGCGCCTTCAGACGCCGCTTTCAATGTCGCGCAGATTTGCTCATAAGTTGCTTCTTTTTCTAGCTCAACCGTCAAGTCAACCACGGAAACATCAGAAGTTGGCACACGGAATGCCATGCCAGTGAGTTTGCCTTTGATTTCTGGAATCACCACGCCAACGGCTTTTGCTGCGCCCGTTGATGAAGGAATAATGTTTTCCAAAATACCACGACCACCGCGCCAATCTTTGTTTGATGGACCATCTACCGTTTTTTGCGTTGCGGTTGCAGCATGAACAGTCGTCATCAAGCCACGCTTGATACCGAAGTTATCATTGATCACTTTAGCCAATGGCGCCAAGCAATTCGTTGTGCATGATGCATTAGAAATAATCGCTTGACCCGCGTACGTGTCATTGTTTACGCCGTAAACAAACATTGGCGTGTCGTCTTTTGACGGCGCAGACATGATGACTTTCTTCGCGCCAGCAGCCAAATGCGCTTCGCACGTTTCTTTCGTCAAGAACAAGCCAGTTGCTTCAACGATGACATCAGCACCCACCTCATCCCACTTTAATTCTGCAGGGTTTTTAACGGCACTAAGGCGGATCGTTTTGCCATTCACAACCAAATGGCCGTCAACAACCGCAACTTCACCTTTGAATTTACCGTGTACTGAATCATGTTTTAGCATGTACGCGAGGTATTCAGGCTCAAGCAAATCATTGATACCAACGATTTCAACATCATCAGCAAAGTTATAAACAGCGGCGCGGAATACCATGCGGCCAATACGGCCAAAACCATTGATACCAACTTTAATAGTCATGAATCATCTCCAGAAAATGGGAAAATCGAATAAATCGGGACGGTTAAGCATGCACTATGTAGCGCACTCTTGCCTTTGCGCCACGACAAACACCGCGCAAAAATTCTATCAAGAGCAAGACAAACAGGTATTAATTACAATTGCGGTAACAATCTATACGGGCTCACCATAGACGGCAAGCCCAACATCGCCAGCGGTCAATGACCACGGCGACCTGACCATGTTATGGACGCAATGCAGCAGCTTCACGTGCTAAAGCGGTGATACCCGCCCAATCGCCAGCGGCAACCATCTCTTTTGGCGCCAACCAAGAGCCGCCAACACAGCCCACGTTTGGCAATGCCAACAATTTTGGTGCCGACTCCAAGCTCACGCCGCCCGTTGGGCAGAATAAAATTTGTGGCAATGGGCCGCCAAGCGCTTTCAGCATGGCCAAGCTACCTGCTTGCTCTGCAGGGAACAACTTCATTGCATCAAAGCCTTCTTCCAATGCCGCAATCGCTTCTGATGGCGTCATCACGCCTGGCAGCAATTGAATACCACATTCACGCGCAGCCGCAGCGAGTTTTGGTGTCAAGCCAGGAGTAACTGCAAATACCGCACCAGCATCTTTCGCTTGTTGGAATTGCTCTGGACGAACCACGGTACCGACACCAACGATCGCGCCCGGCACATTATCAGCAATGGCTTTAACTGCAGCTAAGGCCGCTTCAGTGCGCAAAGTCACTTCCAATACTCGGATACCACCTTCTACCAAAGCTTGCGCCAAAGGCACAGCGTGTTCCACTTTTTCAATGACCAAAACTGGCATCACCGAGCAAGAGCGCATAATGTCGCGAATTTGCATGTTCAACTCTTCCATTTTCGTTATAAAAATAAGCCACTCAAATAAATGACCTAGTAAAAACAATTTAGGTATAGCCACCCAGCCATTACCATAAAATAATTAGGTGGCAATACCCTCAAATCAATGTGCTAAACCCATACTCACAGCACCTTCTTCGGCGCCGGTCGCATTTTGGCGGAATGTAGTAAACAATTCACGCCCCATGCCAAAACCATTTTTAGACATATCAGCCGTCACCACTTCACGAGCAGCCCAAACTGCTTCATCGACTTGCGCGACCAGTTCACCTGCCTCTGCGTTCAGCAAAATCATATCGCCAGTGCGTACTTTACCCAAGGCACCGCCCGATACAACTTCAGGCGTAATATGAATTGCTGCAGGCACTTTACCCGACGCGCCCGACATACGGCCATCGGTAACCAGCGCAACTTTGAAGCCGCGATCTTGCAATACGCCCAATGGCGGCGTGAGTTTATGTAACTCTGGCATGCCGTTAGCACGCGGGCCTTGGAAACGCACCACGGCGATAAAGTCTCGCTCAAGTTCGCCGCGTTTAAACGCTGCAATCACATCTTCTTGATCATCAAACACAATCGCTGGCGCATTCACGACACGGAACTCAGGCGCGACGGCCGAAGTTTTAATCACCGCACGACCCAAATTACCTTGTAGCAATTTGGTGCCACCATCAGCTTGGAATGGTTTTGCAACGGTACTCAATACTGTTGTGTCACCCGCAACCGTTGGCGCATCACGCCAAACCACAGCACCATTATCCAAGAATGGTTCTTGCGCATAATGACGTAAACCAAACCCTGCAGCAGTCCATACATCGTTATGCAATAGACCCGCATCCAGCAATTCACGAATCACGTAACCCATGCCGCCCGCTGCGTGGAAGTGATTCACATCCGCAGCGCCGTTTGGATAGACTTTGGCCAACAATGGAATCACTGCCGACAAATCACTAAAGTCAGACCAATCAATAATTACGCCAGCAGCGCGCGCAATTGCGATCAAGTGAATCGTGTGATTCGTTGAACCGCCAGTAGCGAGCAAACCGATGATGCCGTTGATAATCGCTTTTTCATCGATCACTTTACCTACTGGAATAAATTCATTACCCAAAGAGGTGATTTGAGCTGCGCGCTTGGTAGCAGCCACTGTCAGTGCATCACGCAATGGCGTACCTGGATTAACAAATGCGGCGCCTGGCAAATGCAGACCCATGATTTCCATCAGCATTTGATTTGAATTGGCAGTACCAAAGAAAGTGCAAGTACCTGGACCGTGATAAGAGCCTTCTTCTGATGCCAACAAGGCATCGCGACCTACTTTGCCCTCGGCAAACAATTGGCGCGTTACATTTTTTTCTTTGTTAGAAATGCCGGTGGTCATCGGACCAGCAGGTACAAAAATCGTTGGCAAGTGGCCAAATTGCAAAGCGCCAATCAAAAGACCAGGAACGATCTTGTCGCAAACCCCCAAACACAGTGTCGCATCAAACATATTGTGCGACAAAGCCACCGCGGTAGACATCGCAATCACATCGCGACTAAACAAAGACAATTCCATCCCCGCCTGACCTTGGGTCACACCATCGCACATTGCAGGCACACCGCCAGCGAACTGCGCAGTGGCACCGACTTCATGGGCGGCTCTTTTAATAATGGCCGGGAACGTCTCAAAAGGTTGGTGCGCAGATAGCATTTCATTGTATGACGACACAATCGCGATATTGGCTGATTTCATTTCGCGCAACATGATTTTATCGGTCGTCGGCATTGCTGCCCAAGCATGCGCCTGATTGGTACAGGCCAAACCTTTACGAACAGGCTCTTTTTTTGCTGCCTCTTCCAAACGCGCCAAATAACGACCGCGTGAATCTTTACTGCGCTCAATAACACGTTGTGTTACTTCAGCCAGACGTGGATGCAATGTCATACGAAACTCCAAATAATCTGGGGATGATACCCAGCAAAAATGCACGGAAATTAAGCGTAGTTTTACTACAATCAACGCCGTAGAGCAACCCAAAAAGTACATTGTCACTTTGCGCTGCAATGCAACATTGGCGTTTAGCACCATGGACTTGCTGCTCTTTACGAACAAAAAACACATGGTAGAATTAACAAATAACAAATTCGTTTGCACCGCCATTTATGCATGTAGTAAGATTACAAAGCTTACATGTCTGCACGCACAATTTAGGTGCGCATCAAACCTCAACTAGGAAGGATTTTCGGCAATGACTCCGATCGACGCTTTCGACATGGTATTTTTTGGCGGCACTGGTGACTTGGCCCTGCGCAAGCTATTACCAGCACTTTACCACCAACACCAAGATGGCAACCTTCCAGAGGATGGTCGCATCATCTGCTTAGGCCGCAGCCCTTCAGACACAACAAGCTACGTTGCGAAAGCACAAAGCAAAGCACGCGAATTCTTAGGCAAGCATTATAACGAAGCCGACTGGGCTGTGTTCGCCTCACGCATTGAATATTTCAAAGTTGATGCAAATACCTTGAGTGATTTTGTTGTTTTAGCAGAAGCACTCAATAAATTCCCAACTCGCAATCGCGTATTTTATCTCTCTACCGCACCTGATTTTTTTGCTCCGATTACAAAAAATCTCGCTGAAGTCGGCCTAAACAAAGGCAACGCCCGCGTTGTTCTCGAAAAGCCCCTCGGCCACGACCTTGACTCATCAAATAAAATTAATGATGAAGTGGGCGAATATTTCACTGAGCAACAGATTTATCGGATTGACCACTATCTCGGCAAAGAACCTGTGCTCAATTTAATTGCCCTGCGCTTTGCCAATACCTTGCTTGAACCGCTCTGGCGCCGTGAATGGATTCGTGACGTACAAATCACCGTGACTGAACAAGTCGGCGTTGAAACTCGCGCAGACTTTTACGACAAAACAGGCGCTTTGCGCGATATGGTACAAAACCATCTCTTGCAATTGCTCACTATCGTAGCAATGGAACCACCAGCGTCAATCGACGCTGATGCAGTACGTGATGAAAAACTCAAAGTATTGCGCGCACTGAAACCACTTACGCCAGAAACAGTGCATAGCAAAGTCGTGCGCGGTCAATATCGTGCCGGTGCAGTCGGTGGCAAAGCAGTCCCTGGTTACCAAGATGAACCCGGTGTTCCGGCTGGCTCAAAAGCAGAAACATTTGTGGCTCTAAAAGCTGAAATCGAAACTTGGCGTTGGGCGGGTGTGCCATTCTTCTTGCGTACCGGCAAACGCCTACAAGAACGTCTGGCTGAAATCGTGATTAATTTCCGTGAAGCACCGACTTCAATTTTCGGCAAAAATACGCAGCCGAACCGTCTAGTGATTCAATTGCAACCTGCTGAGTCAGTTCGCCTCTACATGCTTGCGAAAGAACCAGGTCGTGAACGCTTGCGTGAAGTGTATTTGGATTTGGATTTCAAAGAAGCTTTTAGTACCCGCAGCCCAGAAGCTTATGAGCGCCTATTAATGGATGTCATCAAAGGTGATCTATCGCTGTTCGTACGTCGCGACGAGCAACGTGCGGCTTGGCGTTGGGTTGAGCCAATCATCGATAGCTGGGAAAACAGCAACGAAGGCCCTAAAACCTACTCTGCTGGCACTTGGGGCCCTGCAGCGTCGTCGGCACTATTGTCTCGCGACGGGATGTGTTGGCACGAAGAAGCGTAAGCCTTTAATCAGTTTCCCGAATTACGCCAAGCCGTGGCAAAATTCGGGAAACTCCGAATTACATAGCCAATATTGTATTGAATCTCTGGAGAATCCTGCATGTCCCTGCAATGGCATGAGTTCGCAAACAAAGACGAGCTCGACCTTAACCTCGCCCACTCTATTGCTGAGCAATTAAAACAAGCAATCGCAGAGCGCGGTACCGCCAGCCTGGCCGTTTCCGGTGGTCGCACACCAGCAGGGATGTTCAAGGCCTTGCGTACTAGTCCTATCGACTGGGCAAAAGTAAACATCACCTTAGTCGATGAACGTTGGGTTCCTAATGACCATGCAGACAGCAACGAGCGCTTGACTCGCGAGAACTTACTGCAAGAAAACGCAGCTGCGGCCAAATTTATCTCTATGGTCAACGAATCAGCAACACCACACGAAGGCTTGGCAGGTATTGAAGTGCAGCTCAATGTAATCAAAGAGCCTATCGACATACTCATACTTGGCATGGGTGATGATGGCCATACTGCCTCACTATTTCCAAATGCAATCGAGCTTGAGGCTGCGTGCGCTTCGACCAATTTAGTCGCAGCGGTAACGCCTCCTGCTGCGCCTCATCAACGAATCACCCTCACTTTACCGACGATTGCACAAGCCAGAAACGTACTGGTGCACATTACTGGCACCGGTAAAAAAGAATTGCTCAATACAGCAATGCAAGAACAAAAAGCCATCACCGATCTCTACCCAATTCGCCGCGTACTCGACCAAGTTAAGAGCACCGCACAGGTTTATTGGACTGCCTAAGTGATTTCAACCTTTTCCATTTTTTCTTCCAACGCCAAAGCAGCTTTTCTGCTTGGCGTTATTGCGTTTGATTGAGGGCGCCAAATCATGCTCGAACGAATCAAAGCAGTACTTGATACATTATCTAAATCTGAACGCAAGGTGGCCGATCTGGTATTGGCTCAGCCCAACCTCGTGGCCAATGCACCGATTGCACAAATTGCAGAGCTATCTGACGTTTCTCAACCGACTGTGATTCGCTTTTGCCGTTCACTCAATTGCTCTGGCCTGCAAGACTTCAAACTTCGCCTCACGCGTAGCTTGGTCTCGGGAGTACCCTATGTGCACTCAATGGTCTCTGCAGATGACTCAGCGCATGATTTAGCCAAAAAATTATTCGATAACAATATTTCTCATCTACTGCGCTGCCGCAATGAGCTCGATACCGATGTGCTCGACAAAGCCATTCGTATTCTTTCCAGCACAGGAAAAATCGAGGTTTGGGGACAAGGCCAATCCGGTGCCGTCGCAATTGACGCGCAAAATAAATTTTTCCGTTTAGGCGTTCCGACTGTCGCCTATACCGACCCGCATATGCACGGCATGAGCGCATCGATGCTCAAACCGGGCGACGCAGTGATTGCCGTATCTAACTCTGGCCGCACGCTAGACATGCTGCGGTCAGTCGAAATCGCACGTGATTCAGGCGCGGACGTCATTGGAATTACGCACTCAAAATCACCGATGGCTAAGCGCTGCAATATTTGTCTGTTTGCCGACACGATGGAAGATCCAGACCTATACACCCCGATGATTACCCGCATCGTGCATTTGGTGATTATCGACGTACTGGCCGTAGGGGTTGCACTCAAACGCGGCCCTGAGCTGATCGATCAGCTCGAGAAAATGAAACGCAATATGAAAGAAAAACGAGTCCGTGGACATGAGCACTAAAAAACCACGTAGCAACAATAAGACAACACCAGTTTGCGATCAAAAAGGAACGATTCAGATGTCCAACCTCACCGCATCCCCTGCTTGGCAAGCGCTTGCCGAACATTTCAAAGAAATTTCACCACTGCAAATGCGGGATATGTTTGAGAACGACCCGCATCGCTTTGAACGGTTTTCACTGGAGTCGGGCGGCTTGTTCTTTGATTACTCAAAGAATCGTATAAATGAAAAGACCGTCGCCTTGCTGATGGATTTGGCGCGCCAGTCAGGACTGTCTGAACGAATTGAAAAAATGTTTTCCGGTGAAAAAATCAACCCCACCGAGAATCGTGCTGTTTTGCATACCGCTTTACGCAATCTCGATCGCAATCCCATCATGGTCGATGGCGAAGACGTGATGCCAAAAGTGAACGCGGTGAAAGAGCAAATCGGTCTGTTCTCCGATAAAGTTCGTTCGGGTGAATGGCAAGGCTATACCGGAAAACCAATTACCGATGTAGTAAATATTGGTATTGGTGGCTCAGACCTAGGCCCACTGATGGTGTGCCAAGGCCTGAAAGAGTACGGTCACGCTCGATTGACCATGCACTTTGTTTCAACTGTAGATGGCGATCAAATCGTTTCAACGCTGAAAAACCTCGATCCAGAAACCACACTGTTTATCGTTGCTTCAAAAACCTTCACGACCCAAGAAACGATTACCAATGCCCGTACGGCACGTAAATGGTTCTTATCAACAGCCATCGACGAAAAGCACATCGCCAAGCATTTTGTTGCTGTATCGACCAATAGCAAAGCCGTGGCCGAGTTTGGTATTGACATCAACAATATGTTTGAGTTCTGGGATTGGGTCGGCGGTCGTTACAGCCTCTGGTCAGCAATTGGTCTACCGATTGCCATTTACTTGGGTAAACACAATTATCAAGATTTGTTGCATGGCGCGTACACCATGGATCAACACTTCCGCGGCAAACCACTCGAGCAAAACTTACCGGTCATTATGGGCATGCTCGGAATTTGGTATGCGAACTTCTTTGAAGCGAGCACACACCTGATTTCTCCATACAACCAATGCTTATCCCGCTTCCCTGCATACTTGCAGCAGCTGGATATGGAATCAAATGGTAAGTCGGTCGATTTAGACGGCAATCGCGTTGATTATGCAACAGGCCCTGTTGTATGGGGTGATGCGGGTATTAATGGCCAGCACGCGTATTACCAGATGCTGCACCAAGGCACCCAGCTACTGCCTATCGATTTTATCTCCACCATCGAGCATCCAGATATTCCAGAGCCACACAGCACCATCTTGATGGCTAATGTGTTTGCGCAGACCGAAGCCTTTATGCGCGGTAAGAATGAAGCTGAAGTTCGTGCCGAACTCGATAAAGCCGGCATCGTCGGTGAGGCGCAAGAAAAACTCGCACCACACAAGATTTTCAAAGGCAATCGCCCAACCAATACCATTCTGATGCAACGCCTGACGCCACGTCGTTTGGGTGCGCTCATTGCGCTGTACGAGCACAAAGTCTTCGTTCAAGGCACAGTTTGGAATGTCAACTCCTACGACCAGTGGGGCGTTGAGCTTGGCAAGCAACTAGCCAAAGCGATTGAAGCCGACCTCACTACACCGGGCTTGACCAATACGCACGACGCATCAACCAACGGTTTAATCAATTATTACAAGCGGAACACCCCGCGCTAAAGCCAAAAGGCGGTTACTCCCCGCCCTTTCATTAACTCAACATCCGACCTAAGCATCGGATGCGTAAAACACCACCACTCACAAGGTAGATACAAATGGCAGAGCAATTACATGACCATGATCCACAAGAAACTAAAGAATGGCGCGACGCCCTAGCTGGCGTCATCGAAGCCGAAGGTGCCGAACGTGCGCACTTTTTAGTTGAGCAACTCGTTGATCATGCTCGTCAGGATGGCGTGAACATTCCGTACACCGCCACCACCGCCTACATCAATACGATTCCTGCGCACTTGCAAGCCAAGCACCCTGGCAATGCACATCTGGAAGAACGTATTTTGTCGTACACCCGCTGGAATGCGGCGGCAATGGTGGTGAAAGCCAATCGTTTTGATGGCGATTTGGGTGGTCACGTTTCATCGTTTGCCTCTGCAGCCACTTTGTACGATGTGGGTTGGAATCACTTCTGGCACGCTGCTGATGAAAATCACGGCGGAGACTTGGTTTATGTACAAGGTCACTCGGCACCAGGCGTTTACGCTCGTGCCTTCTTGGAAGGCCGCATCTCTGAAGACCAATTAAATAAATTCCGTCAAGAAGTTGACGGCGGTGGTTTGTCATCTTACCCACACCCATGGTTGATGCCTGATTTCTGGCAATTCCCAACCGTATCAATGGGCCTTGGTCCATTGATGGCAATTTACCAAGCACGTTTTATGAAATACCTCGACGACCGTGGCTTCACGCAAAAAGGCGATCGTCATGTTTGGTGTTTCTGCGGCGACGGTGAAATGGACGAGCCAGAATCACTTGGCGCTATTTCTCTTGCCGGTCGTGAGCATCTCGACAATCTGATTTTCGTGATTAACTGCAACTTGCAACGTTTGGACGGCCCAGTACGCGGCAATGGCAAAATCATCCAAGAACTCGAAGGTGACTTCCGCGGTTCAGGCTGGAATGTCATTAAAGTGGTTTGGGGTACCGGCTGGGATGCGATCTTGGCGCAAGACAAAAAAGGCTTGCTACAAAAACGCATGATGGAAGTGGTTGATGGCGAATACCAAACCTACAAATCAAAAAATGGCGCATACGTTCGCGAACATTTCTTCGGAGCCTACCCAGAACTGCTCGACCTCGTTTCAGCCATGTCAGATGACGACATCTGGAAACTGACACGCGGCGGCAATGACTTATACAAAGTCTATGCAGGCTACAAAGCTGCCGTTGCACACAAAGGTCAACCGACACTGCTGCTTGTTAAAACAGTAAAAGGTTTTGGTCTGGGCACTGCGGGCGAATCACAAAACGTAGCGCACAACACCAAGAAGTTGGCCAACGATGATTTACTGCATCTACGCGACCGTTTCAATATCCCATTGACGGATGAGCAAGCAACCAACTGTACGTTCTACAAACCAGCAGCTGATTCGCCAGAATTGAAATACATGCACGAGCGTCGTGCAGCATTGGGTGGCTACTTGCCAAGTCGTAATCCAGTGAATGAGCCATTAACTGTACCTGGTCTTGACCTTTTCAAAGCTTTGCTCGATAGCTCGGGCGAACGCGAAATGTCAACGACAATGGCGTTCGTTCGTATCTTGACTGCACTGGCCAAAGACAAAGCCATCGGCAACCGCATCGTTCCGATCGTTCCAGATGAATCACGTACCTTTGGTATGGAAGGCTTGTTCCGCCAGCTCGGTATTTGGTCACACGTGGGCCAATTGTACGAGCCACAAGATGCTGAGCAATTGATGTTCTACAAAGAGTCAAAAAACGGTCAAATCTTGCAAGAAGGTATTAACGAAGCCGGTGCGATGTCGGATTGGATCGCGGCAGCAACGTCGTACGCCAACCACGGCGTAACAATGATTCCGTTCTACATCTACTACTCAATGTTTGGTTTCCAACGTTTTGGTGACTTGGCTTGGGCGGCTGGCGACTTGCGCGCTCGTGGTTTCTTGATCGGCGGTACTGCGGGTCGCACCACATTGAACGGCGAAGGTTTACAACATCAAGACGGCCACGGTCACTTGTTTGCTGAGTTTATCCCTAGCTGCGTTTCGTACGATCCAACGTTTGCGTATGAATTGGCCGTGATTGTGCAAGACGGTATGCGCCGCATGTTCCAAGACCAAGAGAACATTTATTACTACCTCTCTGTAATGAACGAAAACTACACCCAGCCGGCAATGCCAGCAGGTGCAGAAGCCGGCATTCTGAAAGGCATGTACATGTTCCAAGAAGGTCCAAAAGACGCGAAACTAAAAGTTCAGTTGATGGGCTCAGGTACGATTTTCCGCGAAGTGATTAAAGCGGCTAAATTACTCAAAGCTGATTTCGGTATCGAATCTGATATCTGGGCATGCCCAAGCTTTAACGAATTGCGCCGCGATGGTATGGCTGCTGAACGTCACAATATGCTCGACCCTATGGGCGAAGCCGCTGTGCCGTACGTGACCCAATGCTTAGCTGGCCGTCAAGGTCCAGTGATCGCAGCTACCGATTACAAACGCGCGTTTGCTGATCAAGTTCGTGAATACGTGCCAGGTCGTTACGTTGTGCTCGGCTGCGATGGTTTCGGTCGCTCTGATTCACGCAAACAATTGCGTAAATTCTTTGAAGTCGACAGCTTCTACGTTGCCGTTGCCGCAATTAAAGCCTTGGCTGACGAAGGCAAAATCGGTAAAGAGAAAGTGCTTGAAGCCATGGAAAAATATGGTATCAACCCAGCGAAACCGGCCCCTTGGACAGTGTAATTGAGTGAGGTGCTCTTTTAGTGTATAGCCCGCTAAACAAAGAGCACTGATAGGGTGAGGGCAATACCTCACCCCTTCCCTCTCACCCATAATAGGATTTGATAATGAGCAATTTAATTGAAGTGACCATTCCCGACATCGGCGGCCACGCTGGTGTTGATGTAATCGAAGTGTTTGTCAAAGTTGGCGACACCATCGAAAAAGAACAATCATTGATCGCACTGGAAACAGATAAAGCGACCATGGAAGTCCCTGCGACGCACGCCGGTGTTGTCAAAGAAATGAAAATCAAAGTTGGCGACAAAGCTTCAGAAGGCGATGTGGTGTTGTTGCTCGAAGTCGGTGCAGCGGCCCCAGCTCCTGCAGCCGTTGCTGCACCAACTACTTCAGCACCTAGCGCGCCAGCCGCTGCTGCGCCTGCCGCCTCGGGTGGCTTGGTGGAAGTAAAAGTACCTGATATCGGCGGCCACGCTGGCGTTGACGTGATTGAAGTGTTCGTTAAAGTTGGCGATGTGATCGAGAAAGAGCAATCTTTGATTGCGCTGGAAACTGACAAAGCGACGATGGAAGTGCCGTCGACCCACGCTGGCACCGTTAAAGAAATCAAAATCCAAGTTGGCGGCAAAGCCTCTGAAGGCGACGTTGTCTTGTTGCTAGAAGTAGCAGGTTCAGCCACAGCGAGCGCTCCAGCGCCAGCACCCGTTGCAGCACCTGCAGCGGCCCCTGCTCCGGTTGTAGCCGCACCAGCAGCCGTTGCTGCGCCAGTTGCAACGACTTCTGCCCCAGTCAAAATCGACGAAGCTAACTTTAGCAAAGCACATGCATCTCCATCTGTACGCAAGTTCGCCCGTGAACTCGGCGTTGATTTGAGCAAGGTCGGCGGTAAAGGCCCGAAAGGCCGCATCTTGCACGAAGACGTGCAAAGCTTCGTTAAATCAGTAATGACCAGCGCAGTGGCTTCGTCACTTGCAGCGCCAGCCGCTGGCGGCGCATCACTCGGTGGCGGCATTGATTTGTTGCCATGGCCAAAAGTGGACTTCGCCAAATTCGGCCCAATCGAAAGCAAACCGCGGTCAAAAATCAAAAAGATTTCTGGCGCGAACTTGCATCGCAACTGGGTTGTGATTCCGCACGTGACGTTTAACGACGAATGCGATATCACTGAACTGGAAGACTTCCGCAAGACCATCGGTAAAGAATGGGAAAAAAGCGGCCTGAAACTCTCGCCACTCGCTTTCATCATCAAAGCCGCTGCTGAAGCGCTCAAAGCCTTCCCAGAAATGAATTCATCGCTCGACGGTGACAATCTGGTATTGAAACAGTACTACCACATCGGTTTTGCCGCTGATACACCAAACGGTTTGGTTGTTCCTGTGATCAAAAACGTTGATCAAAAAGGCCTCAAACAAATCACCAAGGAATTGACTGATTTGTCGGCCTTGGCACGCGACGGCAAGCTCAAACCAACGGATATGCAAGGCGCAACCTTCACGATTTCAAGCTTAGGCGGCATTGGCGGCACGGGCTTTACCCCAATCGTGAATGCACCTGAAGTCGCTATCTTGGGCGTGTGCAAATCGCAAATCAAACCAGTTTGGAATGGCAAAGAATTCGCGCCACGCCTGATGTGCCCATTGTCGTTGTCATTCGATCACCGCGTGATCGACGGCGCGCAAGCCGGCCGCTTCACCGTGTATTTGGGTAAATTGTTGTCCGACGTTCGTCGACTTGTACTGTAAGGAGTGAAGTGTGAGGGGTGAGGTGTAAAACCCATCCCCACACCGAATGTTGCGAGGTCTACGCCTCACACCTAACTCCTCACCCCTCACAGGATTCTCAAATGAGCAATACGATTGAATTAAAAGTACCCGATATTGGCGGCCACGCCGGTGTTGATGTGATTGAAGTTTTCGTTAAAGTCGGCGACACCGTTGCGATTGAAGACAGCTTGATCGCCCTCGAAACCGACAAAGCGACAATGGAAGTCCCATCAACGCACGCTGGCGTAATTAAAGAAATGCGCATCGCAGCGGGCGGCAAAGCCACCGAAGGCGATGTGATCGCAATCATTGAAATCGCAGCATCAGCTTCTGCACCGGTAGTGGCGGGAGCTCCTGCAGCGGCGCCAGCTGTAGCCCCTGCTGTATCAGCCCCTGCTGCAGCAATAGCGCCAGTTGCAGGTCAATACACCGGAAAAGTGGATATCGAATGCGATATACTCGTTGTTGGCGCAGGGCCTGGCGGCTATTCAGCAGCATTCCGTGCCGCTGACTTAGGCATGAAAGCCGTGATTGTTGAGCGTTATTCAACACTCGGTGGCGTGTGCTTGAACGTGGGTTGTATTCCATCAAAAGCCTTGCTACACAATGCGGCGGTGATTGATGAAGTCGCTCACATGGCGACTAACGGGATCAAATTTGGTAAACCCGAAGTCGATATCGGCGCACTGCGCGGCTACAAAGACCAAGTGATCAACAAGCTCACTGGTGGTTTGGCTGGCATGGCCAAAATGCGTAAAGTCGAGCACGTTCGTGGCCTGGGTACTTTCCTTGATGCCAACCATATGGAAGTACAAGTGACCACCGGCACTGGCCAAGAACTATCAGGCGAGAAAAAAGTCGTTAAATTTGCGCAAGCCGTGATTGCAGCAGGTTCGCAAGCAGTGAAATTGCCATTCATTCCGAACGACCCACGGATTATTGACTCAACAGGCGCGCTCGAATTAAAAGCCGTTGTGAAACGCATGCTGATTATCGGCGGCGGGATTATCGGCTTGGAAATGGGTACGGTTTATTCAACACTTGGCGCACGTTTGGACGTCGTTGAGTTGTCAGACGGCCTAATGCAAGGCGCAGACCGTGATCTGGTTAAAGTGTGGCAAGACTGGAACAAACACCGCTTTGACAACATCATGCTGAGCTCAAAAACCACTTCGATTGTGCCGAAAGAAGATGGTGTTTGGGTGACGTTTGAAGGTCCAAATGCGCCTGCTGAAGCACAATGCTACGATTTGGTACTCTACTCGACAGGTCGTTCACCGAACGGCAAGAAAGTCGGCGCTGAAAACGCCGGCGTGATTGTTGATGAACGCGGGTTTATCGTCGTTGACAAGCAAATGCGCACCAACGTACCGAACATTTACGCGATTGGCGATTTGGTTGGCCAGCCGATGTTGGCGCACAAAGCCGTTCACGAGGCGCATGTGGCCGCAGAGAACGCAGCAGGTCACAAAGCCTACTTTGACGCACGCGTAATCCCTGGCGTGGCCTACACCGACCCAGAAGTGGCCTGGGTTGGTTTAACTGAAGATCAAGCCAAGAAAGACGGCATCAAAATCACCAAGGGCGTGTTCCCATGGGCGGCGTCTGGCCGTGCGATTGCCAATGGCCGTACTGAAGGTTTTACCAAGCTGATTTTTGACGCAGAAAATGGTCAAATCCTCGGCGGCGCGATTGTTGGGCCACACGCTGGCGATATGATCGGTGAAATTTGCCTCGGCATTGAAATGGGCGCTGATGCGGTTGATATCGGCAAAACCATCCATCCTCACCCAACCATGGGCGAATCGATTGGTATGGCAGCAGAAGTGGCTAAAGGTGTTTGTACTGATCTGCCCCCACAGCGTAAAAAGTAATTCATCGCAAGATGACAAAAAAGCCACGGTTTCCGTGGCTTTTTTGTCATCTTATGTTTAAAACGATGAACGGCTCGACTTGAACTAGCCTATCTAAAACAAGGACTTAGAAACAACCATCAAGTAAAACCATATCATTGCCGCTCAATACGGAAAAAATTGCCGCATCGTACTCAAAATGCTCAAATAAAAGCACTATTTCAGCAATGCCATACGTATTTTCCGCATTGCAGCATGGCACGAGACTTGCAATACTCTTTTTATAGTGTTGCTAGGAGCAATCAAATGGCCAGCTTTCAACAGAGTAATCATGCATCAAACAGCCCATCGATCAATACCAAAGAACAACTCAGCAATGAAGTCACAACACAGCTGCAGAAATACTTAGAGCTCTGTGCCAATTTAAGAATCGACTTCTACGACTGCCTCGCGCATGCCCGGATAGAATACGACAAAAATCACCACTATTAATTTCAAGCAATAAAAAAGCACACACTTTGCAGTGTGTGCTTTTTTATATTTTGGCGTCCCCACGGCGAGGCCAATCTATCCCCAGAGTACTCAAATGGAAATTAATTCAATTATTACATTCATGTAAACCTATGCTATCGGGCAACACATGCTGAATCACCCGACTGATAATGCTACCAACTAAGCTGTTGCGTAAAATTCAGTTTGTTGTTTCCCAGATTGAAAACGCTTTTTTATTGACTGTGTAATGCCTGGCAGGACAGCATATTCGCTCGCATAAACAGAATATAAAACATCCCCAACATATTCAGAGAGTTCTTTTATAAGTAGTATTGCTTCATCACACATAGCTCTAGAACATATTGCATCCGTTAAATTATCTATAACTGGCAATACTAGGGAGCTTTGTCCATGAATATGTGCGGAGAGTAATCTATATGTATCAACTTCGCTACGCGTAGATGTTTGCTTCAGGATTCCATATCTTGCAGCAAACCCATCCACTGTATTGGTTAAATAATCAAACAATTCTTTCTTTAACTTAAAACCATCACCGGTCTTGTTTACTACCCGCCATTCAACGGGATGGTCTTTAAAGTAGAGCCAGGCCAGAATAAGGTCAATCTGAGTTCTCATTGAGAACATCGCAGGACGAACCAACCCTAGTGCGATACAAGCAGCAGTTTCACGTATCGTACTTGCTACAGCGGCAAGCAATTCATCTGCAGTTCCAGTTTTTTTAAACGACTCTAGAAAATTTACCCAATCAATAAGTAAACTGATGCCATCCTCTAAAGCTTTCACCAACTCCACGCCATTAGAATCGATAAAATTATTCATCGAATCGCGTAGTTGCACAACCTGCATTTCAAACTCCATTATTTTATCTTATAGACCAATCACTACGTTCATTCGTGTGTACATATTGATTACGAATATTAGTGGCCAAATAAAGCACCTCACTAGCCGGCACTTTTTTGAGTAGCAATTCAATCCAAGCAGCTAAGCCTCGTTTGTTTGATGCAGGCGGGAGAATTTTCTTATCGATTAGCGCATTTGTAAGCGCAGCTATAGCCTCCGTCTTCGACATATTAGCCTCGTGAATCAGTAACTGTTCCACCTTAGAAACAACAGGGTTATCAGTCAGCTCATGCTTACTTATCACATCTTTATTGCTTTCTCTTGGAGTCTGACCAGCAAAGTCAATTTTCGAACGAAAATTGCGAATATTTTTTATTGTCTGGCTAGCACTTTCGTCTTTACAAGCATTTATAAAATCAATCAAGTCTTTTTCCGAAATTGCTGAAGCCGCAAGCAAGCAACAAACACGAGAATAGTTATCTATCATGCCTTTAACCCCAATCGTATCAACTTAAGCGCTGCTTGTTTTTTCAATCTCCATCCGGCATGATGCAGAAACAAACATAACTCTTTGATTATTAATTACTATATGATTAAGCACCCTAACTGACTCCCTTCGTAATGTGTCCACTC
>CAUOZE010000055.1:0-21590 GCA_963508915.1 uncultured Deefgea sp.
AAGCTTGCGCTGACTGAGATCAGGAAATCGTTGATCAATTTTAATCCCAGAGCGAGGAAAGAACGCACCAATCACCCCAAACCTCACGATTACATTGCTTACAAAGCAACGGTCTGAAGGCTTAAGTTGATAGGATTGGTTTGAAACCCCCTGACGCCCATCGCCGAGTGAGTGGAGAGAGACAAACGGTTGCATTGTTTGGCTCACGACCGATCGAGGGAAGCCCGGAGGGCCGCAGGCGTGGGGTCGCCTTTCTTTGGCCTACTTTTATTTGGCGAAGCAAAGAAAAGTAGGTGCCGCGCGGCATGAGCGCGACCATGCTAAGTAGCCAGCGTATATGCTTCTAGCCCTTTACATTATGTGCCTACATGGCAATACCCATTAAAACGAAAAAGCCCAACAACGTTGGGCTTTTATAATGCGTGCTGCAAATTCAGAAATTAACCAAAAATCCCTTTCCACCACAAACGAATCGTATCCCACGCACGACCAAAGATATTGGCTTCTTCGACTGCCGCCACCGCTACGACAGGGTGTTCCGACAATACTTTGCCTTCGAGAATAATTTTGAGTGTGCCGATTTGTTGGCCTTCTTTGATTGGCGCAATCAAAGGCTGCTGGCTGGTGAGTTCAATTTTGATCTTCGCCGCGTCGCCTTTCGGTACGGTGATGAATTGATCGCTCATAAAACCAACGCTGACCACATCGGCTTTACCTTTCCAGACTGGCACGGTTTGCACTGCTTGTTTTGCAGTGTAAAGACGCGGCGTTTCGTAAAACTGTGCGCCCCAGTTGAGTAATTTTGATGATTCAGTCGCGCGAACTTCTGGGCTGGTCGTACCAACAACGACTGAAATCAAGCGGCGGTCATCACGTTTGCTCGATGCCACGAGATTGTAACCGGCCGATTGAGTGTGGCCGGTTTTCATGCCGTCCACAAAGGGGTCGCGGTAGAGCAGCAAGTTGCGGTTCGGTTGATTGATGTTGTTGTACTTGAATTCTTTAATCGAGTAGATGTGATAGAACTCAGGAAAGTCGGTGATGATGGCGCTGGCCAGACGCGATAAATCGCTGGTGGTCACATGCATGGCTGGATCAGGTAGGCCCGTGCTGTTGGTGAACACGGAGTCTTTCAAGCCCAGACGTTTGCCTTCTTTGTTCATTAATTGCGCAAAAACTTCCTCAGAGCCAGCAATGCCTTCGGCGAGCGTGACGCAAGCGTCATTACCACTTTGTACAATCACGCCTTTAATGAGGTCTTCTACCTTGGCCGGTACTTTCGGGTCGAGGTACATCCGCGAGCCTTCTTGACGCCAGCCTTTTTCTGAAACTAATAAAGTTTGATCAAGCTTGAGTTTGCCTTCTTTCACGGCTTTGAACGTGAGGTAAGCAGTCATGAGCTTGGTCAACGAGGCTGGCTCAACGCGCATATCTGGATCACGTGCGGCGAGTACTTGGCCACTTTGCTTGTCGTACAAGTAATAAGATTTTGCGGCGATCTCAGGAACAGGCGCAACAAATGCGTGAGAAAGGCTGGGTAAGGCAATTAGAGCGGCAATTAGGGTGTTTTTCATCGAATTCATAGCAATTTAAAAGAGAGTCGGAGCACGTTTGAGCGATTATACGGTGTTTCCTACTCAAAAACTGTCATTGATTGTCTTTTGCAGTGTTGAAAATTTACACCCACAACGAGGGGTAATTCACAGAGACAAAATACCCAAAAACGTGGGTATTAGGTCGAGTTTGATTGCGGTTTGATTTGCGAGAATTCTTCTTTTGAAGGAGCTGACGATGCGCTATTTTCTTATACTGTCGTTCTTCGTATCGCAAACTGCTCACGCAATGATTTGGCCTTGGCCTATGAATGGCAAGGTCATCAATTATAGTATTTTACCTGTGGCGGTTTGGGATGGTGAACATGGCACTTATACATTAGCGGCTGGCACCTATAGCGGCAAACAAGCAGATGTTGATCATATCTTTGATTTCGGTAGTTATCGCTGGTGCAAAATTGGACCTAATACGGTGATTATCAATCGCCGAGGTGTGCTTGAGTGGTGTCCGCAATGGGTGAGTGATCCTGGCGCGGCGACTTAGCGGCTAGGCAAAATAAAAATTGCAGAGCGCGGAATACCTCCGCGATCTGCAATACA
Organism: uncultured Deefgea sp.; assembly: GCA_963508915.1. Classification (GTDB taxonomy): domain Bacteria; phylum Pseudomonadota; class Gammaproteobacteria; order Burkholderiales; family Chitinibacteraceae; genus Deefgea. Next base: position 2,154 of record CAUOZE010000055.1, read on the forward strand.
ACTTACAAGAGTTAAAACGGATAGGCCGGTGTTGCGCTAGATAGATCCAGCCATTGTCCGGTGGAGAGGTGATTGTGCTTACCCGTTTGCAGCGCGTAAAACTGCTCAGTTAAGACGGGAAGATTGAGATCAGCAACCGAATCGAGCGCGGTTTGCGAGAGCGTAAAGCCATACATGGCAAACACATTGCGTAGGTCTTTGCCGATGATTTTCGAGCTCAATACAAACAGTAAATCTGGGTTGTTGATTTTATTATCGGCAAATCGACTCATGCCATATTTGCTTTTATTGGTGCTATCCCATGCTTTGTCGACTAAACGATCGGCCTTGGTGAGTAGGGTGAAGAAATCCATGCTGCTTTGCATTGTTGGTTTCACTTCGTTAGCGCGGTAGCGGCTAAACAGGAATCCCAATTGGAAGTGGACGGCTCGCATTTGGTTTTGGCCATTATTCATATCCCATAACCGTGTTTGCATATCGAGCACTTTGGCGTTGCCGCTTAAGCTACTGGCGCGGTTCGCAACGATGTCTTGGTATAGGCCAGGATGGTCAGTGGCGTGTCCAGTATCAATGCCGCGTAGTGCAAATTGACGCAGCATATGGGCGCTGGCGAGGATGTTGTTGTCGCACTCGACGACACAGCCTTTGCCGTTGAAGGTAATCTGCATGACTCGTGGAACCGTATTGTGCCCCAGTTCGTGTGAGTGACCCCAACCGGTGCCGCTAATTGCTGCGCTACCGTCTGATGGATTGCCAGAACACAAGAAGCCACAGGTTGCAATCCAACCGACAAAATGTTGCACGTTGGGGGCTCGGTGAATCGGCCCAGTACAATCCCAATTAAATTGAGTGCAAAGTGTCGAAAGATTGCTGCTCATCGGCATATTGTTAAAGCCATTAGCAATATGGTTGGAGTCAAACAGCAGTTCTTTGATTTCGCCAACGATATATTGCTCTGGTGTTTTATTGCCCATCTCACTATTGGCGTAGCCTATGGTTTGCTGGATTTCACCACCAACCAGTTTCGCTGTTTGCCAGCCAAAATCTTTGCGTTTCATCGCAGCAACGGCTTCGTCGAGTTCGGCTTGGCTTTGCGTCTTGGTAAAGTCAAAATGGGCGTATTTGGCTGCGCCACGAATTTTGAGGGTGATGGTTTGGCCTGCGCTAGCGCCGCTGTAGTTCAGATAGAGCGGGCCACCAAAAGGCGTGACAAAGGCCGTTTCACCGCTACTAGCGAGTGGAATCGCAAACGATTGTGGCCGGCGAGGGCGCTTATAGCCTTCGCTCACACTATCGGTCAGCGGATTACCCCAGGCGCGAAGATAATTGGTTTGAACCTTCAGACCATTGGCGCTGCCTGCGTTGATCACCTCGATATGTACAGGTTTGCCTGGTAGCGCAGCACGGCCGATGGCTGTAATGCCGCCCGTTTGCGCAATGGTGACTTCGATGGTTTCGGCACTTGCGCTTACTGGCAAACTTTGAGCTGCAACAGGCATAAAGTCGCCTTGACCCGCTTTGGTCACGGTGGTTTCTGTGCGATTAAAAGCAAGCCAAGAATCAGAAGCAAAAGTGCGTAGGAAATCACCGGGCGCGGTATCGCGGTTGATTTTTCCGTATTGAATTTCAGGGCGGTATAAATCGGCCCAAAGCACTAATAGGCGATATAGGTCGGTGGTCGGATCGGTAAATAGATTGCTGCCATTGCCTTGCATCGCCGCCAATTCATTGTGAATTTGCGTGATCGGTGCGGTGACGCTGTTGTCTTGACTGAGCGCCAACTGCGGTTTGTCTTGCCCCATCAAGGTGAGCGATTGCACGAGCTTACTCAGTTGATCGCTGCGGCTTAGATTGTCAGCCACGGTGCGAGCGCTGCCAATTGAAACGCCTGCGGTTGAGGAAAAATAATTACCAGGGTCGCCGCCTAGCGTCATGCCCATGCCGGCCAGCACTTGGCGTCCACCTGCCGAGTCGCTCCAGCTTGGGTGCATGTAGATCACGGCTTTGCCGTTTTCCATGTATTTACGAATCAGGCTAGCCAGCCCAGCGGTGTCGGGTGTGCCATTACCAAAGACCAATAGATCAGCCTCTTGCCAACAGGTATTGTTGCTCGCGCTTAAATCACAACTGATGGCTTGTGCTGCTTTGCCTTGGTTTTTGATCATTTTGCTGACATTGGCTGCGCTATAGCCGGTCGTCGCAAATTTAACGGTAGTGGGTAAAGCGCCAGCGGCTTTGCCGGTGACAACCCAGTTAAAGGCGCGGGTAAATAAAGCGGTATGTTGCGTTTCTTGCGACTGATTTGCGATCCAACTTAAAACATCTTTGCCATACGCTAGACCGCGCCCTTTACCATATTGAGCAATTGCTGCCATACCGCTGCCATCATCGGCGGTGAGTAAGGGCGTCGCCACCGTGCGACTGCCTACATTGATTTCGCTACTATCGGTGGTGTGATTGAGAGTTAGCGTGGCACTAGGATCAGCAAAAATATCAGCTAGCGCACCATTTTTATTTTGTTTGTAACGATCCGCCAGTTGAGTCGCCAATTGGAGTAAGACCGTGCGATCTGCAGCAGTGAGCCCCTTCACGCTGCCGATTTGCAATGCTTGCACAATCGGATTGCTGCTGGGTTCAGAGCCAGGGATGCCTGTTCCTGGTTTGTTTAGGTTTGGATTTGAGACTTGATCTAGTGATGTGCCCGATGTATTGGTATTTGAACCAGTGGGGGGTGTTGGGTTGGCTGACGTACCCGAGTTAGATCCGCCACCGCTACCACCACAGGCGGAGAGCAGTCCGGTGCAAATAAGGGCTGCAATGTATTGAATTTTCATGTTTTCGGCTCTCAAGGCATATAAGTGTCAGTATTTTTCGAGTCGAATTCTAATATTTATTAGAAAATGCTGATACATGAGAGCGGCATAAGTTGATCGCCTAGAGTGAGTAAGGTCATAAATGATGACGAACGGTTGGCGATATTTACCTTTTCTTGTTTTTAGTTACGTTATTGCTAGGTTTTGCTTGCTGAGTGACTACAGAGTGAGTCATCGCTCTGTAGGAAAAAAGGGGGGGGGGCGAATGCTACCCGATTTGAGAGCGTCAATCAGATAGTAAAGTGGCCTTTACCAATGGCTTTGACTTTACCGCCAACTTGTATCTGCCGATCTGCCGTGACCAACAAATGAAGCTGGGCGATACGCCCAATACCATGCCCTTGCTCCATCTTGATTTGTAGTGGCAGAGCTGCGTTTTCAGCCAATAGCCAGCCGCCCAGATTGGCGCATGCCGAGCCGGTACCAAAATCTTCAGCGGATTGACCGTTTTGCGACCAGAAAAAACGCGCGATGACGGTTTCACTGCCATCGGCATTGTTTTGGCGCGCCCAGACTAACGCACCTGAGCGGCCTGCTAGATTGGTGGCGACTTGCTCAAACAGGGCTAAATTCAGATTGCACTGCGCCACACTGGCGACGCTATCGAGCGGCACGATGAGTTGCTCACTACCGCAATTGACAAAGCGCGGCGTGCCGCTGATTTGCGTTGGCGTAATACCCAGTGCGGCGGCGAGCGTTGTCATATCAGGGCCATCGCGATAGGTGGGCGCGTTGGCGGTGAGTGTCATCTGCTCGCCATCGCAAGCGACTGGAATAATGCCCGCTTTCATTTTGAGTTGGACAGATGATTTGCCATTGGCAAGGACAAACGCGGTGCCAAGCGTGGGGTGACCAGCGAAGGGCATCTCGTACGATGGCGTAAATATTCGCACATGGGCATCGGCCTCTGTGCTTGGCATTACAAAGGTAATCTCAGATAAATTCATTTGTTGGCCGAGCGCGGCCATTTCAAATTCAGTAATTTCACTGGCATCGGTGAATACGGCGAGGGGATTGCCGGAAAAAAGTGCCTCCGTAGCGAAAACGTTGACTAGTTGGTATTGAACTTGTTTCATGGATATATCCTTGGGTATTGGTTGCTAGGAATTGTTGGATATGGTCTTTGTTGATATACGTTTGATTCTAGTGAGTTAAATAGCAGGGGGGGCGTGATCAACCTATTTGTAGTCAGCGAAGTCAGTAAATCATCCCCTGAATACCACGTTACGCTTGTATAATATTGGGCTTCGCCGCTTTGGCAAAATCAATGGCAGTATTAAAAAACACCCATGATTCGTAAATTTATCGGCAAGGTGCTACGGCGCCCAGGCAAGCGCGTGATTCACGCCAAGCATTATGGCATTCGCCGTGATCAACTGCATTCAGGCGCCTTGAAAGTCTGTGATCGTCTGCAAGCCGCAGGCTACGAGGCCTATATCGTGGGTGGTGCCATTCGCGATTTGTTATTGGGTAAAGAGCCAAAAGATTTCGACGTGGCCACCAGTGCAACGCCTGAGCAAGTTCGGCATATTTTTAACCGCTCGCGCATTATTGGCCGTCGATTCCGTATTGTGCATGTGCCGTTTTACGAGCGCGGTGGCGAAGAAATTATCGAAGTGACCACCTTCCGTGGTAGCGCTGAATCACCGACCGATGCATCTGGGCGAATTATCCGTGATAACGTCTATGGCACGATTAGCGAGGACGCTGATCGCCGCGATTTCACTGTGAATGCGCTGTACTACGACCCAAATGCTGAAGAAATTATCGATTTTCATCACGGCATTGAAGACCTAGAAAAACAGCAGCTGGTGATGATTGGTGATCCGGTTAAACGCTATCATGAAGACCCAGTGCGCATGCTGCGCGCGGCGCGTTTGTCGGCCAAGCTCGATTTAGCGATTGCGCCCGACACCAAAAATCCAATTCGTGAACATGCGGCCCTGCTCGAAAACATCCCGACAGCGCGTTTGTTTGATGAAATGATGAAGCTACTGTTGTCGGGTAAAGCGTGGCTGTGTGTGCAGACTTTGCGTGAATTAAGTTTGCATAAACCGCTGTTTCCCTTGCTGGATAAATTGCTGTCTAAGCCTGACACCGCCAAGTTCCTGCAAAAAGCGTTAGAAAACACCGACAATCGTTTAGCTGAAGATAAAGCTGTTTCAGCTGGCTTTTTGTTTGCGGCTTTGCTGTGGCATGAAGTGGAAGAAAATTGGCACAAACGCATCGCTGCAGGTGAAGTGAAAACCCCAGCGCTGATTGAAGCGATGAATGAAGTGGAAAGCAAGGTGTGTAAACGCTTGGCGATTCCAAACCGCTATGGTGCGGCGATGAAAGAAATCTGGGCGATGCAACCGCGCTTTGAACAGCGAGTGGGTTTGCGCCCGTTCCGCTTGTTTGAACAACCCCGTTTCCGTGCCGCCTACGATTTTCTCTTGCTGCGTGCTGAATGCGCTTTGGTCGAGCAAGAGCTAGCCGATTGGTGGACGAAATTTCAAATCAGCGAAAGCACTGAACGCATGGACATGATCGATGCGGCCGCCAAAAGTGGTCAAGGCGGCGATGTGCCTGCCAAACGCCGCAAGCGCAGCCGGAATCGTAAACCTGCGTCGGCCAAGAGCATTGTTAAGACTTCTGAGGCCTAATTTTGATGCATATTTTTGTCGCATTAGGTGCGAATTTGGGCGATCCTGCGGCGCAATTACAGCAAGCGATTGCTGCACTGGCGGCGTGGCCGGCGATGACGCTGTTGCAAAGCTCTTCGTTTTACGCCAGCGCGCCGGTGGGTTATACCGATCAGCCTGATTTTGTGAATGCCGTTTGTGAACTGAGCACTGATTTGTCGGCGCCCGAGGTCTTGGCGGCTTTGCTATCGATCGAAGCAGAGCAAGGTCGGCAGCGCGAATTCAAAAACTCACCGCGTACGCTCGATTTGGATTTGATTTTGTACGGTAACGAGCAAGTGAACTTGCCTGATTTAACTGTGCCACACCCTCGTATGCACGAACGAGCGTTTGTGTTGCAACCGCTACTGGAAATCGCGCCCGAGGCGCAAATTCCAGGATTAGGTGCTGCGCAAGACTATTTGGCGGCAGTGGCCGCACAGACTTTGACCCGAATCCCCGAGAAAACCCGTATTTCTGCTTAAAAGAGTCGAATTTATTGTGCGTTTCCTTTACGATTTGCTTTCTTTCTGCAAAAGGCGGAAATGAGACTATTGTAGGAGCGACCTTGGTCGCGAAAGCGCCGCTACCCAAGAAGCGCATTCGCGGGCAAGCTCACTCCTATGGTTCTTCTTGAAATTAGGCAACCGATTGCCACCAACTTAATCGCGTGGATACCCACCATGAAGACGACGTTAAATACCCTATTAAAGATGAAACAAGATGGCCAGAAAATCGCCATGTTGACGTGCTATGACGCGAGCTTTGCACATTTGCTTGATGAAGCGGGCGTTGATATCTTCTTAATTGGTGATTCGCTCGGCAATGTCATTCAAGGACATAGCTCGACACTGCCCGTGACGATGGATGATATGGTTTACCACACAGCCGCCGTTGCGCGTGGTACGAGTAAGGCATTGGTATTGGCTGACTTACCTTTTGCCAGCTATCAAGCATCCCACACCCAAGCGTATGAAAACGCGGCCAAATTGATGGCGGCGGGGGCTGAAATGGTCAAAATTGAAGGCGGCGCGGTGATGGTTGAAACCGTGGATTTCTTGGTACAACGCGGCATTCCTGTCTGTGCGCACATTGGTCTACAGCCCCAGTCGGTACATTTGTACGGCGGCTATAAAGTGCAAGGTAAAACCGAGACCGAAGCCGATATTTTGAAACGCGATGCACTTGCACTGCAAGCAGCGGGCGCGAGTATGGTGTTGATGGAAATGGTGCCTGCAACTGTCGCTAAAGCGATAACTGAATCTTTGACCGTGCCGACGATTGGGATTGGCGGAGGTGTCGATGTCGATGGTCAGGTGCTGGTGCTGTACGACATGCTCGGCGTGTATCCAGGCAAAAAAGCGCGCTTTGTGAAAAACTTTATGAGTGGTAGCGTTCATAGCATCCAAGGTGCAGTGGACGCGTATGTGAAAGCAGTGAAGGGCTTAACCTTTCCAGCAGAAGAACATTCATTTTAATCAGGTGAGGCGTGAGGTGTGAGGCGTGAGGAGTAAAACCTGAGTGCCGAGTAAACTGATCGCTTCACACCTTACCCCTAACACCTCACTCCTCTCAAAAAAATGAAAATCATCCATACGATTGCAGAACTTCGCGCTTGGCGAAAAACCGTGAGCACGGTGGCTTTTGTGCCGACGATGGGTAGTTTGCACGCTGGGCATATGTCGCTAATCCATGCTGCAAAAGCTGCAGCGGAACATACGGTCGTTAGTATTTTTGTCAATCGCTTGCAGTTCGGGCAAGGTGAAGACTTTGATCGCTATCCGCGTACGCTAGAAAATGATGCTGCGCTGATTGCTGAACAAGGCGGCGTGGATGTCATTTTCGCGCCGGATGAACGTGAACTTTATCCGAATGTGATTCAGCAATATCAAGTGACGCCACCGGCAATCGCCGAAGAGCTCTGTGGCGCGTTCCGCCCTGGGCATTTCCGTGGTGTGGCCACCGTGGTGACCAAATTATTCAATATCGTTGAAGCCGATATCGCCTGCTTTGGCCGCAAAGATTTCCAGCAGTTGTTTGTGATTCAGAGCATGGTCAAAGATTTGAATATGAAAATTCAAATCTTGCCGGTGGATACTGGCCGCGCAGAAGATGGTTTGGCGTTGTCATCGCGCAATGCCTTTTTAACGGAAGATCAGCGCGCCGAAGCACCGCGCTTGCACTATCATTTGGCGCGCATGAAAGCGGCGATTGAAGCGGGTGAAAAAGATTATTCAAAACTCGCTATTCAAACCGTTACTGATTTGCGCGTTCGCGGTTGGCACGATATTGATTACGTTGATACTCGCAATGCCGAAACGCTTAAACCCGCAGCCAGCACCGATCAGCACTTGGTGATTTTGATTGCGGCTCGTTTGGGGACTACGCGTTTGATTGATAATATTGAAGTTAATCTTTGATGTTATGTATTGAGCTGTAGCCATTGTTAAACAATTCCTACAGCTCAATACATCTAGTTTTATATCATTTTTAGTAGCTGTTGCTTGCGTCGATCAGAGAGTTTTTCAATCTTTGCGAGCAAAGCGTATTCATTGCGCAGTTGGATATTATGACTTGCCGCAAAGTTACGCACTTCCTCTCCAAATTTCCCTTGATGAATGTACACGCCAGCATGAGCGCGCTCATGCACTAGCACACCTAAAAATTGGCGTACCGCATTCATTTCAACGATTTGATCGTTGCTGCAATGAATCACTTTGCTAACAATGCCGTTCTGCCAGATCAAAATATTGAGCCCCATCGATGAGCCGAGTTGATGGGTTGTATGCGGGATGCCTTTGACTTCGTAATAGGCCAAGCAGAGCTGAGTAAATTGCGCTGAGCTGAGTTTTTGCATGAATTCAATCGACCACGTTGGCGGCATCAAAAATTGGCTAATGGCGGCAATACTGAATTTTTTTCGACCATCACTTGGGATTGTGGACAAAGTGACTTCATTCGAACTAGAGGCTTTGCTAGCTGCTTTCGCACAGCAAAGACGCGCGCCAAACAGAGTAGTTAATCCAATAGTTCCTACAATAATCCATTGAAAATAGGGGATTAAAATAGACAGATAGATATCGTCCCCCAAATAAATCGGGATCAAGAAATAGATAAACAAAAGTAGCGCCATAAAAGTGACGAATACCAATGACTGGCCTAACTTGGATTTGGTCTGATAATTTAAGCGTTGAGACACAAGTGCAGTGAAGGCAATTTTTGAACTAGCATTTTAGAGTAAAGGGCGAATAATTTCTATTTAATGTTATTTTGTGTAAGTATTTGCGGAGTGTTTTGTGACTTTGCTTACTAATTTAAAGGCGTTTCAAATATGCTATTGCCGCCGCGCTCTCTAGCGGGTGACTAAACCAATAGCCTTGCGCATACAGCACACCTTGTTCTGCCAGCCATTGGGCTTCTTCCAGCGTTTCAACCCCCTCGGCGATGACTTCTAATTCTAAAGCGTCGGCCAAATCGAGTAGGGCGCGGCAAACACGTTGATGAGACGCGTCGTTGCCGACGTTTTGAATCAGGCTACGATCAAATTTGAGTTTGGACAGCGCCAGCTGTGAAATGGTCGATAGATTGGAATAGCCCGTGCCAAAATCATCCATAAAAATGGGAATCTCTGCGGCGGTGAGTTGATGCACGCTGTCGAGCGCTTGTTCGTGCATGAGTGTCGATTCAGTCAATTCTAATGCAATTTGATTGCGCAAATAGGCGGGTAGCGCATCCAGTCTAGCAATCACAGTGGCCGCAAATAAAGGCTGCGCCAACTGCAGGGCAGAGACATTGACCGAAACGGGGACGAGTGCCAATCCTGCTTCGTGCCATGTTTTGATTTGCCAAATTGCGCAATCGAGCGCCCATTCGCCAATGCGGCAAATAATCCCCGTTTGTTCTGCAAAGGGAATAAAGTCATTCGGTGAGATCTCGCCACGCTCAGGGTGTCGCCACCGAATTAGGGCTTCAAAGCCGATCAGTTCTGTCGTATTGAGGGCGATTTGCGGTTGATATACCAGTCGAAATTGACCTTCTAGCAGCGCACGCCGTAAATCACGTTCTAATTCAAGTTGGCGTACAGCTTGCGTCGCCATATGGGATTCAAAGCGGCGAATATGCCCACGTCCCAGTTCTTTGCCTTCGTACAGCGCGACATCGGCATGTTTGAGGAGCTGCTCAGCGGTTTGTCCATCAGTGGGAAAATCGACTTGGCCGGCAGTAAAGCCTTGTTCAAAGTAGAGTCCCTCAATGGTGACGGGGATTTTGAGTTGCTGGCTGAGCGCATCATTAATGCTTTCTGCATGGCGTAGATCATCCAGCAGTACGAATTCATCACCACCGAGCCGAAAGACTTCAGCACCAATTTTACTTAAGCTTTCAGCGACTTGTGCCAAGGCTTGGTCGCCAGCGCGGTGACCGAGTGCGTCGTTAATTCGTTTGAAGTGGTCTAGGTCAATCAGCCAGACACAAAATGGCGCTGCACTGTCGATACGTTCTTTAATTTTGATCGCCAAAAAACTGCGGTTGCCCAGTTTAGTGAGTGGATCGTGGTGAGCCAGCCAAGACAGGCGCTCTTCGGCGGCTTTACGCGTGCTGATGTCGCGGGCAATTCCGGCGGTACCAATAATCGTGCTGTCCTCATAGACTGGAACCTTAATCAGCTCCATCCAGCGCGAGCCATCGTGAATATGCTCAAAATTACGTTCAAACTGCAACGCTTGGGCTTCATTCATCACTCGGCGATCGTCAGCTTGATAGCTGGCAGCCAACTCGGGCGGGGACAAGGCAAAATCGTCTTTGCCGATCAGCCATTTTGGGTCTTTGATATTCCAGATATTGCGAAAAGCTTGGTTGACGATAACAAAACGGCTTTGTTTGTCTTTCACCCAAGCTAAATCAGGAATGCTATCGAGTAGCGACTGATACTGCTGTTGGCTGCGCCGCGCGGCTTGCATCTGGTAAACGACCACGATAACAATCACGAATAAGATTACTGATAGCGCAGACAAAATCATCAGCATACTAGAAAGCTTTTTTGCTGGAGCGATTTGAAATCAGTGATAAAGTGCTTTGCATTGATGCGAATTGCAAATAAATAGGGTGCTTCATCTTAGCTAATACAAACGCGACATGCTAGCGTTAACGCTTACATTCCCATATAACGACCGGTTTTGTGATTGGTCGCGATGACCATATTAAGGATAAAAGCGCTAAAAATCGAAATCGCCATTTGTTGCCAGCTCACAATCAGCATGCCGATCGCTAAAATGCCGAGGTCAACCATCAGTTGCACGTGGCCGGCCCGCCAGCCTTTGGTTTTTTGCAAGTACAGTGCTAATACGGTGACGCCGCCCAGACTGGCTTTGTGCCTGATTAGAATTAAGATGCCCACACCGGCCAGCAAACCGCCCATCAGCCCGGCAAAAATCGGATTGACCGTTTTAAAGCTAATCAAATGCGGGATCCACTCGGTCATCAAGGCGAGGCTAGCGACGCAGGCAAAAGTTTTGAGCGTCAATTCTTTACCCATCACGCGATAGGCAAAGATGTAAAACGGCAAATTGAGTACAAATAAAATCAGGCCATAGGGTAGCCGGCCTAAATAAAAGACAATGAAGGCTAAACCCGTCGCGCCGCCAGTGAGTAAGCCTGCTTGTTTAAAAAATTGAATCCCGAGCGCGACTAAAATCACGCCGCTGAGCATGCCTTGTAAGTCGTCGAGTAAAGTATGAGGTGGGTGAGGCATTCATTCATTCGCTGATTTGAGGTGTGCGCAGCTTAGCGATTTTTGAGGTGTTTGGCTGTACAGGAATACCTTAGTTGGCTTCTTTTTTATTGATCTTAGTGATTGATTTTTATGAATTAATTATATTCTGCCGCCAGTCGCTCTGTGCTAGGGATTTTTGTTGCAACGGCGTAGTCTAATAACCATATCAAAGTGGATAGGCAGGAGGTTAATATGATGATCAACCCCAATAGCAATTTCGCCTCACTCACCGCGCAGAACAACACCTCACGAGCGCAAAGTGCGCAGGAATCCAGCCTGCAAAAACTGTCGAGTGGCTCGCGAATTAATAGTGCAAAAGATGATGCTGCGGGTGCGGCGATTATTCAGCAATTTGCCGCGCAGATCGTCGGCAGTAATCAGGCAGTGCGTAATTTAAGCGATGGCGTTTCTTTAGCGCAAACCACTGAAGGTGCTTTGAGCTCGATTTCAGATAATACCGAGCGATTGCGTGAACTCAGTGTGGCGGCGGGCAATAGCACGCTGTCAGCCAGTGATCGGCAAGCCTTGCAAGCCGAGGCAGATGCTTTGTCGCAAAGTAATAACGATATTGTTAAAAACACCCAATTTAACGGGCAAGCTGTATTGCAAGGTGGTCAATTTACGTTTCAAGCGGGTGCCAATGCCGGTGATCAATTGAGTTTGAGCAACAGTTCGCTCGGCGGACAAGCGGGCTTGAATAGTGTCGCAGGACGGATCGATTTATCCAGCACTGCGGCAGCAACGGCCAGTTTGCAGGCATTGGACGCCGATATTGAAGCTATTTCTGGGCAACGCGCCAATCTCGGTGCATTTCAAAATCGATTGGATAGCGGCATTCAGAATCTGCAAACCACATCCATCAATACGTCTGCCGCCAAAAGCCGTGTTGCCGATACTGATTACGCGGCAGAAACGGCTCGCTTGGCGCAAGAAAATATCCGCACCAATGCGGGGTTGGCGATGCAAGTGCAAGCTAGAGCCAATGCGGGGCAGGTTTTGAGTTTGTTGAGGTGATGGTATATTGATGTAAGCCTTGTTAAATAATGGCTAGCTTAATATACATGAAGGCGTCGATATACAGATCGGCGCTTTTTATGCTTCAAACCATCAGTGGTGATTGTTACAAGCCAAAATCAGCGCAGGCAGGTAAAATTGGCAACTCTTGTCTAGGAATTGCCATGAGCCACGAAGAAATCATCAAAACCACCCAGCATTGGTTAGAGCAGGCCGTGATTGGCTTAAATTTATGCCCGTTTGCCAAAGCGGTGTTCGTTAAAAACCAGATTCGCTTTGTGGTGAGTGATGCGAAACATTTGGATGGCTTTTTAGATGATCTAGATCGAGAGCTCGTTTTTTTGGCACAAGCACCGGCTGATGAAGTCGACACCACCTTATTGATTCATCCGACCTTGTTTCCTGATTTTGAAATTTTTAACGATGTTCAAGCGCTAGCTGATGACATTGTTGCCGAGCATGAACTGGAAGGCATTTTGCAGGTGGCAAGTTTCCACCCCGATTTCCAGTTTGCCGACACCGAGCCAAACGACATTGGCAACTACACCAATCGTGCGCCATTCCCAATTTTGCATTTGCTGCGGGAAGATAGTATCGCCAAAGCGGTGGAGGCCTTCCCGAATCCCGATGTGATTTTTGAGCGCAATATCGAAACTTTGCAAAAATTGGGTATCGCGGGTTGGCTGGCCTTAGGTTTGCAGAGTAGTCGTTTGCAGAGCAGTTGTTTGCAGGCTAATCAAAAATAATGCGTTTGTGGATCGTTATTATTACTTTGCTATTGGCCGCATGTGGCAGCACGCCTGCGCCGATCTCGACTGGGCCTACTCCTGCCGGCTTTTATCGTGTAAAAGCCGGCGACACGCTGTATCGCATTGCCAAAAATAATGGGCAAAGTGTCAGCGATTTGGTGCGCTGGAATAACCTTGCCAAAGCCCAAGACATCGATGTGGGACAGCTATTGCGAGTCAGCCGACCGGCTGGTGTGAGCACTAAACCAACGACCCCTAGTCAAACTTCTCGGCCGAAAGCTCCTGCTACCAAGCCAGAACCCGCCCCTGTGGCTGCGATTGCTTTAGTTTGGCCTGCGCAAGGTCCATTGCTATACCCTTATGCGCCGCCGCGAGTCAAAGGGATTGGCATTGGTGGTGTAGCAGGCGATGCAATTGTGGCCGCAGCGGATGGCAAGGTGCTGTACGCCGGTGATGGGATTCGTGGTTATGGTTTGCTGCTGATTATTCAACATGCGAATGGTTATCTGACGGCCTCTGCCCACAATCAAAAATTGCTGGTCAAAGAGGGCGCACAAGTCAAGCAAGGGCAAGCCGTGGCAACGATGGGGCAAACGGGGACAGATAGTGTGAAATTGCACTTTGAGGTTCGCTATAAAGGCCAAACCATCAACCCGACTTCGGTGTTACCAAAAAAATAATTGCAGTGAATTAAAAGGAATAACAATGCAAGTGGCGATTATTTCAGCGCTGGGGCAAAATCGAGTGATTGGCATTAACAATCAATTGCCGTGGCGCTTACCAGAAGACCTGAAGCATTTCAAAGCGTTGACGATGGCTTGCCCGATGATTATGGGTCGCAAGACCTTTGAATCTTTGCCCGGACTCTTGCCGGGTCGCCCGCATTGGGTGATTACGCGCAATGCCGATTTCCAAGCTGCTGGTGCTACATGTTTTACTTCAATTGAAGCGGCGATAGCAGCGGCCAAATCCGCCGACTATGCCACTGTATTTATCATCGGTGGTGGCGAAATTTATCAGCAAAGCTTGGCGCTGGCTGATGAATTGTATTTGACTGAAGTGGCTTTGAGTCCAGTGGGTGATGCGTATTTTCCTGAGTTTGATCGGGAAAAGTGGCAAGAAGTTAGCCGCGAGGCGAATGTATCAGCCAATGGCATCGAGTATGCGTTTGTGAAATACTCAAAAGCATAGATATTTGCTTGTACGCATTATTAAGTATTGATTAGGAAGTAATACCTAATAAAAAAGCCGATCGTTAAGATCGGCTTTTTTATGTCTAGCAAGTATCAATTAAGCGTTTTTAGCGCGCTCAAAGCTCGTCATGATTTCAGCTTCAGCTGCGGCTTTATCGCCCCAATCTTGAACCTTAACCCATTTGCCTTTTTCGAGATCTTTGTAGTGCTCGAAATAGTGTTTCACTTGCGCCAACAGCAATTCTGGCAAGTCAGCCAAAGTTTGGATGTGTGCATACATTGCGCAAACTTTTTCAACTGGCAATGCGATGATTTTCGCGTCAAAGCCTGATTCATCTTCCATGCCCAATACACCAATCGCGCGGCATTTGATGACCATGCCAGGAGCGAGTGGGAATGGCGTGTGAACCAACACGTCTACAGGATCGCCATCAAGCGACAAAGTGTGTGGTACAAAACCGTAGTTCATTGGGTATGACATTGACGTGCCAACGAAACGGTCAACGATGATCGCGCCCGATTCTTTATCGAATTCGTATTTCACTGGCGGTGCGTTCGCTGGGATTTCGATGATAACGTTAAAGTCGTCTGGCAGGTTTTTACCTGCTGGGATCTTGCTGATGTCCATGATGCACAATCCTGAGTGGGGGAATAAACCCGAGGATTATATCTTTCCCTTGTGCCACTTGATAGTTCGGCGGCATGAATATGTAGGGAAAGCACAAATATTGCGGTGCAATATCTGTCTGCCATAATGAAACACGCTGTACAATTTAGTGTCCACGATAAAGGCTAGACATCATGAAACCCCATTACCTTGCCCCATTATTTGACCCACGCGCAATTGCAGTGATTGGTGCATCAGAAACGGTTGGTTCGGTGGGTTGTTCTGTGATGAGAAGTTTGATTGACGGCGGTTTTACGGGGGCGCTGCATGCAGTGAATTTACGGCACAAAACCGTGTTTGGTTTGCCTGCCGTTAAAACCGTCAGCAAAATTAGCACTCCTATTGATCTGGCGATTTTAACGACACCCAGCAAAACCTTGCTCAAATTAGTTGAGGCCTGTGGGCAGCAAGGTATTCGCCATATCATGATTATGTCTTGTGATTTTGTCGGCCACGACAAAGCAGGACAAAAACTACTCGAGAAAATATTACTACTCGCCAAGTCATTCAATATCCGTGTTATGGGCCCAACGGTATTTGGCTATTGCCGTGCGCCGAGCAAACTTATTGCCGCCAATTTTCAAGGGAAAATTAAAAGCGGCAGCTTAGCGGTGGTATCGCAATCATCCTCGGTAACCACAGCGATTTTGGATTGGGCCGAATTACATGACGTCGGATTTTCGTCGGTGGTGTCGCTCGGTTCAGCCGCCGATATTGATGTTGGCGATGTGTTGGATTACTTGGTTGCCGACCCGAAAACTAAAGCTATTTTGCTTTATATCGAAGATTTAAAAGATTCGGGGCTCTTTATGTCGGCGCTGCGTGCCGCGTCACGTTCTAAAGCCGTATTGGCCTTGAAAGTGGGCCGCTATGACGATGAAGTTAAATTAGGTCGTACCCACTCTGAGCGGCTGATTAAACATGACGATGTGTTTGATGTGGCACTCAAACGTGCTGGTGTATTGCGTTTACGTTCGATTAATCAATTGTTTACGGCTGTGCGCGTGCTGGATGGAACGTATCGCACCAAAGGTCGTCGCCTCGCCATTTTGACCAATGGCATTGGCGCTGGTTTGATGGCAGTCGATAGAGCGCGTGATTTGCACATTGATTTGCCCAAGTTGACGCCAGAAACAATTGCGCAACTCAAAACCTTCCTGCCTGTGCAAAGTGGGCTGCAAAATCCGGTCGATGTGTTGGGCGACGCCAGTGCCGAGCGATTTAAACTCGCGACTGAGTTGGTCTTAAAAGATCCCAATGTTGATGGTGTCTTGGTGGTCTTTACGCCGCAAGTGGGCACCGATGATATGGCCACTGCCGAGGCGATGATTGCGCTGCGAAAAACATCGGATAAGCCATTATTGCTCGCTTGGGTCGGCGGCAAAAAGATTGATGCCAGCCGAAAATTACTCGCTAAAGCACAAACCGCATTTTTTAACGCGCCAGAAAGTGCTGTTGAGGTGTTTTATTCGCTCGCCAGCTGGCAATACAATCAACAATTGCTGGTGCAAACGCCGAGCCCCTTGGGTGAAATGGATGCGCCTGATCTTGAAACCGCACACATGATTATTGATTCGGTGCTGGCTGGTGGTCGAGAAGTGCTCGATGAGGTCGAATCAAAAGCGATTCTACGTGCGTTTAATATTCCAGTGACCTTAACCATTCGCGCCCAAAGCGCCGATGATGCGGTTTCTGCAGCGATGGGTTTAGGCCTGCCAGTGGCATTGAAGATCGATGCCAAAGGTATTGTGCATAAAACCGATATTGATGGCGTGGTTCTTAATTTAACCAGTTTGGTTCAGGTCGCCACCGAATCGAGCAAAATGCTGGCGCGGGCCAAAGAACAACTTGGCGCCGAAAATGTACGCGGTTTGGTGATACAGCCCATGCACGGTAAAAAATCCGGCCGTGAGCTGATGATTGGTGTTGGTCGCGATCATTCTTTTGGCCCGGTGATTACTTTTGGTCATGGTGGTGTTACGGTAGAGGTATTTAACGATATCGCAGTATCCTTGCCGCCGCTCAATGAATACCTCGCAGAAAACTTAATCCGCCGTACTCGCGTTAAAAAAATGCTCGCGCCGTTCCGCAATCTGCCTGGTGTGGATATGGAGGCGGTGAAATCAGTGCTGCTGCGGGTGTCTGAAATGGTTTGTGAGTTCCCACAAATTCAACAGTTGGATATCAATCCATTAGTAGCGGATGAGTACGGCGTGGTGGCGGTCGATGCACGTATTGTGGTTGCGCCTATCCCTGAAAATGCCCGTCGCTATAGTCATATGGCGATTCACCCGTATCCAGCGCATCTGGCACAAATTACGCAATTGAAAAATGGCTTGCCCATGGTGTTGCGCCCGATTCGGCCAGAAGATGCCGATTTGGTCGCTTTGTTTGTGAGTAAGTTGTCGGATGAAAGCCGCTACAACCGCTTTATGAGTACGCTGAAATCATTGCCGCAAGCGATGTTAGCGCGCTTTACGCAATTGGATTACACCCGTGAAATGGCGATTGTTGCCACGGTGGAAACCAGTGTTGGTACTGAAATCATCGGTGTGGCGCGTTTTAACGTTAATCCCGACCGCGATAGTTGTGAGTTTGCCGTTGTTATTAGTGATCAATGGCAGGGATTAGGCTTGGGTGGGCGTTTGATGGGGGCGCTATTTGTCGCCGCGCGGGATATGGGCTTGTCGGTGATTGAGGGCGAAGTGTTGACCAGTAATAAGACGATGCTGACATTTATGAAACATTTGGGCTTTACAATTGGTAAGCATCCAGAAGATGATAGCTTGAAGTGGGTGGTCAAGCCGCTCACTGATATCGTACAAGACACTCAAACTCAAGTGGAGAATCAATAATATGACCGCAATTATCGATATTGAAGGCATTGGTGAAACCTACGCTGCAAAACTCAAAGAAGCCGGCATTATTACGGTGGAAGCCTTGCTGACAGCAGGCAATACGCCAAAAGGTCGTGACGCATTGGCTGAGCAAACCGGCATCACCGGCAAGCTCATCTTGAAATGGGTCAATCATGCTGATTTATTCCGAATTCATGGTGTAGCGGGGCAGTTTGCGGAATTGCTCGAGGCTGCTGGCGTAGATACCGTTGCTGAATTAGCACGCCGCAATGCACAAAATTTGCAAGAAGCCCTTGCCGCAACTAATGAAGCTAAAAAACTAGCGGGTAGCACGCCCAGTTTGTCGCAAGTCGAAAAATGGATTGCGGCAGCTAAAGATTTACCGCGCGGTGTTGAGTACTAATTGTTGAGTCAATTGGTGCTGTGCTCAGGCGCAGCGCCGATATTTTCGCTGACAAATCAGTGAATTAATAATCACATCGGATTTTTATATTGACAATATGTGTTGACTTTGATTTTTTTATGTTGTAAATTCGCTTCACTAATTTGATTGAGCACATAAATGCAATCCACTCAATGTGATGATTGCCCTGTGTTTTAGTAGTTCTCCCCAGCAAGCCTCCTCAGCTTTTCTGCAAAGTTCATCCTGAACGTGGTGCTCTTCTATTTGGTGCTTTACCGTCCGGCTTTTGGGCGGAGTTAGGCTATGCGACCTTTTTAATTGCGGTCGGCTAAGCCATGTAGTTTGGAGTCCAGTATGACTAATCGTATGTTTGATTTTGATGTAGAAGCTCGTCCATCCACTCGTTCAACTGAGATGGAAGGTTGGTTTCAAATTGTAATTTGCCACGGCAATGTCCGTAAACCAGTGACCGACTGGCAGCCTGCACCATCTGCTGCTCGTGCCACGGTTCATTCAGCACTGCAAAGAGCCGCTGCGCTAGCTAAGCAGCAAATTCAATTGCAATTTCATTAATTTGAATCAGCCACTTTAACCTGGGGTGATGAACTTGATCCCCTCGGCAACTCATGCCGATTAATGCCTCGAATCATCAAAGAATCATTTAAAGCCAAGCTTAGATGGACTCAGATTGATGACAAACCCCGTCTTTTTATGGCGGGGTTTTATTTTTATTTTCCAAACAGTTCGCGAGCATGCGATTTGCTTTATTGCACACCAAACCTAGTCTCTGCGTAAATTTGATGTGTATCAGGCTCCTGTGGCCCGCTTATGAGCTGGTGTGTTGAGGCGTACTAATATTGACCAGCTGTGCGAATTGAATTTTGACCAGGCGTTAGTGCCACCCACGGCGTGGGTGGCTGGTTTTAGCGTACTGCTTTTCTCCTCTTTTTTCCAGCCATTAATATAATTCGTCGACGGTGCTTGGCTGCTCTTTTTGCCGTTCTCGTTCCTGAATTTTAAGCTTGGCACTGGCACTACTTTGCTTGAATCGCCACGACTCATTACCTGTTTCGATGATGTGGCAATGGTGCGTCAGCCGATCCAGCAGCAATCCTATCAACTTAAGCCTTCAGACCGTTGCTTTGTAAGCAATGTAATCGTGAGGTTTGGGGTGATTGGTGCGTTCTTTCCTCGCTCTGGGATTAAAATTGATCAACGATTTCCTGATCTCAGTCAGCGCAAGCTTC
>CAUOZE010000056.1:0-21450 GCA_963508915.1 uncultured Deefgea sp.
AGCTTGCGCTGACTGAGATCAGGAAATCGTTGATCAATTTTAATCCCAGAGCGAGGAAAGAACGCACCAATCACCCCAAACCTCACGATTACATTGCTTACAAAGCAACGGTCTGAAGGCTTAAGTTGATAGGATTGGATAAATTTCCGCTAGGTGAGCGTATTTACATTCTTTTAATGCGTTGCTGATTTTGCGATTCTTATATGGCATTTTTTCCTTTTTGTTAAAAGCGATTGTGCTTAATTAAACCGTCAGAATAAAAGGTTGTTGCATAGAAGAAAATCAGCTAAAGATTGTACGATCTATCGGTTCTTTCGATGGATTTGCTGATTTAGCGAAATGCTCGAGGAAATTCCCTGATGAGTGTCAGTCCTTAATGCAACTAGCTTGCACAAAGAGGTGGTTTTTGTATATCCTTAGCCGCTTAATGAGATTAACTCTCAATTGTTCGGCTTGATTGGGGCGCAGTTTGAAATTTTTTAGTTTATTTGGCTTTTTCGCCATGGCGGGTTGGCAGCGGGTGTTGTGCATTGTGCCTTTGCTCGCCGCCTTGTGGGCACTGACTTATTGGGCTTTACAGCCGTGATTGAAATCCATCATTTAACGCTTTGCTACCGTGACCGCGCTGCGGTACATGCGGTGTCGGGGCGCTTTGTTAAAGGCAGTCATACTGCGGTCGTTGGCCCGAATGGCGCTGGCAAGTCGACTTTACTGGCCGCGTTGGCAGGCGTGAAGCAAGCCGACGAAGGCCATGTGCATCGCCATGGACGCATTGCGTATTTGGCGCAGCTATCAACACTCGATAAACAATTCCCGCTGACGGTGCGTGAGCTGGCCTTGGCCGGTACGTGGCAGCAGCGTGGCGCTTGGCGCGGCTTGTCGAAAGACGATTGCTTGCGCGCCGATGCCGCGCTGGAACGCGTGGGATTGAGCGACTTTATCAAATCACCGATTAGCAATCTTTCTGGCGGGCAATTGCAGCGTGCGCGGTTTGCACGACTGATTGTCGAAGATGCCGATGTGATGCTGCTCGATGAGCCGTTTGCCAATGTCGATAGCGCGACCATCGAAAATCTACTCGATGTACAGCACCACTGGCATCAAGCGGGCAAAACCCAAATCACCGTGCTGCATGATATGAGCCAAGTGCGCGCGCATTACCCGCAAACTCTCTTGCTCGCGCAATCGGCGCTGGCGTGGGGCGAAACGGCGGATGTATTGACGACTGAAAACCTACAAGAAGCCAATCGCCGAGCACAGCATTGGCGCAATGATGCGACGTGGTGCCAAGAATGCTGAGAGCGCACTTTAAACATGCTGCGCATCCCGTGATCGAAGTTCGGGCGGTGCTCGGCATCCTCATGTACAAAACGTACATTCCGGTGCCTGCGCTCCGGTCTCACTTCGCTGACGGGCGCTCGCTATGTTTAAAGCGCATTCTCGCTGGCGAGTTGAACTAGGAACACCATGCTAATCCCCGATATTGAATTATTTTCCGCCCTTGGCGAGTTTGCCTTTATGCGCCGTGCTTTGGTCGGCAGCGTTGCTTTGGCGGTTGGCTGCGCACCCATAGGGGTATTGCTCTTGCTACGGCGTATGTCCTTGCTTGGCGATGCTCTCTCCCATGCGGTATTACCCGGCGCGGCGATTGGTTTTTTGTTTGGCGGCTTGTCGCTGGCGTGGTTGGCGGGCGGAGGCTTGATCGCCGGTTTACTCGTGGCGCTGGCCGCAGGCTTTGCCGCGCGCAAAACGAGGCTGAATGAAGACGCTAGTTTCGCGGGTTTTTATCTGCTGGCTTTGGCGATTGGCGTGTTGATTGTGTCGAAATGGGGTAGCAGTGTTGATTTGATTCACCTGCTGTTTGGTTCGGTGTTGGCGATTGATGACCCTTCTTTGTTGATTGTTAGTTCCGTCGCGTCGATTACCTTGATTTGGCTGGCGCTGGAATACCGCGGCATTGTGCTCGAATGCGCAGATTCGGGCTTTGTCGCTGCGACGACAGGCAATGGTGCTCGCTTTCATATTGGCTTTGTCGTTATTGCAGTCCTCAATTTCGTGGCTGCATTTCAAGCGATGGGCACGCTGATGGCGGTCGGTTTGATGATGCTGCCTGCGGCAACCGCGCGGCTGTGGGCAGAGCGCTTGTCGATGCTATTTGTGACCGCTTGGATTGTGGCGCTGACATCCTGTTTGCTCGGTTTGGTGGCGTCTTACCAATGGGATTTACCATCAGGCCCCGCGATTGTGCTGGTGGCAGGCACGATGTACTGTATTTCGCTCATCGTCGCGCCGTTTGGTCTGTGGGCACAGCGCCGCAAAGCACGGCGTCATCATGCGATTTAATGTGTGAAGCACAATGAGTAACTTGCTTACGGGGTTAGGCGTTGCCTTGGCTTTCGTTGGTATTCCGCTATTGATTTTGATTGGGATACCAGCTCTTGTTGTTTTTCTCAGTCAAGAGCCTGAAGCGAATAATGATAATCAAAAGAAGCATTGGTTTTTGGCTTTGATATTTATCGCCTTGCTTGTGCTGATTTTAGTTTTCGGAGCCGCTGTGATGGGCTTAGGGATAATGCTTGGCCCTTTATTTTTTGTGGTTGTGCCTTTGTATGTGTTTTTTTCTTGGCATTTGATCAAGTTTTCTTACCGAAAGTTGATTGGTAAAGTCTCTTAGCTTCGTGTGATTGCTCGCTAATTGATCAATCATTGAGTCGTAGTTTTTTAAAATGTAGGGAGTTGAAATGCGCCAATTATTCGCGATGCTGTGTTTATTCATCAGCACAATAGTCTCTGCCGAGCCGCTCAAAGTCGTCGCCAGCTTTAGTATTCTGGGTAACTTAGTACAAGAAGTCGGCGGTGACCGTGTTCAGGTGAATACCTTGGTTGGGCCGGGCGAAGATGCGCATGTTTGGCAGGCTAAACCTGCAGATTTGAAAAAACTCTCAGGCGCTCCGCTGTTTTTCGTCAATGGTTTGGGCTTTGAAGGTTGGCTCAAACGCGTGGAACAAGCTGCGGCGTATAAAGGCAAGGTCATTACGGTGACCAAAGGCCTAAAACCGCTGGAGCAAGAAGACGAGCACGGACATGGCGATGGTCATGCACATCATGGCAAGGCTGATCCGCATGCTTGGCATGATCCACGTGCAGTCTTGCTGATGGTCGACCAAATCACCGCCGCACTCAAAGCCGCAGACCCTGCGGGCGCAGCACAATACAGCAGCAATGCCGCCACATTTAAAGCCAAAATCAACCAGCTTGATACGCAAACTGCCGCTGCTTTTGCTGCAATTCCCGCAGCGAAAAAGAAAGTAGTCACCTCACACGATGCTTTGGCGTATTTGGGGCATCGTTATGCGATTCAGTTTTACCCTTTGCAAGGCATTTCAACTGATGCAGAGCCTAGCGCCAAAGAAATGGCGGCCTTGATTCGCGAAATGCGCAAAAGCCAAATCAAAGCCGTGTTTGCTGAAAACATTAGCAATCCAAAACTCATCGACCAAATCGCCCGCGAAACCGGCGCTAAAGTCGGCCCACCGATTTATTCCGATGCGCTGGATAAAAAAGCACCTGCTAATACATGGATTGGGATGTTTACGCATAATACGCAGGCGATTTTGGCTGCGTTAAAATGACTGTAGAAGGCTTCATCACTGCCTGATTGTTAGCAAATGAGCGTTGGTGGTGAGCAGCAAATTTTGTATTGTTGAGAAAGCCAGCATGGGTGAGCTGGCTTTTTTTTATCAATGTTAAGACCATTGATGAGTCTATGCGTTGCGGTAGTTCATGTCATAGTGGTGAAATGCTCACAAACTACCGGCATTTGCAGAGTGGGTTGTCGCTTGATCGATGCACATACTCGAGTGAAAAAATCCCAATGGACTTTGCGCCAATGCGCCAGTGATAAATCACCTTCGCCTTCTGCGGCGGCAAATTCGGCTCCTACCGCGATAAAGGGGCAGACGATGACTTCGCGGGTTTCAATGACTGCAACAGGTGTGCTGTCAAAGCGAGTCAGTAAACTTAAATCCCCCGCTTTTGGAATCGCATGAGCCTCATGCTCGTTGAGCCAATGCAGTCCTGCTGTCGCGTGCTTTTGTCCTAACAAAACCATTTCAGCCAAAGCATCTGCATCAGCCTGATTGTCATCAAAAGAAAAAACTTCATAGCATATTGATTCGGGATCTCGACCGTGCTTGGTGAGTACTTGCTGCCAAAAAGCTTGTTGAATTTGTTGCATTATGAATTCTTCCTTGATGTTAGCTGGTGCTAGTTTGTTTTTGCCATGCGGCCAACAGATCTGCATAGGCAATGCCATCGATTTTTAGCCCTTCGAGCTGCCCGTCTCTGATGTGTGCACCACGTAAATCACAATCGTCGATTTGTGCCTCGCCCAGATCGACGCGTTCCATTCGCACAGGGCCTGTATCGCCATGCCAACCGCGGCCTAAATCATGTAAATAGGCTCCGCCCCAAGATGAATGACACAATTCCAGTCGTGCCAATCGAGCATCGCCAATACACAATCCGCTGACGTTGACATTGTGGAAGTGCGCATCGGTCATCGTTGACGATGCAATGCGAAAATTCGGTCAGCCACAGTCATAAAACTGGGCTTGCGCAAAAAAGCTATCACTCCAACAGGGTTTGTCGAGTGTTTGGTCAGTGAAATGATTGGCTGGCGGGGCGGTTTCTCGCACTGTTCGGCTGAAATAACGAAACGCATCATCAGTGCCAGTTTCTTGGTAAGCACAGCTCAAATAGAAACGTGCATTGTCCTCGCTACGTGCGCTCGTGCCTAAATTCCAGCAATCCACTGCGGGGAAATGACTTTCGACCAAGGCGAGCGCGTGTCGCCCAATCCCTTGCCGGGCGAAGGCAGGATCGACAAAAAACCACGAGATATAAGCTTTATTGGCATACGGGCCTTCAACACAAATCCCGCCCGCCACTACGCCAGCGATTTCGATGACGAAATAATGTGCAGTACGAATCAGGTAACGAAGTAGATGAGGGTTGTCGTGCCCTGCGCTGCCTGCTGCATCGCTGTCGGAGGGATTCCATGCGCCCCAGCGCTGATAGTGATCTAGAAAGGCTTGTTTCTGAATATGGGCCAACAGTTCAGCCTCATTTTCTTCTGCGGGGCGCAGTGTGACTGCTGCGAGTTTTGCTGACTGAGATTGCATTTTAAGTATTCCTGAGCGTATTCAAGTCTTGGGACGCTTTGAATAGGGTAATGGCCTGAACTCGTAAATTCTATGCGCCTATTCGGATGGAATACTTTGCATTTCTTGCTATTTTTTAGCAAATTACCTACTCAACTTGCATTTGATTGATGTGACTATCGTTGCTGACGCCTTGATTGGTAAGCAACTATTGCTGGTATAGCACGTAGCGAACGCATATCGCTTTGTAGAATCCTTCGGTGTTTGCAGTCTGTGGTGTACCATTCGTATATTCAAACCTAAAGACGCGCAGGCGTCTTTTTCAATTAAGTCGCTCGCCATGAATCATCATCACCCTAGCCCCCGCCATAAACACCGCTTCATCGTACTCGATAGCTTTCGTGGCTTATGCGCGCTGAGTGTGGTTGTGTTTCATTTGCATTTGCTTCAAGGCTTTAGCGAATGGGATTTCTTTCGCTCGGCAGGATTGATGGTTGAGTTCTTTTTTACGCTGAGTGGCTTTGTGCTGGCTTATCGTTACATGCTCGAACCGATGGATGGCGCAGGTTTTGGCCGCTATATGATTAGCCGTTTTTTTAGGATCTATCCGCTGCACTTGGTGATGTTGCTGCTGTTTAGTGTGGCGATGTTCTGGCAGTGGGCTCATGGTGATTTTCTTGCTTGGCAGCTTGAGCAATGGCTGTATCAAATCCTGTTGCTACAAGCGTGGTTGCCGGCGGGTGATCCATTTGGTTTTAATGGGCCGGCATGGAGTATCAGTGTGGAGTTCTATCTCTACGTGCTGTTCGGGGCGATACTCTGGGTGACGCTGCGCTGGCGGCAAGCGGCGTTTGTGTTGTTGGTGGCGGGCTGTTCGCTCTGCGTGTGGCTGTCGTTTAATTTTATCGGCAGCGGTGGTTTTCGCGGGATTACTTGTTTTTTCTTAGGCGCTCTAGCGTATCGCTGCTTTGATGCGATTCATCATTGGCGGCTCAATTTCAAACTAGCAACGGTAATAGAGGTATTGCTGCTAGCGGCTTTGTATATGGTGATTACAGCCCAATACCCTAATAAGAGCTTTCTTGCCGCATGGGCGTTTGCCATCGCGATTATTGTGTTTGCTTTTGAGCAAGGGGCGGTTTCGAAATGCCTGCGCCACGAATCGTTTGTGAGCATGGGGAAGTGGTCGTTTTCGATTTACTTAACGCATTACGGGGTGCTGCATCTGATTTTGCTGGTGCTGACTGCATTTGCGCCGCAATGGTTGTTGTACAAAGACGGGCTGCGCTTTATCAATCTGGGTAGCGCATGGGTGGACAACTTAGTCGGTGTCGTGATTTTGGCGCTGGTGTTACTGATTTCGCGCTGGAGTTATCAAGTCATTGAGTTGCGTGGAATACGTTGGGGCAAGCAGTTGTTAGCCGCCTGATCCCATTCATAACTGCGTAGCGCTGTGCAATTGTGCAACGATTTTAATTTCAGTTTCTAGTATCTTTTGCCTTGGCTTTTCGCGCAGCCTGCGTTTCTTTCTATCGAAGTACCCCGTGACTTTTTAGTCACTTTCACTTGCGCGATCTTTTATTAATAAAGGAATCCGCCGTGAGTTATCCCGCATATCGAATAAAAAAAATCGAAGACCGTTTACCGCACATTTGCAATCCAAAAGAGCGCAAACGCGTTTTTAACGAGCTTTCTTTTTTGAAAAAAGTAATTCAAGAAGACAAAGAATTTTGCGTAGATTGTGTGTTTGATTGTTTGCAGTGCAGCTGGATAAAGAATGCTCCAGCTCAAAGCGAATCACGACTCAGCAAGGCGTCTTCTGAATAACCAGCGCGTAGCGCTTGATTCATCGCTCACCAATTGATAGCCATCCAAATCAAAGTGTTTTAGATCTTTTGCATCACTAATGCTATTAAGCGCCGCATAGCGCACCATCAGCCCGCGCGCGCGTTTGGCGTAAAAACTGATGATTTTGTATTTACCGCCTTTAAAGTCCTCAAACACCGGTGTGATGATGTTGGCGGTCAGTACTTTAGGGCGAATCACTTTGAAATACTCTTCGCTGGCTAGATTGACTACGGTGTCTTTGTTCAGTGCATTGACGGCGTTGGTTACGGTGTCGTTCCAGAAATCATAGAGGTGATTGCCATTGGGATGTGCTAAACGCGTTCCCATTTCCAAGCGATACGGCTGCATCAAATCATGCGGGCGCAGCAATCCATAAAGCCCTGATAAAATCCGCAAATGTTCGCTTAAGTAGGCATGTTGTGTGGCATTGAGACTCGTAGCTTCAAGGCCGGTGTAAACATCCCCCATAAAGGCCAATACCGCAGGTTTGGCGTTTTCCAGCGTAAAGTCGGGCTGCCAGCTTTGATAACGACCCACATTCAGGTGGGAAAGTTCATCGGATAATTTCATCAATTGCGCGATGTCGGCGGGGGTTTTTTGCCGCAAAACGTTAATCAGTTGCTGTGATTGCGCTAGAAATTCGGGCCGGGTGTGTGGTAGTTCAGCGGGAGTCGGGGTGGTGTAATCCAGCGTTTTAGCTGGGGAAATCAGCATTAGCACTACAAAAATCCTCATGGGTATTCTGTGTGGGTATTTGATTGTAGCCATTTAATATAAATGGCTACACAGATATACCTTATTGTGGTTCTACGCCTGCATCGCGCAAACGAGCTGCGAGTTCCATTGCGGTTTTGACCTGCATTTTTTCAAGAATGCGCGCGCGATGTACTTCAACAGTTTTCATCGAAATCGATAAATCATCGGCGATTTGTTTATTCAAACGCCCCGTCAAAATCAGCTTCATCACTTCGCGCTCGCGTGGCGTGAGGCAGGCCAGACGTTGATCGACGGCGGTGCGGGTTTGCCATTCTTCGCGGCTGAGTTGATCTTGCGATAAACAGCTTTCGACTAAATCAACGATGTCGTTATCCGAGAACGGTTTTTCGATGAAATCGGCTGCGCCTTGTTTGAGTGCAGCCACCGCCATCGGTACATCGCCGTGACCCGTGAGGAAAATCACCGGTGGGCAGTAAGCGTATTCTTGCAGCTTGTTGAATAATTCTAAGCCGCCCATCCCTGGCATCCGTACGTCGAGCACAAGGCTGCCGTAGTCTTCTGGGCGATAGCTAGCAAGCAGTTCTTCGGCGCTGGCAAAGGTGCTGACCTGATGATTGCGGGTCGAAAACAGCCATGAGAGTGCGTCGCGGATTGCGTCGTCGTCATCCACAATGGCGATTTTGCGGGTATTGGCATGATTGATGCTCATAAACGGTGTGCTCCTGCGCTGGCGCTAAGTTCAAAAGGGGGCATTAGGGTTCGTAAGCCAGATTATCTTGCGGCAAAGGCAAGGTAAAGATAAATCGGCTACCGCCGCCTGGGCTCGCTTCCACCCATAAACGGCCTTGATGGTGTTCGATAATCGAGCGGCAAATATTTAAACCCATTCCCATGCCTGTATTTTTAGTGGTAAAAAAGGGTTTAAACAATTGTTCCATCTGTTCTGGCGCAATACCTGTGCCACGATCACTGATCACGAAGGATAAAATATCATCGCTCGGCGTAATCGTTAGCGCCAAACTACGCTCGGCTGCTGGCGTATTATGCATGGCTTCAATGGCATTCTTCATTAGGTTAAACATCACCTGTTCGAGCATTACCGGATCGGCCGAAATTGGCGGCAACTGCGTTACGTCACTGATGGTGAGTTTAATTTGCTGCTTGGCGACTTCAGCGGCCAGTAGGGTACGGACGGTATCGACTAATTCTGCAATTTCACACGGTTTGCGGTGCGGTGCGCGGCGTTGGACAAACTCACGAATCCCCGAAATAATCTTGCCCGCACGCTTGGCTTGCGCGGCCATTTTTTCAATCGCTTGATCTAGCTGACCGATATTAGGCTCAGCTTGCGACAAGACATTCCGACAGCCCGTGGCATAGCTGGCAATCGCTGCCAGTGGTTGATTGAGCTCGTGGGCGAAGCTGGAAGCCATCTCACCCATGCTAATCAAACGCGTGGTTTGCTGCAGTTGCTCGTTTTGTAGTCGCTCACGTTCTTGTGCATTTTTCAGTGCGGTAATATCCGTCGCAATTTCTAGCCAGACCTCCGAGCCATCGACCCAAACGCTGCTGCGACTTTTGACTTGGTACCAATGGCCACGGAAAGCATCAAACCATTCGGTATCAATCGGTGCGCCTTTACGTCGTGCCACATAGGGCAGCGCGCAATAACGACCATGCCAATCAGGAATACTAAAAGCGCGATCAAATTGGCGATTCGTTAGCAGCATTTCGCCACTGCTGGCGTCACTCACGGATACGGCGGCATCCAGACCATTTAGCACCGTGACAAAACGCTCGTGGGAGGCTTGTAGCGCATCGCGTTCGCGTTGTAGCTCGGTGATGTCGTAAATTGAACTAATCCAGCCGGTATGCTGCCCATCGCCGTCAATCAGTTTGGCGGCATAAAGTCGCACATCAAACCGTTCGCCATTGGCGCGCATAAAGCGCATTTGATAGCCTGTTGGCTCGGCGCGGCCCGATAAAATCGCACGATATACCGCGGTGCAACGGTCGAGGTCTTCGGGCGGCCAGTAGGGCATGATTTGGCTTTTTCCAATCAGCGCTTCGTAGCTATAGCCGACCATCTCGCAGAAAGCGCGATTGATATAGATGAGGTGACCATCTTTATCCATCGCGCGAATCCCGGTGACGAGCGAGTTTTCCATCGCTTCGCGCATCGCGGTTTCTTGGCGTAATTGACCTTCTACTTTTTGCCGCTCTTTGATGTGGCGGCGTAGCGCCCAAGTCGAGCCAATCATCAAAATCGAGAGCGTCGCCACGACCAGTGTCAGCAAGTGTTGCTGCCAGCTTCGTTTTTGCTTGTACACCGTAGCTTTGAGCTCGAACTGATTCGGTTCTAAATCAAATTGAATGCTTTCTGACAACTGGGTTGGGTCGAGATT
Source organism: uncultured Deefgea sp. (assembly GCA_963508915.1). Taxonomy (GTDB): domain Bacteria; phylum Pseudomonadota; class Gammaproteobacteria; order Burkholderiales; family Chitinibacteraceae; genus Deefgea. Next base: position 10,133 of record CAUOZE010000056.1, read on the forward strand.
ACGATCAAATTTACTGGCAATTTGTTGACCATTTTGGTTCAACGTAATTTGGTAGCGTTGTGCAATCCACCATGGCACTTGCTGTTGCAGCAAGGTATTCAAATTAATCATCGCCAGCAAGGTGTGGCGCCCGTTGAAAGACAAGCGAACGGGGATAACCAGCGTTACGAGAGGCACATTTTGTTTGCCCAGTATCACTGAGCTGAAGTGTGCATCTTGGCTCGCCAGTACGGCGCTGCGCGCAGCCACTAGATTGCGATGTTTTTGTTCGGGTAAAAAATCAGGGCGGTATTGTGGGTAGCGCCAGCGCTCTTGGCCGGTTTCATCCATGTATTCCAAAGACATCACTTCGGGTGAGTCTTGCAAAATAGATAAAGACCGTCCAGTGAAATTGGCTGAAGCAAAGCCTTCTGTCGCAATAACTTCTGCAAGCCCATTGAGTTGTGTATTGAGATTGTCGAGCCGATTTTTAAGCGCTTGTTTTTGCCAGAGTAAATCTTGCTCCAAGGCGACGCTGATCGCTTTATCTTCTTTGACTGCGGTTTGAATTAAAAATAAGGCAAAGGCCAGTGCAAACAGCGCTGCCGCAAATGACGTAATGGTCAGTAGCCAGCGAGACAGCGCGTGTTCTTTTTGTCGCGACAGCTTGTTAAGCACCCACTTTCACCTCGTTCACGAGTGGCTGGTGTTGGGCAAGCTCTGCGACGCTGTTTAGCATTGATGCGGCAATATTATGGAGCGCTTCAGTGGTCAGAAAACCTTGGTGTGATGTAATAAGAACATTCGGAAAGGTTGTAAGTAGCGCCAATACATCATCTTCAAGCATGCTATCGGACAAATCTTCAAAGAACACACCTTCTTCGTATTCATATACATCCAAGCCAACCCCGCCAACATGGCCTGATTTGAGTGATTTGATGAGGTCAACGGTGTTGATCAAGCCACCACGGCTGGTGTTGATGAGAACCACACCTTCTTTCATTTTGGCTAAGGATGCCTCATTAATCATGTGGTGCGTGGTCGGAAACAGTGGCGAGTGCAGTGAAATCACATCAGCTTGTGCAAAAAGCTCGTCCAAGGTGACAAATTCGCAATCGACGTCGCAATTCGCGGGTGGATAAGGGTCATAAGCCAGTACTTTGAGACCAAAACCACGGGCGATACGGGCGGTCGCAAGGCCAATTTTACCTGCACCAACGATGCCAAATGTTCGTCCGTGCAGGTTGAAACCTTCAAGACCATCGAGTGAGAAATTACCATCGCGAACTCGATTAAAAGCGCGGTGTGTTTTTCGAATCAAGGTGAGCAACAAGGCAAACACATATTCGGCAACCGCTTCGGGCGAATATGCTGGCACCCGTGTCACGGGGATGCCGTGCTCTGCTGCTGCATGGAGGTCGACACCATTAAAACCAGCACAACGCAGCGCGATAAGCTGGACGCCTAATTTGGCTAGTTTCGCAATCGTCGGCGCATCGAGTTTATCGTTTACAAACGGACACACCACGTCAAAACCTTCTGCGAGCGGCACTGTTTTAATATTGAGCCGGTCGTCAAAAAACACCAATTCGTGCTGGTGCTGCAGATTGGCCGCAGTCAAGGTGGTGCGGTCATATTGTTTGCTATCAAAAACAGCGATGCGCATGGTGAGATTACTCCTTAAAGCTATGCGTAACCGTTGCGTTTAATTCGTGTCCTTTGTAGTGCAAGCCACTGAGTTTGTTCACTAAAGCATCACCCAGTGTCTGTGGTGCATCAGCAGGATATTGCACCAGTGCGATGGTATTGATGCCCATCCCTTCATTCAAGGTGATTTCCAGTGGCTCTGGTGCGCCGATTTGAGTCACGAGTAGCGCGGTGACATCATCCAGTGTGACTGCTGGCGGAAAATTCGCGATTACGATTTGCATGGCATTACTCCGAGGTCGTGGTGATATTGCAAAGTTAAAAAGGCGGCTTCAGCTTAGGCAATTTATTATTGTGGCGGCTGCACAGCTTGCAAGCGTTGATTTAATTGGGTTGGGCGATTTCGGTAATAATGCGCGTAATGGCTCGCGTTCGTCAGTACTTTTTTGACATAGTCGCGTGTTTCGCTAAATGGAATCGTTTCAATATAAATCGTCGGATCCATTTCAGTTGCCGCGCGCCATTTTCTGGCATTGCCTGGCCCCGCGTTATACCCGGCGGTGGTCAAAATGGCATTACCATTAAAGTTATTTGCACAGTAGGCCAGATAATACGCGCCCATCTGGGTGTTGATTTCAACGTCGGTTACATCACTTGGTTTGAAATTAGAAAACTTCATTTTTCCTGCGACCCATTTGGCCGTGTCGGGCATCAATTGCATTAAACCTGCTGCATTGGCACTTGAACGAATATCGCTGATAAAGCGGCTCTCTTGGCGAATGAGCCCATAGATCCACGCCGGATCAAGGCCTTGTCTTTTAGCGGCTAACTCAATATCAGCTTGATACGGGCGCGGGTAACGCAGCGTAAAATCATGAATCGACTTAGTTCGTTCGGCGCTATAAATACTGCGGTCAAACATTTTGTTTTTTTGCGCTAATTCAGCTGCGGCGAGCAACTTTGTATCGCTTAAACCTTGCATCGCAAAATTCCATTCTCGATTGGCTTCGACGCGCCAGCCTTGTTGATTCAGGCGTAGAGCTCGAATCACGCCCGGCATGGCTGCGACTTGTTTTACTTCGTCTTTGTTGAGGGTATAGGGCGCGCGCGATTCTTCTAGCATCGTGCCTAGTTTTTCTTTTGACAATAAACCGTAGTAATCAAAACCATCGCTGAGCGATACATAAATCGCCCTTGCTTCGGCGGGTTTATTTTGTGCTTCATAAGCGCGCGCCAACCAGTAGCGGTAGGTTTTTTTCTCGCGGGTTTCTTTCGGTAGCACATTGATGCGCTGCTCAACCGCCGGCCAATCCCCTGCGCGCAAGTCTGAGCGCAGCAACCACGCTTGGTCTTCTTCTTCCAAATCATTCAGCGTGGCTTTACCGAGCCAAATCGATGCACTTGGGTGGTGGCGGCGGGCAGCAAATAAGCCCAGTTGTTGCCAAGCAAAACGCTGGTCTTCCACGCTGAGTTGATCGCTCATTTCTTCAATCAGGCGGGCCGCTTGCTCTGGATTTTTGCGGCCAATCAGTTCGAGTGCATAGAGCTGCAATTCACTGTCGGCACGGCTATTGCCCATTTTAGTGAGCTGCTTTTCTGGCGCGCTTTTTATTGCGGCTAGGTTTTTTGCTGAAAATTCAGCTGGAGAGCCAACACGTGTACTGAGTTGCCGCGCAAAATCTGCGCGATCGCCCGCCAAAGCTTGTCGAATTCGCCACCAAGCATCATTGCTAGTCAACGCGCTGCTTTCAAACAAAGCATCAAAAACGGGATTGCAGGCGCTGGCGACGGGCTTGCCAGTAAACCAGAACGATTTATTGCTGCTGAGTGTGCTGCTGTCGTTGCGCGCTAAAGCAGCTTGGCTTTTAAAGCATTGCAGCTCGACTGATGGCGAGTCTAGCTTGCCGTATTCGCGCTCGAATGAAGCCCACGATTGGCGAGCCGCTAATTCTTTGAGCCAGTCTTCGCGAAAGCGATTGGCGAGCGGGGTATTGGGAAAACGGTTTAAAAATGCATTCGCGTCTTCTTCGGGAATTTGTTTGATCTGTAGGTTGAGCCAGTAGTATTGCGGGTACATTTCTAAAGGCTCGCCCGCGCTGGCTTCACTCATTTGAGCGATACGCGGCAAGTCGCGGGCACGTACCGCTTCGCGCAGGGCGTCCAGATCTAGGCTAGCAAATGCGCTGGCCGAGAGGAATAAATTGCTACTAAGAATAAGGGCAGATAAAAGCGGACGCATTATTGAAACCTAAACAGAAGATAAGTCGCGGCAAACTCACGCAATAAAACGCAAGCATAACAAGAACTTCTGGCTTTGCGGCGCTGAGAAAAACATATTTCTGATTAAATACGTAAGTTTGTTACATTTTTACGTTTTTTTGCTGTTTCTTGGCGCTCTTGCGTCATCAACTGTGTTGAGAAGCCGACTCAATGAGTGGGGCGCGCCACGGTGACGATAAAAACAGGTAGAATTATCTGATTAAAGACCTGTACCGTGTGCCAATAAAACTATGCTGACTTTTCAGGAAATCCTTCTCAAGCTCCAAACCTACTGGGCGGGTCATGGCTGCGCCTTGTTGCAACCTTATGATATCGAAGTTGGTGCGGGCACATTCCATACCGGCACGTTTTTACGCTCTTTAGGTCCTGAGCCTTGGAATGCCGCTTATGTGCAACCATGCCGCCGTCCGAAAGATGGCCGTTACGGTGAAAATCCAAACCGTTGCCAGCATTACTACCAATACCAAGTTGTGCTCAAACCGTCGCCAGACAATATCCAAGAACTCTACTTAGGCTCATTGCAAGAGCTGGGCATTGATACATCGGTGCATGATGTGCGCTTTGTGGAAGACGACTGGGAAAGCCCAACGCTGGGCGCGTGGGGCTTGGGTTGGGAAGTGTGGCTCAATGGCATGGAAGTAACGCAATTTACCTATTTCCAGCAAGTTGGCGGTCTGGATTGCAAGCCAGTATTGGGCGAAATCACTTATGGCGTAGAGCGTCTAGCGATGTACCTGCAGGGGGTAGATAGTATTTACGACATCGTTTGGACTGAATATCCAAATGGCCAAAAAGTAACTTACGGTGACATTTACCACCAAAATGAAGTTGAGCAATCGATTTACAACTTCGAGCAATCAAATGTGCCGTTCTTATTTGAGCAATTCAATAATTTCGAATCGGAAGCCAAACGCTTGATTGAAGCGGGCTTGGCTTTGCCTGGATTTGAGATGGTGATGAAGTGCTCGCACATGTTCAACTTGCTCGATGCGCGTGGTGCGATTTCGGTCACTGAGCGCGCTGCCTATATTGGCCGCGTGCGCACGTTGGCGCGTTTGGTGGCGCAAGCCTATTACGATAGCCGTGAAGCTTTGGGCTTCCCGATGTGCCAGTTGCCAGCCTAAGGTCGCGGAGTTTTCATGCGGAGTCGGATTGCTTGGTGCGTGATGGCAGTGCTGCTTTTGAGCGCTTGCAAGAAAATGGACGATGGTTTGGAAGGTCCTGCACCCATTCCGTTTAAAAATACCGATTGGCGTCTGTATGGCACGATGCCTGAGTTTGAAACTTGGGTTGATGCCAACTCAGTCAAGCATGAAAAACAGTTTGCTGAAGCAAACTACACCTTTGTTTGGATGGTGCAGCGCTATTTCGCAGACCAGACCGACCCTGAAACTAAGGCGAAGTATCGGCTTAAGTACGCTCGATCAGCCATTCATTGTGAATTGGGGCGTATGGCGGGGGTCGCGGTGTCTATGCAAAATAGTGAAGACAAAGAAATTGCTCGGCATGATGTTCCGGCGTTTATGTGGGAATTTACCACCCCAGAGAAAAACAGTTATGGGGCTGATTTTGTCCGACAAATCTGCCAGATTATGGCCGAGAAAGACGCTGCCGCTAAAGAGTGAATAAGTACCTGAATCAGGTTTTCCTGCCAGATGAAGCGTTGCGGCAAGATGCATTTGCCCTCGCATTTAAAGAGAATAAGCATGAATCCAACGCTATTGATTGAATTATTTACCGAAGAATTACCACCGAAAGCTTTGCCTAAATTAGGCGCGGCGTTTGCTGGTCACATTTTTGCTGAATTGCAAAAATTAGGTTTCGTGCCAGCTGATGCCGAATACACCACATTTGCGAGCCCACGCCGTTTGGCGGTGAGCATTCCAAATGTAGCCGCAGTACAGCCTGAGCAAAACATTGAAAAGCGCGGCCCAGCAGTTGCTTCTGGTTTTAAAGACGGCAATCCAACGCCCGCCTTGCTTGGTTTTGCTCGCTCTTGCGGCCTTGCACCTGAAGCCGTTGCTAGCTTAGAAACCGTGAACGATGGTAAGCAAGATGTGTTTGTTTATCGGATGAGCAAAGCAGGTGAGGCATTAAGTTCGGTCTTGAGTGCTTTGGTTGCCGTAACGCTCAAAAAATTACCAGCGCCAAAAATGATGCGCTGGGGCGATCGAGATGGTCAGTTTATCCGTCCGGTACATGGTTTAGTCATATTGCACGGCGATGATGTCATTGATGGGCAAGTTTTGCATCTAACAGCCGGTCGCACTACACAAGGCCATCGCTTCCTCTCTGCTGGTGAGCTGATTCTAAAAACTGCATCTGAATATGCGCGAGTCTTGCAAGATGAAGGTCGTGTGATTGCCAGCTTTGCTGCGCGTCGCGCCTTGATTGGTGAAAAACTCAAAGAGGCCGCTGCTGCGGTCAATGCAACGATTGCTGCTGATGATTCCTTGTTTGACGAAGTGACGGCCTTGGTTGAATGGCCGGTGATTTTGAAGGGTGAGTTTGAGGCTGAATTCCTCGATGTGCCACAAGAATGCTTGATTTTGACGATGCAACAAAATCAAAAATACTTCCCACTGCTCGACGCCAATGGCAAGTTAATGAATCAATTCTTGTTGGTATCAAATCTGCAAGCGACCGATTCGAGCCACATCATTAACGGCAACGAACGCGTATTGCGCGCGCGTTTGTCGGATGCGAAATTCTTCTTTGAACAAGATAAAAAAGCCCCACTGGATAGCCGCGTAGCTAAGTTGGCGAACGTGGTTTACCACAACAAAATCGGTTCACAACTTGAGCGTGTAACGCGTTTGGAATGCATTGCTGGTGAAATCGCCAAATTGTTGGGCGCTGATGCGGCCAAAGCCACGCGTGCTGCGTATTTGGCCAAAGCTGATTTGTCGTCGGATATGGTCGGTGAATTCCCTGAGCTGCAAGGCATCATGGGGCAGTATTACGCCAAGCATGATGGCGAAGATGCTGAGGTGGCGTATGCTGTTGAAGCCCACTATAAGCCTAGGTTTTCGGGTGATACCCTGCCTCAAGGTGCGGTTGCACAAGCAGTTTCTTTAGCCGATAAATTGGAAACCTTGGTTGGTATTTACGGCATTGGTTTGATTCCAACGGGCGACAAAGATCCATTCGCTCTGCGCCGTGCTGCGCTGGGTGTATTGCGAATTGCGCTTGCGCAGCCACTCGATTTGAAAGTGTTACTCAACATTACCGCCGCCAGCTTCCCGGCGGGCTTGATCAAAGAGGGTACGGTGGATGGGCTTTACAACTTTATGCTTGAACGCTTGAAAAATATGCTGGGTGATCCGTCATTCGGGGAGTTTGTTCCGCGTTCACAACAGCAAGGAGTTTTTGGTGTTCCAGCAGTTGCGGGTTTAGGTCCAACGCGTGATGTTTTGGATGCAATTTTGGCTTTGGCTCCAACTCAGATTAATGATCTAGCTGCCAAAATTATGGCTGTTAATGCATTTAAGTCATTGCCTGAGTCTTCCGCATTGGCTGCTGCGAACAAACGCATTCGCAATATCCTGAAAAAAGTCGAAGGCGAATTGCCTACGTTGAACGCGGCTTTAATTGGCGAGGGTGCAGAGCAAGCGCTGTACGCTCAATTGTTAGCGCTGCAACCAGCAGTGGAAAGCGCCTTGGCGAGCAATGAATTTACGTCGGCGTTGAAACAACTCGCAGCATTGAAAGCGCCAGTGGATGCTTTCTTTGATGGCGTGATGGTGATGGCCGATGATTTGGCTGTGCGTGGCAATCGCTTGGCACTGCTGGCGAGCTTGGCCGATTTGATGAACCGCGTGGCCGAATTGTCGCTACTGGCTGATTAAATGTTGCAGAAGGCCGCATCGAAATCAATGTGGCCTCAAGGGAGATAAGATGAAATTATTGATTTTGGATCGTGACGGCGTCATTAACGAAGATCGTCCTGATTTCATTAAATCCCCCGAAGAATGGTTGCCGATTGCCGGCAGTCTGAATGCGATTGGCGAGCTAACTCGTGCCGGTTGGACGATGGTGGTGGCGACCAATCAAAGCTGTATTGGGCGTGGCATTATTGATGTGCACATGCTCAATCGGATTCACGCCAAAATGCACAAAGCAGTTCATCATGCTGGTGGGCATATTGATGCCGTGTTTTTCTGTCCACACGCACCCGATGCAGGTTGCGATTGCCGCAAGCCTGCGCCGGGGCTGGTACTGGATATTGCGAAACGCTTTCGGGTTGATCCCAAAGATTGCTATATGATTGGCGATTCACGTCGCGATTTAGAAGCGGTGATTGCGGCTGGCGGTCAAGCTTTGTTGGTGCGCACCGGAAACGGCGCCAAAACGGAGCAAGGCGGTGATGTGCCCGATGGCACTCGCGTATTTGACCATCTGGCGGCCGCAGCCAATTGGCTGATGTATTCCAACGATTAGCTTGGCTGTTGGGCTGATCGTTCTCTCAGTACACACAGTACTGCAGCAAGGCGCAACTTGTAGGCTGCCGCAGCTGTACTTTGAATCAAAGCCACAATACGTAAAGACGTTTGATTTTTTTATTCTGCTCGATTTCCTACAGGTGTCTGTTTCATGGTGTGGTTGCGATCTATTTTGTATTGGTTGTTGGTTGTCATCATCACGCCTTTGTTTACTTTGATTGCCATTTTGATTTTGCCATTGCCCCCTGTGACGCGAAATCGAATCATTCGTTTGTGGTCGGTGATTTTATTGAAATGGCTACACATCACTTGCGGGCTCAAATTTAAAGTTGAAGGCGCCGAGCATATCCCCGCTGGCCCTTTGATGCTTATGTGCAAACATCAATCGGCGTGGGAAACGATGGCGCTGCAGCTGATTTTCCCGCCGCAAGTCTGGGTGATGAAGCGCGAATTGCTCAAAATGCCTTTTTTTGGTTGGGCCTTAGCGACGACTTCGCCGATTGCGATTGATCGCGGGCAACGCGCCCAAGCGCAGCGACAATTGATGGAGCAAGGCAAAGATCGACTCGCCAAAGGCTTGTGGATCGTTATTTTTCCTGAAGGCACGCGGATTAAACCGGGCGAACGTGGTCAATATAAGCAAGGCGGAGCGCGCTTGGCTTTAGATTTAAATGTGCCGATTGTCCCTGTGGCGATGAATTCCGGTGAGTTTTGGCCGAAAAATTCATTTTTGAAATATCCGGGTGAAATCACAGTTCGCGTTGGTGCGCCGATTGCGGTCGAAGGCAAAAAATCACTTGAATTGATTCAAGAGGTGGAAGGCTGGATCGAAGGTCAAATGACAGAAATCACGGGTCGTGGGCCTTGCTATCGCGATGTGAGGGGCGAGGGGTAAGGAGTTAGGTGTAGGGCAGTTTAATCCAGAGCAGAATCTACACCTCACACCTTACGTATTACTATGCAGGCATTATTCAATTTAGCCTCTGGCGATATACCCTATACACTACAGCGCAGTGCTCGTCGCCGTAGTATTGGTTTAAAAATTGATGCGGCGGGGCTGACGGTCATCTTGCCGCAACGCGCGCCGCTGGCTGAGGCCGAGCGCGTCATTCAACTCAAACTCACATGGATCCGCGCCAAACTCGCCGAGCGAGAAACCCGCCTCGCAGAACCTGTGGCGCAAGCTAAATTGACATGGGGTGCAACGGCGCTGTGGTTGGGCGAACCGCGATTGTTGCAGAGCGCATTACGCGCCAAACTGATCGACGACACGCTCTATCTGTGTGCTGCCAACGAGCAAAAAATCGCACCTGCATTAATTCGTTTTTATCAACGCGCGGCCAAACCGTATTTTGCCGAACGCCTCTCGGTCTGGGCTAAGCGCATGAATTTACAACCTCGCCACTTGATATTGTCATCTGCTAAAACGCGCTGGGGTAGTTGTACGTCCAGCGGCGATATTCGCTTGAGTTGGCGATTGATGCAAGCGCCTGCCAGTGTCATCGATTACGTGGTGATTCATGAGTTGGCCCATTTGGCCGAGATGAATCATTCGGCACGATTCTGGGCAATCGTCGCGGCAGCCTGCCCGCATTGGAAAACGGAGCGCGCTTGGTTGAAGCAGCATGGACAAGCTTTATTGGCGTGGGAGTCGATGAGCTAGAGCAAGTTATGCTGTAAATATTCACATCAATTTCATTTTCATGAAATAATCCATTCCTGCTTTTGAGCGGTGTTAAAACCGTTTTTTATCATGACATTCGTTTAAAAATCGAACTGTGTTCAATCAGGCGCCTACTGTAAATGAAAATATTTTGATTGCAAAACTGACCTCACTCGGCGATATTATTTTTGCTTTACCCATGATCTGTGATTTGCAACAGCAATTTCCAGTGGTGAAAATTGATTGGTTAGTTGATGCACAATTTGCTGATCTGCCTGCAATGCATAGTGGCATTCGTCGCGTTATATCGGTACCACTCCGAGGGTTTAAAAAACGAACACATAGAGCGAATTTACAGGGCTTATTGGCAGCGATTAAGCACTTAAGGCTTGAGAAATACGATGTGGTGCTCGATTGTCATGGCATGATTAAGTCGGCACTTTTGAGTAAAGTGGCGAATGCTAACGTAATAATTTGGCCTCCCGATATCCGGTTGGGGGAATCCATTTCTCGCTATGCTTACAATCAACAAGTTTCACCTGATTCATCTTTGCCAGGTAGTGCCTGGTATCTTGCTTATGCTGGCTTGGCGATGAATTATGCAGTGAAAGATTCACCAGAGTTTGGCTTAATCCCGGTAGAGCACACTCCAGATTGGTTGCCCGCTGAACGACCGTTTGTAATGTGTTTTCATGCTGCTTCTAAGGCAGAAAAACAATGGCCAATCGTGCACTGGCTTTGTCTTTTGCAAGCTTTAGAGCAAGAAGGGATTGCTGCTATTTTGCCGTGGGGGAGCGAGGTGGAGCGTGATGTTGCGCAGCAACTGGCGAGCGCATCTACGCTGGCTATTGTGCCGCCTCGCATGACGCTATCTGAAATTGGTGGCTTAATCCATCGCGCAGATTGGTCGATTGGTGTGGATACAGGAATGACCCATTTGGCGGAGAGTTTAAACTGTCCTTCGATTGCCCTGTACATTCAGACCGATTCAGCGAGCTATCATCCTGATTGGAGTGAACATGCCTACTCGCTGGGTGGTAATGGGGTAGTGCCGTCACCCGAGCAGGTTTTGTCTATCTTGGGTTTGCAATTGCCAGGTACGAACTAATATCAGATTAGGTGTTGATGCGGAGCCGCGCTCGTTGAGTTGGGGCTTAAAATCTCGTATATGGACTCCTCTCGGTTTGCAAGCATTTCTCAGTTCTGGTTTTCGGTTCGACTGCTCACGTATATCCGGCCTCAACGTTGAGCGCAATTGCTCGGGCCATAATGGGCTATTCGCGCGGCAGATCCTGATCGTCCAAACG
>CAUOZE010000057.1:0-21058 GCA_963508915.1 uncultured Deefgea sp.
GCCCGAGGCAAGAGCAAAATGTCGGCGCTCGGTGCTTGCATGCGTAAACTGGTTCACCTGTGTTTCGGCGTGCTGAAAACGCAAAAAAAGTATCAAGCTGAATACCAAAATGCTTGACCGGCAAGACGGTATCTACGGTATCGATGTATTTGATTGTGGCCCTTTACCTACAATACCTAGCTGGCAATACATCCACTTAATATCAAACCTCGTTGAGCTGCGCGAGATCCATTGTGTCAAGCCGAGCGAGGAACAAGCGGGGCGGGGTTTTTGCGATCAATGTTTGAGGGAGGCCGATGCTTTTGCTGTTGAGGCCGAGCGAGTTTTGAGCGCAACCGCCTCGATTGTCCGCTGCGAGGTGTGGCGAAGCTTGGCAACTTGTTGCCTTAGCGCAGCCCATGGCCTTAGGCCAGAATCCGGCGTAGCCGGACGCAGATACTAGGGCGGCTTTCTTTTGCTTACTTTTCTTGGCCGCTCAAGAAAACGAAGTTTCTGCGAAGCTAAAAGTAAGTGCCGCGCGGCATTAGCGCGACTCAGTTCTGCAAGAGCACTACGATTTGAAGCAAAGCAAATCTTCAAGCAGGTTAGGTACTCCGCTGCGCTTAAACCCTGCTTTCTAAGTCGCACTGCGAGTTGGGATTCTGAGTACCACCACAGCACCAATCAGCGCGAACGCGGCTAAGCTCAGTTGCAATAGGGGTTGCCCGGCAAAATGCCAGATCGATAGGCTGGTCATCAGCAACATCAAACTAATCGACAATACTTTAATCCGTAGTGGCAAAGAGCGATTTTGCTCCCAATCGCGAATCATCGGTCCGCAATAGCGATGCGCCAATAGCCATTGGTGCAAAGCAGGTGAGCCCTTGGCAAAACACGTTGCCGCCAACAACACAAACGGCGTGGTTGGCAAACCCGGGACGATCACCCCGATCACGCCCAAGGCCAGCGCCACCATACCGGCGAAAATCCACATTCTTTTATACCATTGCGCCATTCAGAACTTTACCTCCCGCATGATGTGAATTGAGCGACTCAACATTCGTCCCCCAAAGGTACATGACCTGCAATGCCCAAAACCATATCGCCGGTGCAGCATAGGTAGATCAGGCCGCACATTCATGAACTTTGCCTTGCTCGCAATACATCAAAAACCTAAACTCAGCGTCAAGGCTCGCACGATGATTCAACCCCTACTCAAGCGCAAAATCCCATGCCCAAAGTCTATTATTTCCTGCGTTTCTTATTACTTTATATCTTATTGCTAGGCACGGCGCAGGCCGCTTTGGGCGATAAAGACGGCAGCGAGCCAAGTAATCTGGCCGTATTTGCGCAGCAATTGCAACAAGATGGCTATGATCTTGAATTGCTGATTAGCTTTGGCACGTCCAAAGGCGGCTCTGCAGGTCATTTGGCGCTCAATATACCCGATCACGCGACGCAGCAAGAATCGGTGTATTCCGCCAATTTTTACGCCGACCGCGACCCCAAACACCAAGACGATTTTTATACGCAGGATTTGATTTTAAAAATCCCTAAACAAGAATATCTATTCAAATCAAAATCATCGTTGTCCGATTTAGCGTCGTTTGGCTTGGATTTTGGTGAAATCTACAAACGATCCATCATTGGCATTCGCGTTTATGGCGTTCCCAGTGCGGAGATCAGCGCGATTCAGGCTTATCTGGCGCAGATGAATGTGGATTTTCATGCCAAAGCGAAAAAGACCGAATACCACCGAGATGAGATTAAGTATGGTTATTTAGATCTCAATTGCGCCAAAACCATAGCCTCAGCGTTTAAGTTTGGTGCGCAATATAAAGACCTCCAAATTGAAAAGCCCTTTTTTTTACGATGGTCTACCGTCGCCAGCGCGCTCAATAGCAATGTACCAACCGAAATGGCGATGAAACTCATCACCGCATGGGATCAACGCGGCTACCGAATCGATACCGTACTCTATAAAAAATATGAATTTTCTCGCTATATCGACCCGCACGAGGAAGAAAAAATCGCCTTTAAAGATTTACCCGACCGCTTTCCTTCGGTGCTCTCTCGCGATTTTTTAAACTCACAAGGCGAATACCAAGATATCGACAACCTCTACGCGATGTATTTACTCTATAACTTGGGCCGCTACAGTATTCAAATTAAGCCAAAAACCCAGTTGCTCGAAATCGAAACCAGCAAAATCCCGATGCCTTTTGCTGCTGCCAGCAAATTGGCAAAAAAAGACGCTAAAGCGGATCGCGATCGCTTCCGCAGTAAGATTCCGTTTTTACCCAGTGGCCTGCAAATGGGCGAAACGCCAAATAATCGGCATTTATATCACTACCCTAGCGATGGCCCACAGTAGCACCCCAGATAAACGAGAATGGGTTTACTGCCACAGCGATTAAATCAATATGGTTTAAAGTAATTTAAACTTAAAACATCTTGATGTATTTGACTGCAGGGCAAACTATAAAAGGTCTAGATGGCAATACATTGAATAACCACTCAAGCACTAAACAGAATAATCGACTCATGAAACAAATCTAGCACGGCTTGCGCTACCGTTCATCTTCCACCACAATCCGCCCTCTCCAGCAAATCGAGTTTTACACCACATCCGCTCGGCATCCCTACTAGCCATCCAAGCCAGACTAAACTAGATTAAGTGCACGCCGACAAAGGAACACCAAGATGCTCAAACGATGGGCAGGATTACTGCTGATATTGAGCGCGTGCCATCTTCAAGCGGCGCCGCTGCAGGTTTCTTTTCCTGAAATCATCCCACTGAGTTTCATCACACCCGATGGGCAAAAATTAGGTTTGTATGTCGACTTGATGACGGCGATTGGTTAAGAGGCAGGCATTGAGCTGCAATTGAACATCACACCGTTTGCCCGCAGCGTGAATATGGTGAATCACAGCAAGGTTGATTTAGCGGTTCACAACATCAAAGCAGTACCAGCCGCTCAACTGCGTAGTTTGGGCGTACTGCATATGACTGATCTGGTGCTGTGGCCCAGCCCAAGCAGCGCATTAAGTAATAAATCGCAATTAAACGGGCAAATTGTGGGTCGTCTTCGGGGCGGCTGTCGGCGCGTCATCGATTCACAAAACATACAGTTTTACGAAATTAATGATTACAACCAAGGGGTGCGAATGCTGGCGGCTCAGCGCATCGACTTGCTGTGCGGCAGCCGCGAGGCGATTTTATTTGCTATTCGTCGCAATGCACTACCCGCACTCGAAACCGGTCTGCCTTTGCGCTTAGAGCAAATGCAGATCGCCTTATTAGCACGTAAAGACCCGCCCAAATCACAGCTTGATCGCCTGCAACGCGCCACCACAAAAGTGATGAAATCAGGATTGCCGCAGCAGTTGGCATCGCGCTACGGTTTGAAATAGACGGCCACTCTAGCGACAAGCAGTGGCTAGCGTCTTTTATTCGACTTCAAACATCACTTCATTACGACGTAAAACAGGCAAAGTCCACGGCGGATTGTAGCGCGCCAATTGTGGGCTGCCGACAGCCTTTAGATTTTGGCTCGCCATCCAGGCGCGCAACTCATCAATCCGTTTTTGCGTCCCCGCCTCAGTATTAAAGCCAGAGTACTTTAAAACAGCCCATTTTTTCGCAGGCAACTCACGGATGACGACGGCAGGATTATTGGGTTTGGGCAGCGTGGCGAGCGTATAACTGCTCGGCATCACAAAATGTACACGCCATTGCTGTGCACCTTGCAGGCTTGGAATCTCAGTGGGTGCTGATGCTTTTGCTGGTGCCAAAACCACGGGCGCGGTCATCGCGATCTTTTCTGCCGGGGCGTTCACCGGAGACAAGGTGACTGGCGCCGTCATCGCTATTTTTTCTGAGCCTTCTGCGCTACTGGGCTTCACCGCGATGTTATTACCAAAGATAAAATCAGCAATGGCGCGAAAGCCTTGGCCAGAAGCCGTATCCATATCGCCTGCCACTTCGACCTCGGCCACGAGAATGGCTGGGTATCGCCGTAATTCGAAGTGATTATTTTGAGAAATGACTTCGAACTTTGGTTCTTCAGTAGCCATAGCTGGCGCTCCCACCAGCCCAAAGGCCAGCATTAGAATGAGTTGAATCGGCTGTTTCACGATTGAATCCTTTGCGTATTGTTCAATACAAGGAAATTACAGGGTTCAGTCTGCACATGCTATGTATATGACCATAGCCATCGCTTTTACAAGCCCAAAGGGCAATACGTCTACTCATTCTAATGGCTAAGAAATCAATCCCGCTGGCTATCCAAATCCATTTGCTCGTAGCGAATAAATCGCGTTTTATTGCGATATCGATAGCTCAGCCAAATCACAAAGAACAACGGAATACCGATATACGTCGCAGCGACACTCGCCCAATCAATCGTGCCAGCCATAAAGGCTTGGTAGTTTTGCCCCAGCATAATCACCATACACAGCGCGAATGCAAACATCGGGCCAAAAGGATAAAACTTAGAACGATACGGCAAATCGCTCAAGTCACGCCCTTGCATCACATAGGCTTTGCGGAAACGATAATGGCAGATGGCAATGCCCAACCAAGCAATAAAACCGGTCATCCCTGATGTGCTCAGTAGCCACAAATAAACCGTTTTTTCACCAAAGATAGAAGCCAAAAAGCACAGCATACCCACGACAGTCGTCGCATACAGCGCATTGCGCGGCACGCCATTGCTCGATAATTTAGCGAACATTTTTGGTGCTTTACCCTCAGTCGCCAAGGAGTACAACATGCGGCTTGAGGCATACATGCCTGAGTTACCTGCCGATAAAATCGCGGTCAAAATCACCGCGTTCATCACGCTGGCAGCAAAGGCAATCCCGGCATTTTGGAATACCAAGGTAAATGGGCTCACGCCAACATTGGCCAAATCGCTTTTGAGCAAATTCGGGTCGGTATACGGAATTAACATGCCGATCACGAAAATTGCCAATACATAAAACAGCAAAATCCGCCAAAACACTTGCTTAATCGCCTTTGGGATATTCTTTTGCGGGTTTTCAGACTCGCCCGCCGCAATACCGACCAACTCAGTACCTTGGAACGAGAACCCAGCAATCATCGCCACGCCCAGCATAGCCGGAAATCCGCCGACAAACGGCGCCTCACCCGCAGTAAAGTTTTCAAAACCAACGCTATGGCTACCACCCAAAATGCCGAAAATCATCAACACACCGGTGACGATAAAAATCACCACGGTAATGACTTTAATTAAAGAGAACCAAAATTCAGCTTCACCAAAGCCCTTCACCGACAGGTAATTAAGCGAAAACATAATCGCCAAAAACAAGGCACTCCACATCATGCCTGAGCTTTCTGGGAACCAAAATTTCATCACCATACTGGCTGCGGCCAACTCAACCGCAATCGTCACGGCCCAGTTGTACCAATAGTTCCAACCCAAGGCAAAGCCAAAACCAGGCTCGACAAATTTAGCGCCGTAAGTCGAAAACGAGCCGGAAACCGGCATATAGGCTGCCATCTCGGCCAAACTGGTCATTAAGAAATAAACCATCAAACCGATAACGGCATAAGCCAGCAAAGCACCGCCAGCGCCTGCTTGGGCCACGGTCGCGCCCGAGGCAACAAATAAACCAGTACCAATCGAACCGCCAATCGCAATCATAGATAGATGGCGAGCGCGCAAATTTCGCTTCAAATGTGGAGCCGCGTTAGCTACAGGGGCTGTCATGAAAATCCTTTGGAATACACCGTAATGGGGCGGTCAATCACATGCGAACCACCCAAGGGGATGAAATCCTAACAGTTTCGCAACAAGTCCAACACCCAGAAAATCCCATATACAGATATTACACAATGCGACAATTCATGATTTACCTCTAAACAGATCAACGCTGTAGCGCGTAAAGTAGCTGTTTTAATTGCCAGAATATCGCCATGAATGCCGTTTTAATTGCCGTGACCTTGATGCTGGCGCTGTCGCTCAGCCGAATTCATGTCGTCATTAGTATCTTGATCAGCGCCGTGGTCGGTGGATTGTGTGGCGGCTTAACGCTGGCAAAAACGATTGCTGCATTTAATGGTGGCTTGGGTGGCGGCGCAGGGATTGCCTTGTCGTATGCACTATTAGGTGCATTTGCTTTGGCACTGGCTGAGTCGGGCTTGCCTCACGCGATGGCTGATGGCTTGACCAAACTCAGTCAAAAAAGCAGCAATAACCAGCGCGTTAAATGGGGTATTTTGCTCGCTGTATTGGCGGTGTCGATTTCATCGCAAAATCTATTGCCGATTCACATCGCATTTATTCCGCTACTGATTCCGCCGCTACTTTATACATTGGCCAAATATCAGCTCGATCGCCGCGCCCTCGCCTGCGTGATGACCTTTGGCTTAATCACGCCGTATATGCTGTTTCCCGTTGGTTTTGGTGAAATCTTCTTAAAACAAATTCTACTCGGCAGTATCGCCAAATCGGGCCTAGATGCCAGCCAAGTGAATGTGATGCATGCCATGGCATTGCCTGCACTGGGCATGATGATTGGCCTACTCATCGCCGTCTTTGTGACTTATCGTAAACCACGGCAATACAATATCGACGCACTCAAAGCCGTTGAGCGCGAAGATATTTCTTACTCCTCGCGCTCGATCAGCGTGGCCATCATGGCCATGGTGGTGACTTTTATTGTGCAACTCTATGCCGACTCGATGCTGCTCGGCGCTTTAGCTGGTTTTGCTATTTGCGTCGTGGGTGGCGCAGTGCCTTGGCGCAATGCCGATAGCGTATTTAGCGAAGGCATGAAAATGATGGCCGGCATTGGCCTGATTATGATTGCAGCCTCGGGCTTTGCCGAAGTACTCAAAGCCACGGGAGACGTCACCAGTTTGGTCGAGCAATCGGCAGGCTGGATTGGCAATAGCAAAGCGCTAGCCGCGCTCCTGATGCTCTTGGTCGGTTTAATCGTGACGCTCGGTATTGGTTCGTCATTTTCTACTGTGCCGATTTTGGCGACCATTTATGTACCGCTGGCGATGAAGCTGGGCTTCAGCCCCGAAGCCATTGTGTGTCTCGTAGGCACTGCAGGCGCATTGGGCGACGCAGGCTCACCGGCTTCAGATTCGACCCTAGGCCCAACGGCGGGTTTAAATATCGACGGTCAGCATAATCATATGTGGGATACCGTCGTGCCGACATTCTTGCATTACAACCTGCCATTAATGGCCTTTGGCTGGATTGCGGTGATGGTTTTATAATTAAAATGCAATTTATCGGTGATTTTTGCAAAAAGCACTTGCCAAGTACAAATTGTTCGGTGATAATCATGCCTCTCTTGGCTATGTAGCTCAGTTGGTTAGAGCACAGCACTCATAATGCTGGGGTCGCAGGTTCGAGTCCCGCCATAGCCACCAAGATAAAGCAAAAAGCCCGCATCGCAAGATGTGGGCTTTTTGCTTGGTACTCACAAGGCAATCATCTTCAAATCGGGGATCCGCATGTCTTTACACGATCACTACGCGAAATTAGGCGTCCAGCCCAATGCCAGCATCGATGCCATCAAATCGGCATACCGTCGCAACGCGACTAAATACCACCCCGACCGCAATGCCGACCCCGATGCGCCAGCACGCTTTCGTGAAATCCAAGAAGCTTACGATGTTCTCTCTGACTTTGATCGACGCAAAGCCTATGATGATTATCGACAACGCAGCTTGATTGATAACCCGCTCGAAGTCGCCCAAGAAATTGCCGCTAAATATATACAAGGTGTATTGCAATGAACGTATCGTCCTTTTTTGCTGAATTGATGTCGGTGTACGACGCCGAACTCGAAGACCTAATGAGCGACTCGGAAGGCAAACCTGCACTCAAAAAGCGTTTAGCTGAAAAACGCCAACAGTTTTCGCACCTATTGCCGATGATTGAATTCAGCCCAGAAATGGTCGCGGTGGTTTTTTACAATGCGTTTAGCTTTACGTCACCAGCGATGATGAAAGCCATTGTAGCTAGCGAACCCGATGGAGAAGACTTCATCCCTTGGGATCAACTGCAAGAAAACCTCAGCATTGCCGATTGGGCCCAAGAACTCGTCAATGCGGCACGGGATGCCGACGGTGGCGATGTGTTTTTGGTGGTTTGTGCCGCTTTAGAATACCTTCGCATCAAAGGGTCACACGACGCGCACGCTGCGGCCACACCCGTCACAGAAGAAGACGATGATCGCGATGTTTACAATTCAGACGACGATGGTGGCGAGATGAGCGACCTAGAGTCTTCTGGCTCATCATGGCTTGAAGAGCAAGGCTTTGAATCTCGCGACAAAGACAATTAATTGCTATACGTATATGACGGTAGCCTTTCATCAATAATGCGCAGCAGCATATACCTCTATTCGTATTTTTGCGCACACCCAATCAAATCTTAAGGACTGATTATGCATCCAGCAGTTATCAATGCCTCACAACTGATTACCGTCGGCGACATTACTGGCGCCGAAAAAGTGCTGTCCGATATCGCCGACCAACACGGCGATACGGCTTTGATGCAAATTTTGGATGAAGTCGCCCCGAAAGATTTGCTGGCAATCATGCGCGAATACGATTCGGCCAAGCAATCTTTGCTGAGCATGATGGTCACGCCCGAGCAATTTGCCCGCGCCGTGGTGCTCGACAAACAATACGGCGAGCGCAATAAAGACAAAATGCGCGGCATGATTAATGCGGTCATCTACAAAGACCCAGACCTCACTGGCGAATACCTCGAAGCGATGTTTGAGCAAGACGGCGGCACGGAAACGATGGCCGACTATTTTTACTGTCGCCTCGAAGAAGTATTTAATTTTGTTATGCACGCCAGTAATACCACCGACCCACTACCGTTTTTGTCTGACGACGGCAGCAGCACCAGTGATGAAATCCGCGAGTTTTTTGCCGTATTTCATTCGCTCGAACACATTCAAGACAAAACCAGCTGGAGCTACACGCGCTCTGAAGTGGCCGACAATGATTGGAAAGAAACCATCTGGATTTTATTCCACGAACAAACCGACTTTTTTGAACACATTATTGGTGAATTGCAAGGCCGCGTCTTAGCCCACGCGATGCGTACCGAACGCCGTAGTAAGCCGATTAGCGACAGCGCGATTGAAAGCCTGCTCGCCGCGATTTCCGGCGGTAGCGACAAAGCCGACGAAGCTGAAGAGTCGGCGATTTAGTTCTGCTTTTCACTCAGGTTAATAAAGTAAAAACTGACCACAGTGGCACTGAGGCACAGAGAAAAAATCTACGAATTGTGCTTTTCCTCTGTGTCTTTGTGCCTCTGTGGTGAAAGATTTTGACTTTCCGCTTCAGAATTTATTCGAGTCGTCGCATTAGTATGGAAAATATGAGCCAGCCTAACACCCAAATTGCCGCCTTTGACCAACGCCGATTTTTTGATAAGGCGCTCAGCTTTGGCGTGGCGCAAGGCATTATTAGCGCCGAAAAACTCAGCACCATTCAAGCAGATTTAGCCAAAGGCATGGTGCAAATCGCCAATTATTTTGGCACCGCCTATTTGCGCCCTGATTTGGAGCTGTCGGTGATTCGGATGACCAATCTGATCAGCCTCTATCTCGAAGATCACGCGCAGGGTGATTTGCAAATTGCAGCGCAATCGCTGCAAAAAAACACGCTGCTGTCGCATTCGAAAAACGGCGCGGATATGCTGCGCCGCTTGCATGCGATGCCACGCGATACGCTACTGCTAAAAGATGGCGCGGCATCAACGGAAGAGCAACAGTCATTTTTGAATGAAATGAGTGGTGAAGAGCGAATTTCTTGGCCGCAATACCAAGCCGACCTCGCTCGCGGCCAAGCAATCAAAGACAAAATCGAACTCGGTTTTTGGCTCGCCAAGAAACTGCGCCTCGGCAGCGAAGACATTTGCGATGCTGAACAACTGATCTGCAGCGTGATGCTGCTGATTTTAGTGCCCGACGCCAAAGTCAAATTACCCAGCCGCAAAGAATTCAATCTATTGATCAAAGCGGCCAAGGCCAAAAAGACGGTCTACAATCCTGAGCGATTTGAGCTGTTTTTCAGCGATGCACCCATCGTCATTCGCCGCACCGCGCACGCGGAAATGGAACATTTCCTCGCCAACGAATTGCCGAAAATTCGCAGCAATAGCTTTAATCTAGAAAGCTTCTTTTTGGATGGCGGCATCAACGAGATCAGCGATTACGATGCTGAAATTGCCAAAAACTGGCAGCGAATTAGCCAAGATGGCGACAACGCCGTCATTGCCACGCTGTTCTTACTCGTTGCCACCGAGCAGCCCGTCAAATCGGCCATGCTCAAGCGCGAAGCCACCGCGATGGTGAAAGCGTTGCGAGAAAAAGGCCTCAATTCAGCGCTCGTTGCTGAATTTATCGAAAACCACGTTCCGGTTGAGCTGCGCGAAGAGCTGACTGACTTTTGGGAAAACGATCTCAAAGAAGACGCCGACACCGCGCTGGCCAATAAAGGCCCAGAATTCCCCGATGAATTCATGGAACGCGCGTATAAATATTTGCTGAAAAATTGCAGCGTTACGTGGAAAGGCCGCAGTTAATCGTTTAAGTGCCTGCGGCGTGGCGTCGCTTTGCCGCTTGCGGCTTAGTAAAGCCCGCACCCTTAGGGTGCACGGTGTTTTACAGTCGCAGTCCGCGACGGGGACTCACTTTCTTTGCTTCGCCAAAGAAAGTAAGCAAAGAAAGGCGCCCCGGGCGCGCATCGGTCCCCGATGCCCTCGATCGCTCGTGAGCCAAACGATAAAACTGTTTGTCTCTCTCCTCACTCGGTGCGCTTAAACGGGTTGTTAAGCCCCAGCTCAAACCGCACGGCTCAGCATCAGGATTCAACTTAAGATCACTAATGAAATGTATTGCCTTGTAGACTTTATTGATAAAAGGCAACAGAGCAATACCCAGAGAACCCCATGTCACTCGAAATCTGGCTAGCCTTTATTGTTGCAACAAGTTTTATCTCGGCAACACCAGGGCCGAATATGTTGTTGATGCTCAGCCACGGCACACGTTATGGTTGGCGCGCGACCACAGCAACGATGAGCGGTGCAATACTTGGCCTCGCACTGTTGCTGGGTTTATCGGCGCTGGGCGTGAGCAGTGTATTGGCCGCCTCGCCGCTGCTGTTTATGGCACTCAAAATCGCTGGTGCGCTGTATCTGATTTATTTGGGCTATCAGTGCTGGAATGCAGGCAGCACGCTTTCACTCCCCAGCTCCAATGCAGATACCACTGCCTCTCGATTTAAAACAGGTTTAGCGGTTGCGCTCTCCAATCCCAAAGCGATCCTCTTTGCCGCCGCTTTTTTGCCGCAATTTCTCACGCCCAATGCACCGCAAGCACCACAATGGCTGATTTTATTAAGCAGCTTTTTTATCATCGAAATCACTTGGCAACTGGCCTACGCTTTAGGCGGCATGTCGCTGGCGCGCTGGCTGGAAAGTGGGCGACGAATTCAAATATTTAATCGCTGCTGTGCGCTGGCCTTTTTCGCAGTTGGCGCAGCGCTTGCGCTGGCTAAAATCCATTAATTCAAGGGAAAACAACTTCATGAATGAACTGATTATCGAAGACCTCGTCATTGGCGAAGGCAAAACTGCCGTCAAAGGCGCACTGATTACGACGCATTACACCGGCACTTTGCTGGACGGCACCGTATTTGACTCTTCGCACCGCAAAGGCAAACCATTCCAATGCGTCATCGGCACTGGCCGTGTGATTAAGGGCTGGGACATCGGCATCATGGGCATGTGCGTTGGCGGCAAACGCAAGCTCTCTGTTCCCGCACATCTGGCCTATGGCGAGCGCCAAATTGGCGAGCACATTAAGCCCAATTCTGATCTGTATTTTGAAATTGAACTGCTGGAAGTGTTGACGCGGGATTAACAATTCGTGGCCGATTTGTTGCCTTTTCGCGAACAACAGAAGTGCAATATCTACCTGAATCGTCGACTACGCTATGCTTCGCTACTTAAATAACATTTAAATGTGGCGAACTGTATGCATCCTGTAATCAATGTGGCGCAACTGCAAGCGCTGATGGCCGACCCTGATTTAGTGATTGTGGATTGTCGCCACGACTTAGCCAATCCGGCAGCAGGGCGCGCCGCCTATGCGGAGAGCCACATTCCGAATGCACGCTTTTTGCATCTCGACGAAGATTTGTCGGGTGAAAAACTCGGTCACAACGGCCGCCATCCCCTACCCGATCCAGCGCAACTTGCCGCACGACTAGGCCAACTGGGCATTTCAGCCAAGAGTAAAATCGTCGCCTACGACGCCAGCGGCGGTCCATTTGCCGCGCGGCTCTGGTGGTTATTACGCTGGCTCGGCTGCGATAGCGTGCAAGTGCTTGATGGCGGTTGGCCTGCTTGGCTGGCGGCCCAAGCGCCGGTTGAAACATTGATGCCAACGTGGCCTGCCAGCACATTCAACGCCCAGCTATGCCCTGAACTGCATGTCCGCACAGCAGATGTACTCGCCAATTTAGCCACCGCGCAATTTGAAATCGTCGACGCGCGCAGTGCCGAGCGGTTTATCGGCATCGGCGAAACGCTAGACCACGTGGCGGGCCATATTCCTGGCGCAATTAATCGCTTTTTTATGCTCAATTTAGCCGATGGCCACTTCAAATCGGTTACGCAATTACGCCAAGAATGGCTGCAACTCTTGGGCGACCGCACGCCAGCGCAATGGGTGCATCAATGCGGCAGCGGCGTCACCGCTTGCCATAATCTATTGGCGCTCGAAGTCGCGGGTTTAAGCGGAGGGCGTTTGTATCCGGGCTCATGGAGTGAATGGTGCAGTGATCCAGCGAGACCGATGTTGTGCTGATGGATGTTCAATAAATGAACATTGTTAAATACATTTGTAGGGCATCAATGAGCGCAGTGAATTGCGCCGAATGAGTTGCAAACAAACATTGCAACGGTGCGATTCGCGTTGCTCATCAGCACCCTACGATTGCGGCTTACGAGTTGATGGGGTGTTTATAACGAATTGATTTGCTTAAAGTCGCCTCACAGCGAATTGCGCCGAATGAGTTGTAGACACACCCAACGGTGCTATTCGCTTTGCTCATAAGCCCTACGCTATTGCGGCTTACGAGATCATGCTGCAGTTGAAACTATTTATTGGAAATATATGTCTGATTTGTTGAATACACCAGCTACTCGAGATTGGGCTGACAATGCAATACTACGGCTTTCGAAGGGACCTTTTGGAAAACTTGTTCCTTCTATAATCTGGACAGATGCGCGAACTGAGAATGGTGAACTTATCGTGCCTGCAGATCCAGCGGCTTTGTCGGCCAAAATTAACAACAATCCATTTATACTCCTCCACAATCATGATCCTGGATACCCCAAAGGGCAGGTTTTGGAAAGTGCAAATTTTGAAACCGAAAGTGGAGAGAGGTTTGTTGCTGCTATTTTGGGATTTTATGAGTATGGGGAAGTATTGGACTTTGTAGGACTAGGTATTGACACCCAATCACTGGTACAGCCTCCAGAAACGCTTCCCATATTACCTGATACTACTTATATCCAATTCGCCACAGACCCAAGAGAAGTTGACTCACAGTGGATGGTTGAGATCACTAACAGCTCCCCCATTAGGATTGAACACGTAGAACTTTCGCACAACGCAGCGGAGTCTGCTCAAGAACTAATCAGAGTTGGGCTTATCTATCTAGCAATTGTTTGGAATCCATTCATTACTGCAATTGCATCTGAAGCGGGGAAAGGCACATATGCAGCAATCCATAACTGGATTAGATTGCTACTTACAAAAATGGCAGACAGACGTAATCCAGTACTTGATATCCAATCACATCAAAATGGTTGTCAGGTATCGTTCCTACTTCGCGGTAAAGATGTTAAGTAAAACTATGCTGCGCACGACGCTCTCCCTGATGCCGGCGCGCAAGCAGCTCAAATAATTGCTAAACTTAAGGCGCAGGGAATAGCTGCGCTGCAACTCATTTATGAGTTTGATAAAGAAGCTCTTCGGTGGTATCCGTCATACGCAATTCTAAGCGATGGCAGGATCATAACTGATAATCGGGAGCTCATCGCTATTGAGCAACTCCCGACGGGCTTGAGCCTTGGCTTAACTCGAAAATAAGCCCTATAAACCTGTAGCACTGTAGCACTGTAGGTTGGGCTAAGCCTGCGCAGCCCAACGTTTACCGCGATTGTTGGGCTTCGCAAGCTCAGCACCAACCTACATAAACACCAACCAACAGGCTGTCTGTATATAATTTGCACGACATTGTTCACATAATAAAAAACCCGCCTAATCAGCGGGTTTTTTATTGAATAAAACCGAATTACTTCAGCAAATCCAATACGTCTTTGGCGCCCCAATGTGGGAAGTGTTTGCGAACCAAGGCGTTCAAATCGGCTTCGAATGCACGCAAGCGGGTCAATTCATCCACTTCGGTCGTAGCTACGGCAGCGGCTGGGGCGTGGATCATGCCGGCGGCGGAGGTGGCGTTCGTCAAGCGGTCGATGATGATCAAATTGCCTGTGCCACGGCATTCGCGGTAGGTGTCGAATGCAATCGGCGCGGTCAAATCGATACGGACTAAGCCAATTTCATTGAGCTTGAGTTCTTGCACATTCAGATGATCAAGACTATTCACGTCGATACGATACTGGATGGAGGTAACACGCCCGAAGCATTGTTTACCGCCGAGCTTGACCATATACTCCTTGCCAACCACCAACGGCGCTTCGTTCATCCACACCAAATGTGCGTCAAATGCACTGCCAACATGCGGCTGAGCATCTTGCGCACGAACGATCATATCGCCGCGTGAAATATCGATTTCATCTTCTAGCGTCAAGGTGATCGCTTGACCAGAAAACGCTGCAGGCTGCTCACCTTCAAACGCAACGATGGCTTTTACTTTCGATTTTTTGCCGGATGGTAGCGCAATGATTTCGTCGCCGGGCAACACGTGACCTGCTGCAATCGTGCCGCAGAAACCACGGAAGTCGAGGTTCGGGCGATTCACGTATTGCACTGGCAAGCGGAATGCATCGAGCTTGGCGTGTTTATTGATTTGCACGCTTTCTAGCAAGCCCATCAAAGTTTGGCCTTCGTACCATGGCGTTTTATCGGATTCGTTCACGACGTTATCGCCGCGCAGTGCCGACAATGGCACGAATTCGATGTCTTCAATTGCCAAATCTTTAGCAAAATCCAAATATTGCGCACGGATTTCGTTGTAACGCGCTTCAGAGAACTCAACTAAGTCCATCTTGTTGACGGCAACGATGACTTGCTTGATACCAAGCAGCGACACGATAAAGCTGTGGCGACGCGTTTGCGTTTGCACGCCGTAACGCGCGTCGATCAAGATAATTGCCAGATCAGACGTTGAAGCACCCGTCGCCATATTGCGCGTGTATTGCTCGTGCCCCGGGCAATCGGCGATGATGAATTTGCGTTTTTCAGTACTGAAATAACGATAAGCCACGTCAATCGTAATGCCCTGCTCGCGCTCGGCTTGCAAACCGTCAACCAGCAGCGCCAAGTCGATTTCTTGGTCTGTGGTATTAAATTTTTGACTGTCTTTTTGAATCGCCGCGAGGTGGTCTTCAAAAATCAGTTTTGAGTCGTGCAGCAAACGACCGATCAAGGTCGATTTACCGTCATCCACATTGCCGCAAGTAATAAAGCGCAACATGTCTTTGTTTTCGTGTTGCTTCAAATACGCCAAGATATCGCTGGCGATTAGTTCTGATTGATTTGACATGTGTAAAACCCCGGGAGTGGGGAGTGGGGATTGGGGAGTCGGAGGAGCTAAGCTCAACTCCCTACTCCCTATTCCCTATTCCCCGATGTTAGAAATAGCCTTCCATTTTTTTCTTTTCCATCGAGCCAGAACTGTCATGGTCAATGGCGCGGCCTTGGCGCTCAGAAGTCGTCGCCAGCAACATTTCCTGAATCACTTCAGGCAGCGTGGTGGCGCGCGACTCGACAGCACCGGTCAATGGATAACAGCCCAAGGTACGGAAACGCACCCATTTCTTGCTGATCGTCGCTTTTTGCTCTGGCGTCAGATATTGCAAAATACGCTCGTCGTCGATCATGATCAGCGAGCCGTTGTATTCAACCACTTCGCGCTCTTCCGACAAATACAATGGCACGATCTCGATGTCTTCCATGTAGATGTATTGCCAGATGTCGAGCTCAGTCCAATTCGAAATCGGGAACACGCGGATCGATTCGCCTTTGTCGACTTTCGAGTTGTAGATGTTCCACAGCTCTGGACGTTGATTTTTTGGATCCCAACGATGGTTTTTATCGCGGAAAGAATACACGCGCTCTTTGGCACGCGATTTTTCTTCGTCACGGCGTGCGCCGCCGAAAGCCGCGTCAAAACCGTATTTGTTCAAGGCTTGTTTCAAGCCTTCGGTTTTCATCACGTCGGTGTGCTTAGCTGAACCCGCGGTAAACGGATTGATGCCGGCAGCCACACCTTCTTCATTGACGTGGCGAATCAAATTCCAACCGTCAGCGATTTGTTTATCGCGCAGCTTGTACATTTCTTGGAATTTCCAAGTCGTATCAACGTGCATCAGCGGAAACGGTGGTTTGCCCGGCGCAAAGGCTTTTTTGGCCAAATGCAGCATCACGGCAGAGTCTTTACCAATCGAATACAACATAACTGGATTTTCAAATTCGGCAGCCACTTCACGGATGATGTGGATGGATTCGGCTTCAAGCTGCTTTAAGTGCGTAAGCCGTGCTTCGGACAAGGTATTCATGGCGTCTACGTGTTAGGTGGAATAAGTGAACTGTACGGAATAATAAGCAAATAAAAAAGATCATTTGCTTATATGGATATGACTCAATGGCTACAGCAATCAAACCGCGATGAAGCGGCCGCTACGGCGTAGGCGAATGAGTCATCTACCCAGATTATGATTGCAAGTAAGCTAAATAGTTCTTGAACCATAATAAAAAAGGGTATTGGCTTCTAAACATTTAAGATCAATGCCTAGCGCTCAATACCCTTCGAATTACACTGCTGACCAAGCTTTTCCGAGTGGATTGAAGGTCGGTTTCTGGCCGCCCCACAATTGCTCTAGATCGTAATAATCGCGTACCGCTGGCAACATCACGTGAACCACCAAGCTACCGGCATCGACCAAGACCCAATCGCCAGTCTCTTCGCCTTCGGTACTCAGAATTTCGTAGCCTTTGGCTTTGAGTTCAACCGCGACATTATTGGCTAGTGCGCGAACTTGGCGATTTGATTCGCCAGTGGCAACGATCATGCAGTCAAACAAATCAGTTAAAGTGGTGGTGTCCAAAACTTGGACTTCTTTTGCTTTAATATCTTCAAGCGCCAAAACGGCGATGTCACGCATTGCGTCGACGTATTCTGTCATTGTATTTCCTTCAAAAACGGTAAAGCCCACTCTGGCCAAGGAGACCGGACACGGGGGTGAGCGTTGAAACATCTTCCCCACGTGACAATAGATCACGCACTTGTGTCGACGATACAGGCAGCAGCGGGCTGGATAATAGGCTGATTTTACCCTGAGACAGTGTATTGGTGTTGGCTATTACGTGCCGCCGAGCAAATTCTTCTGCTAAATCAGGGCTTAAGCGCGAATTTTCTGCTTCAATCGCATATTCGGGTCGCGCAGCAATCAACAAATGCCCCAAATCCAATAATTCACGCCAAGCGTACCACGTCGGCAAATTGTGCCAAGAATCAGCGCCAATCAACCAAACCAACAGCGCCTGCGGATTCTCTAGCTGGATTTCACGCAAAGTATCAAAGGTGTAGCAGAAACCATCGCGGCGAACTTCTCGATCATCAGCGACCAGCCCCTTCTCACCGACCAAAGCCGCTTTAACCCACGCCAAACGCTGCGCGGGAGATACTGGCGGCATCGGGCGATGCGGTGGCAAACCCGTTGGAATCAGCCGCACTTCATCCAGTTGCAATTGATCGCGCATACAACGCGCCAATTCAATATGACCATAATGGATCGGGTCAAAAGTGCCACCGAAAATGCCAAGTTTTTGCATTTATTTAGAGCTAAATTTTATGAAAATTAAGATAGGGCTTCATTTTCATCTCAAGCTCTTGAATGATATCAATACTTTTTAATGCTCTCTGAAAATCCTCGTGCAATAAATCTCTCAACTTTTGATTAGACTCCTGATGCAGAGCGGTTATTTTAAATGAATCACTGTGCAGCCTATCAAGCAACTGATAAACACCGGAATCATCATCAAATAGAAATTGAGACTCTCTAAATGATTTAATAAAGGCAAAGCGAATACCCTTAAAGTCATCAGCAAGTACGCTTTCCTGACCACCACTTAGCCTTTGATAAAAAACCAATGTATTTTCGTACACCCCAAATCTGCGATTATATAAATCCAATCGCAACTTTTGCTTAGCAACTCTCCATTGTTGATATGCAATGGAGGCCACGGCGAAAGAAATTATGATTGGGATTGCTTGAAGCCAATTCATAAAAGCCCCTTCTTCTCAGATCCTCTCACGGGTTACGCACGAATCTCGCCATCACCAAACACAATCCACTTCTCGCTGGTTAAGCCTTCTAAACCTACTGGACCACGGGCGTGGATTTTGTCGGTTGAAATACCAATTTCAGCACCTAAACCATATTCAAAACCATCGGCAAAGCGCGTTGAGGCGTTAATCATCACTGATGCTGAATCCACTTCACGCAGGAATTGCCGTGATTTCGTGTAGTTTTCAGTGACGATCGCATCAGTATGGTGACTACCATAAGTATTGATGTGGTCCATCGCTTGATCCAAATCGCTCACGATGCGAATTGCGATAATTGGCGCAAGGTATTCGGTACGCCAATCTTCTTCCGTCGCTGCAATCGCATCCGGTAAGATCGCTTGCGTCGCTGCACAGCCGCGCATTTCAACGCCTTTTTCGCGGTAAATCGCGGCAATTTGCGGCAAAATGCTTGCGGCAATCTGCTCGTTCACCAATAGCGTTTCCATCGTATTGCATGGTGCGTAACGATGCGTTTTCGCGTTGTCGGCAATGCGAACGGCTTTCACTGGATCGGCTTCGTTGTCGATATACACGTGGCAAATGCCGTCCAGATGCTTAATCACTGGCACGCGTGCGTCGCGAGAAATTCGCTCAATCAGGCCTTTGCCGCCGCGCGGAATAATCACGTCGACAAATTCGGACATCGTAATCAACTCGCCGACCGCAGCGCGATCTGGCGTTTCGATAATTTGTACTGCACTCGCTGGCAAACCCGCAGTCGACAAGCCTTCTTTAACACATTTCGCAATCGCTTGATTGCAGTTAAAGGCTTCACGGCCGCCGCGCAGAATCGTTGCGTTACCTGATTTGATACACAGGCCAGCCGCGTCCGCCGTCACGTTTGGACGGGCTTCATAAATAATCCCGATGACGCCCAGTGGCACGCGCATTTTGCCGACTTGAATGCCGCTAGGACGATATTTGAAATCACCCATTTCACCGACTGGATCTGGCAAAGCCACCATTTCACGCAACCCTTGCGCCATCGTCGCAATAGTTTTACTCGTTAATTGCAGGCGATCGAGCAAGGCAGGCTCCAGACCATCAGCACGCGCTTGATCCATATCTTGCTGGTTTGCTGCCAGCAAAAGTACGGCATCGCGTTCAATCGCATCAGCAATCGAATTAAGCGCGGTATTTTTTGCGCCAGTATTGGCTTTGGCCATCAGGCGGCTGGCGGCGCGGGCATTGCGACCCACATCTTGCATGTATTGTTTGATATCCATTTGGCTTTCCTCTTCAGCGCCAGCTTCACAAGTGGCGCAACTGAATCGATTGATGGCTTTATTGTATCTGAATCTGTGAGGAGTGAGGTGTGAGGAGGTAGGCGTAACACCTCACGCCTTACTCCTCACTTCAACTCAGGCAATTGCAATACAGTTACGCCCACGTTATCGGCTTTTTTACGGTTAAACCAATCGGGTGCTGAGCTTTGTACACCAATCAGCAGCGGACCGTTAGGCGTAGTCAGCCAAATCGGCGATCCCGAATCACCGGACAAAGTATCGCAGCGATGGTACATCGTGTTGTTACTGCGAAACTCACTCAAGGTGCAGCCCAAATGCGCAGTCAAAATAGCTTCATGGTCTTCGGCAAAACCACCTTGATTGAGCCGCATCTTGGCCGATTGAAATTCGGCATCTAGTTCAGCACGGCCGCCTTCAAACAGCGGCATAGGCTTAGGCGCAACGCCTTCGACGAGTTTGAGTTTCAGCCATGCAATATCGTGCTCGGCCGCTTGCGGCAAGATATAGACATCTTCACCTTTGTATTGCAAACCTTGCTTAAACGCGGGATGAAACACTTGGTCGATAATTTGGTACTTCGCCTGATATTTTCCTTGATTAAAACCCGCCTTGAACCACAGGCCGGTATCGGCTTTTTTGGCTTCCATCATAAAACAATGCGCCGCCGTCACCGCTAAATCTGGAGCAACGAGAGTCGCAGTGCAGGTGTAATCATTTTTGGTGACTAGCTGACCGATCGCGGCAAAAGGCGCTGGATAAGGCGCTGGAATCACGACACGGTCATCCGTACCAAAAAACAATTCGCGATGCTGCGCGGCAATTTCAGCATTCTCGGGTGCGGCAATGCTCGCGGCACTGATCATGACTGGTAAGGGTTTTGCAGGGATATGCGGTGGCACTTGCTTGAACGCCAAAGTGATCGCACCCAACACAACTACGGCGCTAATGCCCAGACCCAGCGAAATACCCAGTTTTTCTTCAAACGTCATTTAGATTCTCGATCTGCAGAATGCAAAAAAGGGCGCTAAGCGCCCCTTTCCGGTACTACTCAACAACTAAGAATTACTTAGCTGCAGCAGCAGAAGCTACAGAAGCAGCAGATGCTTTTTTAGCTTGAGCTTTTTGCGCCGCAGAAGCTTTAGAAGCTACAGCAGATGCTTTTTTAGATTGTGCTTTTTGTGCAGCAGAAGCTACAGAAGCAGCAGATGCTTTTTTA